>NZ_JARVSR010000006.1:0-407778 GCF_030209075.1 Pseudomonas sp. lyk4-R2A-10 | reverse complement strand
GGTTGACCAGCGCCGAGTGGCGGTTGCCCGCGCCTTTCGGTTTGCCGGTCGAGCCCGAGGTGTAGATCACGTAGGCGAGGTTTTCCGGATCGATGTTCAGCGCCGGGTTGGCTTCGCTGCGACCTTCGAGCCAATCACCGTCCTGATCCAGCACCAGACTGTGCAGCCCGGCCGGAACCGGCAGTTGCGCCAGCAGATGACTTTGGGTCAGCAACAGCGCAACCCCGCTGTCCTCGAACATGTAGGCCAGACGATCCTGCGGGTACTCAGGATCCAGCGGCAGATAGGCACCGCCGGCCTTGAGAATCGCCAGCAAACCGACAACCATTTCCAGCGAGCGCTCGACCGAAATCCCGACCAGCACTTCCGGGCCGACACCGTGTTCGATCAACACATCTGCCAGCCGATTGGCCCGGGCGTTGAGCTGGGCATAGGTCAAACGTTGTTCGCCGAACACCAGCGCCAGAGCGTCCGGGGTAGCACGTACCTGATCCTCGATCAGCGAATGCACGCTGCGCGACAGCGGGTATTCGGTGGTCGTGGCGTTCCATTGTTCGACCTGCTGCTGTTGCTCCTCGCTGGAGAGCAACTCCAGTTGGCCCAACGCCAAAGCGCCGCCCTGCATCATCTGCGTCAGCAGGTTGTGCAAGTGTTCGCCCAGTCGCGCAATGTCGACTTCGGCAAAATGCGCACGGCCGTAGCTGAAGTGCAGCGACAGGGTGTCGCCCATGCTCACGGCGAGAGTCAACGGGTAGTTGGTCTGCTCGTGGTTGGTGACGTCGGTGAAGCGCAATCCGGCCGGCGCACCCTGTTGCATGGCCTCCGATACCGGGTAGTTCTCGAACACCAGAATGCTGTCGAACAGGGCGTCACCGCCCTTGCCGGCCCAGCGCTGGATCTCGAACAGCGGCGTGTGTTCGTGCTCGCGCAGGCTCAGGTTTTGCGTCTGCACGGTGTGCAACCACTGGCCGACACTCTGCTCGGCTCGCGGGGTGCCGATCACCGGCAAGGTGTTGATGAACAGCCCGATCTGCTGCTCGATGCCTTTGAGATCCGCCGGACGCCCGGCCACCGTTGCACCGAAGGCGACCGTGTCCTGACCGCTGTAGCGTTGCAGCAACAGCAGCCACGCCGCTTGCACCAGGGTGTTGAGGGTGACTTTCTGCTCACGGGCGAACTCGGCCAGTTGCCGGGTGGCAGCGGCATTCATGACGCGCTGATGATCGGCATACCCCGCGACGTCCATCAGGTCATCACGACGGGCGATGGCCTGAGTCAGACGGGTCGGCTCTTGCAGGTCGGCCAACTGGGTTTTCCAGAAAGACTCGCTGACGCTGCCGTCCTGACGTTGCAGCCAGGCGATGTAGTCGCGATAACGTCCCACCGATTGCGCCAGCGGCTGACCGCTGTAGCGGTGCAGCACTTCGCCCATCAACTGCGAGTTGCCCCAGCCATCCATCAGGATGTGATGGTTGGTGTAGATCAGGTGACAGGTGTCATCATCGATGCGCACCAGACACAGGCGCAGCAACGGCGCAGCGGTCAGTTCGAAGCCCCGTTTGCGCTCCTGCGCGGCCAGTGCGTCGAGGTCGGCCTGATAGTCACGGCGACCACGCCAGTCCTGCACGCTGAACGGCAGTTCGACCTGTTTATGCACCACCTGCACCGGACGCTCGCCCTGCCACAGGAATCCGCTGCGCAGTACGTCATGCGCCTGCAACGCTGCCTGCCAGGCAGCACGGAAGCGCTCGACATCCAGCCCCTGCACATCGGCGCGGGTCTGGTTGATGTAATCGCCGGCCTCTTCCTCGTACAGCGTGTGGAACAGCATGCCTTGCTGCATCGGCGACAGCGGATAGATGTCTTCGATCAGCGACGACGGCAGCGGCAACCCATCGAGTTGTGCCTGGCTCAGCGGCGCCAGCGGGAAGTCCGACGGCGTCACACCGTGCATGCCGTCGCGGCAGCAATGTTCGATCAGCGCCGCCAGTTCCTGGGCGTAATCATCGGCCAGAGCCTGAACGGTGCCGCGCTCGAACATGCGTTCACTGAAGGTCCAGCCAAGGCTGAATTCGCCGCCATAAATGCCGCCGTTAAGGGTCAACGGACTGCTGAGCAAGGCGTCCAGGCTCTGCTCGGCACCGCGCGCTTCACTGGCTGGCGTGAACAGGGCGGCCTGCCCCGCGTCGAAGCTGCTGTCGAACTGCCCCAGGTAATTGAACGTGATCGCCGGTTGCGGCAAGGCACGCAGGGTTTCGCGTACCGCATCGCTGCCCAGATAACGCAACACACCGAAGCCGATGCCTTTGTTCGGGATGGCGCGCAGTTGCTCCTTGACCGCTTTGAGCGAAGCGCCGAGTTCGACGCCGGCAGTCAGCCTGACCGGGAACAGACTGGTGAACCAGCCGACGCTGCGGCTCAGGTCGATGTCGGCGAACAGGTCTTCGCGGCCATGGCCTTCGAGCTGAATCAGCGTCGAATCCTCGCCGGTCCAACGGCTGATCACCCGTGCCAGTGCGGTCAGCAACAGGTCGTTGACCTGGGTGCGGTAGGCCGCTGGCGCGTCTTGCAGCAGTTGGCGGGTCAGCTCGGCGCCGAGTCGGGTCTGCACCGTGTGTTCATGACGGCTCTGCAAGCTGCCATCGGCATGATCCACCGGCAACTGGCTGGACACGTTTTGCAGCTGTTCGAGCCAGTACGGTTGCTCGGCCAGCAGCGCTTCACTGCTTGCATAAGCGTGCAGGCGCTCGGCCCAGGTTTTGAACGCGCTGGTCCGGGCCGGCAGTTTCACCGGCTGAGCGTTGCTGATTTGCTGGTAAAGCCCTTGCAGGTCTTCCAGCAGAACACGCCACGAAACGCCGTCGACCACCAGGTGATGGATCACCAGCAACAGCCGCTGAGTACCGTCCGCCAGCGTCGCCAGCACCGCGCGCAACAACGGCCCGCCGAGGGCGAGGCTGCGTTGCGCTTCCAGGCCCAGCGCTTCGAGCTCGGCGGCGTCTGTGACCTGGGTTTGCCACAGCAGATCCTCCGGCAGCTCGTCGACCGCCAGGTGTTGCGCGGTCCATAGGCCGTTAACCGACACAAACGACAAGCGCAGTGCGTCGTGATGCTCGATCAACGCGTCGAGGGCAGCTTTCAGATGCGCAGCGTCCAGAGTCTGCGAGGTGTTGAGCAGCACCGACTGGTTCCAGTGATGCGGCTCGGCCACGCCTTCTTCGAAGAACTGCAACTGCGCCGGCAGCAACAGCGATGCACCGGTGACCGGCGACTGGTCGATGACAAAACCGCCCTCGCCGACCCGCGCGACGCTGGCCAGACCTTGAATGGTCTGGTGCTGGAACAGGTCTTTCGGACTGAAATGAATACCCGCCTGACGGGCGCGGCTGACCACTTGAATCGAGACGATCGAGTCACCGCCCAGTTCGAAGAAGTTGTCGGTCACACCGACTTGCGCCAGGCCCAGCACCGCTTGCCAGATGTCCACCAGCGTTTGCTCGGCGGCATTGGTGGCGGCCAGGTAATCCTGCTGCGCCTGCGCCGCGTCGGGTTTCGGCAACGCGTGACGATCGAGTTTTCCGTTGGGCGACAGCGGCATTTTTGCCAGGAACAACAGGTGTGTCGGCACCATGTAATCCGGCAGGGTTTGCTGAAGCTGCTCGCGCAATGCACGGCGCAGTTCGCTTTGCAGCTCGCTGTCAGACATGACCGGTTCGGCGTCGGTCGGCACCACGTAGGCCACCAGTTGCTGACCGCTTGGCCCGGCCACCGCCATCACCAGCGTTTCGCGGACGGTGGGGGCATCCAGCAGACGCGCTTCGATTTCACCCAGTTCGATACGGAAACCGCGAATCTTCACCTGATGGTCGACACGGCCGATGTACTCGATCACCCCGTCGGCCCGGAACCGCGCCAGGTCACCGGTGCGATACAGACGTGCCCCCGGCTGCACCGAGAACGGGTCGGGCATGAAGCGCTCGGCGCTCAGGTCCGGACGGTTGAAATAACCGCGAGCGAGCAATTCGCCGCCGATCATCAGCTCGCCCACCGCGCCGACCGGCACCGGTTGGCCGGCAATGTCCAGCAGGTAGATGGAACGGCCCGGCAACGCCGAACCGATCGGCAAGGTCGATGGCGTCGGCTCGGCACCGGTCACGTAGTCGCCACAATCCAGCGACGTGGCAGTCACGGTGGCTTCGGTCGGGCCGTAGGTGTTGAGCAAACGAACGTGGGCCAGACCGGCCTTGTTCCAGGCCGCCATGCCTTCGGGCGGCATCGCTTCACCGCCGGCATGCACCTGACGCAAAACGCCGTAGTCACGTGGGCCGACTTCGGCGAAGTCCTTGGCCAGCATGCCCCAGTAGGCGGTGGTCAGGTCGATCACGCTGATGCGCTTGTCGAGCATCTCGCTGTACAGGGTTTCGCTGTCCCAGATCTCGGTGCCGCGCAGCACCACCGAAGCACCGGTGATCAGCGCCGGGTAAAGCTGTTCGACGAAACCGTCGAAGTTGAACGTCGAGAATTGCAGCACGCAGTCCTGCGCGGTCAACGCCATCAGGTCCACGGTCACGCAGGCGTGCTTGGTCAGCGACGCCTGATTGATCCCCACGCCTTTCGGACGCCCGGTGGAGCCCGAGGTGAACATCACGTAAGCGAGATTATCGGCCAGGGTCAGGTTCGGCAGATCAGCGCTTTGGAGCTGCTCTGGTTGACGATCAACACACAGCACCTCGACGCCTGCGACCTGCGGCAGACGCTCCAGCAAATGGCTCTGGCTCAGCAAAAGGAGCAGGCCGCTGTCTTCGATCATGCAGGTCAGGCGATCACCCGGGTATTGCGGGTCCAGCGGCACATAGGCGCCGCCGGCCTTGAGCACCGCCAGCAGGCTGACAATCATCTCCAGCGAACGCTCGACCGCGATCCCCACCAGCACGTCAGGACCGACGCCGCGCTGACGCAAGGTGTGCGCCAGACGGTTGGCCTGCTGGTTGAGTGCGGCGTACGTCAGATGTTGATCGGCAAAGTACAGCGCGACCTGATCCGGCGCCCGTTGCACTTGCTGTTCGAACAATTGATGCACATGCAGCGCAGTCGGGTAGTGCCCGGCGCAATAGCCCCAATCGTTGAGTGCCAGCTCACGTGCAGCCGCATCGAGCAGTTGCAGGTCGCCCAGGCAACGTTGATCGGAACCGGCGGCCATCTGCATCAGCACGTGGTTCAACTGCGCGCCCAACTGCTCGACGGTGGCGTCGGCAAAGTGCTCGCGGTCAAAGCTGTAATGCACTTCCAGCGTGCCTTCCAGGCTTACGCCCAGGGTCAGCGGGTAGTTGGTCTGTTCGTGGTTGGCCACCGGGCCGAAGCGCAGACCTTGCGGTGCGCCCTGCTCCAGCGCCTGGGCAATCGGGTAGTTTTCGAACACCAGAATGTTGTCGAACAGCGCTTCACCGCCCTGCCCGGCCCAGCGCTGGATATCGAACAGCGCGGTGTGTTCGAACTCGCGCAGCGCGAGGTTTTGCGCCTGCACCGCTTGCAGCCAGCTGCCGAGCGATTGCTCGGGCCGTGGGCTGGCGATCACCGGCAAGGTGTTGATGAACAGACCAATCTGTTGCTCGATTCCCGGCAAGTCCGCCGGACGCCCCGCCACGGTGGCGCCGAACGCGACGCTGGCCTTGCCGGTGTAGCGTTGCAGCACCAGCAGCCATGCGGCCTGAACGAGGGTGTTGACGGTGACTTTGGAAGCCCGGGCGAACTCACCCAGACGAGCAGTCTGCTCGCTGTCCAGCACGCGATAATGGTCGCCGTAGCCTTGCACCGCCGGCGCATCTTTCGGCCGGGCGATGGCGTGAGCCAGGCGCGTCGGCTCGTCCAGCGTGCGCAACGCCGGCAGCCAGAACGCCTCGCTCGCCGCCGCGTCCTGACGCTGCAACCAGCCGATGTAGTCGCCGTAGCGACCTGCGTGCGCGGCACTGAACTTGCCGCTGTAGCGTTGCAGCACTTCGCCGAGCAACTGCGAGTTGCTCCAGCCATCCATCAGGATGTGGTGGTTGGTGTAGATCAAGTGATGACGCTGATCATCAATACGTACGATCACCAGACGCAGCAGGGTCGATGCATTCAGGTCCAGGCTCTGACGCTCGGCGTCAGCCAGGGTCTGCAACGCGTCTTCCCGCTGCGGCTGTGCACGCCAATCGTGCAGGCTGTAAGGCATTTGCGCGTGCTTGCTGACCACTTGCACCGGCGCATCCAGCTCGCCCTGCCAGACGAACCGCGTACGCAGAATGTCGTGCGCATCGACGGCGGCCTGCCAGGCCTGATGGAAACGCTCGGGGTCGAGGCCTTCGACGTCCAGGCGCATCTGGTTGATGTAGTTGCCGGTGGACTCTTCATACACCGCGTGAAACAGCATGCCCTGCTGCATCGGCGACAGCGGATAAACGTCTTCGATCGACTGCGGCGCCAGCGGCAAGCCGTCCAGTTGAGCCTGGCTCAAGCGCGCCAGCGGGAAGTCCGACGGCGTGACCCCGTGATGACCGGCCTGGCAGCAATGCGCGATCAGCGCTTGCAGTTCCTGGGCGTAATCATCGGCCAGACGCTGAATCGTTGCCTCATCGAACATCTCATGGCTGAACGTCCAGCCCAGGTTCAGTTCGCCGCCATACACCTGGCCGTTGAGCGCCAACTGGTTGGCCAGCGGCGCATTGGCATCCAGCTCATCGCCCGCCGCTTCGCTGGACGGCACGAACAGCGCGCCATCGGCGGCGTCGAAGCTGCCGTCGAACTGGCCCAGGTAGTTGAAGGTCAGGCGCGGAACCGGCAGCTGCGCGAGGGCGGCACGATCCGCCTCCTCGCCCAGATACGCCAGCGCACCGAAACCGATGCCTTTGTTGGGGATCGCGCGCAGTTGCTCCTTGATCTGTTTCAGCGACGCGCCCAGCCCTGCCACCGGCGTCAGTCTGGCCGGGTACACGGTGGTGAACCAGCCCACGGTGCGGGTCAGGTCGATGCTATCGAACAGCTCTTCACGGCCATGGCCTTCGAGTTGAATCAGCGCACTGTCGGCGCCTGTCCAGCGCACCATCACGCGGGCCAGTGCGGTCAACAGCAGGTCATTGACCTGGGTGCGATAGGCCGCCGGAGCGTCCTGCAACAACTGACGGGTCAGGGCCTTGTCCAGACGGGTACGCACGGTCAGCGCGTGACGGTTTTGCAGACCACCGTCGGCGTTGTCCAGCGGCAGCGCGACATCGGCGCCTTGAAGCTGCTCCTGCCAATACGCCAGTTCGGCGCGCAGCTCGCTGCTGCGGGCGTAGGTCTGCAGGTGCTCGGCCCAGGCCTTGGCGGCGCTGGTTTTAGCCGGCAATTGCAGGGACTCACCCGCTGCAATCTGCCGGTAAGCGCTTTGCAGATCATCGAACAGAATCCGCCACGACACGCCGTCCACCACCAGGTGATGGATCGCCAGCAACAACCGCTGGCTGCCGTCGTCGAGGTTCGCCAGCACTGCACGCAGCAGCGGCCCGGCTTGCAGATCGAGGCTGCGTTGCGCCTCGTTGGCCACCGCTTCCAGCGCGGCGCCATCGGCCACATCGACAGTCCACAGCAGAGCGTCGTCACGGCTGTCGACGTCGCGGTACTCGGCGTGCCAGCCATCGGCCTGCTCGACGAAACTCAGGCGCAAAGCATCGTGGTGCGCGACCAGCGCGTTCAGCGCCTGCTCCAGCGCCGCCGCCTGCACCAGCTGAGTCGGCTTGAGCATCACCGCCTGGTTCCAGTGCTGACGCTCGGGGATGTCCTGTTCGAAGAAGGCCTGCTGCACCGCCAGCAACGGCAGCGCGCCAGTCACCGGGCCCTGATCGATCGCTTGCGCCTGCTCGCCCACTTTGGCCACCGCCGCCAGTGCAGCAATGGTCTGGTGCTGGAACAGGTCTTTCGGCGTGAAGCGGATCCCGGCCTGCCGCGCACGACTGACCACCTGGATCGAGATGATCGAATCGCCACCCAGCTCGAAGAAGTTGTCGCTGACACCCACCTGCTGAAGCTTCAGCACGTCCTGCCAGATCGTCGCCAGTTGCTGCTCCAGCACGGTTTGCGGCGCGACGTAGGCTTGTTGCAGTTGGCTGACATCCGGTTTCGGCAGGTTCTTGCGGTCGAGTTTGCCGTTCGGCGTCAGCGGCATGCGTTCCAGACGCAGCACGTAGGCCGGCACCATGTGCGCCGGTAGCGTGGCTTTGAGTTGCTCGCGCAGGTCTTCGGCGAAATCCTCGCGGGCCGAATCACCGACCACGTAGGCCACCAGACGCTTGCCGCTGCCGGCGCTGCCTTCCTGGGCCACGACCACCGCTTCGCGCACGCCGTCGAGGGCTTGCAGGCAGGCTTCGATTTCCCCCAGTTCGATCCGGAAACCACGGATCTTCACCTGATTGTCGATGCGATCCAGGTAGTCGAAAGTGCCGTCGGCGCGCTGGCGCACCAGGTCGCCGGTGCGGTACAGCAAACCGCCGGTGTGGCTGAACGGATCCGCGACGAAACGCTCCGCCGTCAGCCCCGGACGGTTGAGGTAACCGCGCGCCAGGCCCGTGCCGCCAAGGTACAACTCACCGGCCATGCCTTGCGGCAACAGGTTCAGATCGGCGTCAAGCACATAGGCGCTGCGGTCGCCGATACGGCTGCCGATCGGCGCGTAGGCTGCACCGCACGGCACTTCGCGGCCGGCCTTCCAGATCAGCGGCGTGACCACGGTTTCGGTCGGCCCGTAACCGTTGATGATGTAGTCCGGATCAAGGGCGCGTTTGACCCGTTCGAAACTGGCGCTCGGCACCGCGTCACCGCCGAAGCAGTAAATGCGCACCTTGGGTGGATGACCCTCGCGCTCGGCGTGTTCGGCCAGTTGTTGCAAGTACACCGGCGGGAACGCGACCACGGTCACGCCGTGTTCACGCATTGCGTTGTACGTCTGCTCCGGGGTCCACAGCGTGTCGTCGCGGATGAGCAGCGAGGCACCGTGGGTCAGGCTGGTCAGCCAGCGCTCGTGGGCACCGTCGAAGGCGAACGACATGAAGTGGAATTCGCAGTCGCTGTCACGCATTTCATAACGCTGACCGATGGCCTGGCAGTGCATCGCCAGCGGACCGTGGGCAACGCTGACACCCTTCGGATTGCCGGTAGAACCGGAGGTGTAAATCACGTAGGCGAGGTTGTCCGGATCGAGCTGCACCTGCGGTGCCTTGATCGGCCACTCGCGCAAGTCGAGGCGGTCCAGTTCCAGCACCGGTACCGATTCGGCGACCGGCAGTTGCGCCGACACCGGCGAATCGCTGATCAGCAGCGCCAGCCCCGAATCCTCGATCAGGTACGCCAGACGCTCGCGCGGATAGCTGGTGTCCAGCGGCACATAGGCACCGCCCGCCTTGAGCACGGCCAGCAAGGCAACGATCACTGATTCGCTGCGCGGCAAGGCTACGCCGACCCGGGTTTCGGCACCGACACCGCGTGCAATCAGCGCGTGGGCCAGTTGATTGGCGCGCTGATCGATCTCGCCATAGCTGAAGTGCTGGCCGTTGAAAATCACCGCCGTGCGCTGCGGACGCTCAGCGGCCAGGGCGCTGATCCGCTGGTGCACAGCGATGTCCACCGGGTACGGCTGCGGGTGGTTATCGGCTTGTTGGCGGGCGTGTTCGCCGGCATCGGCCAGGGCAATTTCACCGAGGCTGCGCTCGGCCGACACAGCAAACTGCTCCAGCAATTGCAGCAGGTGCGCGCTGATGCCTTCGATGGCAGCGGGGGCGAAATGACCACGGTCGAAGCTGTAGTGCAGCGCCAGTTGTTCACCGAGCGTGACGGCGACGCTCAACGCATAGTGAGTCTGTTCCAGGTTGGCGACTTCGCCGAACACCACGCCCTGATCGGCGCCTTGCTTCAGGGCCTGGGCAATCGGGTAGTTTTCGAACACCAGAATGTTGTCGAACAGCGCTTCACCGCCCTGCCCGGCCCAACGCTGAATGTCCGCCAGCGGCGTGTGCTCGAAATCGCGCAGGCCGAGGTTCTGCGCCTGCACGGTTTGCAGCCAGTGGCCCACGCTTTGATCGGGACGCGGCGCACCGATCACTGGCAAGGTGTTGATGAACAGTCCGACTTGCTGCTCGATACCCGGCAAGTCCGCCGGACGCCCGGCGACCGTGGCCCCGAACGCCACCGCTTCGTGACCGGTGTAGCGTTGCAGCAACAGCAGCCACGCGGCCTGGATCAAGGTGTTGACGGTGACTTTCTGCTGGCGGGCGAAGGTTTCCAGCACACGGGTTTGCGCCACGTCGAGGGTCTGGAAGTGATCGCCGTGACCGCTCTGGCCGTCGCTGGTCGAGGCCACACGGGCCAGACGGGTCGGCTCTTGCAGGGCGGCCAGTTGCTCGCCCCAGAAGTTTTCTCTGAGTCGAGCGTCCTGACGTTGCAACCAGGCAATGTAGTCGCGATAGCGGCCGCCGGCATTCGCCGGAATCTGCCCGCTGTAGCGCTGCAACACTTCACCGAGCAACTGCGAGTTGCTCCAGCCGTCCATCAGGATGTGGTGATGGGTGTAGATCAGATGCCACTGCTCGGCGCCGGTCTGCACCAGCACCAGACGCAGCAGCGGCGCGCAGGTCAGGTCGAAGCCTTGTTGGCGCTCGGCATCGGCCAGCGCCGCGAGGGCTTGTGGCTGATCATCACGGGTGCGCCAGTCCAGCGACGTGAACGGCAACTGCACCTGCTTGTGGACGATTTGCACCGGCTCGGCCAACTCGCCCTGCCAGACAAACCCGCTGCGCAGGATGTCCTGAGCATCTACAGTGGCTTGCCACGCATCGCGGAAACGTTGTGGATCGATGCCTTGAACGTCGACGCGCATCTGGTTGATGTACTCGCCCGCCGCTTGCTCGTACAGGGTATGGAACAGCAGGCCCTGCTGCATCGGCGACAGCGGATAGAGATCCTCCAGTTCACCGGCCGGCACCGGCAGCGCATCGAGTTGCGCCTGGGTCACCCGTGCCAGCGGGAAGTCCGACGGCGTCGCTTGCGGCGCTTCGAGCGCACAGCAATGGTCGATCAGGGCATTGAGTTCAAGGGCGTATTGATCCGCCAGTTGCTGCACGGTCGCCGTGTCGAACATCTCCCGGCTGAAGCCCCAGTTCAGCGCCAGCTCGCCGCCGTACACCTGGCCTTCGACCGTCAGCCAGTTGGCCAGCGGCGCCGACGGATCCTGCGCTTCCCCCCCCCCTTCACCGGACGGCACAAACAGTGCCGCTTCATCGAACTGACGGTCGAACTGGCCGAGGTAGTTGAAGGTGATGCGCGGTTTGACGTCGCTGTTCAGCGACGCCGCCGTTTGCGCGTCCGCCAGATAACGCAGTGCGCCGTAGCTCAGGCCTTTGTCCGGCACGGCACGCAGTTGTTCCTTGATGGCCTTGATCGAAGCGCCCAGGTTGTCCGCCGGGCGAAGATTGACTGGGAACAGGCTGGTGAACCAGCCAAGGGTGCGGGTCAGGTCGATGTCATCGAACAGGTCTTCGCGACCGTGACCTTCCAGTTGAATCAGGGTGCTGGCCTGGCCGCTCCAGCGGCAGACCACGCGGGCCAGCGCGGTCAGCAGCAGGTCGTTGACCTGGGTGCGATAGGCCGCCGGCGCCTGTTGCAGCAACTTGCGGGTCTGCTCGGCGCTGAGCTTGAGCTCGACCTTGTCTTCGAAACGGTTTTCCAGTGCGCCGTCAGGACGCTCGCAGGGCAGTTCGGCACGCGGTGCGTCACGCAGCTGCGCCTGCCAGTAATCGAGGCTTTCGGCGAAAGTCGGCAAATACCCTTGCAGGCGAGCGACCCACTGCTGATACGAGCTGGTCTTGCCTGGCAACGCACTGATCCCGCCGCTCAGGGCGTGAGTGTATGCGGCTTGCAAGTCTTCCAGCAGCACGCGCCACGACACGCCGTCGATCACCAGGTGATGCGCGACCAGCAGCAATCGCTGGCCGCCGTCGGCCATATTCACCAGCATCGCGCGCAACAATGGCCCATTGTTCAAGCCCAGACTGCGCTGGGCTTCATCGCACAAGGCCTTGAGATCTTCCAGCGATTGCGCGCTGCGTTGCCACAACACCGACTCGCCGGTTGGCGCAGCATACGCCTGCTGCCAGCCCTCGGCAGTCGATTCGTAGCGCAGGCGCAGCGCGTCGTGATGGTTGAGCAACTGGCTCAGCGCGCGCTCCAGCGCGCCAGCGTCGACAGGCTGTTGCGCCGTCAGCAACAGCGACTGGTTCCAGTGCTGACGTTGAGGAATGTCTTGCTCAAAGAACCACTGCTGCACCGGCGTCAGCGCCACGGCGCCTACGGCCGGGCCTTGGTCGATCAGAGTCTGCTGACCCTGACGGGCGACTTGCGCCAGACTGCGGATGGTCTGGTGCTGGAACAGTTCTTTGGGGCTCAGCACGATCCCGGCCTGACGGGCGCGGCTGACCACTTGCATCGACACAATGGAGTCGCCGCCCAGTTCAAAGAAGTTGTCCTCGAGGCCGACGTTTTCAATCGACAACACGTCCTGCCAGATTGCCGCCAGGGCTTTTTCCAGGGCGCTGCGTGGCGCCACGTGTTCGCGTTGTTGCTGGCTGCCATCGACGGCCGGCAACGCCTTGCGATCGAGTTTGCCGTTGGGCGTCAGCGGCAATTGCTCGAGGAACAGCAGGTACGCCGGCACCATGTAGTCCGGCAAATGTTGGCGCAGCGCCGCTTTCAGGGTTTCGCGCAGGCTTGCCTGGGCATCGGCATCCGCCGCCAGCACGGCCGCGTCGGTCGGCACGATGTAGGCCACCAATTGCTGGCCGCTGGCGCCTTCCTGAGCCAGCACCGCCAGCTCGCGCACCGCGCCCTGCTGCAACAGCCGCGCTTCGATTTCGCCGAGTTCGATGCGGAAACCGCGCACCTTCACCTGATGGTCGATCCGGCCGACGTATTGCAGCGCGCCATCGGCCTGATAACGGGTCAGGTCGCCAGTGCGGTACAGACGCTCGCCGTTGTTGGCGAATGGATTGGGCACGTACTTCTCGGCGGTCATCGCCGCGCGGCCCAGATAGCCACGGGTGATGCCGGCCCCCGCCAGATACAGTTCGGCTGCCGCGCCTTGCGGCACCGGTTGCAGATCGGCGTCCAGCAGATAGCTGGCGGTGCCGGTCAGTGGTCGACCGATGCTCGGCGTACCGCCCGCCGCACGACGGGTCCAGGTGGAATACGTGGTGTCTTCCGACGGGCCGTACAGGTCATAGACGTGCTCGACGCTGGCCTGCTGATACAGCGCTTCAACCAGGCTTTGCTTCAGCGGCTCGCCCGCGAGGTTGATGATGCGCACGCTCGACGGGATCGCACCGTCGCGCTGCAAGGCATTGATCGCCGAAGGCACGGTGTTGATCAACCGTACCTGATCGCGCGCCGGCAGTTGCGGCAACTCCAGGGCATTGCGCGCGATGATCAGCGAGCCGCCGTTGGCGAGGGTGACAAACAGCTCCCACACGGACAGGTCGAAACACACCGACGTCGACGCCAGCACACCTTGAATGTCATCGCGGCTGTAGACCGCGCGCGACCAGTCGATCAAGGCCTGCACGTTGCGGTGCGCGATGGCCACGCCTTTCGGTTTGCCGGTGGAGCCGGAGGTGTAGATCACGTAGGCGAGGTTGTCCGGTGTCACCGCCGTGACGGGCGAACGGGACGGATACGCCGCCAGTTCTGCGCCGATCCGGTCCAGCAACAGCACCTGGGTTTCGGCGCTGACGGAGAGGGTCTCGGCCACGGCGTGCTCGGTCAGCAGCACCAGCGCGCGGCTGTCTTCAAGCATGTAGGCAACACGATCCGCCGGATAATCCGGGTCCAGCGGTACATAGGCGCCGCCGGCCTTGAGCACCGCCAGCAATGCCACCAGCAGGCTGTCGGAACGCTGCATGGCAACGCCAACCCGGACTTCCGGACTGACGCCGCACTCGATCAGTTTGTGCGCCAGCGCATTGGCCCGCGCATCGATCTCGGCATAGGTGAAGGTTTGCTCGCCAAAGGTCACGGCCAGCGCGCCCGGCTGGGCGGCAACCTGTTGCTCGATCAAGCGATGGATGCTCGACGCCTCGGCAGTGCCGGCGTCCACGCTGTTCCAGTCGAACACCATGCGTTGGTATTCAGCCGCTTCCAGCAGCGGCAGATCGCTGATGCGCTGGTTGCTGTTCTGCACCATGCCACGCAGCAGATTGAGCCAGTGCTGCGCCATGCGCGCGATGGTCTGCGGGTCGAACAGATCGTTGGCGTAAGTCAGCGCGGCGTGCAGCCTGCCGCCCTTCTCGTAGGTGTCCAGGGTCAGATCGAACTGGGTGGTGCGCCCCTGCCATTCGATGACGCCCAGCTCCAGCCCGGAAGCCGTGCTCACGGTGCTGATGTCGGCGACTTGCGGCTGATGGTTGTACATCACCTGGAACAGCGGCGTGTGGCTGAGGCTGCGTTCCAGTTTCAGCGCTTCGACCAGACGCTCGAACGGCAAGTCCTGATGAGCCTGGGCACCGAGTGCGGTCTCTTTGACGGCACGCAACAGATCAGCGACGCGCGTCTGTCCGTCCAGTTCGGTACGCAATACCTGGGTGTTGACGAAGAAGCCGATCAGGCCTTCGATTTCCCCCCGGTTACGGTTGGCGATCGGCACGCCGACGCGAATGTCCGACTGCCCGGTGTAGCGATGCAGCAACACGTTGAAGGCGCCGAGCAGCAACATGAACAAGGTGATGTTGTGCTGCTGGGCGCTGCTGCGCAGTTGTTCCGCCAGCGCGCCGTCGATGGCGAATTCGTAGCGCGTGCCGCGATAGCTCGGCATTGCCGGGCGCGGGTGATCGGTTGGCAACTCCAGCACCGGGTGCTCATTGCCCAGTTGCGCCTGCCAGTATTCCAGCTGCCGGGCCTGCTCGCCCGCCTCCAGCCAGCGGCGCTGCCACAGTGCGTAGTCGCTGTACTGGATCGGCAACGGCGCCAGTTGCGGCGACTGGCCGGCTTCATGGGCGTCATAGCAACGGATGAATTCGTCGATCAGCACGTTCATCGACCAGCCATCGGAAACGATGTGGTGCAGGGTCAACAGCAGCACGTGCTCCTGTTCGTCGAGCTTGAGCAACTTGACCCGCAGCAGCGGGCCGACGGCCAGATCGAACGGTTGCAAGGATTGTTGCTGAGCGGCGTCGGCCACCGCGACTTCGCGCTCGGGCTCTGCAAGACCGCGGAAATCCAAGTGTTCGATCACCAGCGGCGCTTCGGCCGGCACTTGCAGCAGGCTGTCGTCGGCCTGCCGCTGGAACACCGTGCGCAGGGTTTCGTGGCGCGCCACCAGGCTGGCAAACGCCGCGTCGAGGGCGGCCAGGCTCAGGCGCCCCGTCAGGCGCACCGCACCGGGCAAGTTGTAGGCGCCGCTGTGCGGGTCCAGCTGCCAGAGAAACCACATACGCTGCTGCGCGTAGGACAGCGCCTGCCGATCATCGGCCTCGACCCCTTGAGGAATCGGAAAACGGGCGAAATCCACGCCCTCCTTGTGCAGGGCCGCGAGGAACATCTGGCGCTTTTCCAGGGGCAACCCGATAAACCGGCGAGCAAGTTTCAAGGAGTCTTCAGCATTCATTTCTTGGTATCCGAATCAGTAGGCTGGCAGCACAAAGGCACGTCGTCCCTATAAAACGAATGCAAAGCGGAAAAATTAGCGATTGAGAAGAACTATCAGAAGGGAGGTGCAGCGCGGATTTGCGGGCGATAAAAAACCCTGCGGGAGCAAGCCTGCTCGCTCCTCACAGGGTTCTGGACAGTACTGAGTCCGGATTAGACGGCGGCCATCAAGCCATGTCGACGATGATGCACGTCGAGCTGATCCTTGATCACCCGCAGCACCTTGGCTTCGTGCTCATGAATGAAGAAGTGCCCACCGGCCAGCATGTCCACCGAGAAACTGCCACGGGTTTCCTTGCTCCAGCCGATCAACTGCTCGGTGGTGGCCTTGTCGGCCTTGCCGCCGAGTACGTGCACCGGGCAGTTGAGCAGCGGCCGCTGCAACGGCTGGAATTTGCCGCACAGCAGGAAATCGGCGCGCAGGATCGGCAGCGTCAGGCTCATCAACTCTTCATTGGCCAGCACTTCCTCACTGGTGCCATTGAGTGTGCGCAGCTGATCGATCAGCTCGGCGTCTGTCTTGGGCTCGGCAAAGCCGCGGTCGTAATCGGCGCGCAACGTCGGCGCTGCGGTGCCCGAGGCGAACAGTGCCACCGGCTCCGGGCAGCCCAGCGCGCGCAAGGCATGAGCCATTTCGCAGGCCAGCAAGGCGCCCAGGCTATGGCCGAACAGTGCGTAAGGGGCCTTGAGTGTCGGCCGCAGTTCCCTGGCCAGTTGCATGGCCAGTGCCCGCATGTCGGTGTGCAGCGGTTCGCCGAACCGGGCACCGCGCCCCGGCAACTCTACCGGTTGCAATTGCAGCCACTGCGGCAGCTTCGGCCGCCAGCGGCTGTAGACCATGGCACTGGCGCCGGAGTACGGCAGGCACAGCAGGGTCAACTTGGTCACCACGCTTCCCTCGGAAAAAATGTCTCTGTTGAGGGTACGGATGGCTGCCCGGGCAAATTAGTCGGCAGTTCGTAAATTTCCGTTACAAACGCTCGTTAACCGTTCAGACCAAAACAACAACGAGGATTCACCGTGGACCTGCAGACCATTCTGGGCAAACTGTTCGCCAATGCCGGCGCGGTCGGTATCGAAGGCGTTTTCCAATTCGTATTGGGTTCACAGGCATTCTGGTCCGAGGTCAGCGCGAGCAGCCGCACCGAGGCCGGTCGCCATGCCAGCCCCGACGTGACCATTGAAGTCGCTGAGCAGGACTTTCTCGGGATCATGGCCGGCATCGCCAACGTCGAGGAACTGTTTGCCAGCGGTCGCCTGAAGATCAGCGGCAACATGGGCCTGGCGACGATGCTGCCGCAGATCATCGACCACGCTCGCCGGGGGGTGGCGCCCGTGGAAAAGGTCGACATGAACAAGCGCTATCCGACGCCGCCCCGTTTCAGCGAAAAACTCACCGCCAGCCTGCCAGCGCAAACCGTCGTCGAGCGCAGACCGCGCAGCGAGTTGTCGCTGATCGAATTCGAGAGCCGCTACCTGCCCAACGGTATTCCGGTGGTGATCAGCAATGCCTTGCACGACTGGCCGCTGTTCAGGCTCAGCCGCGAAGAATCGCTGGTGCATTTCGCCGAACTGCAAGGCATCACCCGCCACGGCGATTACGTGAAAAAGACGTTCTCGACCGAGCGGGACTTCCGCTCCACGTCGATGGCCGATTTCATCGCCTCGCTGGACAGCCCGGCGGTCAAAGGTGCGGACGGAGAGCCACCGGCCTACATGGGCAACAACATTCTGCCGGCAGCGCTGATGGAGCAGATTCAGTACCCGCCCTACTTCGACGCTTCGCTGTTCATCCCACCGCGCATCTGGATCGGCCCCAAAGGCACATTGACCCCGCTGCACCGCGATGACACCGACAACCTGTTCGCCCAGGTCTGGGGCCAAAAGAAGTTCACCCTCGCCGCACCGCATCATCGTGAAGCGCTGGGCACCTGGTCCACCGCGCCGGAAGGCGGGCTGGACGGCTGCGATTTCAACCCGGATGCGCCGGACTATGAGCGCTTCCCCAAGGCCCGCGACGTGACCTTCATGCGGGTGACGCTGGAAGCCGGGGATCTGCTGTTCCTGCCCGAAGGCTGGTTCCATCAGGTGGAATCGGTGTCGACGTCGCTGTCGGTCAATTTCTGGGTGAACTCGGGCCGGGGCTGGTAACCGGCATTATTTGAGGTGACGAAAGCTCTGCACCGCCGAGCCCAGCACCACTGCCCCGGCGGCAATCGCCAGCCAGAAGCCGCTGCGGGCACCGAACGCATCCACCAGTGCGCCGGAACCGGCGGCACCGATGGCGACGCCAATGCTCAAACCGGTCACCAGCCAGGTCAGGCCTTCGGTGAGTTTGGCCGGCGGTACGATGCGCTCGATCAACGCCATCGCCACGATCAGGGTCGGCGAGAAGAACAGCCCGGCAATGAACACCGCGACGGCCAACCCGAAAATGTTGCTCGCCAGCAACAACGGCAGCGTTGTCACCGCTGTCGCCAGACCGCCGTAGAGAAACAGGCGCGGCAACGGCAGCTTCGAGCGCATCGCGCCGAAGGCAATCCCGGCCAGACAGGAGCCGATGGCATACACCGACAGCACGATGCTCGCCGCCGCCGGCTGCCCCTGCTGCTGGGCGAACGCGACGCTGACCACATCCACCACGCCGACAATCACGCCCATGGCGAGCATCAACGCCAGCAGCCATTGCACGTCGGTGGAACGAATGATCGAACCTTGATGCTGCGATTCGTGCGGATGCACCGGCGGCTCGGTGCTGCGCTGGGCGACGAACGCTGTGACGCCAATCGCCAGCATCAACAGCGCCGCCAGTGGCCCGGCCTCGGGAAACACGCCGACGCACAAGCCCACCGACAACGGCGGGCCGACGATGAAACAGACTTCGTCGAGCACCGACTCCAATGCATAAGCGGTCTGCAATTGCGGCTGGCCGCGATAGATTTCGGTCCAGCGTGCCCGCGCCATCGCCGACATGCTCGGCATGCAACCGGCCAATGCTGCGCACACAAACAGGGTCCAGGTCGGCGCCTGCAAACGGGTGCACAGCAGCAACATCAGCAGCGCGCCCCCGCCGATCAGCGCCGCCACCGGCAGCACCCGACCCTGGCCGAAACGGTCCACCAGCCGTGACACCTGCGGCGCGCAAAACGCCGTGGCCAACGCAAACGTCGCCGCCACCCCACCCGCCAGCGCGTAACCGCCGGTCAATTGCGAGAGCATGGTGATGACACCGATGCCGGTCATGGAAATCGGCATGCGCGCGATCATCGCGGCCATCACAAAAGCCCGGGCGCCGGGGGCGTTGAACAACTCGCGGTAAGGGTTTGCCATCGGATGCAGCCTCATCAGGGGCGGCCAAGTTGCCACAAAGCCTGACGGGCGGGGAAGCGAGGAATTGTTGGTGGAATGTGAAGGGAATGCACCCGCGAAAGATTCAGGGTTTTGGCTTCGCAAATTGCCTGCCTGACGCTTAGTGGAGGTCGTTGACTGCTCGTCCATTGAGCCGCGCACCTGTCAAACATGACAGGTGCGCAAATTCCGCCAAAGGTTTTACATGGACCTGTCATCCCTGCACAGGAACCGCGTCGGTGAGCATCTCAATCGGCCCCGAGAAAAGGATCACCCCATGAATCAATCCAGCAGTGCCCGGACGCCACGCAGCGCCACTGCCCCCTTTATCGTCCGTGCCGTACGCTGCCCGCCGCCTACGCGCATTGATGAGGCGTTGGGCCAGGAAGTCAACGAACGCCTGATGGAGTGGATATCGAACATAGGGATCTTTGCCGGCAAGGAAGAAAAAATCCGCGCCAGCGACTTCGGTCGCTATGCAATGCTGTGCCATGCCGACACGAATAATCCGGATCGACTGTTACTCGTGGCGCAATGCTTTGCGGCGTTGTTTGCGGTGGACGATCACTATTGCGACGATCAATCCCTCGGCGGTCGCCCCGAGACAGTGGCCGAAAGCTTGTCGTTCGCCCTCACCGCGATCGATCCGGTCTATTTGCCTTCGCCGTTCGACAAAGAACTCCTGAAGCAGCAAATGTGCGACCCGGTAATCAGGGGATTGCTGGCCTACATGAAACGGGTCGCCCAATTCTGCACGCCCTCGCAAGTCGCCCGGGTGCGCCAGATCACCATCGCCATGTTCGTCACCATGGCGGCGGAAGGTCCCTGGCGCCTCTATGGCACTCAACCCACCGTCGCCGAATACCTGGCCAGTCGGCAGGTCAACAGCTTCTGGCCATGCCTGGTACTGATCGACCTGATCGGCGGCTACGAAGTCCCGGCCAATACGTATTCCCGTCCAGACATTCACCACGTCACCGCACTGGCCTCGCTGGCGACCACTCTGGTCAACGATCTGTATTCCGCTTACAAAGAGCACCTGAACGAAACCGGCGACTTCAAGCTGCCTTATCTACTGGCAGCCAGGCACAACTGTTCGCTTCAAGAGGCAATCGACCTGGCAGCCGATATCCATGACGCAGTGATGGAAGAATACGAACGCCTGCACGCAACGCTGATGAAAGGCACGCGCTCGCCGGTATTGCGGCGCTATCTCACCGGATTGAGTACATGGATCGGCGGCAATCTGGAGTGGCATAAACACAGTGCCCGGTACCATATCTGAACCCGTACAGCCCTGCGGGACTCGACTTGATTACGTGCCCCTTCGCATTCACGCTGAACTCTGACTCAAGGATGCCGGTCAGCAGATCAGATCCCCGCATAAGGCGCGACCGTTCATGCAGATTTCCCTCGCCCGCCAAGTGGCTCTTGTCACCGGCGCCAGTTCCGGCATCGGCCACGGCGCCGCCAAAGCCCTGGCCGCTGCCGGTGCCGCTGTCGTCATCAACTACAACCGCCAGGCCGAGCCCGCCGAAGCGCTGGCCCGGCAGATCGTCGCCGACGGTGGTCAGGCCATCGCGATTGGCGCAGATGTTTCGAAAGAAGAAGACGTGGAGCGGCTGTTCCAGCAAACCCTCGACGCCTTCGGCACACTGGACATTCTGGTGGCCAATTCCGGCCTGCAAAAAGACGCGGCGGCTGTGGATATGTCGCTGGCCGACTGGAACGCGGTGATCGACGTCAACCTCACCGGCCAGTTCCTCTGCGCCCGCGCCGCGCTGCGGATCTTCAATCGCCAGGGCGTGCGCGAAGGCGTGTCCCGGGCCGCCGGCAAGATCATCCACATGAGCTCGGTGCACCAGCGCATTCCGTGGGCTGGGCACGTCAATTACGCAGCGTCCAAGGGCGGCGTCGATCAGCTGATGCAGACCCTGGCCCAGGAAGTCAGCCACCAGCGCATCCGCATCAACGGCATCGCGCCGGGGGCGATCCGCACGGCCATCAACAAAGACGCCACCGAAGGCGACGCGGGCCAGGCCCTGCTCAAACTCATCCCTTACGGGCGCATCGGCGATGTCGAGGACGTGGCCAACGCGGTGGTGTTTCTCGCCTCCGATGCCTCCGACTACATCGTCGGCACCACCTTGTTCATCGACGGCGGCATGAGCCTCTATCCGGAGTTCCGTGGCAATGGCTGAGCATCATCCCGAACGACAAAGCCCCATCGACGCCCACGGCATCATTGGCGACCTGCGCAGTGCCGCGCTGGTCAATGACAAGGGCAGCGTGGATTTTTTCTGCTGGCCGGAGTTCGACAGCCCGTCGATCTTCTGTTCGCTGCTGGACACGCCCGACGCGGGAATTTTTCAGCTCGCGCCGGACCTGCCCGATGCCCGGCGCGAACAGATTTACCTGCCAGACACCAACGTCCTGCAGACCCGCTGGCTCAGCGACCACGCCGTGGTGGAAATCACCGATCTGCTGCCCATCGGCGACAACGACGATGCCTTGCCGCTGCTGATGCGCCGGGTACGGGTGGTCAGCGGGCAGGCAACGTTTCACCTGCGCTGCGCGGTTCGGCATGACTATGCCCGCGCTGAAACTCGCGCCGCAATCGACAAGAAGGATGTGCTGTTCAGCGCCAGCGGGCAGCCGACACTGCGGCTGGCCTCGGATCAAGCCTTGAGCGTCGATAACGATGCAGCGGTCGGGCAATTCACTCTCAAGCAGGATCAGACCGCCGCGTTCATGCTCGGCGCCAGCGACGATCCGCGCTTCGCCGAAGGCGCCGCACAACTGTGCATCGAGCGCACCCTGAAGTTCTGGCGCGACTGGATCGGCCAGTCCAACTATCGCGGCCGCTGGCGCGAAATGGTCAACCGCTCGGCCCTCGCCCTCAAGCTGCTGACCTCGCGCCAGCACGGCGCAATCCTCGCCGCCGCCACCTTCGGTCTGCCGGAAACACCCGGCGGCGAACGCAACTGGGACTATCGCTATACCTGGATCCGCGACGCCTCGTTCACCGTTTACGCCTTCATGCGCCTGGGCTTTGTCGACGAAGCCAATGCCTACATGCGCTGGCTGCGCGGGCGGGTCAGCGATTGCAGCGGCCAGTCGTCGATGAAGCTGAACATCCTCTATGCGATCGACGGCCGCCAGGAACTGCCGGAAACCGAACTCACGCATTTGTCCGGGCATGGCGGCGCGAAACCGGTGCGCATCGGCAATGGCGCCTACGACCAGATTCAACTGGATATCTTCGGCGAACTGATGGACGCCGTTTATCTGGTCAACAAATACGGCGACGCGATTTCCCAAGAAGGCTGGAAACATGTGATGGAAGTGGTCGATCAGGTCTGTGAGACCTGGCAGACCAAGGACGTAGGCATCTGGGAAATGCGCGGTGAGCAACATCACTTCCTGCACTCACGGCTGATGTGCTGGGTGGCACTGGACCGGGCAATCCGCCTGGCCTCGAAACGCTCGCTGCCGGCGCCCTTTGCCCGCTGGGACCAGACCCGTCAGGCGATTCATGCCGACATCTGGGACAACTTCTGGAACGAAGAGCGTGGGCATTTCGTGCAATACCGAGGCGGTACCGCGCTGGATGGCTCGATGCTGCTGATGCCGTTGGTGCGCTTCGTCAGCGCCAAGGATCCGAAGTGGCTGGCGACGCTGGAAGCGATCGAGAAGCATCTGGTGCGTGACGGCATGGTTTACCGCTACCGCAACGACGATGCCGGCATCGATGGTTTGTCGGGCACTGAAGGCGCTTTTGCTGCGTGCTCGTTCTGGTACGTCGAGTGTCTGGCTCGGGCCGGGCAAGTGGAAAAGGCCCATCTGGAATTCGAGCAACTGCTGCGTTACGCCAATCCGCTGGGTCTGTACGCGGAGGAATTCGACAACCGTGGACGGCATCTGGGCAACACACCCCAGGCGTTGACCCATCTGGCGCTGATCAGCGCGGCGAGTTTTCTCGATCGCAAGTTGAGTGGGGAGAAGAATTACTGGCAGCCGTAGTCATCCTTCTTCGCCAGAGACTGTAAGAAAGATCCCAACTCCAATCGCCGTTTGTAGGATGGCTACCTACGAACGGCAAACACCTCCGAGCCTTGCGGTTGAAGGGCTGGCCCACACAATCGATTCCTTTCGATACAACTTGTTGATGGCACGGCCTACAACAACCTGCCAGACCCCGTGTAACGCTTGGCCCGCAACTCGCACTTACACCCCGAAATACCTTGTTGCCAGCTGTTACATCCCCCCCTACCATCCACCGCAACGGGCACAGCGGAGCTGTCCAATAAAAACCCGATTCAAGGAACCAGAATGAGCCAACGCATCCACCGCCAGATCGAAACCCCACTGCGCACCGGCCTAAAGCGCGACGAACTGTGGGAAGCCGCCGACAAAGGCCTGATCAAATGCTGGGAAATCGGCCGCCAGCGCGCCGCCCGCTTCCCCGACCTCGCTCAACGCTGCAGTGCCGATGAGTTGCCGGTGCTGGGCTGGAAAGGCGGAGTCAGTCGCAGCCTGAAGAAGAATGAAAAATACGGATCGCTGAAATACCTTGCCCAGTGGCAGGGGTTGCGTGGGGAAGATCTGGATATTGATCTGGGTTCAGAGCGCGTCATGACCTGCTCGCGGACGAAGATGGTGGTGACGTTTACGCCGGATCGGAGCAAGTATTTCAATCAGGTGGCGGAAGCCGAAACTTGAGGAATCCCGTATGACCCAAGCCGTGATGCAATTTTGCAAGACTGAAAGCCTGACCATCGGCTACGAGCATCACGGCCCGGAAAACGGCATGCCGGTCATTCTGCTTCACGGCTTCCCCTACTCTCCCCGCGCCTATGACGAAATCGCCCCAACCCTCGCCGCCCAAGGTTATCGGGTGATCGTGCCGTACCTGCGCGGTTACGGCCCGACCCGTTTCAATAGCCCGGACACACTGCGCTCCGGCCAGCAAGCGGCGCTGGCGCAGGATCTGCTGGATCTGATGGATGCCCTGGGTATCGAGCAAGCGACATTGTGCGGTTACGACTGGGGTGGTCGGGCAGCGTGCATTGTGGCGGCGCTGTTTCCTGAGCGGGTGCGCGGGTTGGTGACAGGTGATGGCTACAACCTGCAGGACATTCCGAATTCGATCCAGCCGCTGGATCCGCAGAGCGAGCATCGCTACTGGTATCAGTATTACTTCCACACGCCCCGTGGCGTTGTAGGGCTGACGCAGAATCGTCGGGCGCTGTGCGAGTTGCTGTGGCAATTGTGGTCACCGACCTGGGCGCGGAACGCCGAGCGTTTTCCGCTGAGCGCGCCGGCGTTCGACAACCCGGATTTCGTCGAGGTGGTGATTCACTCTTATCGCCATCGCTTCATGTATGCGCCGGGCGATCCGGCGCTGGAGGGGATGGAGCAGGCGCTGGAGAAACAACCGGCGATCGGCGTTCCGACGATTTCGCTGTGCGGTGCCGATGATGGCGTTGGCCCGGCGCCGGCGGACGATGACGATGCGCACCACTTCAACGGACTTTACGAGCGGCGGGTGTTGGCGGGTGTCGGGCATAACATTCCCGAGGAAGCACCGGGCGAAACGCTCAAGGCATTACTGGATCTGCTGCGGCACTGACCGAAAACCGCTCCCGATACGCCTGCGGCGTCACACCTATGGCTCGCAGGAAACTGCGTCTTAACGTCTCTTCACTGCCAAATCCACAATTGGCCGCCACCCGTTTAATCGGCAATCCGGTATCGCTCAGCAACCGGCGGGCGGTTTCGACGCGGATCAATTCGATGGCGCGGGCCGGGGTCTGGCCGGTGTCGGCGCGGTAGTGGCGCACGAAGCTGCGCTCGCTCATGCCGGCCTGTTCGGCGAGGGTCGGGATGCCCAGGTCGCAGGTCAGGTGTTCGGCGATCCACGCGTGCAGATCATCAAAGCGGTTGCCCTGTTTTTGCAGTGACAGTGTCACGCTGAATTGCGACTGCCCGCCCGGGCGCTTGAGGAACACCACCAGTTGCCGGGCAACGTCCAGAGCCATGTCGCGGCCGAGGTCGTCTTCGACCATGGCCAGCGCCAGGTCGATGCCGGCGGTGACGCCCGCCGAGGTCCAGACCGGTCCGTCGTTGATGAAGATCGGATTCGGTTCGACCTTTAATTGCGGGTGTTGCTGCGCCAGTTGTTCGCAACGGGTCCAGTGAGTGACGACCCGGCGACCGTCGAGCCAGCCGCTGGCCGCCAGCAGAAATGCGCCGGTGCAGACCGAGGCCACGCGCCGACAGCCATTCGCATGTTCACGCACCCAATTCACCAACCCGGCGTCTTCGGCAGCGGCATAAACGCCCCAGCCTCCGGCGATGATCAGCGTATCGCTGGGCTGTTTCGGCAGCGGTTCGGCC
This sequence comes from Pseudomonas sp. lyk4-R2A-10, assembly GCF_030209075.1. Lineage (NCBI taxonomy): Bacteria > Pseudomonadati > Pseudomonadota > Gammaproteobacteria > Pseudomonadales > Pseudomonadaceae > Pseudomonas > Pseudomonas sp. lyk4-R2A-10. Next base: position 382,338 of record NZ_JARVSR010000006.1, on the reverse strand, counting down.
AGCATCGCCAACCCGGCGGACGAGTTCACCGCCCCGCCACCGCTGGCGATGACCGTTGGCGCATACGGCGCAGGCAATCCCTGCTGGCGGGCGATATCGTTGGCCGAGGCGAAGACCTGTAACGGCCCGGTGACATCGAGCAATTGCACATTGGCGAACGCGAGGACGTGGATGGTTTTCGGCATTTGGCGTAATTCGTGGGCTGATTGGCGTATGCGCCAAAACCTACGCGCCTACAGTGAAGCCGTCTACCCCCTTTTCACGGAGAAGAACCATGGCGTTGCAGATCGGTTTTCTGTTGTTTCCCCAGGTGCAGCAACTCGACCTGACCGGCCCGTATGACGTGCTGGCCTCTCTGCCGGACGTGCAGGTGCATCTGGTCTGGAAGGATTTGGTGCCGGTAACTTCCAGCACCGGGCTGCAGCTGAAACCGACCACTACGTTCGAGGACTGCCCGGTTTTGGACGTGATCTGCGTACCCGGCGGCGCCGGGGTCGGGCCGTTGATGGAGGATGAGCAGACGCTGGACTTCATCAGGTCGCAAGCGGCACAGGCTCGGTACGTTACGTCGGTTTGCACCGGTTCGCTTGTGCTTGGCGCGGCGGATCTGTTGCAAGGTAAACGGGCGACTACGCACTGGGCATATCACGATTTGCTGCCGACACTGGGCGCGATTCCGGTGAAGGATCGGGTGGTGCGTGACGGCAATCTGTTTACCGGGGGCGGCATCACCGCCGGGATCGATTTTGCCCTGACACTGGCGCAGGAACTGGTCGGTGTCGATACGGCGCAACTGGTGCAGTTGCAGCTGGAATACGCGCCGGCGCCGCCATTTGATTCGGGCAGCCCGGACACGGCGCCGAGTGCTGTTGTCGATGAGGCGCGCAAGCGTGCGGCGCCTTCATTGAAGTTGCGCACTGAAATCACCGAGCGTGCTGCGGCGAAGCTCAATCTGCGCTGATTCGTGCGCAACATAGGCCCTGCGGGGACCAACCCGCAGGGCCTGCGAACCGGTTTAGCCCTACACCTTCACTTGTCCCCCCGCCCCCAGCCGTGTAGAAAGCCTGTCCACAAATCGTGCACAAGGACTTTCCATGACAGCTCTGCCATGGCTCTATCTCGGGCTTCTCAGCCTTGGTTACGGATTGGCGCTGAGTTTCGGCCAGCTCGGCTGGCTGGCGCTGATCTCCATTGCACTGCTGGTTTTCGCCGGTTATGCCGTGCGCCAGCAAACCGTGCCGGTCGGGCGTTATCTCGGGCATGGCCTGTTTATCGTGTTGGCTCTGGCGCTGGCCCTGCACTGGCTGCCGGGCTTCTACAACGGTCGGGCCATCGAGCCGCAGCGCTTCACCGACAATGCCGTGCCGTTCTCGATGTACCTGAATCTCGACAAACCGCTGATTGGCTTCTGGCTGCTGCTGGTCTGCCCATGGATCGTCGCGCGTCGTTCGTTGCGCCTGACCGTCTACGCCACTGCGCTGGCACTGACGTTGAGCGTGATTCTGGCGCTGGGCGGCGCGGTATTGCTGGGTATGATCACCTGGGCGCCGAAATGGCCGGATCAGGCGTGGCTGTGGGTGCTGAACAATCTGCTGCTGGTGACGCTGGTCGAAGAAGCGCTGTTTCGCGGCTATATCCAGGGTGGCCTGAGTCGGCGTTTCCAACACCTGCCCTACGGCGAAAACCTCGCGTTGCTGCTGGCTTCCCTGCTGTTCGGCCTGGTGCATGTGGGCGCCGGCTGGCAATGGGTGTTGCTGGCGAGCCTGGCGGGTGTCGGCTATGGTCTGGCCTACCGTTTTGGCGGGCTCGGCGCGGCGATCGCAACGCATTTTGGCCTGAACCTGCTGCATTTCGGCCTGTTCACCTATCCGATGCTCGCGGGTTGAAGCAAGGGCCGTTTTGCGACGCCGTACTTATAAATGAAAAAAAATTTCAATAAATGGCCGACCCCGCCGACAACCTTTCAAAGCCTTGCGGATTGAAAAACCATGCGTAACAACCAGCCCATTACACAACGCGAACGGACTTTCCCGGCTCAGCAGCGGTTGATTTCCACAACCGACGCCAAAGGCGTGATCACCTACTGCAACGACGCATTCGTCGAAATCAGCGGGTTTTCGCGTGAGGAACTGATCCGTGCGCCGCACAACCTGGTTCGTCACCCTGACGTGCCGGCGGCGGTGTTTTCGCACATGTGGGGCACACTGAAACAAGGCTTGCCATGGATGGGCATTGTCAAGAATCGCTGCAAGACCGGTGACCATTACTGGGTTAACGCCTATGTAACACCGGTGTTCGACGGCAATCAGGTGGTCGGTTACGAGTCGGTGCGGGTCAAGCCGTCCGCCGAACAGATCCGCCGTGCCGAAGCGCTCTACCAACGCATCAACCAGGGCAAGTCGGCGATTCCTTCGAGCGACAAATGGCTGCCGATCGTGCAGGACTGGCTGCCGTTCATTCTGGTCAGCCAGTTGAGCTTCATGATCGGCGCCACCCTGAACTCGCAGTGGGGCTTCGCCCTCGCCGCCGGTCTGTCGGTGCCGCTGGGCCTGCTGGGCCTGCAATGGCAACAACGCGGGCTCAAGCGCCTGCTGCGTCTGGCCGAGCAGACCACCTCCGACCCGTTGATCGCGCAGATGTACACCGATAGCCGTGGCGCCCAGGCGCGTCTGGAGATGTCGATCCTCAGCCAGGAAGCGCGCCTGAAAACCTGCCTGACCCGTCTGCAGGACACCGCCGAGCACCTGACCGATCAGGCCAAGCAATCCGACGCCCTGGCGCACAACAGCTCCAGCGGGCTGGAACGTCAGCGCGTGGAAACCGAACAGGTCGCCACCGCCGTCAACCAGATGGCCGCCACCACCCAGGAAGTGGCGAGCCACGTCCAGCGCACCGCCGACGCCACTCAGGAAGCCAACCGCCTGACCGGCCGCGGCCGCGACATCGCCGGGGAAACCCGCGAAGCCATCCAGCGCCTGTCGGTCGTCGTCGGTGAAACCGGCCTGACCGTCACCCAACTGGCCAAGGACAGCGACGAAATCGGCGGCGTGGTCGACGTGATCAAAGGCATCGCCGACCAGACCAACCTGCTGGCGCTCAACGCTGCGATTGAAGCAGCGCGTGCCGGCGAGATGGGCCGCGGTTTTGCCGTGGTGGCCGACGAAGTCCGCCAATTGGCGCAACGCACCAGCGAATCGACCGGGCAGATCCATGCCTTGATCGCCAAACTGCAACAGACTGCATCCAGTGCCGTACAAACCATGGAAGCCGGCCATCGTCAGGCGGAAGAAGGTGTTGCGCGGGTACTGGAAGCGGATCAGGCACTGGTCGGCATCAGCGAAGCGGTGGCCAACATCACCGACATGACCACCCAGATCGCCGCCGCGACCGAAGAGCAAAGTGCCGTGGCTGAAGAAATCAGCCGCAACATCAGCAACATCTCGGAACTGGCGGACCAGACCTCGGAACAGGCGCATAACTCGGCGTTGTTGAGTGAAGAGCTGACCAAGACTGCCAACACGCAATACTCGTTGGTGGAGCGGTTTAACCGCTGATTGTTCTGGCAATAAAGAAACCCCGGACAGCGAAAGCTTCCGGGGTTTTTATTGCGTGTCTGAAATGGATATGGCCAGCACCGCCCTCTTCGTGGGCAAGCCCACTCCCACAAGGTTTCGCATTGGCCAGAAGATCTCGTAACACCACCATCATTGTGGGAACGGGCTTGCCCACGAAGAGGACCGGCCTGCGAGCGAAAATCTTATTCAAAAAGCGCGGACAGTGCCTACAACGGAATCGGACCCAACTGACTGGCACGTGATGAAGCTCCGCTCTACTTTGTCGTTCAAACCTATTCACACGGGCTAGCCAGCATGAATACACCACCTACGCAGAATCCGATGGTCACGACCGACAAACCTGTGAGAAAGGAAGTCTGGGGTGAACTGACATTCCTTGATGTGCGGCGAGCGGCACGTGATGGACAGAAAGCGTTCGATAAATTTGTGATCACTGGCCGACTGCTTCCCGATTATTAAGGAGGATCAATCTCGTAATGTTGAAAGCCCGGAACGTGTAAGCATCCGGGCTTTTAATTACCTAGCTGTCAGAGCTGGCGTTACTGCGGCAAGCGCAACCTGTCCAGCAGCCGATTTACCAGCAGCTCGTTCAACATGATCAGCTGTTGCAGCGCCAGCAGCGGTTTACGCTCCGGGCCTTTTACCGAGTTGGCGATATTGCCGGCCATGGCGTTGGCTGATGACAGTGATTCACTGGCTTCGACGAGCAGTGTTTCGTCATCGAGCGTGGGATCGACCATGTAGATGGGGCGGGCCTTGGGTGGGAAGTACTTCGGGATTTCGGGGCCGAGGTAAAAGTCGAGTGCGCGGTCGGCGGCTTCTTTTGTCTTTTGGGACTCGAGCGCGGGGTCGTTGGGGGTTGGATCGGTTTCTGGTGGGTTGGGTGTGGCTTTGAACATAGGTATAACTCCTATCGCAGACTTCAAGGAGCCATCACCCACGCTACCAAACGATGGGTGGTGGCCATACGCGGGTTGGTAGACCGGCTGCAATAGGAACCCGGCGCTCACGAATGAGCCCCACGCATGACCACCATAAAACCGAGCCCCGAGAAAGGGACTGCATACGGTGTTGCCATACAGCTATTACAGACGGGCTACCAAACCCGATCACTGTTTTTCAGTGACAGGGAAACGATATAGCCCTCTCCAAGCTGCGTAAGCCGGCGGATTCTGGCGTACGCGTAGGCAACGACGCAAGGTGTTGTAGCCCTTATGGCGTAACGGTTCGTGTACTTTAAACGTGGTGACGCGATCGTGTTTATTCGCTGGAAATGCCGGGCTGGGGGGGGGCTTTCAGTTTTTTTGGTGTGCCAGTGAAATCAGCCCCTCACTAGCCCTCTCCCGAAGGAGAGGGCTAGTGAGGGGCTTGGGCGAGGCACGCCGACGTGGGATACCGAGTTGAACTCAAGTTTTGAATAGCTCAAATGTCGGCCTTTCTGTTCATCTTCCTATTCGTCCTCATCTTCCTCGGAGTAAGTATCCAACACTTGGGCCGACGAGCACCGAGTAACTGTATGATGTTCCACTTTATTCCGATGGCCTTAGCAAGGAGCCCCCATGATCACTGAGCTGTCGCTCGAAAATTGGAAGAGCTACGAGAAAGCTACCCTTTACATCGATCCGCTTTCAGTACTGGTGGGAACCAATGCCAGTGGCAAATCGAACGCTTTGGATGCACTCCTACTGCTAAATCGTACCGCCTCCGGGATCATGCTGACGTCCGCCTTGCAAGGTGATGGAGTGCAGATTCCACTTCGCGGCGGTATTGAGTGGGCAGCCAGAAGACCGGGTTCAACGTTCGCTTTGGCTATCACCTGCCGCGCCGATGATCTAACGGACTACGAGTACCGCTTGGAGTGCAGCATTCGCGAGAATCGTTGCGAACTGCATGCAGAGCAGCTCGTTCGTGTCAAATATCGCCCTGGAAAAGATGGCATCCGAAAATCACCAGCTGGCAATATCAAGCTGTTTCGTACTGATGCTTGCGTAGAAGACTCACCGACAATCGTTGCACGTCTTTACAACGAGAAACAGGGTTCTCCAAGACAACTGAGTCGCACCAACTCAGTCCTATTCCAATTAATTGGTCAGAAGTTAAGACAGGAAATTCAAGACGGCGTGAATCTGGTCGTTTCTGCCCTTCGAGATATATTCATTCTCGACCCGATCCCATCGCACATGCGAGGTTATTCTCCACTTTCGGAACGACTAGAATCTGATGCGCGAAATGTCGCAGGCGTTCTAGCGGCATTACCTGACGAAAAGAAGGAGGAAATTGAAACAGTCCTCACTCGCTATGCCAGCAAACTACCTGAGCGAGATATTCGAAGGGTATACGCGGAAACCGTCGGAAAATTCAACTCTGACGCAATGCTTTACTGCGAAGAGTTCTGGAGAGACCAAGGTGAAACACCGACTGTAGATGCACGCGGCATGTCTGATGGAACATTGCGATTTCTTGCGATTCTGACTGCGCTTTTGACACGTCCAAAGTCTAGCTTGCTAGTAATTGAAGAGGTAGATAACGGTTTACACCCGTCAAGGGCGCGCTTACTTCTAGACATGCTCAAGAGTGTAGGTACTCAGCGTGGCGTAGACGTTCTGGTTACAACTCACAATCCCGCGTTACTAGATGCCATGGGTAACGAAATGGTGCCGTTCATTACGGTAGCTAATCGAGATCCATCTACTGGTCACAGCGTGCTTACCCTACTAGAAAGTCTTGAGCAACTACCCAAGCTGTTAGCTCAGGGACCTATAGGGCGGCTTTCAAGCCAAGGTCTGATTGAGGAAAGTATTACCAACGCTCAGACCGCAATGGCAGAAGGAGTTGCCGAATGAGTAAGCGAATTTTGATAATCGATACCTCGGTGCTTTGCTGCTGGCTACAAGTTCCAGGAAAAGCAGAAGCGGGGCCGGATGCAGATCGCTGGAACCATGACCGAATTAGCAAGTTGATTGCCGTCGAACTTGAAAAAAAGAGCACGCTAGTATTGCCGTTGGCGACCTTGATTGAGACGGGAAATCATATAGCCCAAGCCCCTGCTGATCGATTCGAGTGCGCCACAGCTTTGGCGGGCTACCTCCGCGAAGCAGCGAGTGCTACATCACCATGGGTAGCATTCACTGAACAAACTGTTTTATGGCAATCGGAAAACCTTCACGCTCTTGCAAACGCATGGCCAAGACTTGCCGCAGAAAAACTGACTATTGGCGACACCACCATTAAGGACGTAGCGGAATACTATGCGAAGGCAGGTTACACCGTTGAAATCCTGACTGGCGATGCGGGCTTAAAAGCGCATGAGCCTGCTCAACCTTTAAGCATTCCTCGTCGTCGTCGCTAAACATCAATGTGAACAAACATGATCGGAATCATGGGTGGCTAAAAAGTCAGCCACCCTCTCCGCCGCCGCAGCCAAATGCTGCTCATGCGTAAACCCGGAAACCTTGAGCGGCTTCAAATCATGATCCCCGGCCGCCAGCCAAAACACTTCAATTTCCGGCGATAACGAATAACCTTCGACCGCTTCGCGATTCCCCAACGCATCCCGTTCGCCCTGAACAATCAACGTCCGAGTCTGCAAAGAAGCCAGATGTTCGACCCGTGGTTTCTCCGGTTTCCCAACCGCATAAAACGGATACCCCAGACAAACCAAAGCATCAGCGCCAAGCTCATCGGCAAGAAGACTGGCCATCCGCCCCCCCATCGACTTCCCGCCAACCGCCAAAACCCCAGCGACATGAAGTCGCACCAAGCCATAAACCTCACGCCAACATTCGAGCAACTTCGGCGCCGGATTCGGCGGGCGTTTACCGCCATCAACCCGCCGCTGCGCCATATAAGGAAACTCAAACCGCAACACATTCACCCCAAGCCCAGCAAGGCGCCCAGCCATATCCGTCATCCACTCACTGTCCATCGGCGCCCCGGCACCATGGGCGAGAATGAGCGTCGCCGAAGCCTCACCAACAGCGGCATCCCAAAGCCACCCGTGATCCCGCAGGCACTGCGCCCATTGATCCCCGTCAATACTGGCCTTGTGCTGTTTGTCCATGCTTGCCTCGCTTTTAGTCTGCCTATAACTCCAGGCGAAGGACGCGCTGTCGGCGCTCACTTCGGCTGAACCGTGGATGGGGAACCATGAACACTTCTATCAGTACCGCCTACAACTACAAGGTGGTCCGCCAATTCGCCATTATGACGGTGGTGTGGGGCATCGTCGGCATGGGGCTCGGGGTTTTTCTCGCGGCTCAATTGGTCTGGCCCGAACTCAACTTCAACCTGCCGTGGACCAGCTTCGGACGCCTGCGCCCGCTGCACACCAACGCGGTGATCTTCGCGTTCGGCGGCTGTGCCTTGTTCGCCAGTTCGTTCTACTCGGTGCAGCGCACCTGCCAGACCCAACTGTTCGCGCCGAAAATCGCTGCGTTCTGCTTCTGGGGCTGGCAGCTTGTGATTCTATTGGCAGCCATCAGCCTGCCACTGGGTTACACCAGTTCCAAGGAATACGCCGAACTGGAATGGCCGATCGACATTCTGATCACCATCGTCTGGGTCGCCTACGCCATCGTGTTCTTCGGCACGATCATGCAGCGCAAGACCAAGCACATTTATGTGGGCAACTGGTTCTTCGGCGCGTTCATCATCACCGTGGCGATCCTGCACATCGTCAACAACCTTGAGTTGCCGGTGAGTTTCACCAAGTCCTACTCGGTGTACGCCGGTGCAACCGACGCGATGGTGCAATGGTGGTACGGCCACAACGCCGTAGGCTTTTTCCTCACCGCCGGTTTCCTCGGGATGATGTACTACTTCGTGCCGAAACAGGCCGAACGTCCGGTGTATTCGTATCGTCTGTCGATCGTGCACTTCTGGGCGCTGATCACCCTGTACATCTGGGCCGGTCCGCACCACTTGCACTACACCGCGCTGCCGGATTGGGCGCAGTCGCTGGGCATGGTGATGTCGCTGGTTCTGCTGGCACCGAGCTGGGGCGGCATGATCAACGGCATGATGACCCTCTCGGGCGCCTGGCATAAGTTGCGCAGCGACCCGATCCTGCGCTTCCTGGTGGTGTCGCTGGCGTTCTACGGCATGTCGACCTTCGAAGGTCCGATGATGGCGATCAAGACTGTCAACGCCCTCTCCCACTACACCGACTGGACCATCGGCCACGTACACGCCGGCGCACTCGGCTGGGTGGCGATGATTTCCATAGGCGCGCTGTATCACATGATCCCGAAAGTCTTCGGCAAAGAGCAGATGCACAGCATCGGCCTGATCAACGCGCACTTCTGGCTCGCAACCATCGGCACCGTGCTCTACATCGCTTCGATGTGGGTCAACGGCATCGCCCAGGGCCTGATGTGGCGCGCAGTGAACGAGGACGGCACGCTGACCTACTCCTTCGTCGAAACCCTGGTGGCCAGCCACCCTGGCTTCGTCGTGCGGCTGATCGGCGGTGCGATCTTCCTCAGCGGCATGTTCCTGATGGCTTACAACACCTGGCGCACCGTGCGGGCCTCGCAACCTGCTGACGTCGTTGCTGCCGCGCAGATGGCCTGAGGAGTCCGCCATGAAACACGAAACGATTGAAAAGAACGTCGGCCTGCTGATGCTGCTGATGGTGTTCGCCGTGAGCATCGGCGGCCTGACCCAGATCGTCCCGCTGTTCTTCCAGGACGTGACCAACAAACCGGTGGAAGGCATGAAACCCTACACCGCGCTGCAACTGGAAGGCCGCGACATCTACATCCGCGAAGGCTGCGTCGGCTGCCACTCGCAGATGATCCGTCCGTTCCGCGCCGAAACCGAACGCTACGGCCACTACTCGGTGGCTGGCGAAAGTGTGTGGGATCACCCGTTCCTGTGGGGTTCCAAGCGTACCGGTCCGGACCTGGCCCGGGTTGGCGCGCGCTACTCGGATGACTGGCACCGCGCGCACTTGTACAACCCGCGCAACGTTGTACCGGAATCGAAAATGCCGGCCTACCCATGGCTGGTTACGCAAGCGGTCGACAGCAGCCACACCGAAACCAAGCTCAAGACCATGCGCACCCTCGGCGTGCCGTACACCGATGACGACATCAGCGGCGCGGTGGCCAGCCTCAAGGGCAAGACCGAAATGGACGCCCTCGTCTCCTACCTGCAAGTGCTCGGCACTGCGATCAAAAGCAAGAGGTGATCGAGATGGCCTTTGAAATGAGCGCGGGGCTGATTCGCGGCCTCGGCACGGTTGTGGTGTTCGTGGCCTTCGTCGGCCTGACCCTGTGGGTGTTCAACCGCAAGCGCACGCCGGAATTCGCCGAAGCGCGCCTGCTGCCGTTTGCCGACGAGCCGCAACCCGACACTACCCAAGTTAATGAAACAAGGAGTACCCGGCCATGACCACCTTCTGGAGTACGTGGATCTGCGTACTGACCATCGGCAGCCTGATCGGCCTGACCTGGCTGCTGGTCGGCACCCGTCGGGGCGAAACCAAGGGCAGCGTCGACCAGACCATGGGCCACAGCTTCGACGGCATCGAGGAGTACGACAACCCGCTGCCGCAGTGGTGGTTCATGCTGTTCGCCGGCACGCTGGTGTTTTCCGTGGGTTATCTGATCCTTTATCCGGGCCTGGGCAACTGGAAAGGCATCCTGCCCGGCTACGAGGACGGCTGGACCGGCGTCCACGAATGGGAAAAGGAAATGAGCAAGGCTGACGCCAAATTCGGGCCGATCTTCGCCAAATTCGCCGCCATGCCGGTGGAAGAAGTGGCGAAGGATCCGCAGGCGCTGAAAATGGGTGGCCGTCTGTTCGCCTCCAATTGCTCGGTGTGCCACGGCTCGGACGCCAAGGGCGCGTTCGGCTTCCCTAATCTCGCCGACAAGGACTGGCGTTGGGGCGGCAGTGCGGAAACCATCAAGACCACCATCATGGGTGGCCGGATGGCGGCGATGCCGGCGTGGGGCGAGTCGCTCGGTGAGGCAGGTGTGAAAAACGTCGCGGCATACGTGCGCCACGAACTCGCCGGGCTGCCACTGCCGGCAGACAACAAGGCCGATCTGCAAGCGGGGCAGCAAACGTTCAGCACCATGTGCGTCGCCTGTCACGGGGCAAACGGCCAAGGCACCGAAGCCATGGGCGCACCGAACCTGACGCACCCGGCCGGTTTCATCTACGGCACCAGCCTGACCCAGCTCGAGCAGACCATTCGCCATGGTCGTCAAGGCCACATGCCAGCTCAGAACGAGCTGCTGGGCAACGATAAAGTGCAATTGCTGGCGGCTTATGTGTACAGCCTTAGCAACGGATTGAATACAGAAAAACTGATTACTGAAGACAATAAAAAGTAATCATTGCGTACAAGACTGCCGCACGTTTCCAGTGCGGCAGTTTCCAGCCCCTTTGCGACGCATTGTCGCACCCCTTCACCCCCTCTCCTTTCGGTTACCCGGATTCGGGTCTACGCTTGCTCGATGCGGACTGGCCCGTGCCGGTTCCAGGTCGACCCTGAGCGAGGCGTTGAACGAATCGGCTGACTGACATGGCCGCAAAGGCCGGTAGATACCGGCTGTCGTGCCGATTACCGTCCGTCACCCGAACCGAGCGTTCGAACACACCCCGTTACATCCGACCGGGACCCCTCACTTTTTTTGTTCGCTGCGACATTTTGCCCGAGAGCAATTTTGTCCTTACGCGGCGCATGGAAAGGCCGCAGAATCAGCGTTGGAAAGCATTGACCCAGGTCATGGCGCGTTGCATTGACCCCCTGCTTTCTACATACTTGCGGCCGATTTTAATCCTAATAAAACACCCAAACCGTGGAACCTTAGAATGAGCACAGCAATCAGTCCGACTGCTTATAACTATAAGGTAGTCCGCCAGTTCGCCATCATGACGGTGGTCTGGGGGATCCTTGGCATGGGGCTTGGTGTCTTCATCGCCTCGCAACTGGTCTGGCCGGAGTTGAATTTCGGTCTGCCGTGGACGAGCTTTGGACGCCTGCGCCCGTTGCACACAAACCTGGTGATTTTCGCCTTCGGTGGTTGTGCACTGTTTGCCACTTCCTACTATGTCGTGCAGCGAACCTGCCAGACGCGACTGATTTCCGACAGCCTCGCGGCCTTCACCTTCTGGGGATGGCAAGCGGTGATCGTCGGCGCGATCATTACCTTGCCGCTGGGTTACACCACCACCAAGGAATACGCGGAACTGGAATGGCCCCTCGCCATTCTGCTGGCCATTGTCTGGGTCACCTACGGGCTGGTGTTCTTCGGCACCATCACCAAGCGCAAGACCAAGCACATCTATGTCGGTAACTGGTTCTACGGTGCGTTCATCGTGGTGACCGCGATGCTGCACATCGTCAACCACATGTCGCTGCCGGTCAGCCTGTTCAAATCCTACTCGGCCTACTCGGGCGCCACCGATGCGATGATCCAGTGGTGGTACGGCCACAACGCCGTGGGCTTCTTCCTGACCACCGGCTTCCTGGGGATGATGTACTACTTCGTGCCGAAACAGGCCGAACGTCCGATCTACTCCTATCGTCTGTCGATCGTGCACTTCTGGGCGCTGATCACCCTGTACATCTGGGCCGGCCCGCACCACCTGCACTACACCGCGCTGCCGGACTGGGCGCAATCGCTGGGCATGGCGATGTCGATCATCCTGCTGGCGCCAAGCTGGGGCGGCATGATCAACGGCATGATGACCCTGTCGGGCGCCTGGCATAAGCTGCGCACCGACCCGATCCTGCGTTTCCTCGTGGTATCGCTGGCGTTCTACGGCATGTCGACCTTCGAAGGTCCGATGATGGCGATCAAGACCGTCAACTCGCTCTCGCACTACACCGACTGGACCATCGGCCACGTACACGCCGGCGCTCTGGGCTGGGTGGCGATGATCTCGATCGGCGCGATCTACCACATGATCCCGAAACTGTTCGGCCGTGCGCAGATGCACAGCACCGGCCTGATCAACGCGCACTTCTGGCTCGCGACCATCGGTACCGTGCTGTACATCGCTTCGATGTGGGTCAACGGCATCACTCAAGGCCTGATGTGGCGTGCAATCAACGACGACGGCACCCTCACCTACTCGTTCGTGGAAGCGCTGCAGGCCAGCCACCCTGGCTACATCGTCCGCGCCCTGGGCGGTGCGTTCTTCGCCAGCGGCATGCTGCTGATGGCTTACAACGTATGGCGCACCGTGCGCGCCTCGAACCCGGCTGAAGCCGAAGCCGCCGCCAAGATCGCCGTAGTTGGAGCTCACTGATGAAGCATGAAGCTGTCGAGAAGAATATTGGCCTGCTGGCTTTCTTCATGGTCATCGCCGTCAGCGTCGGTGGCCTGACCCAAATCGTTCCGCTGTTTTTCCAGGACGTCACCAACAAGCCGGTCGAAGGCATGAAGCCGCGCACCGCCCTTGAACTGGAAGGCCGCGACGTTTACATCGCCAACGGCTGTGTCGGCTGCCACTCGCAGATGATCCGACCGTTCCGTGCCGAAACCGAACGCTATGGCCACTACTCGGTCGCCGGTGAAAGCGTCTGGGATCACCCGTTCCTGTGGGGTTCCAAACGTACCGGCCCGGACCTGGCCCGCGTCGGCGGTCGTTACTCCGATGACTGGCAGCGTGCGCACTTGTACAACCCGCGCAACGTCGTCCCCGAGTCGAAAATGCCGGCCTACCCGTTCCTCGTAGAAAACAAGCTCGATGGCAAAGACACGGCCAGGAAAATGGAAGTGTTGCGCACGCTCGGCGTCCCTTACACCGACGAAGACATCGCCGGTGCCAAGGATGCCGTGAAGGGCAAAACCGAAATGGACGCGCTGGTGGCCTATCTGCAAGGCCTGGGCACCATCATCAAAAGCAAACGGTGATTCTGATGGATATCGGGATGATTCGAGGCCTGGGCACCGTTGTCGTGATGGTTGCCTTCATCGGCCTGGCGTTGTGGGTGTTCAGCCCCAAGCGCAAGTCGGAGTTTGAAGACGCGACCTTGCTGCCCTTCGCGGATGATCCCGAAGCCATCAAGCACGTCGAGCAAGCTTCTAGGAGTAACAAAGAATGACTACATTCTGGAGTCTGTACGTCACAGTCCTCAGTCTCGGTACGATCTTTTCCCTGACCTGGCTGTTGCTGTCGACCCGCAAGGGCCAGCGCAGCGAACAGACGGACGAGACAGTGGGCCACTCCTTCGACGGAATCGAGGAGTACGACAACCCGCTGCCGAAATGGTGGTTCATGCTGTTTGTGGGCACCATCGTCTTCGCTCTGGGTTATCTGGTGCTGTACCCGGGCCTGGGCAACTGGAAAGGCCTGCTGCCGGGCTACAACTACCTCGATACCGAGAAGCAGACCGCGTTCGCCAACGGCCAGACCGGCTGGACCGGCGTTCACGAGTGGGAAAAGGAAATGGCGCGTTCGGATGCCAAGTTCGGTCCGATCTTCGCCAAGTTCGCCGCCATGCCGATCGAAGAAGTGGCCAAGGATCCGCAAGCCCTGAAGATGGGGGGTCGCCTGTTCGCCTCCAACTGCTCGGTCTGCCACGGTTCCGACGCCAAGGGCGCTTATGGCTTCCCGAACCTGACCGACGCCGACTGGCGCTGGGGCGGCGAGCCGGAAACCATCAAGACCACCATCATGGGCGGTCGTCACGCGGTGATGCCGGCCTGGGCAGAAGTGATCGGCGAGCAAGGCGTGGCCGACGTGGCCGCGTTCGTGCTGACCAATCTGGATGGCCGCAAGCTGCCGGAAGGCACCAAGGCAGACCCGGCCAACGGCCAGAAACTGTTCGCCGCCAACTGCGTGGCCTGCCACGGTCCGGAAGGCAAAGGCACCCCGGCAATGGGCGCCCCGAACCTGACCCACCCGGCCGCGTTCATCTACGGTTCGAGCTTCGCCCAGCTGCAGCAGACCATCCGTTACGGCCGTCAGGGCCAGATGCCTGCCCAGGAACAACTGCAAGGCAACGACAAGGTTCACCTGCTGGCGGCTTACGTTTACAGCCTGTCCCACGGTGAAAAACCAGCGGAAGCCGAGGCTCAGTAAGACCAACGCTTGAAGCAAAAAACGGCCCCGCCAATGAGTATTGGCGGGGCCGTTTTGTTTCCCTCTCTACTGATTCAAAGAATATTGCCTCCACCGAGACTGTCCAGGCCCGAAGGTCTGCGCTGCCTGCCGGCATCGCCCGGCTGGTTGCCTTTCTGACTGGCCAGATCCTTCGTCCCCTGCGCAGCTTCGACCGGCTCAAGCGCTCGCAGAGCCGTTTGCAGGTATACGACGGCCAAGGGAGCTACCGCGCTGGCGCTATTCAGAATGACGGTCCAATGCATCCATTTCTTTCTGAGTAATGCCGAGTGCTTTGAAAGTGCCTTTATTCATACATTTTCATCCCTGAAAGAGTCAGATCTTCCGGACAAAGCCTGTGAAAGCGATGTCCGAGACATTTTTTATGGACGATTGGCCCAGATGGACTTCACCGGAACCGTGTGCACGAATCGCGGCTTTTGCCATTCATTGTTCTCGACCAGATTGACGTGCAGCTGCCTGCGATCATCCGAAAAACTGGCCGTCAGGTACGTTTGCTGGGACGTTGCGCCGCTGAGAAACATCGGCACCTTACCCATCCAGCGCTTGGCTCCACCTCGCGCATGGTAATGACCCGCAAAAATGGCCGTGACTTCATACTTCTCGATCATGTCCAGAAAGCGCTGCTCCTGTTGCCAGTCTCCCTGCCAGTCATCCCACTTGTGCATGTTGAGGATGATGGCGTAACCCTGGGCCCTCGCCACCCTCAAATCGTTCTCCAGCCAGTCCAGGGCACTGGTGATATTGAAGGTTGTCGGATTCAACGCATGAGCAATCTTTGTGGCGTAGGTGGGTTCATTGTTGAGCTGCACCAGATGAACTTCTCCGACATTTTTCGAGTAAGCGAGACTGCCCGAGTAAAGGATATTCAGAAAAGCGCCAGTGACCTTGAGATCAAAGTTATCCACCTTGCTCTTATGATGTTCGTTGAACTCGACAATACTGCCCGCCGCACAACTATTACTGAAACAGTCATCAACATTATTTTCGTAGTCATGATTACCCAAGCCATACAGGTAATCACCCTTGAAGTATTTCTCAAGGGCCGATTTCATATACGAGCGCTGCCAACCATGACCAAAAGCAGTAATGTCGCCATTGATCATCAACGGGATTGCCGTCTGCCCACCGTGGGCATTTCGAAACTCGGCGATACTGCCCAACTGGCTGTCCACCAGCCACTTGGCACGTTTCTCAAAGTCCGCATCGGATTCCGGCGCTCCACTATCGGTCTTGTCAGTCCAGGGATACTGCGTATCGGAAGCGAACACCATATGCCGTGGCGTGCCCTCGACGGCATGAGCCAAAGTGACAGAAGATAATAAACAGATGCTCAGCAGAAACTTTACAACTCCATTTAAAGCCATAACAGTGAAACTCCATTTAACTTGAATAATGACTGGCAACTAAATTTCGCCAGACGCAAACATATTCGATCAAACGGAATCTTTCAAAGCCGACAACATGAGCAATTAAATAAACTTGTTTCAAATACAAGAACAACAGAAAGCAGAGCTCCGCACTTCAACAAGACCGCTCTAGGTTTAATTACGGAAACCGGACGACGAAGGGCCGGTTTTCGGCCATGCGGATCACCCGGCAGCGCAACGGCGACGAATCGCCTAGACTGATTTATCGGCCGGGCAAAAAAGGGTGATCCCTCACAAGTCAATTGATTCAAGTCATTACACCATCAATTGATTTTGCCCAACGCGACCAAAGGTCGCACCCGTTCGTCGGCATGACAGGCGTATCATTGGGCCACTGCAACACCCCTTTTTGACCCCGGCCGGCACGTATCGACCGAGGCATTTTTCCACTGCCGTGGGATGCAATGATGAGCAACCAGATTCCGGTACACGACGTCACGCCACCCAGCAAAAACGCGAACAACAGCGTCGACCTTTACGCCTCTCGAGAAAAAATCTACACCCGTGCTTTCACCGGCCTGTTCCGTAATCTGCGGATGATAGGCGGCGCCGCGCTGTTCCTCTTGTATTTCGGAACGGTCTGGCTGAACTGGGGCGGCCATCAGGCCGTGTGGTGGAACCTGCCGGAGCGCAAATTCTTCATCTTCGGCGCCACGTTCTGGCCGCAGGATTTCATTCTGCTTTCCGGGCTGCTGATCATTGCGGCGTTCGGCCTGTTCTTCATCACCGTGTATGCCGGCCGGGTCTGGTGCGGCTATACCTGTCCGCAAAGCGTGTGGACATGGATTTTCATGTGGTGCGAGAAGGTCACCGAAGGCGACCGCAACCAGCGCATCAAGCTCGACAAGGCGCCGATGAGCGCCAACAAGTTCCTGCGTAAATTCGCCAAGCACGCGCTGTGGCTGCTGATCGGTTTCGTCACCGGCATGACCTTCGTCGGCTACTTCTCGCCGATCCGCGAACTGGTCTTCGAATTCTTCACCGGCCAGGCCGATGGCTGGTCGTATTTCTGGGTCGGCTTCTTCACCCTCGCCACCTACGGCAATGCCGGCTGGCTGCGTGAGCAGGTGTGCATCTACATGTGTCCGTATGCGCGCTTCCAGAGCGTGATGTTCGACAAGGACACGCTGATCGTTTCCTACGACCCGCGTCGTGGCGAAAGCCGCGGCCCGCGCAAGAAAGGCGTCGACTACAAGGCCCAGGGCCTGGGCGACTGCATCGACTGCACCATGTGCGTTCAGGTCTGCCCGACCGGCATCGACATCCGCGACGGCCTGCAGATCGAGTGCATCGGCTGCGCCGCCTGCATCGACGCCTGCGACAGCATCATGGACAAGATGGATTACCCGCGCGGGCTGATCAGCTACACCACCGAACATAACTTGTCCGGGCAGAAAACCCATAAACTGCGACCACGCCTGATCGGCTACGCCGTGGTGCTGCTGGCGATGATCAGCCTGTTGGTGACGGCCTTTTTCATGCGTTCGCTGGTGGGTTTCGACGTCAGCAAGGACCGCGTGCTGTACCGTGAAAACGCCGAAGGCCGGATCGAAAACGTCTACAGCCTGAAGATCATGAACAAGGATCAGCGCGACCACACCTATGTGCTGGAAGCCGCCGGTTTGCCGGATCTGCGCCTGCAAGGCAAACGCGAGATCAAGGTCCCGGCCGGGGAAATCTTCAGCATGCCGGTCGAGCTGTCCAGCGCGCCCGAACAATTGCCATCGAGCACCAATGAGGTGAAATTCATCCTCAAGGATGCCGATGACGACAGCGTCCACGTAGAAGCCAAGAGCCGGTTCATCGGCCCACAGAATCGTTGAGAGAACTGAACATGCCCGCAGCAAACGCCGCAAGTCCCTGGTACAAGCACCTTTGGCCATGGATCATCATCGCGATTCTGGCCTGTTCGGTGACCCTGACGCTGTCCATGGTGACCATCGCGGTGAACAACCCGGACAACCTGGTCAACGACAACTACTACGAGGCCGGCAAAGGCATCAACCGTTCGCTGGATCGCGAGCTGCTGGCCCAGACCCTGAAGATGCGCGCGGCCGTGCATCTGGATGACGTCACTGGCGAGGTCGACCTGCGTCTGAGCGGCGACAGCCAGCCTAAGACCCTGGAACTGAACCTGATCTCGCCGACCCAGCCGGAGAAGGATCGCAAGATCGTCCTGGCCCGCAGCGAGACTGAAACCGGCCGCTACATCGGCCAGTTGAGCGACAAGATCGAAGGCCGGCGTTTTGTGGAGTTGCTGGGCACTCAGGATGATCACGTGTGGCGGATGTTCGAGGAAGAACTGGTCAGCCATGAGAAGGATTTGTTGCTGGGTGATGAACCGCTGCAGGGCGCCGAGGATTTGAAGAAGTAAGCAGCCTGCAAGTGCCCCCTCACCCTGGCCCTCTCCCCCTGGAGAGGGAACTGATCTCGGACGCTTGCACGCGCCATGTATGCCAGTGACGATGTCGCTGACTGAACCCACTTTTCCGGCTCACATCAATCGGCCCCCTCTCCCTCTGGGAGAGGGCTGGGGTGAGGGCAAGCGGACCACTCGATTCCAAGGGTTTATCCCCTCGACAATGCCATGACCACCCCGATCCCCTGCTACCACTGCGCCCTGCCCGTCCCGTCCGGCAGCCGCTTCACCGCCGTCGTGCTCGGGGAGTCCCGCGAGTTCTGCTGCCCCGGCTGTCAGGCTGTGGCCGAAGCCATCGTCGCCGGTGGTCTGGAAAGCTATTACCAGCATCGCAGCGAAGCCTCGGCCAACCCCGAAGCGCTGCCGGTGCAACTGGTCGATGAGCTTGAGCTGTACGACCGCGCCGATGTGCAGCAACCGTTTGTGCGCCACGAAGGTGAACTGGCCGAAACCACGTTGCTGATGGAAGGCATCAGTTGCGCCGCCTGCGGCTGGCTGATCGAGAAACACCTGCGCACCCTGCCCGCCGTGGCCGAGGCGCGGCTGAACCTGTCCAATCATCGCCTGCATGTGCGCTGGGCTGACGCTCAGCTGCCACTGAGCCAGATCCTCGGCGAACTGCGCCACATCGGCTACGCTGCGCACCCGTATCAGGCCGACCGCGCGAGCGAACAACTGGCCAGCGAAAACCGTCTCGCCCTGCGCCAACTCGGGGTCGCCGGGCTGCTGTGGTTTCAGGCGATGATGGCGACCATGGCGACCTGGCCGGAATTCAACATCGACCTCAGCCCGGAGTTGCACACCATCCTGCGCTGGGTCGCGCTGTTCCTCACCACGCCGATTGTGTTCTACAGCTGCGCGCCGTTTTTCAAAGGGGCCATGCGCGACTTGCGCACCCGTCATCTGACCATGGATGTCTCGGTGTCGCTGGCGATCGGCGCAGCGTATGTCGCCGGAATCTGGACCTCTATTACCGGGGTTGGCGAGCTGTATTTCGATGCGGTGGGCATGTTCGCGCTGTTCCTGCTCGCCGGCCGCTACCTCGAACGCCGCGCCCGCGAGCGCACCGCTGCCGCCACCGCGCAACTGGTCAATCTGCTGCCCGCCTCGTGCCTGCGCCTCGACGATACCGGCCAGAGCGAACGCATCCTGCTCAGCGAACTGCGTCTCGGTGATCGCGTGCTTGTGCAACCCGGCTCGGTGCTGCCGGCGGACGGCAGGATTCTCGATGGCCAGTCGAGCATCGACGAATCGGTGCTGACCGGCGAATACCTGCCGCAACCGCGCACCAAGGGCGATGCCGTCACCGCCGGCACACTGAACGTGGAAGGCGCGCTGACCGTCGAGGTGCAGGCGCTCGGCCAGGACACGCGACTCTCGGCGATCGTCCGCCTGCTGGATCGCGCCCAGGCGGAAAAACCACGGCTGGCGGAAATCGCCGACCGCGCCGCGCAATGGTTCCTGTTGCTGTCGTTGATCGCGGCGGCCGCCATCGGCTTACTGTGGTGGGAACTGGATTCGTCACGGGCCTTCTGGATCGTCCTCGCCATGCTGGTGGCGACCTGCCCGTGCGCGCTGTCGCTGGCGACACCGACCGCCCTCACCGCCGCCACCGGCACCCTGCACAAACTCGGCCTGCTGCTGACCCGCGGCCATGTGCTGGAAGGCCTGAACCAGATCGACACGGTGATTTTCGACAAGACCGGCACCCTCACCGAGGGGCGTCTGGTATTGCGCTCGATCCGCCCGCTCGGCGCCCTCGACAGCGATCAATGCCTGAGCCTCGCCGCCGCCCTGGAAAACCGTTCCGAACACCCGATTGCCCGCGCCTTCGGCCGCGCGCCGCTGGCTGCCGAAGACGTCCACAGCACGCCCGGCCTGGGGCTTGAAGGCTTGGTCGGCGAACAGCGCTTGCGCATCGGTCAGGCGGATTTTGTCTGTGATCTCAGCGACGCGCCGGTGCCATCGATGCCGAACGAGCCGGGTCAATGGCTGCTGCTCGGTAACCGTCAGGGGCCGCTGGCCTGGTTCGCCCTCGACGACCGTCTGCGCGACGACGCCCCGGCCCTGCTCGCGGCGTGCAAGGCGCGCGGCTGGCGCACGCTGCTGCTGTCGGGCGACAGTTCGCCAATGGTCGCCAGTGTCGCCGCCGAACTGGGCATCGACGAGGCCCGTGGCGGCTTGCGTCCGGACGACAAGTTGCAAGTGCTGCAACAACTGCACAGGAACGGCCGCAAGGTGTTGATGCTCGGCGACGGGGTCAACGATGTGCCGGTACTGGCCGCTGCGGACATCAGCGTTGCCATGGGCTCGGCCACTGATCTGGCGAAAACCAGTGCCGACGCGGTGCTGCTGTCCAACCGGCTCGACGCTCTGGTTCAAGCCTTCACGCTGGCCCGCCGCACCCGTCGGGTGATCATCGAGAACCTGTTGTGGGCCGCGCTGTACAATGGCCTCATGTTGCCGTTCGCCGCCCTCGGCTGGATCACTCCGGTGTGGGCCGCCGTCGGCATGTCGATCAGTTCGCTGACCGTGGTGCTCAACGCCCTGCGCCTGACTCGCCTGCCGAGCGCGCCGGCCGTCAGCGCCACTTCAGAAACCCGCCCGCTGCCGGCCTGAGCCGCGCGGGCATGGAGTACAGATGCCAGCTCTCTACGTGATGATTCCGGCCGCGCTGCTGATCGTGGCCATCGCCGTCTACATCTTCTTCTGGGCGGTGGACAGCGGCCAGTACGACGACCTCGACGGCCCGGCCCACAGCATCCTGTTCGACGACCAGGACCCGAACCACACCGCCGCTGTGGACGAAGCCAACCCGGCCAAACCGGACGACAAGGCGCCACCCCATGCTTGAACTGGCGCCACTGCTGGTGTCTGCGTTGATTCTCGGCCTGCTCGGCGGCGGGCATTGCCTGGGCATGTGCGGCGGTCTGATGGGCGCGCTGACTCTGGCGATTCCCAAGGAACAACGCAGCCGACGCTTTCGATTGCTGCTGGCTTATAACCTCGGGCGAATTCTCAGCTATGCCACGGCCGGTCTGCTGATCGGTCTTGCTGGATGGGCCGTAGCCAACAGCCCTGCCGCATTGTTCATGCGGGTTCTGGCCGGGTTGCTGCTGATCGCCATGGGCCTGTATCTGGCGGGCTGGTGGAGCGGCCTGACCCGCATCGAAAGCCTCGGTCGCGGACTGTGGCGTTACATTCAACCTGTCGCCAATCGTCTGCTGCCGGTGTCGAGCCTGCCCCGCGCCCTGCTGCTTGGCGCGCTGTGGGGCTGGCTGCCGTGCGGGCTGGTTTACAGCACGTTGTTGTGGTCGGCCAGCCAGGGCAATGCACTCGACAGCGCCTTACTGATGCTGGCCTTCGGCCTCGGCACCTGGCCGGTATTACTGGCGACCGGCCTCGCGGCCGAACGTGTAACGACACTGTTGCGCAAACGCAGCGTGCGCATGGCCGGTGGCTTGCTGGTGATCCTGTTCGGCATCTGGACCCTGCCGGGGCCGCACCAGCACTGGCTGATGGGCCACTGATCCCGTTGATGCAAATCAAGATGCCTTTTCGCGCCCTCCCCTAGACTCGGCACACTGCCAGCCTATCCGGGGGAATGCCCGCATGCTCGACGCCATTCGTTGGGACACCGATTTGATCCGCCGCTACGACCTGGCGGGGCCGCGCTACACCTCGTACCCGACGGCCGTGCAATTTCACAGTCAGGTCGGCACCTTCGACCTGTTTCACGCCCTGCGCGACAGCCGCAAGGCCCTGCGCCCGCTGTCGCTGTACGTGCACGTGCCGTTCTGCGCGAACATTTGCTACTACTGCGCCTGCAACAAGGTCATCACCAAGGATCGCGGCCGCGCGTTGCCTTATCTGCAACGGCTCGAGCAGGAAATCCAATTGATCGCCTGCCACCTCGACCCGGCGCAGAAAGTCGAGCAACTGCACTTCGGCGGCGGCACGCCGACCTTTCTCAGCCACGATGAATTGCGGCAGTTGATGGCGCACCTGCGCAAGCACTTCAATCTGCTGGACGATGATTCTGGCGACTACGGCATCGAAATCGACCCGCGCGAAGCCGACTGGTCGACCATGGGCCTGCTGCGCGAACTTGGTTTCAACCGGGTCAGCATCGGCCTGCAGGATCTCGACCCGGCGGTGCAGCGGGCGGTCAATCGCCTGCAAAGCCTGGAAGAAACCCGCGCGGTGATCGACGCGGCGCGGACCCTGCAATTTCGCTCGATCAACATCGACCTGATTTACGGCCTGCCCAAACAGACCCCGGACAACTTCGCCCGCACCGTCGAGGAAGTCATCAGCCTGCAACCGGACCGGCTCTCGGTGTTCAACTACGCGCACCTGCCGGAACGCTTCATGCCGCAGCGGCGGATCAACGGCAACGAACTGCCGAGCCCGGCGCAGAAACTGGAAATGCTCCAGCGCACCATCGAACAACTGACCGTCGCCGGCTATCGCTACATCGGCATGGACCACTTCGCCCTGCCCGACGATGAACTGGCGATTGCTCAGGAAGAGTCGACCCTGCAACGCAATTTCCAGGGCTACACCACCCACGGCCATTGCGACTTGATCGGCCTGGGCGTGTCGGCCATCAGCCAGATCGGCGACCTGTACTGCCAGAACAGCAGCGACCTCAATCACTACCAGAACACCCTCGCCGGCGCGCAACTGGCCACCAGCCGGGGCCTGGTGTGCAACGCTGACGATCGACTGCGCCGCGCGGTAATTCAGCAACTGATCTGCAACTTCAGCCTGGATTTCGCCGAGATCGAGCGCAGTTTCAACATCGATTTTCAGGGCTACTTCGGCGCGCTCTGGCCGCAATTGCAGGGCATGGCGCAGGACGGGTTGATCGAACTGGATCGCGAGCGCATCACCGTGCTACCGGCCGGGCGCCTGCTGGTACGTTCGGTGTGCATGGTGTTCGACGCTTATCTGGAGCAGCAGAACCGCCAGCGTTTTTCGCGGGTGATCTAGCTCTTCATCAGCAGCGAGTTGGTTTTCAGGTTCTGGTCAGCGGTCAGGCTCGATTGGTCGATGACCTTGGCCAGGGACAGATTGGCAGTAATCAGACCGTTGTTGAGGGCGGAGATGGCGCTTTTGAGGGCAGCGACCTTGGCGAACCGCTCTTCGTTGGAAAGGGTCTTGTTGGCCATCAGCGCGTTGATCTGGGCGTTCTTTTCGGCGATCTGCTGGCGAAACTTGCGAATCATCTTCAGCAATTGCTGGACGTTCTCCGGCAGGCCACTTTCTTCGATATCGCGGTTTTTCCCGCCGGCACCGGCGGATTTTGCAATGGCGGCACCGGACAGCGACACTTTGACGCCCTCGACCAAGGTCGGGCTTCCCAAAGACGACGCGTCTGTGCCGGACTCATCGGCAACGGAGGTTTCAGCACTTTCCAGCAACGACGCAACGCCACTGTTACCGGGGGTCAGCGTACCAATAGCAGTCATCGAAGCGGTTCCTTGCATGCCGTCAGATACCTGTTTATCGGCCGTCATCCCTGCGGCTTTATGCCGAGGGGGCAATCTCGCCCCAAGCTGGCCTGAATGTCCTCCGCTGGGTTACCCTTACGCCTTATGTGTGTTTTCCCACAAGGATCCAAGAAATGTCCGAGCCAGTTAAACTGCGCGCTCACAACCAGGCTAATTGCAAGGATTGCAGCCTGGCCCCTCTCTGCCTGCCACTTTCGCTGAATCTGGAAGACATGGAAGCGCTGGACGAAATCGTTAAACGTGGCCGCCCGCTGAAAAAGGGTGAGTTCCTGTTTCGCCAGGGCGACACCTTCGATTCCGTTTATGCAGTACGCTCCGGCGCCCTGAAGACCTTCAGCCTGAGCGACACCGGCGAAGAGCAACTGACCGGCTTCCACCTGCCGAGCGAACTGGTCGGGCTGTCCGGCATGGACACCGAGAAACACCCGGTCTCCGCCCAGGCGCTGGAAACCACTTCGGTCTGCGAGATTCCGTTCGAACGCCTCGACGAACTGGCCCTGCAATTGCCGCAGCTGCGCCGTCAGTTGATGCGTGTGATGAGCCGCGAAATTCGCGACGACCAGCAAATGATGTTGCTGCTGTCGAAGAAAACCGCCGACGAGCGCATCGCCACCTTCCTGGTCAACCTGTCGGCGCGTTTCCGCGCTCGCGGCTTCTCGGCCAACCAGTTCCGCCTGAGCATGTCGCGCAATGAAATCGGCAACTACCTGGGGCTGGCGGTGGAAACCGTGTCCCGGGTCTTCACCCGCTTCCAACAGAACGAACTGATCGCCGCCGAGGGCAAGGAAATCCATATTCTCGACCCGATCCAGCTCTGTGCCCTGGCCGGCGGCTCGCTCGAAGTCTGATCTCGACCCGCGGCCGAGCGTATCGTTTCAGCCGCGGGTATACTGCGCCGTTTGCAGCCCTGCCAGGACACCTCGACGATGGTCTTCGACTCCTTCGACATCAAATCCCTGATCCGCCCCGTGATCGACTTCCCGAAACCGGGCGTGATCTTTCGCGACATCACCCCGCTGTTCCAGTCGCCCAAGGCCCTGCGCCTGGTGATGGACAGCTTCGCCCACCGCTATGTTGAAGCCGACTTCACCCACATCGGCGCGATGGATGCGCGTGGTTTCCTGATCGGTTCGGTGCTGGCTTATCAACTGAACAAGCCGCTGGTGCTGTTCCGCAAGCAAGGCAAACTGCCGGCGGACGTGCTGGCCGAAGGTTACGCGACCGAGTACGGCGAAGCGTTCCTCGAAGTGCACGCCGACAGCCTGTGCGAAGGCGATTCGGTGGTGATGTTCGATGACCTGATCGCCACCGGCGGCACGCTGATCGCGGCGGCCAACCTGATCCGCCGCATGGGCGCCCGCGTTCATGAAGCGGCGGCGATCATTGATCTGCCGGAGCTGGGTGGTTCGCAGCGTCTTGAGGACATGGGGATTCCTACGTTCTGCCTGACGCAGTTTGCGTTGACTGATAAGTAAAACCCCGCGCCTGATCGTTCCCACGCTCTGCGTGGGAATGCAGCCCGGGACGCTCCGCGTCCCTTCCAAAGCCGAACGCGGAGCGTCCGTTGAGGCATTCCCACGCAGAGCGTGGGAACGATCAGTCCTCCGTGTGGAGACGATCAGTCAAAGTCCCATCTGCTTGCTGATGATCTCGTTCATCACTTCCCGCGTCCCGCCGCCAATCGACAAAATGCGGTTATCCCGATAAAGCCGCTCCACCAGGCTTTCGCGCACGTAACCCAGCCCACCGAGAATCTGCACCGCTTCATTGGTGATGCGATCCGAAGTGTCCGTGGCAAAGTTCTTGGCCATGGAAATCTCCTTGATCACGCTCTGCCCCGCCGCCATCTTCGCCGCCTGCCGGTAGGTGAACTCCCGCGAGACTTCCAGCGTCGTGGCCATTTCCGCGAGGCGATGCTTGATCACCTGGAACTTGCCGATGGGTTTGCCGAACGCTTGCCGCTCCTTTGCCCACTTCAGGCTTTCTTCCAGGGCCAGTTGTGCGGTCATGTTGGCCATCAGCGCCAGCGCCAGACGCTCGCTCTGAAAGTTGCCCATGATGCAGGCAAAGCCCATGTTCTCCGCGCCAATCAGATTTCCTACAGGCACCCGGCAATCTTCGAAGAACAATTCAGCGGTGTCTGACGCCCACCAGCCCATTTTCTTCAGTTGCCGTCCGACAGTGAAACCTGGCGTACTCTTCTCGATCAGCAGCAGGCTGATGCCGCCAAAACCAGGCGCACCGGTACGTACCGCGACCGTGTAGTAGTCGGCGCGTACCCCACTGGTGATGAAGGTTTTGCTGCCACTGACCCGGTAATAATCGCCATCGCGTACGGCGCGGGTCTGCAGGTTGGCGACGTCGGAACCGCCGCCCGGCTCGGTGACGGCCAAGGCGCTGATCTTCTCGCCGCGGAGCACTTGGGGGACGACGCAGTCGCGGACTTCGGGCCGGGCCCATTTGACGATCGGCGGCAAACCGATGTCGAGCGAGCCAAGCCCGGCCACCAGCCCGCCGGAGCCGCAACGCATCAGTTCTTCGCTGGCGGCGATCTTGGCGAACAGATCACCTTCGTGACTGCCGCCCAGCGCTTCGGGGTAACCGATGCCGAGGATGCCGGCCGCGCCGGCCTTGAGGTACAGCTCACGGGGAAAGTTTTCGGCTTCTTCCCACGCGTCGATATCCGGCAGGATCTCGCGTTCGACGAAACGACCGACGCTGTCGCGGACCATTTGGTGGCTGGGATCGAAGTATTCCTGGAAGGCGGGCATCGGCGAACTCCATGGAAGGGTTCGCCGAACTTAACCGAGCGCTTGCTTGGTTTTCAACAGAATTGTGTGGCTCAGAGGGAAATCGGCTTGCGCCCGGCAAACGAGTGAGCCAGCGTGCCGCCGTCCACCAGCTCCAGTTCGCCGCCCAACGGCACGCCGTGGGCGATGCGCGAGGCGATCAGGCCTTTGTTCTGCAGCAACTGGGCAATGTAGTGGGCCGTCGCTTCGCCTTCCACGGTCGGGTTGGTGGCGAGGATGACTTCGGTGAAGGTGCCCGCCTCTTCGATCCGTGCCATCAATTGCGGAATGCCGATGGCCTCCGGGCCGAGCCCGTCCAACGGCGACAGGTGCCCCTTGAGCACGAAGTAACGACCGCGGAATCCGGTCTGCTCGACCGCGTAGACGTCCATCGGCCCTTCCACCACGCACAGTAGCGTGTCGTCGCGACGGGTGTCGGCGCATTGCGGGCACAGATCGTCTTCGGTCAACGTGCGGCACTGGCGGCAGTGTCCGACCCCTTCCATGGCCTGGCTCAAGGCCTGGGCCAGGCGCGTACCGCCGCTGCGGTCACGTTCGAGCAACTGCAACGCCATACGCTGGGCAGTTTTCTGACCCACGCCCGGCAAAGTTCGCAGGGCATCGATCAGTTGGCGAATCAAAGGGCTGAAGCTCATGGGGAAAAAGTCCGACAAAACAACGAGACGCGGTTTATACCCGCGCCTCCGGCCAGCGTCAAATCCTCAGTCCTGGGCGACCTTCACCACCAGTTTGCCGAAGTTGCGCCCCTCCAGCAGCCCGATAAACGCCTCAGGCGCCTGCTCCAGGCCCTCGACCACGTCCTCGCGGAATTTCACCTTGCCGTCGCGCACCCACGGCACCATCGCGCTGATGAATTCCGGCTGACGGTCGCCGTAGTCGTCGAACACGATGAAACCCTGAATCCGTACGCGTTTGGTCAGCAAGGTGCGTTGCAAGGCGGGCAAACGATCCGGGCCTTTCGGCGCTTCCGAGGCGTTGTAGCCGGCAATCAGGCCGCACAGCGGGATCCGCGCCTTGGGATTGAGCAGCGGCACGACCGCATCGAAGACATGGCCACCGACGTTTTCGTAATAGATGTCGATGCCATTGGGACAGGCCTTGGCCAGTTGCTCGGCGAAGTCCGGCGCCTTGTGATCGATACAGGCGTCGAAGCCCAGTTCCTCGACCACGTATTTGCATTTCTCGGCACCACCGGCCACGCCGACGGCGCGCAGACCCTTTATCTTCGCCACCTGGCCGACCACCGAGCCCACTGCGCCGGAAGCGGCGGCGACCACCAGGGTCTCCCCTTCTTTTGGCTGGCCGATGTCCATCAAACCCATGTACGCGGTCATGCCGGGCATGCCCAGCACGCCGAGGGCCATCGACGGACTCGGCAGGCCCGACGGGATCGGGATGATATTGCGGCCATCGCTGATGCTGTGGCTTTGCCACCCGGTGGCACCAACCACCAGATCGCCGGGGTGGAATTTCGGATGACGCGACTGTTCGACCCGGCTGACAGCCCCGCCGGTCATCACCTCGCCGATTTGTACCGGCGCCGCGTAGGACGGCGCGTCACTCATGCGCCCGCGCATGTAGGGATCGAGCGACAGGTACAGGGTCTTGAGCAACACCTGACCGTCTTCAAGGTCCGGCAGCGCCTCGCGCTCCAGACGGAAGTTCTCGGGCGTCGGCGCGCCCACCGGCCGCGAGGCCAGCACGAAGCGTTGATTGAGGGTCAGAGGGTCGGACATGTCAGCGTCTCCTTTGAAGGGTGAATTCGGTGGTATAGGGAGCAGACCGTTGCAGCTATTGCGCGTTCGATGTTTCGTCAGCCGGAAACAAAAATGCCAGGCGCGATGCCTGGCATTTTTTGTAGCTCATCCAACCCGCAAAGGCGAATCAGAACGGCAGTTTCATACCGGTCGGCAGGTTCATGCCAGCGGTCATGCTGCCCATTTTCGCCTGGCTGTTGGCTTCGATCTGACGTACGGCGGCGTTGACGGCAGCGGCCACCAGATCCTCGACCACTTCGCGGTCATCTTCGTCCAGGCCCGGCAGTACGCTCGGGTCGATGCTGACTTTTTTCACGTCATGACGACCAGTCATCACCACGGTGACCAGATCGCCACCGGCTTTGCCAGTGACTTCGGCGTTGGCCAGTTCTTCCTGCATCTTGGCCATTTTTTCCTGCATCTGCTGCGCCTGCTTCATCAGGCCGGCCATGCCACCTTTCATCATGGGAATCACCTCAAAAGTACTTGGATCAAAACAGCGCCCGGCCAGACAGGCCGGACGCCCTCAGTTATTAGCCCTGACTGACCAGGGCGTCGACAGGTTCAATAGTATCGTGTCGCACGACCGCACCGAACTGTTGGACCATCTGCTGGATGAACGGATCGCCGTGGATCGATTCCTCCGCCTCGCGCTGACGGTTGGCACGGCGCCGGGACGCCGCCTGGGCCGGAGTTTCCTGCTCGGGCTTGATCAGCTCGATGGTCAGGGTCAGCGTGCGCCCGTGGAACTGGTTCAGCGCATCGTTCAGACGACGCTGCTGGGTGGCGTTGAACAAGGCGCTGTGGGCCGGGTCCAGGTGCATCAGCCAGTTGTCGCCATCGGCCGCAATAAGCGTGCAGTTGGCGGCGATGCTGCCGGTCATGCCGGAAATCGGCAGTTGCGGGAACAGCTCCAGCCATTGCAGGGCCAGACCTGTGGCCGGCGCGGCGGCGGGTTCCGGCTCGGGCTCGGGAGCCGGTTCTGCGGCGTGCTCGCTGGCCAGATCATCGAGGTAACTGTAGGCCGAATCCATGTCCGGCTCGATGTAATCCTCGTCGAGCGGCGGCTCGTCGTCCATGTCCATGCCCGGTGTGGCGGCATCGACGTCGGCCACTGATGGCTCGGGGATCGGCGCGGCGGCCCACTCCGGCGCGTCCGGTACGACGCTGTCCGGAGTCGGCAGCGGCATGGGCGGCAGGTCAGGCTGTTCGGCGGTGGTTTCCAGCACCGGTTCTACCGCTGGCTGTTGCACAGGCGCCGGCTCTACCGGGTCATTCCACGGTAGATCGACGACTTCTTCGACGGCAACCGGCTCGGGCTCGGGCTCAGGAACGGGTTCCGGCGCAATCACCGGGGCGACCGGTGCAGGCTCGGGAGCCGGCGCAGGCGCAACCACCGGCGCTGGCGCAACAGCCGCAGCAACTACCGGCGCAGGTTTCGGCGCGGCAGCCACTGAGTTTGCGGAATCAACTGTGGCCTGGCTGATCCCCACTGGCTTTAGCGGTTGCCTCGGGGCGTCCGCCGTGTCTGCTGGCCGGAAGGCCAGCATCCGCAGCAGCACCATCTCGAAACCGCCTCGCGGGTCCGGCGCCAGCGGCAAGTCGCGGCGACCGATCAGGCCCATCTGGTAATAGAACTGCACGTCTTCGGCCGGCAAGGCCTGGGCCAGTGCCAGCACCCGGTCACGGTCGCCGTGGCCGTTGTCGACACCTTCCGGCAAGGCCTGGGCGATGGCGACGCGGTGCAGCACATTGAGAATTTCCGAGAGCACGCCGTTCCAGTCCGGCCCCTGTTCGGCCAGATGGCGCACGGCTTCGAGCAACGCCTTGGCGTCGCCTTCAATCAGCGCGTGCAACACGTCGTAGACCTGACCGTGATCCAGCGTACCGAGCATCGCCCGCACATCGGCGGCCAACACTTTGCCTTCACCGAAGGCGATGGCCTGGTCGGTCAGGCTCATGGCGTCACGCATCGAACCGTCCGCCGCGCGGCCGAGCAGCCACAGTGCGTCATCTTCGAACGGGACGTTTTCGGCGCCCAGAACGTGGGTGAGATGCTCGACCACCCGCTCAGGCGTCATGTTCTTCAGGGAGAACTGCAGGCATCGCGACAAAATCGTTGCCGGAAGTTTCTGCGGGTCGGTGGTCGCCAGGATGAACTTGACGTAGGGCGGCGGCTCTTCGAGGGTTTTGAGCAGCGCATTGAAGGAATGGCTGGAGAGCATGTGCACTTCGTCGATCAGGTAGACCTTGAAGCGCCCGCGGCTCGGGGCGTACTGCACGTTGTCGAGCAGCTCGCGGGTGTCCTCGACCTTGGTCCGGCTCGCGGCGTCGATCTCGATCAGGTCGACGAAACGGCCTTCATCGATCTCGCGGCACACCGAACACTCGCCACACGGGCTGGAAGTGATACCTGTTTCACAGTTCAGGCATTTGGCGATGATCCGCGCAATCGTGGTCTTGCCGACGCCCCGCGTACCCGTGAAGAGGTAGGCGTGGTGCAGGCGCTGGCTGTCCAAGGCATTGATCAGAGCCTTGAGCACATGGGTCTGGCCGACCATTTCGCGGAACGAGCGCGGACGCCATTTACGTGCAAGAACCTGATAACTCATCGAAAACCGTCGCGGCAAAGGAAGCAGAAGCGGCTAATGCTAGCGGAGCAAGGCCAAAATTGCATCCGGTGTGCTCGTCTATTCTGGCTAAGCTGCATGGGCAGGGGCTTTTATCGGTTCGGGATCGGGAATTACCGGAGCGTTTATGCGGTGGGCCGTGGGGGCAATACTGGGAATCAGCCTGAGCGCGATGGCGTCGCAACCGCCGCTGCGCTTCGCCGTTGCCGACAGCTGGGCGATGCCGATGGTGCAGATCGAACGCGGCCGTCCGACCCAGGGCATCCTCTACGACATGATGCTCAGCCTGGCGACCCAGGTCGGCATACCGGCGCAATTTCACGTCCTGCCCCGCGCCCGCGTGCAGAACGCCATGGAACATGGCGAAGTCGACGTGCGCTGCTATGCCGCGCAATCGTGGCTGCCGAACCAGTCCGGCGATTACATCTGGAGCATTCCGCTGCTGTTCCAGCGTGACCTGCTGATCAGCCGCCAGGACCAACCGCCCAGCGCTGATCCGGCCCACCTGCCCCGCCAGTCGATCGGCACCGTGCTTGGCTACAGCTATCCCACGCTGCAACCGATATTCGACGCCGATCGACTCTGGCGCGAAGACGCGCGCAACCAGGAGCAGGTGCTCGACAAACTGCTGGCCGGCCGCTACCGCTACGCCGTGAGCAATCAATGGACCCTGGACTGGTTCAACCAGCGCCTGCTCCCCGGGCAGCAACTGCAGGCGGTGGCGGTGTTGCAGGAGCAGAAGGTCGGCTGCTATGTGCGCAATGATCCGAATGTGCCGGTGCAGCGGATATTGAGGACGTTGCTGCGGATGAAAATGTCGGGGGAGATTGATGACATTATCCGGTTGTATACCGGTAGGTCTGGCGGCGAGCCGTGAGCCAGACCCTCAATGCCCCGCCGTATCACGAAACTGCTGGTACTCGTGATACTCGACCCACTCAACCACATCGTACGGCACGTAAAGCTTCAGCCTGGCGCGAGAGATGGCGATGTACACGGCGCAGATCCGCTGATCGAACGCGTAGGCGTCCTTGAATTTCTCGTTGGTCAGCAACCCCGGCGTCAGCAAGACCTTGTCGAACTCCATGCCCCCCGCCTCTTCCGCGAGCATCAGCAGGCAGCCGTTGCCGGCGTTGTCGATCATTCGGTTCAAGCGTGTCAGGTCGGCGATCATGAAGCCGTTTTCCAGCTTGGCCTTGACCCGCAGAAATGATTCGTCGAACTGATTGGCGTCACAAACGGCCTGCCAGTCGGGCAGGTCGCTGAAGTACGGATGCACGCCGTTTTCGCTGAATTCGGAACGGTAGAAATCAGGTTTGAACAGTTCGATGGCGGTGGCCATGAAATGCTTGAGTTCATCCTGAGTGCGCTTGTCCGGAAATCTGAACTTGCAGTTGGAGTCGTGCAGGTGGATGGCCCAGATCATGCTGTCCCAGGGCGATGCCGTCAGCACCACGCAACCCCCGGACGGTACGAAACCTTCCGGGTACTCCTTGATAACAACATCGGCGTCACTGGCGCCTTCGAACGGAATCTTGCCCTTCTGCGAATGCCGGGCGATCAGCGGATTGACCAGCCGTTCGACGTTGCGACCCGAGCGCACGGAATAGCTGATATCGCTTTGGCGAACCTCACGGTGCCGTTTGACCGGCACGCCACTGGCCTGCTGGTACTCGTCGCCGAGGGTGATCAACACCTGGCGGCCGCGTTCGATAATCTGCAACAGCGAGCCGGGAATGTCCTGGCTCTCGTCGATCAGCACGTGCGTGTAGCGCGCCGGCACCACACAGCCGGCGATGCAGGCGCGCTTGATCATCAGCAACGCTTCGAAGCCGGTCTGGCTGCCCCACGCCGGGTTGAGTTCGAGGTAGCCCCAAACCCGGCTCGAGTACTCCAGCAACACCTGAGCGTCGACGCTGGAGAGCGGCTGGTTGAAATGCGGCAGATGCTTCGCCGAAAAAGTGTGATCGCGGAAGCGGCAGTAGCGTTCGATCGCTTTGAGGCAGAGCTCAAGGGTCGCCGGCCCGTCGTAGTGGCGGAAACCGAAGATATTCAGTTCCTGCGCCAGCGCCTGGCGGGTCGGGATTCGCCCTCCCTCCGCCTGAGGCCTGCGACCGAGCATCAGCGACTGGGCAAACGTCAGGAAGGTCTTGCCGGCCCTCTTCTCGCTCGGCCCCACCATGCGCTGACGAAGGACTTCGAGCTTGGCCGGGGTGCGCGCCAGCAACAGGGTCTTTTCCGGGCGCAGATGCTCCAGCAACGCCACCAGCAGATGGCTTTTGCCGATCCCCGCGTAGCCTTGAACGTGCAGGTCTTCGTCCAGATTGGCGCGGAAGGTTCTGACCAGTTTGTCCTGTGCCGGGCTTAACCAGCGCTCGCGGTAACGGGGCGTCACGATCGGCTGGCTGAACGGGTCATGGCTGCGATGGCGCCGGACCTTGTATTCAAAATCCCACTGGCCGTCGGGCAATAGGTAATCGCGTGCCGATATTTCTTCGACCAACAGAAAACGCAGGTTCAGAGGATTCAGGACCTTCAGGCCGAAATACAGTTTGCGCGGGTCGAACAGTCGCTGCGCTTCGGACAGCAGGCTCGCATTCGTAGACTGACGAGTGTCGACAGCCCACGCCAACAGCTTGGCCAGAATCTTCTCTGCCGCCACGGCGCCGAGATCCTGCTCTTTCGTCTGCACCAGATTCTGGATGACCAGCACCGCCGCCAATTCCGGATCGGTCAGGCTTTCGAGCGCTTTTGCGCCACCCGCCTGCAACAGGTTCGCGCAGGTTTCATCCGTGACGGGCAAGAACACAGGGTTGGATAGATCGGAATGTTCCGGGAGCATAAAACCTCGCGGCCAGGGCGCAGACCTTGCAAGGTCGATCCTGGCCAGACTCTTCATTTATTTCGATGGCTGCGAGTATGCGGGATTGAAGAGCAAATGATTACCCCGTATCGACGCCATCGCGAGCAGGCTCGCTCCCACAGGGTGTGCTGACTCGAACGACAAATCGCAGGCATAAAAAAACCGCAGTGGGCGAAACCCATGCAGTTCGGTGTTTATTCGTTCGATGTTCGTTAAGGTGGTAACCCTACCAGCCACACCCCGGCACACAATGTTCCCGCTGTGGCTGCTGCCTTCCGGCTCTGACCAGGTTCACGGGTAATCGTTGCGGGGGGACCGATAGGGTCACCATAACGACACTCGCCTGTCGGCGAGCCGCGCCATTGTACCTATCTGAGACGAAGTTACAACCGCTCGTTGCAGATTAAAAATATGAAGGGCTTCAAGCACTTGCTATTGCGCCTGCAGCACCTCGTCCGCGCGGCCGCCCTCTTGCTGGATCACCAGATGAATGAAGTGCAGCTTGGCGATCGCCGCCGGCGGCAGGACGAAGGGATAGAAATCCGGCTGCCCCATGCTGCGCGACAGTTCGTTGAGCATGCCGGCCAGTTCGATCC
This sequence comes from Pseudomonas sp. lyk4-R2A-10, assembly GCF_030209075.1. NCBI lineage: Bacteria > Pseudomonadati > Pseudomonadota > Gammaproteobacteria > Pseudomonadales > Pseudomonadaceae > Pseudomonas > Pseudomonas sp. lyk4-R2A-10. The sequence goes on along the minus strand of NZ_JARVSR010000006.1, from coordinate 347,657 downwards.
ACGCGTTGACGAACGACAGGAACGCTGCACCACCGGGATGCTCGGGGTCGTACAGCGTGCTCGGCGGAAACGGCTGGTAATCCAGGTCCATCTCCCGGGCGCTCATACCGAAACCCAGCGCGGTGTCCACCGCGTCCATCATGTGCAGGTAATGCGCCCAGGTTTCCGCCCAGTCTTCCCAGGGGTGCATGGTGGCGTAGGCGCTGACGTAGTGCTGCGACCAGTCCGCCGGCGCGCCCTGCTGATAATGCCGCTCCAGCGCCTCGGCATAACTGGCGCGTTCGTCGCCGAACAGATTGCGGAATGAACCGAGCCACGGGCCGTTGGCGATCAACCGATCCCAGTAGTAATGCCCGACCTCATGGCGAAAGTGCCCGAGCAATGTGCGATAGGGTTCGTGCATCTGCGCCCGGACTCGCTCGCGGTGGGCGTCGTCGGCCTCTTCGATGTCGAGAGTGATCAGGCCGTTGGCGTGGCCGGTCATCGGCGCGTTGCCTTGCAGATCGACGCCGATGAAATCGAACGCCAGGCCGGTGGCTTCGTCGACGGTTTTCGGGACGACCGGCAGGCCGAGGCTGATCAGTTGCGCCACCAGTCGGCGCTTGGCGATTTCCACCTTGCGCCAGCGTTCGGGGTTTTCCGGGACGGACAGATCGGGGATGGTGCGGTTCAGAGCGCACGCCGCGCACAGGCTGGCGTGATCGTTGGCGGGCAGCAGCCAGTTGCAGGCCGCAGGAGTATCGAGGTTGGCACAGCGCCGGAACAACCCGGCTTCGGGATCGACATCCAGCGTCCAGGTGCCCTCCTGCGGGCCCGGTTGCAGCGAGGTCAGCCGACTGTATTCCGGTTGATAGCCCAGCGCCGAGTTGCAGGCCAGGCACTGACTGTTGCGAAAGAACAGCGACTGGCCGCAACGGCACGGCCAGATTTTGCTGTTGCGCGAGGATTCGCCCATGAACGGCGCGACGATGCGGGAACTGAGCTGCTCGAAAAAGCGGTACATGGCGATCTCTCCCTTGGGCTTGCCAAGACTAGATCATTCCCGCGAGTCGATCGTTCCCGCGCGTTGCGTCAGGCGGAAATACCGTGTCCTTTCAGGAACGCGATAAACGCCTCTTCATCCATCACTTTCACGCCCAGTTCGTTGGCCTTGGTCAGTTTCGACCCGGCGCCCGGCCCGGCGACCACGCAATGAGTCTTGGCCGACACGGAGCCGGCGACCTTGGCGCCGAGGCTTTCCAGGTGTTCCTTGGCCACGTCGCGGCTCATCAGCTCGACCTTGCCGGTCAGTACCCATGTCTCCCCGGCCAATGGCAGGCCTTCGACGACTTTCTTTTCGCTCTGCCAGTGCATACCGAAATCGCGCAGTTGTTTTTCAGCGTCTTCAGCCAGCTGACGATGCTCGGGCAAGGCAAAGAACTCGCGAACCGAGTTGGCCTGCTTCTCCGGCAACGCCTGGCGCATGTCCAGCCAGTCCGCGTTCATCACCCCTTCCAGCGATTCGAACTTGTCCGCCAGCTTCTGCGCCCCGCCCGGCCCGACCGAAGGAATGTGCAGCTTGTCGAGGAAGCCACCCAGCGTGGTGCTGGCGGCAAACTCGGCACCCAGCTCGCCCTGATCCTGAATCTGCAAACCGTGGCCCAGCAGCTCGGTGATCACCTGCCGGTTGTGCGCATCTTCGAAGAAGCTGTGGATTTCGTGCGCCACTTCCAGGCCGATGTCCGGCAAGTACGTCAGCACTTGCGGCAAGGCTTGCTGAACACGCTCCAGCGACCCCAGCGAGCGGGCCAGAACCTTGGCCGTCTCTTCGCCGACATCTGGAATGCCCAGCGCATAGATGAAGCGCGCCAGACCCGGTTTCTTGCTGTCTTCAATCGCAGCCAGCAACTTGTTGCTCGACACCTCGGCAAAGCCCTCGAGGTCGACGATGTCCTCGAACTTCAGCGCGTAAAGATCGGCCGGCGAACTGACCAGCCCCTCATCGACCAACTGCTCGACGCTCTTGTCGCCGAGGCCTTCGATGTCCATCGCGCGACGGGAGACGAAGTGAATGATCGCCTGCTTCAGTTGCGCACCACAGGCCAGTCGGCCGACGCAGCGATACACCGCACCTTCGCTGATGGTTTCCTTGCCCTTGCTGCGCTTGACCAGTTGCGTGCGTTCGACGTGGGATCCGCAGACCGGGCAGCTCTCAGGAATCTGCACCGGCCGCGCATCTTCCGGGCGGCGCTCCATGACCACTTGCACCACTTGCGGGATCACATCGCCAGCGCGACGAATGATCACCGTGTCGCCGATCATCAGGCCCAGCCGGGCGACTTCATCCATGTTGTGCAATGTGGCGTTGGCCACCGTGACGCCAGCGACCTTGACCGGTTTCAAGCGCGCCACAGGGGTGACGGCGCCGGTACGGCCGACCTGGAACTCCACGTCGAGCAGCTCGGTGAGCTCTTCCATGGCCGGGAATTTGTGGGCGATGGCCCAGCGCGGTTCACGGGCGCGGAAGCCCAGTTCGCGCTGATCGGCAATGCTGTTGACCTTGAACACCACGCCGTCGATTTCATAGGCCAGCGAATTACGGCGCTCACCGATATCGCGGTAATAATCCAGGCATTCGCCGATGCCCTTGGCCAGTTTCAATTCGTGGCTGATCGGCATGCCCCAGGCTTTCAGTTGCTGGAGGTTGCCGATGTGGGTGTCGGAAATATCGTGGGACACCTGGCCGATGCCGTAGCAGCAGAATTCCAGCGGCCGGTTGGCGGTGATCTTCGAATCCAGCTGACGCAGGCTGCCGGCGGCGGCGTTGCGCGGGTTGGCGAAAGTCTTGCCGCCGACTTCCAGTTGCGAAGCGTTGAGGCGTTCGAAACCGGCCTTGGACATGAACACTTCGCCACGCACTTCCAGGGTCGCCGGCCAGCCCGTGCCGTGCAGCTTCAGCGGAATGTTGCGCACGGTGCGCACGTTGACGCTGATGTCTTCGCCGGTGGTGCCGTCGCCGCGCGTGGCACCGCGCACCAGCACGCCGTCCTGATACAGCAGGCTGACCGCCAGACCATCGAGTTTCGGCTCGCAGCTGTATTCCACCGCCGCGCCACCACCGAACAGATCGCCGGCCGGCAGATCCAGACCTTCGGTCACCCGGCGGTCGAACTCGCGCATGTCGGTTTCTTCGAAGGCGTTGCCGAGGCTGAGCATCGGCACTTCGTGACGCACCTGGGTGAACGCGGTCAGCGCCACGCTGCCGACGCGCTGGGTCGGCGAGTCGCTGGTGATCAGTTCCGGGTTGGCCGCTTCCAGCGCCTTGAGCTCGTGGAACAACCGGTCGTACTCGGCATCCGGAATGCTCGGCTCATCGAGGACGTGGTAACGGTAGTTGTGCTGATCGAGTTCAGCGCGCAGCTCTAGAATGCGGTCTTTGGCGGCAGTCATGGGTGTTCTCTCATAAAGCAAAAGAGCAGCCGAGGCTGCTCAATCTATTTTGCCGATTGCCCCTTTATTGCGAGGCAACCTTTTCAATCAACGCTTCTGGGTCAGGGCGCGACGTTCGAATTCAACGATGCGCTGACGGTAGTGCTCGATGGTCTGCGCGGTCAGGACGCTGCGCTGGTCATCTTTCAATTCACCGTTCAGTTCCTGGGACAGCTTGCGGGCTGCCGCGACCATCACGTCGAAGGCCTGCTTCGGATGACGCGGGCCTGGCAGGCCGAGGAAGAAGCTCACCGCCGGGGTGCTGAAATGGTCGATGTCGTCCAGATCGAAGATGCCCGGCTTGACCGCGTTGGCCATGGAGAACAGCACTTCACCGTTGCCGGCCATGCTTTCGTGACGGTGGAAGATATCCATCTCGCCGAAACGCAGACCGCTTTCCAGAATGTTCTGCAGCAGTGCTGGGCCCTTGAAGCCGGCCGGATCGCGGCAGATCACGCTGATCACCAGCACTTCTTCGGCTTGCGGCTGATCTTTATCGGCAGCGGCAGGCGACGACTTGGCGGCAGGCTCGACGAAATCATCGTCGCGGCTGCTGAAACTCGGGCCGCCGTCCAGATCCAGATCGAGGTTCAGGTCGCCCTGGGCCGGACCGTTGCCGCCACGCTTGCCGCGCTTGGAACCGGATTCGCGAGGCTCGCGTGCTTCGCGGGCCGGCATGCTCACCGATGGCAAATCGTGTTCGTCCAGTTGCGGCTCTTTGTGGGTATCCAGCACGCGGGCCGGGCCCAACAGCTCGGCGCTGGTGTCCTCGTCCGGCAGGTTGGACAGACTTCGGTCAAGACGGAATTTCAGTTTTCCCTTGCCGCCGCGCATACGGCGCCAGCCATCGAAAAGAATACCGGCTATCACAATGATGCCGATGACGATCAGCCACTCGCGCAGACCGATTTCCATGTAATCCCGTGCCTCTATAAAAAATGCTGAAAAATAAGGGGTTTACACTGTGCAAACCGCTTTAAAACGTGGCGCCAACTCTATGTTCTGACAGGCGTTTTGCCCACGTATACGAAAAATTGACATTAAACTAGCACGACCAAAGACAACTTTACACCGTCTGTCTCATTGGCTTGCGCGATTATGTCGATTGGCCAGCAAGTCGAAGCCGGTAAATATGTCCTACAGACTACAAATACCTTTTCCGACAGCGCCGGCTCAGGCATCCACCATCGCCATCGCCTCCTCGACATCCACGGCTACCAGTCGCGAACAACCCGGCTCGTGCATCGTCACGCCCATCAACTGGTCAGCCATTTCCATGGCGATCTTGTTGTGGGTGATATAGATGAACTGCACGGTCTGCGACATCTCTTTGACCAATCGTGCGTAGCGTCCAACGTTAGCGTCATCCAGTGGTGCGTCAACTTCATCGAGCATGCAGAACGGCGCCGGATTCAATTTGAAGATCGCAAAAACCAGTGCCAGTGCCGTCAGGGCTTTCTCGCCGCCGGAGAGCAAATGGATGGTGCTGTTCTTCTTCCCGGGCGGTTGCGCCATGATCGTCACCCCTGTATCGAGTAGATCTTCGCCCGTCAGTTCCAAATACGCCCGCCCGCCACCGAAAACTTTCGGGAAAAGTGCCTGTAAACCGCCATTGATCTGATCAAAGGTATCTTTGAAACGGTTACGGGTTTCCTTGTCGATCTTGCGGATAACGTTTTCCAAGGTCTCCAGCGCCTCCACCAGATCGGCGTCCTGGGCATCCAGATAACGTTTACGCTCTGATTGTTGCTGGTATTCGTCGATCGCCGCGAGGTTGATCGCGCCCAGGCGCTGAATCCGCGCGGCGATGCGTTCAAGTTCTTCTTCGGCAGCCTTCTCGCGGGCCTCGGCAGTCAAGGTGCTGAGCACGCCGTGCAGATCGTAGCCGTCTTCCAGCAATTGATCCTGCAAGGCCTTGCGGCGCACGGTCAGGGCTTGCCATTCCATGCGTTGCTGTTCGAGCTGGCCACGGATCAATTGCGATTGCTGCTCGGCCTGGGTCCGGCGTTTTTCCGCGTCGCGCAGTTCGCGGTCGGCGTCTTCCAGGGCGATCTGCGCGGTCTTGAGTTCATCGTCGACGCTCATGCGCTTGTCGAGCAACTCTTCGAGTTTGAGGCGCAGTTCTTCCAGCGGCGCCTCGCCCTCCTCCAGATTCAGGCTGAGCTGTTCACGTTTTTCGGTGAGACGCTCGGCCTGCATTTCCAGACGCTCAAGGGCCTGGCGAGTCGAATCATGCTGGGCCCGCAGCGAGCCGAGGCGCACGGCCAATTGATGGGCGTGGTCCTTGTGCTGACGGGCTTCCTGACGCACCCGATCCAGCCGCTCGCGCAGGCTGTCACGTTGAGCCAGCAGCAATTCGCGCTGCTCGGTATCGAGGGCCATGGCGTCGAGGGCGTCCTGCAACTGGATCCGCGCTTCGCCGATGTTTTCGTGTTCCAGTTCGCGCTGCTCGGCGAGCTCGACCAGTTCTTCGTCGAGACGGGTGCGACGCAGGTTCAACTGCTCGGCCTTGGCCTTGCCGGCGGACAGCTGAGCTTTCAACTCGCCCTGCTGGCGGGCTTCGTCTTGCAGCAAGCGACGTAGATGTTCGCGACCGTTTTCCTGCTGACGCTGTTGCGCGCGCAGGGTTTGCAAACGAGTTTCCATGGCCTCGACCGTGGCTTCGCGCTCCTCGCGCTCCGCGTGCAACGATTCGATTTCCTGCCCGCGCGCAAGCATGCCGCTTTCGGCTTCGCTGGCGCGGCGTACCCGCAGGAAGTGCCGGCCGACCCAGTAACCGTCGCGGCTGATCAGACTCTGCCCGGCAGCCAGTTGGCCGCGCGAGGCGAGTGCCTGCTCAAGGCTGTCGACCGGTTTGACCTGAGCGAGCCAAGGCGACAAATCCACCTGTGCCTCGACCTTGTCCAGCAGGCTGCCGGCCACGCGCACGCCGTCATTGCCGGGGCTGAGCAACCGCAGATCGCCCTGCTCGAAACCGGACAGATCGAAGCCATCGAAATCATCCACCAGCACCGCTTGCAGGTCGGCGCCGAGCACGGTTTCCACCGCCAGCTCCCAACCGGCCTCGACCTTCAGGCCTTCGGCCAGACGCGGGCGCTCGGCGAGGTTGTGTTCCTTCAGCCACTCGGCAGTGCCGGTGCCCGGATCGAGCGCGGCCTGCTGCAAGGCTTCCAAAGATGCGAGGCGACCGTTGAGGCGCTGCAAATCCCCCTGCGCCTGTTGCTGCGCGGTCAGCGCCTGCTGCAATTCCTGGCGCAGTTGCTCAAGTTTTTCGACCTGGGCTGCTTCGCTGGTCTGCAAATCTTCAAGGGTGGCTTCGGACTCGGCGAGCTGCTCGCTGAGTTCCATGATCGCCGCATCTTCGGGATCGGCCGACAGCAGCGCCCGTTCTTCACTCAGGCGCTTTTGCCGATCGGCCAGACGCTCCATGCTGGTTTCCAGCTGCTGGATCCGCGACTGCTGCACTTCGGCCTGACGACGGGGTTCGGCGGCGGTCAGGTTGAAGGCATCCCACTGCTCCTGCCAGCCGTGCATGACGGTTTCGGAATCTTCAAGCGCCGCGGCGGCTTCTTCAGCGGCGGCGTTGGTGATTTCCTGCTCAGGGGTCAGTTGATCGAGTTCTTCGCCGAGGGTCAGCAGCAAGGTGCGGTCGTGGCCCAGGTGCGATTCGGTTTCCAGGCGTGCGCGTTCGGCTTCTTTCAGATCGTCCTGCAATTGGCGCAAGCGTTGCTGACCATGCTGGATGCTCTGCTCGACCCGGGCGATGTCGCCGCCGACCGAATAGAAGCGCCCCTGCACCAGATTGAAGCGCTCGGACAGGTCATGGTGACCGTCGCGCAGGCGTTCAATGGCGGCGTCGGCGTTACGTTGCTCGGCGACCAGCGCTTCGAAGCTGATTTCCTGGTTGCCGATGATCGATTCACGCTGGCTGACCTGATCGTTCAGATCCTGCCAGCGCAGGGCCGACAGTTGTGCCTTGAGCTGGCGTTCTTCGGCCTTGTATTCCTGATACTTCTTGGCGGCCTCGGCCTGCCGGTGCAGGCGTTCGAGCTGGCGCTCGAGCTCTTCACGCAGGTCGGTCAGACGGGCAAGATTTTCGTGAGTGCGGCGGATGCGGTTTTCGGTCTCGCGCCGGCGCTCCTTGTACTTGGAGATGCCGGCGGCTTCTTCGATGAAATTACGCAGGTCTTCGGGTTTGGACTCGATCAGCTTGGAGATCATCCCCTGCTCGATGATCGAGTAGCTGCGCGGCCCGAGGCCGGTGCCGAGGAAGATGTCGGTGATGTCGCGACGACGGCATTTGGCGCCATTGAGGTAATAAGTCGTCTGGCTGTCGCGGGTCACTTTGCGGCGGATCGAAATTTCCGCATACGCCGCCCACTCGCCCAGCAGCGTGCCGTCGGAGTTGTCGAACACCAGCTCGATGCTCGCCTGGCTCACCGGTTTGCGACTGGTCGAGCCGTTGAAGATGACGTCGGTCATCGACTCGCCGCGCAGGTTCTTGGCCGAGCTTTCGCCCATTACCCAGCGCACGGCGTCGATGATGTTCGACTTGCCGCAACCGTTCGGCCCGACGACCGCCGCCATGTTGCTGGGGAAGTTCACCGTGGTCGGATCGACGAAGGATTTGAACCCCGCCAGCTTGATGCACTTGAGCCGCAAGGTCAGGCAACCGTCAGGGCGGACACCACCAGATCGCAGCTGCGCTGGGCGTAAGCCGTCAGCACGATGCGGATCTGCGGCAGGTCACGGGCAAGGACGGCAGCGAGCAAGCGTTCGAACAGTTCGAGGAACTCGCTCATCTCGGCCTTGCGCTGCTCCAGCGCGAGGAAGTACGCACGGCTCATGGCCGGTTGCAGGTTCTCGACGGTTTCCTGCAGGTACGGGTTGTTGGCGAACGGATACGCGGCGCGCATCACGTTGAAGCTGTCGTCGACGAAGGTGCGGATGTCCTGACGCTCGTAGCTGGCGGTCAGGCGCTGCTGGATCTGCACGAACGGCGCCATGTCGGCCTGGGTCTGCCAGCCATTGGCCACGGCGTTGCCGAGCAGGATGTACAACTCGCTCATCAACGTGCACAGGCTCTGCACCTTGTGCGCCGTCAGTTCGGTGACGTGGGCGCCTCGGCGCGGCAGGATCGCGATCAGGTGACGGCGCTCGAGGATCAGCAAGGCTTCGCGGACAGAGCCGCGGCTGACGTTCAGCGCCAGCGTGACCTTTTGTTCCTGGATGCGCTCTCCCGGCTTCATTTCGCCGCGAATGATCCGTTCGGCGAGGTGGTGAGCGATTTGCTCGGCGAGGCTGTCCGGCGCCTTGAACGTCATGGTTGTCCTTCAAACTCTTCGATCTGCACAAGCGGCGCAGTGTAGCGCAATGCGCGGTCATGGCGGAGTGCCCGCACAGCGGTTTTTGGCACGAATCCCGCAAAAAAGCGCTTGATCCAATGAGGGTCAATACTGAAGAGACACGTGGTTGAGCGACAAAACGGTTTTTCCTGACCTTTAAGTCAGAAAACCATTGACCGAAAAGTCAGACCTGCTAAATTCGGCTCAAGTCGCTCAACAACAATAATGAGTCTGCGAGGCCTTCCGTGATCCAGTTTTTACTTAACCAGGAACTCCGTAGCGAGCACGCCCTGGACCCGAACCTGACTGTGCTCAACTACCTGCGCGAACACGTGGGTAAATCCGGCACCAAAGAAGGCTGCGCCAGCGGTGACTGCGGCGCGTGTACGGTGGTGGTCGGCGAGTTGCAGACGGATGACGATGGCCGCGAGCACATTCGCTATCGCAGCCTCAACTCGTGTCTGACGTTCGTTTCGTCGCTGCACGGCAAGCAATTGATCAGCGTCGAAGACCTCAAGCACAAGGGCGAACTGCACAGCGTGCAGAAAGCCATGGTCGAGTGCCACGGTTCGCAGTGCGGTTTCTGCACCCCCGGTTTCGTGATGTCGCTGTTCGCCCTGCAAAAGAACAGCGATGCACCGGATCAGGCCAAGGCCCACGAAGCGCTGGCCGGCAACCTCTGCCGCTGCACCGGCTACCGGCCGATCCTGGCCGCCGCTGAACAATCCTGCTGCGGCAAGCAACCGGACCAGTTCGACGCCCGTGAAGCCGAAACCATCGCCCGCCTCAAAGCCATTGCTCCGACGTCGATCGGCGAACTCAACAGCGGCGACAAACGCTGCCTGGTGCCGCTGACCGTGGCCGATCTGGCCGATCTCTACGACGCTTATCCACAGGCCCGCCTGCTGGCCGGCGGCACCGATCTGGCACTGGAAGTCACTCAGTTCCACCGCACGTTGCCGGTGATGATCTACGTCGGCAACGTCGCCGAAATGAAGCGCATCGAGCACTTCGATGACCGCATCGAAATCGGCGCCGCCACCGCCCTCTCCGACTGCTACGAAGCGCTGAACGCCGAGTACCCGGATTTCGGCGAACTGCTGCACCGCTTCGCCTCCCTGCAGATCCGCAACCAGGGCACTTTGGGCGGCAACATCGGCAACGCCTCGCCGATTGGTGACTCGCCACCGCTGCTGATCGCCCTCGGCGCGCAGATCGTGCTGTGCAAGGGCGAGACCCGCCGCACGCTGGCCCTCGAGGATTACTTCATCGATTACCGGGTCACCGCGCGTCAGGAAAGCGAGTTCATCGAGAAAATCATCGTGCCGCGCGCCACGACCGAGCAGCGCTTCCGCGCCTACAAAGTCTCCAAGCGTCTGGACGACGACATCTCTGCCGTCTGCGCCGCGTTCAACCTGCGGGTCGAGAACGGCGTGATCACCGACGCCCGCGTCGCCTTCGGTGGCATGGCTGCGATCCCGAAACGCGCCGCTCATTGCGAAGCCGTGCTGCTCGGCCAGCCGTTCAACAACGCTGTGGTCGAACGTGCCTGCACCGCGCTGGGCGAGGATTTCACCCCGCTCTCGGACTTCCGCGCCAGCAAGGAATACCGCCTGCTCAGCGCGCAGAACCTGCTGCGCAAATACTTCATCGAACTGCAAACACCGCACATCGAGACTCGGGTGACCGCTTATGTCTAATCATCACGGCGTAGAGAAAACGCAAGCTGAACTGGCTGAACTGTTCGCCAAAGACCTGACCACCGGCGTCGGCCGCAGCGTCAAGCACGACAGCGCCGCCAAGCATGTGTCCGGTGAAGCGCAGTACATCGATGACCGCCTGGAATTCCCCAACCAGTTGCACGTTTACGCGCGGCTGTCGGATCGCGCCCACGCGAAAATCATCAGCATCGACACCCAGCCTTGCTACGCCTTCGAAGGCGTACGCATCGCCATCACCCACGAAGACGTGCCGGGCCTGAAAGACATCGGCCCGTTGCTGCCGGGCGATCCGCTGCTGGCCATCGATGACGTGCAGTTTGTCGGTCAACCGGTGCTGGCCGTGGCCGCGAAAGACCTGGAAACCGCACGCAAGGCCGCCATGGCCGCGATCATCGAATACGAAGATCTGGAGCCAGTGCTGGACGTGGTCGAAGCCCTGCGCAAACGCCACTTCGTGCTCGACAGCCATACCCATCAACGCGGCGATTCAGCCAATGCGTTGGCCACGGCCGAGCATCGCATTCAAGGCACGCTACACATCGGCGGTCAGGAACACTTCTATCTGGAGACCCAGATCTCCTCGGTGATGCCAACCGAAGACGGCGGCATGATCGTCTACTGCTCGACCCAGAACCCCACCGAAGTGCAGAAACTGGTGGCCGAAGTCCTCGACGTTTCGATGAACAAGATCGTGGTCGACATGCGCCGCATGGGCGGTGGTTTCGGCGGCAAGGAAACCCAGGCCGCGAGCCCGGCGTGCCTGTGCGCAGTGATCGCGCACCTCACCGGCCAGCCGACCAAGATGCGCCTGCCGCGGGTCGAAGACATGCTGATGACCGGCAAGCGTCACCCGTTCTACGTCGAGTACGACGTCGGCTTCGACAGCACCGGCCGCCTGCACGGCATCGCCATGGATCTGGCCGGTAACTGCGGCTGCTCGCCTGACCTGTCGGCCTCGATCGTTGACCGGGCGATGTTCCACTCGGACAACTCGTACTACCTCGGAGATGCGACCATCAACGGTCACCGCTGCAAGACCAACACCGCGTCGAACACTGCGTACCGTGGTTTCGGCGGCCCGCAAGGGATGGTCGCGATCGAAGAAGTGATGGACGCCATCGCCCGTCACCTGAACCTCGATCCGCTGGCCGTGCGCAAGGCCAACTACTACGGCAAGACCGAGCGCAACGTCACCCATTACTACCAGACCGTCGAGCACAACATGCTCGAAGAGATGACCGCCGAACTGGAAGAAAGCAGCCAGTACGCCGAGCGCCGCGAAGCGATCCGTCGCTACAACGCCAACAGCCCGATCCTGAAAAAAGGCCTGGCGCTGACCCCGGTGAAATTCGGCATTTCCTTCACCGCCAGCTTCCTCAACCAGGCAGGTGCCTTGGTGCACGTCTACACCGACGGCAGCATTCACCTGAACCACGGCGGCACGGAAATGGGTCAGGGCCTGAACACCAAGGTTGCGCAGGTCGTGGCCGAAGTGTTCCAGGTGGAAATGGACCGCGTGCAGATCACCGCGACCAACACCGACAAGGTGCCAAACACCTCGCCGACCGCGGCCTCCAGCGGCGCCGACCTCAACGGCAAAGCGGCGCAGAACGCTGCCGAGACAATCAAGCAGCGGCTGGTCGAATTCGCCGCGCGGCACTACAAGGTCAGCGAAGAGGACGTGGAATTCCACAACGGCCACGTGCGCGTTCGTGACCATATCCTGACCTTCGAAGCGCTGATCCAGCTGGCGTATTTCAACCAGGTTTCGCTGTCGAGCACCGGGTTCTACAAGACCCCGAAAATCTACTACGACCGCAGCCAGGCCCGTGGCCGGCCGTTCTACTACTTCGCCTTCGGCGCGGCGTGCTGCGAAGTGATCGTCGACACCCTGACCGGCGAGTACAAGATGCTGCGTACCGACATCCTCCACGATGTCGGCGCCTCGCTGAACCCGGCCATCGACATCGGTCAGGTCGAGGGCGGTTTCGTTCAGGGCATGGGCTGGCTGACCATGGAAGAACTGGTGTGGAACAACAAGGGCAAGCTGATGACCAACGGCCCGGCCAGCTACAAGATCCCGGCCGTGGCGGACATGCCGCTGGACCTGCGGGTGAAGCTGGTGGAAAACCGCAAGAACCCGGAGGACACGGTGTTCCACTCCAAGGCTGTGGGTGAGCCGCCGTTCATGCTCGGCATCGCCGCGTGGTGCGCAATCAAGGATGCGGTGGCCAGTCTGGGCGACTACAAGCATCAGCCGAAGATCGACGCGCCGGCGACCCCGGAGCGGGTGTTGTGGGGTTGCGAGCAGATGCGTCAGCTCAAGGCGGTGAAAGCCGTAGAAGCTGAAACCGAGGTTGTTTGATGATCGCTCCCACGCTCTGCGTGGGAATGCAGCCCGCGACGCTCTGCGTCGCATCCTGAACAGCGGACGCGGAGCGTCCAGTGATGCATTCCCACGCAGAGCGTGGGAACGATCTGAGAGGTGAGATATGTACAACTGGATCGACGCCCTCGCCGACCTGCAGAACCAGGGCGAACCCTGCGTTCTGGTGACGATCATCGAAGAGCTCGGCTCGACGCCGCGCAATGCCGGCTCGAAAATGGTCGTCAGCGCCCGCCAGACGTTCGACACCATCGGTGGCGGGCACCTGGAATACAAAGCCATGCAGATCGCCCGCGAGATGCTCGCCAGCGGCAAGCAGGACACCCATCTGGAGCGCTTCAGCCTCGGCGCCAGTCTTGGCCAGTGCTGCGGCGGCGCCACGGTGCTGCTATTCGAACCGATGGGCCAGGTGCAGGCGCAGATCGCCGTGTTCGGCGCCGGTCATGTGGGTCGCGCGCTGGTACCCTTGCTCGCCAGCCTGCCCTGCCGGGTACGCTGGATCGATTCCCGGGAAGAGGAATTCCCCGAGCAGATTCCCCACGGCGTGCGCAAGATCGTCGCCGAGGACCCGGTGGATGAAATCGACGACCTGCCCGCCGGCAGCTACTGCATCGTCATGACCCACAACCATCAGCTGGATCTGGAACTCACCGCCGCGATCCTCAAGCGCAACGACTTCACCTGGTTTGGCCTGATCGGCTCGAAGACCAAACGGGCCAAGTTCGAACATCGCCTGCGTGACCGTGGCTTCGACGCCAGCGTCGTGCAACGCATGCGCTGCCCGATGGGCATCGGCGAAGTCAAAGGCAAGTTGCCTGTGGAAATCGCCATTTCCATCGCCGGCGAAATCATCGCCACCTATAACGCCAATTTCGGCCAGCACACCGCCAGTGCCGAACCGATTGCCAAACTGCTGCCGGTTTCGCGCCGCAGTCAGGCCGCCACACTCAAAGCCTCAAACTGATTAGAGAACCCTCATGCCTCTGACTCGCAAAGCCTACCGCGCCGCCATCCTGCACAGCATTGCCGACCCCGCCGAGGTCGGCATCGAAGCCTCCTACGAGTATTTCGAGGACGGCCTGCTGGTGGTCGATGACGGCAAGATCAGCGCCCTCGGCCACGCCAGTGAACTGCTGCCGACACTGCCGGCGGACATCGAGATCACCCATCACAAGGATGCGCTGATCACTCCGGGCTTCATCGACACCCACATCCACCTTCCGCAGACCGGCATGGTCGGCGCCTATGGTGAGCAACTGCTGGACTGGCTGAACACCTACACCTTCCCGTGCGAAAGCCAGTTCGCCGACAAGGCCCACGCCGATGAAGTGGCGGATATTTTCATCAAGGAACTGCTGCGCAACGGCACCACCACCGCGCTGGTGTTCGGCAGCGTGCACCCGCAGTCGGTGAACTCGTTCTTCGAAGCGGCCGAAAAGCTGGATCTGCGAATGATCGCCGGCAAGGTGATGATGGACCGCAACGCGCCGGACTACCTGACCGACACCCCGGAATCGAGCTACGTCGACAGCAAGGCGCTGATCGAGCGCTGGCACGGCAAGGGTCGTCTGCACTATGCGGTCACCCCGCGTTTCGCCCCAACCAGCACCCCGGAACAGCTGACGCTCGCCGGCCAGCTGCTCAGCGAATACCCGGATCTGTACATGCAGACCCACATCAGCGAAAACCTCAAGGAAGTCGAGTGGGTCAAGGCGCTGTTCCCGGAGCGCAAGGGCTATCTGGACGTCTACGATCACTACCAATTGCTCGGCGAGCGCTCGGTGTTCGCCCACGGCGTGCACCTGTGCGACGACGAGTGCGCGCGTCTGGCGGAGACCGGTTCGGCGGTCGCGTTCTGCCCGACCTCGAACTTCTTCCTCGGCAGCGGCCTGTTCAACCTGCCGATGGCCGAGAAGCACAAACTGAACGTCGGCCTCGGCACTGACGTCGGTGGCGGCACCAGTTTCTCGCTGCTGCAAACCCTGAACGAAGCCTACAAGGTGATGCAGCTGCAAGGTGCGCGCCTGAGCCCGTTCAAATCGCTGTACCTCGCTACCCTCGGCGGCGCGCGGGCGCTGCGTCTGGAAGACAGGATCGGCAACCTGCAACCGGGCTCCGACGCCGACTTCCTGGTGCTGGACTACAACGCCACGCCGCTGCTGAGCTACCGCTTGAAGCAGGCCAACAATATTGCCGAAACGTTGTTTGTGCTGATGACCCTGGGCGATGACCGCACTGTGGCCCAGACCTATGCGGCGGGTGGGCTGGTACACCAGCGCTAACTGATTGCTCGATCGTTCCCACGCTCTGCGTGGGAATGCCTCTGGGGACGCTCCGCGTCCAGTGACGCAGAGCGTCACGGGCTGCATTCCCACGCGGAGCGTGGGAACGATCATCACGATCAGACGGACAAAAAAATCCCCCGGTACTTTGCAGTCCGGGGGATTTTTGTTGCCTGTCGATTCGCCTCAGAGCTTGGCCGCAGGCCGCCCCGGCTTCTTGGTCTGCAACAGGTGCGAGAACACTGCATGCAGATCGTCGGACGCGCTTTCCTCGTCGAGGTTGAGCTTGCTGTCGATGTGGTCCATGTGATGCATCATCAGGTCCACTGCCAGCTCGCCGTTGCGCGCTTCGATGGCGTCGATCAACTGAGTGTGCTCGTCGTAGGAACAGTGCGAACGGTTGCCGCTTTCATATTGGGCGATGATCAGCGAGGTCTGCGAAACCAGGCTGCGCTGGAAACTGATCAACGGCGCGTTCTTCGCCGCTTCGGCCAGTTTCAGGTGGAATTCGCCGGAGAGACGGATGCCGGCGCCGCGATCGCCACGGGAGAAGCTGTCGCGTTCGTCGTTGACCATCTGGCGCAGTTCGGCGATCTGCTCGGCGGTGGCGTGTTGCACCGCCAGTTCAGTGATCGCGCGTTCCACCAGACGCCGGGCGAGGAACACCTGACGCGCTTCTTCGACGCTCGGGCTGGCGACGACCGCGCCACGGTTCGGCCGCAACAGCACCACGCCTTCATGGGCCAGACGCGACAGCGCACGGCGAATGATGGTCCGGCTGACCCCGAAAATTTCCCCCAGCGCTTCTTCGCTCAACTTGGTGCCGGGCGCCAGGCGTTGTTCGAGGATGGCCTCGAAGATATGCGCATAGACAATATCGTCCTGGGTTCCGCTGCGGCCGGCTTTGCCTGCTCGCGGTTGTTTCTTGAGGGGTTGCAACTGTTCGTTCATGGGCACTCGAGTCGGGAAGAACGGCGGCGAATTGACCGTGACTGTAATACGGCACAGTAGGTCGCTGGCAAGTATCGCGTAAAAAACAGCGCGATTGTACACAATGGAAGGTGGCAACACGACTGTACGGCTGTTTGCGGCTTCGGCTGTATTGCAACGCTCCGTTACGTTTGAGTTTAGGCTTAAACCCGAAATCCGTGGCTTGAACAAGGAACACCGCTGTCATGAACGAAATCACCCACACCCGACTGCGCCCGCTGGCGGACACATCGCCCTCCGCCATCGTCGCCGGGTTCATTGCGATGATGACCGGCTACACCAGTTCGCTGGTGCTGATGTTCCAGGCCGGACAGGCGGCGGGCCTGACCAGCGGGCAGATCTCGTCGTGGATCTGGGCGATTTCCATCGGCATGGCGGTCTGTTCAATCGGCCTGTCGTTGCGTTATCGCACGCCGATCACGATTGCCTGGTCAACGCCCGGCGCAGCGCTGTTGATCACCAGCCTTAGCGGCGTTACCTACGGCGAAGCCATCGGCGCCTACATCACCTGCGCGGTGCTGGTGACCATTTGCGGCCTGACCGGCAGCTTCGAACGGCTGGTGAAAAAGATCCCGGCCTCCCTCGCCGCCGCGCTGCTGGCGGGGATTCTGTTCAAGATCGGCAGCGAAATCTTCGTCGCCGCGCAACACCGCACCGGCCTGGTGCTGGGGATGTTCTTCACTTATCTCATCGTCAAACGCCTGTCGCCGCGTTATGCGGTGCTCGCCGCGCTGCTGATCGGCACCGCGCTGTCGGGTTTCATGGGGCTGCTGGACTTCAGCGGTTTTCATCTGGAAGTGGCGACACCGGTCTGGACCACGCCGCACTTTTCCCTGGCTGCGACCATCAGCATCGGCATCCCGCTGTTTGTCGTAGCGATGACCTCGCAAAACATGCCCGGCATCGCCGTGCTGCGGGCCGACGGCTACAACGTCCCGGCCTCGCCGCTGATCACCGCCACCGGCATCGCGTCCCTGCTGCTGGCGCCGTTCGGTTCCCACGGCATCAACCTCGCGGCCATCAGCGCGGCGATCTGCACCGGGCCGCATGCCCATGAGGATCGCAACAAACGCTACACCGCGGCGGTGTGGTGCGGGATTTTCTACGGGATTGCCGGGGTATTCGGCGCCACGCTGGCGGCGCTGTTTGCCGCGCTGCCCAAGGAGCTGGTGCTTTCGATTGCCGCGCTGGCGCTGTTCGGCTCGATCATCAACGGTTTGAGCATCGCCATGACCGAGGTGAAGGAACGGGAAGCGGCGCTGATCACCTTCATGGTCACGGCGTCGGGGCTGACGCTGTTTTCCATCGGTTCGGCGTTCTGGGGGATTGTCGCGGGGGTGCTGACCTTGCTGATCCTCAACTGGCGCAAGGCCTGATTAAAAAGCAGGCATAAAAAAACGGCGACCCTTGGGTCGCCGTTTTTTTAGTATCACTTGGCCGCGTTGATCGGCTTTTCCGGATACCAGACGTCCAGCAGCGGGCTGATTTCAGTGGTGGTCAGCTCGGAGCGGGTTTTCAGCCAGGCTTCAACAGCAGCGCGCTGCTCTTCGGAGACCGAGCCGCGCTTCTGCAGGCAAACCAGACCGAAGTCGTCGCCGCCGACATAGCCCAGACCATTGGCTTCCATGGCTTCTTTGATGAATGCTTCGAGGAAAGCGTCAATGGCTTCTTCGGACAGGTCTTCTTTGAAGCCCAGGTTCAGTTCGAAACCCAGCTCTTGAAATTCATCGACGCACAGTTTTTTGCGCAGACGCTGGGAACGGTTAGTCGCCATTGGAACAATCCTCTTAAGTAATAACGGCCGGCACTTTACCAGTTTAAGCCGGCGATTGCCCGACTCTCTGGGACGTGCGTGCGACCGCCTGTAAAAAAATAACGAATTGGCGCCCTTGCGAAAGGCCCAAGCTGTTGCACCTTGGGGCATAATGCCGACACTTTCATGACCACTGAGGGCCTTTTCATCCATGTCCTCGTCTTTTTTCCCCTCGGCTGTAGGGTTTTATTTCATATGATCAAATCGTTGCGTCCTCTGCTCCTGGCCGGTCTTCTTCTGCCGCTGGCCCTGCCCGTCTCCGCTGCCACCATCAACACCGCCCTGACCCCCAACGTCGAAAAAGCCCTCAAGGCCAGCAAGCTGCAGCCCTCTGCCCTGTCGCTGGTGATGGTGCCGCTGGACGGCCCGGGCACGCCGACCGTGTACAACGCCGATGTGTCGGTCAACCCGGCCTCGACCATGAAGCTGGTCACCACTTACGCGGCGCTGGAAATGCTCGGCCCCAACCATCAGTGGAAAACCGAGTTCTATACCGACGGCGACCTGAACGGCGGGATCCTCAACGGCAACCTCTACCTCAAGGGTGGCGGCGATCCGAAGCTGAACATGGAAAAACTCTGGCTGCTGATGCGCGACCTGCGCGCCAACGGCGTGACCCAGGTCACCGGTGATCTGGTACTCGATCGCAGCTTCTTCGTGCAGCCGCAACTGCCGGAATTCAACGATGACGGCAACGACGAGAACAAGCCGTTCCTGGTCAAGCCGGATTCGCTGCTGGTCAACCTCAAGGCCTTGCGTTTCGTGGCCCGCAACGACAACGGCCGGGTGCTGATCTCGGTCGAACCGCCGATTGCCAGCATCAACATCGAAAACACTGTCAAAGCGCTCAACTCCAAACAATGCACCGGCGGCGTGCGCTACAACCCGGTGCCGCAGGCCGATGGCAGCGTGACCGTGACCGTGGCCGGCCAGTTGGGCGAAGGCTGCAGCTCGCAGACTTACCTGTCGCTGCTTGACCACGCGACCTACACCGCCGGCGCCGTGCGGGCGATCTGGAAAGAATTGGGCGGCAGCATCCAGGGCAAGGATCGTCTGGCCCCGACCCCGAGCAGCGCGAAAGTGCTGGCCCGTGCGTTCTCGCCGGATCTGGCGGAAATCATCCGCGACATCAACAAATACAGTAACAACACCATGGCTCAGCAGCTGTTCCTGAGCCTGGGCCAGAAATTCCGCAACGACGCCGACGGCGATGACGCCAAAGCCGCGCAACGGGTGGTGCGTCAGTGGCTGGCGAAGAAAGGCATCACCGCGCCGCATCTGGTGATGGAGAACGGTTCCGGTCTGTCGCGTTCCGAGCGGGTCAGCGCCCGGGAAATGGCCAACATGCTGCAAGCGGCCTGGCACAGCCCTTACGCCGCCGAGTACATCAGCTCGCTGCCGATTGCCGGCACCGACGGCACCATGCGCAAACGCCTGAAGACCACCGCGATGCGCGGAGAGGCCCACGTCAAGACCGGCACTCTGAACACGGTACGGGCAATCGCCGGCTTCAGCCGCGACGTCAACGGCAACACTTGGGCGGTGGTGGCGATCCTCAACGACAAGGCCCCGTTCGGCGCGTCGTCGGTGCTGGATCAGGTACTGCTGGATCTCTATAAACAGCCGCGGACGGCGCAGACTGCTTCGGTTCTGTAAGCACACCACAAAACACTGTGGGAGCGACGGTGCGACGACTCGACTTGCTCGCGAAGACGTCCATTCAGTCGATGAAGATGTCGACTTTGATGGCCCCTTCGCAAGCAAGCTCGCTCCCACAGGGATTCAGCGGCAAACCGGATCAGTTCATCTGCCGCTCGACCCGATCCCGTCCGCCCTGCTTCGCCGCATACACCCCGGAATCCGCCCGCAGCAACAGCGCATCCGCGCCCTCTCCCGGTCGCCAGCTGGCAATCCCGAAACTGGCCGTCACCACCCCCACCACGTCGATCGGTGCACTGCGCAGGCTGTGCCATAACTCTTCGGCCAGCATGTGGGCGTGATCGCCGTCGATGTCCGGGCACAGCACCATGAACTCTTCGCCACCCAAGCGGCAGAATACGTCGGTACGCCGCAGACGATGGCCGATGCGCTCGCAGACCGCCTGCAACACGCGGTCACCTACCGCGTGACCGTACTGATCGTTGATCCGCTTGAAGTGGTCGATGTCGAGCATGATCACCGACAACTCGCCTCCGCCGCGCTCGACCCGGGCCATTTCGGTGGTCAGGCGCTCCTGGAAATAGCGCCGGTTGTGAATCCCGGTCAGCGAATCGGTCACCGACAGCGCGCGCAGCTCTTCTTCCACCCGTTTCAGGTCGGAAATATCCGAAATATAGCCATGCCACAGCACCCCGCCGCCCGGCAGTTCCTCCGGCGTCGCCTCGCCGCGAACCCAGCGCAGGCCACGCTCGGGCAATTGCACACGATACTCCTCACGCCATGGGCTGAGATTGTCCGCCGAAGCACGGATCGACTTGCGCACGCGGCTGACGTCCTGCGGGTGGATACGGGTGAAGATCGCCTCGGCGTTGAGCAGCAGCACGTCCGGCTCCAGCTCGTAGATCTCGCGGATGCCGTCGCTGGCGTAGATCACGCTGAAACGCCCGTCGAACTCCATCTTGAATTGATAGATCCCGCCGGGAACATGGGCGCTGAGCTTCTTCAACAGCACATCCCGCGCGGCCAGCGCTTCGTGCACGCGCTTGCGCTCGGTGATGTCGATGCAGATCGCCAGGTGCCCGACCCACAGCCCCTGCTCGTCCAGCACCGGCGTGGCCAGCATGTTCACTGGAATGTGGCTGCCGTCCTTGCGCACCAGCGTCCACTCCCGCGCCTCGTGCCCACCGACTTCGCCACCCTCCACCAGCATCGCCTGGCAGGTCGGAATGGTTTTGCCATAGCGGGCGCTGAGCTCCGCCGCGCGGGCCACCAGTTCCCGGGGAAAGTGCAGGTTTTCCAGGGTCATGTGGCCGACCACTTCGTTGCTGTGATAACCGAGCATCTGCTCGGCACCGGGGTTGAACGTGTTGATCACGCCGCGCAGGTCGGTGGCGATGATTGCCACTTGAGTTGCCGCGTTGAGCACCCCGCGCAACTGACCGTGGGTGCCACGCAGTTCCTGCTCGCGCTCATGCAGCTCCTGAGTGCGCAATTCGACCATGCGCAACGCACGCTGACGCTGGCTGACCAGCACATAAAGCAGCGCGCTCAGCAGCAGACTGAGCAACCCGCCCAGCACCACTACGCTGCCCACCGACGAATGGTTGGCCTGCATGAACGCTTCGCTGGGCAGGATATCTACCTGATAGTCGTGATCGGCCATGCGCACCAGCCGGGTCGCCGACAGATCACTCTGCGCCGGTTCATTGGTCGATTCGAACAGCACTTCATGCTGATCGTTGGTGGACAGATCGAGGATGCGCACCGACAGATAGTCATGAAATGCATCCGGCAAGCCGTCTGCCAGCAGCTGACGCATGCTGATGACAGCCATCACGTAGCCGTATGATCTGGGCTCGCCTTCGCGCAACACCGGTGCCACCAGCAATACGCCGCGTGCGTATGCCGGCTCTATACCGACCAGATGCATCGGCTGCGAGACTGCCAGACTGCGAAGCTGGTCGGCGCGCTCCAGGGTCGAGCGGCGCAAAGGCTGAGCCAGCAAGTCGTAACCCAGCGGAGAACCGAGCCGGCTCTGGGTCTGGCTGTACACCACGACGACGTACTCATCGCGGGCCGAGGCCAGTTGCAGTTCGCCGCGCGCATTGAGTTCGCGCACGCTGAAGGTGCTCAGGCCCTCATCTCGCACGCGCTGCTCGAAGGCGGCACGTTCGGCACCGCTCACCCGCAAGGCAAACGAATAAGCCTGGGTGCGCAGCAATAGAGGATGGGTGTAACCGTCGAATTCGGCGCGGGACACCGATTCGGAGTTGGCGAAGAACCGGCGCAGGCCATCGAGACGTTGCTCCTGATCCTGAAATCGTTCTTCGATGCGGCTATAGCGTTCGTTGGCCAGCAGCTGAAAGCGTTGGCGCAACTGGCTGTGAAACTGATTGAGGGTGCCCCAGGCCAGCAGCCCCGTGAGAATTCCGCCGGCGAGCAATACCAGCACCCCGACCAGCCAGGCCGAGACGTCTTCGCTGATAAAACCCAATATCTTCGGGCGCACGGGGTGCAACGACATAAAAGCCACTCACTACGTCAGCATCTGCGGGAAAAACCCCATCGGCCGTGTGTGAGTTATAGCTATTAGCCACTAATTTGGCTAGCTCTGAACGGATCCAAGAGCCTTTAAAAATCAAGGCTCTGTGGATCCAATTTTGCAGAGTGTCAACGAGCCGTGATTTTCCAGGCGCGGTGGATCTTGCCGTTGCGGGCGAAATCCGGGTCGATGGTGCTGGCGGTGATTTCCTCGACCGCGTAGCGCTCGGCCAGGTTGTCTTCGAGCTGGAACTTGCGGAAGTTGTTGGAGAAGTACAACACCCCGCCCGCCGCCAGACGGGCCATGGCCAGATCGATCAACCGCACCTGGTCACGCTGCACGTCGAAGATGCCTTCCATGCGCTTGGAGTTGGAAAAGGTCGGCGGATCGATGAAGATCAGGTCGTATTCGTCGCGGGAGTTTTCCAGCCACGCCATCACGTCGCCCTGCTCCAGACGGTTCTTGTCGGAGAAACCGTTGAGCGACAGGTTGCGGCGCGCCCAGTCGAGGTAGGTTTTCGACAGGTCGACGCTGGTGGTGCTGCGCGCGCCGCCCTTGGCCGCGTGCACGCTGGCGGTCGCGGTGTAGCAGAACAGGTTGAGGAAGCGCTTGCCGGCGGCCTCTTTCTGGATACGCATGCGCATCGGCCGATGATCGAGGAACAGTCCGGTGTCGAGGTAGTCGGTGAGGTTGACCAGCAACTTCACGCCGCCCTCGGTCACTTCATTGAACTTGCCCTGGGCCGCCTGACGCTCGTACTGCTTGGTGCCGCTCTGACGCTCGCGGCGCTTCACCACCACGCGGCTCTTGTCGATGTTCAGCGCCTGCGGAATGGCCGCCAGGGCGTCGAACATGCGGATCGAAGCTTTTTCCGGGTCGATCGACTTCGGCGCGGCGTATTCCTGAACGTGCACCCAGTCGTGGTACAGGTCGATGGCCATGGCGTATTCCGGCATGTCCGCATCGTAGACGCGGTAGCAATCGATGCCTTCACGCTTGACCCACTTGCTCATGGCCTTGAGGTTCTTTTGCAGGCGGTTGGCAAACATCTGCCCGCCTTCGCTCAGGCGCGGTTGCTCGATCACTGGCGCCGGGGCCGGCGTCGGTTTGATCGGGTTGCCGTTCTTGTTGAACTTGCGCTCCTGCGGCTCGTTCGGCGTCTGGTCGTAGGCGGCTTGCTCGCGCTCGGCCTGACGTTGTTCCGGGGTGCGGCGCTCGCCGGTGACGAACTGATCCGGCAGGACTTTGATCAACAGCAGCTTGCACGGCAACGCGCCGTTCCAGAACGAATATTGTTTATGGCTGCGGATGCCCATGCGCTTGCCCAGATCCGGCGCGCCGGTGAACACCGCCGCTTCCCAGTTCAGGCAGGCCTGACGCAGACGCTCGCCGAGGTTCTGGTAGAGGTACAACAGACTCGCTTCATCACCCAGACGCTCGCCGTACGGCGGGTTGCAGATGACCAGACCTTTCTGGTTCTGATCCGGACGCGGTTCGAACGTCGCCACTTCGCCCTGATAGATCTTGATCCACTCGCTCAGGCCGGCGCGTTCGACGTTGTTGCGGCCCGGCTGGATCAGCCGTGGGTCGGCTTCATAACCGCGAATCCACAGCGGCGGCTTGGCCAGACCGGCAGCAGCACGCTCGACGGCTTCTTCATGCAGTTTTTTCCACAACGCCGGCACGTGACCGAGCCAGGCGGTGAAGCCCCACTGTTCGCGACGCAGGTTCGGCGCCATGTCGGCGGCGATCATGCCGGCTTCGACCAGGAACGTACCGACACCGCACATCGGGTCAGCCAGCGCGCCACCTTCGGCGGCAATGCGCGGCCAGCCGGAACGGATCAGGATCGCGGCTGCAAGGTTCTCCTTCAGCGGCGCAGCGCCCTGCTGCAAGCGGTAACCGCGCTGGTGCAGGCTGTGGCCGGAAAGGTCGAGGGACAGAATCGCTTCGCCGCGATCAAGGCGCAGGTGAATGCGCAGGTCCGGGTTGAGTTTGTCGATGCTTGGACGGTCGCCCTGCGGGGTGCGCAGTTTGTCGACGATGGCGTCCTTGACCTTCAGGGCGCCGAAGTGGGTGTTGTCGATGCCCGAGCCGTGGCCGCTGAATTCCACCGCCAGGGTGCCGTCGGCCAGCATGTGATCCTGCCAGTCGACGTCGAGTACGCCGTGGTACAGGTCTTCGGCGTTTTTCATCGGGAAGCGCTTGAGCACCAGCAGCACCCGGTTGGCCAGACGCGACCAGAGGCACAGGCGATAAGCGGTTTCCATGGTCGCCATGCCACGCACGGCGGAGGTGTGTTCGCGGGCCTCTTCAAGGCCAAGCCCGACGGCTTCCTCGATGAGCAGGCCTTCAAGGCCTTTGGGGCAAGTGAGGAAGAGTTCGAAACGGTCGGACATGGTTTTTCCAGAGCCTTTGGCTGATGAACCGGCAACGCATTGCCGATCCGGTTTTCAATCAGGCGCTTTTCTACAAGAGCGCCCGCGTGGCACGAAGGTGTGCCGTTCCATCCCCGCTGCTCGGGTTAAAAGAGCTTAGATGCCGGGACAGATAAAAAAGTTGAAGCAACAAAATGACTCAAAGCAACCCTTCGTCGAATAGTACCCCAGCGTAAACGTGGGTCATTCTCACTAAAGGATTAACCTCATCATCCAGCGCGGGGCCGATCATACCGGGGTTTGGCCAACAGACGCTGGATAAATACGCGGTTACTTATGGCCATAGCATCTTTTTCGTTACGTCCTTATGACAAAACGGTCATTCCATCGATGTGACTCATTGGTTAGAACTGGACACAGGTTGACGTCGCAACGGCGTCAACACCTTGGCTCGCCACGCCGGCAGCGAGCCGCCAACGGCAGAGTTTTTCTGCCAGACCTCAGTTGAGGTCGACGCGACAAAAACAGTCAACAAGTGAGGGAAACACCCTATGAGAAGACTTAAGCGTGATCCGTTGGAAAGAGCATTTTTGCGCGGATATCAATATGGCGTTGGTGGCAAATCCCGTGAGCTTTGCCCATTTACTCTACCGTCGGTACGTCAAGCCTGGATCAACGGCTGGCGAGAAGGACGCGGCGACAACTGGGACGGTATGACCGGCACTGCGGGAATCCACAGACTCAACGAACTTCACGCCGTCGGCTGACACAGGGCACTTATTGCGACACGACAATCTGATTTCGTAACGACCTGATCACCATGCACGTCCTTCCCGGACGGCGGGCTACGGCCCAGGGGCTCCTTCGAGGAGCCCTTTTTTATGCCTGCCTTTTAAATCCGCAAATCAGCGCTTGGCGGCGATCGCGTCCACCGATTCGCGGATCAGCGCCGGGCCCTTATAGATGAAGCCGGAGTAGATCTGCACCAGGCTCGCGCCGGCAGCGATCTTCTCGGCCGCATGCTTGCCTTCGGTGATGCCGCCCGCCGCGATGATCGGCAGCTTGCCGCCCAGCTCGGACGCCAGCACTTTCACGGTGTGGGTGCTCTTCTCACGCACCGGCGCGCCGGACAGACCGCCCGCCTCGTCACCGTGTTCCATGCCTTCGACGCCCACGCGGCTGAGGGTGGTGTTGGTGGCGATCACCGCGTCCATCCCGGTTTCGATCAGCGCCTGGGCGACTTGCGCGGTTTCTTCGTCGGTCATGTCCGGCGCGATCTTGATCGCCAGCGGTACATGTTTGCCGTGGCGCAGGGCCAGTTCGGCGCGGCGCGTGGCCAGGTCCGCCAGCAATTGCTTGAGCGAATCACCGAATTGCAGGCTGCGCAGGCCCGGAGTGTTCGGCGAGCTGACGTTGACCGTGACGTAACTGGCGTGGGCGTAGACCTTGTCCAGGCAGATCAGGTAGTCATCCACGGCGCGCTCGACCGGGGTGTCGAAGTTCTTGCCGATGTTGATCCCCAGCACGCCCTTGTATTTGGCCGCCGCCACCCGCGCCAGCAGGTTATCCACACCGAGGTTGTTGAAACCCATGCGGTTGATGATCGCCTCGGCTTCCGGCAGGCGGAAAATCCGTGGTTTCGGATTGCCCGGCTGCGGGCGCGGGGTCACGGTGCCGATTTCGACAAAACCGAACCCCAGCTGGGCGAAGCCATCGATGGCCGCGCCGTTCTTGTC
Source organism: Pseudomonas sp. lyk4-R2A-10 (assembly GCF_030209075.1). Lineage (NCBI taxonomy): Bacteria > Pseudomonadati > Pseudomonadota > Gammaproteobacteria > Pseudomonadales > Pseudomonadaceae > Pseudomonas > Pseudomonas sp. lyk4-R2A-10. The sequence goes on along the minus strand of NZ_JARVSR010000006.1, from coordinate 321,337 downwards.
CAGACCGGCCGCCAGACCGACAGGGTTCGGGAACTGCAGGCCCATGACGTTTACCGGCAACGACGCCGGCGCCTTGCACAGCAAGCCATTGAGGCCCAAACGCCCGCCCGCGCCGATCAGATCCAGCGACAGATCGTGGGAGGTTTCCGGGGAAAGTTTGAACAACAGCTGACGGGCCAGGGTGTACATGGGCGGCTATGACTCGGGCGGCGAAAAGAGGCGGCGATTATAGCCGGGCATCGCCCCGCCGCGCGAGGCGCACGGGTAAATCGGTGCGCATGGCATATGCCTTGCACCCTCCTCGGCATCAGCCCGCAGGCCAATGGTGGCGCGCAGGCAAAGACAATGGCGTCGTCTCTCGGTTTTGCGCGGGCAAAGCCTGGGACGACGTTTTTTTTGAGGGTGGCTTTCATGACTCAAACCTCCGCCGGGCCGCTGGCCTGGGTCAACGGCAGCGATGCCCCGGAAAAAAGCGCGATCAACCTGGGTTTCATGGCCCTGAGCGACTGCGCCTCGCTGGTGGTCGCCGCCACCCAGGGCTTTGCCCAGCCTTACGGCTTGACCCTGAATCTCAAGCGCCAGAGTTCCTGGGCCAACCTGCGGGACAATCTGGTCAGCGGCGAACTCGATGCCGCCCACAGCCTTTACGGCCTGATCTACGCGGTGCATCTGGGCATCGGCGGCGTCGCGTCAACCGACATGGCGGTACTGATGGGCCTGAACCAGAACGGCCAGAGCCTGAACCTGTCCCACGGTTTGCAGGGCCTGGGCGTGACCGGTCCTGAAGCGCTGCACCACCATGTGCACCAAACCCGCGCAAAACTGACCTTCGCCCAGACCTTCCCGACCGGCACCCATGCCATGTGGTTGTATTACTGGCTGGCGAGCCAGGGCATTCATCCGTTGCAGGATGTCGACAGCGTGGTGGTGCCGCCACCGCAAATGGTCGCGCACCTGCAGGCCGGGCGCATCGATGGCTTCTGCGTCGGCGAGCCGTGGGCGGCCAGCGCCGTGCAACAGAATCTCGGCTTCACGCTGGCCACCAGCCAGACCATCTGGCCCGATCACCCGGAAAAAGTCCTCGGCTGCACCCGCGCGTTCGTCGAGCAGTACCCCAACACCGCGCGCGCGCTGGTGATGGCGATCCTCGAAGCCAGCCGTTTCATCGAAGAAAGCCCGGAAAACCGCCGCAGCACCGCGCAGTTGCTGAGCGCTGCGGAATACCTCGACGCCCCGGTGTCCTGCATCGAACCACGCTTTCTCGGCGACTACGACGATGGCCTGGGCAATCGCTGGCAGGACCCGCACGCCCTGCGCTTTCACGGCGATGGCGCGGTGAATCTGCCGTACCTGTCGGACGGCATGTGGTTCATGACCCAGTTCCGCCGCTGGGGCTTGCTGCGCGATGACCCGGACTACCTCGCCGTCGCCCGGCAGGTGCAACAACTGGAGATCTATCGCGACGCGGCGACTGCTGTGGGCGTCGCAGCTTGGGGCAAAGACATGCGCAGCAGCCAGTTGATCGACGGCAAAATCTGGGACGGCAGCGATCCGGCCACCTACGCCCGGAGCTTCAAGCTCCATGCGCTGAGCGACAGCGCGCCCCTTCTTGCCCAGCGCTGACAGGAGACCGCGAATATGTTGCGCATTCTGCTGATCAACGACACCGCGAAAAAAGTCGGGCGCCTGAAAGCCGCGCTGACCGAGGCCGGTTTCGAGGTGATCGATGAGTCGGGCCTGACCATCGATTTGCCGGCGCGCGTCGAAACGGTGCGTCCGGACGTGATCCTGATCGATACCGAGTCACCGAGCCGCGATGTGATGGAGCAAGTGGTGCTGGTCAGCCGCGACCAGCCCCGGCCGATCGTGATGTTCACCGACGAACATGACCCCGGCGTGATGCGTCAGGCGATCAAGTCCGGGGTCAGTGCCTACATCGTCGAAGGCATTCATGCACAACGCTTGCAGCCGATTCTCGACGTGGCGATGGCCCGCTTCGAAAGCGACCAGGCCTTGCGCGCCCAGCTTCAGGCCCGCGACCAGCAACTGGCCGAACGCAAGCGCATCGAACTGGCCAAAGGACTGCTGATGAAAATGAAGGACTGCAACGAAGAAGAGGCCTACACCCTGATGCGCCGCCAGGCCATGAGCCGTCAGCAGAAACTGATTCAGGTGGCAGAGCAGATCATCGCGATGAGCGAGTTGCTTGGCTGAGCTGGCACAAATCTCGCTAGGCAATCCCTACAGGTAACCAACGGCGGTTGCCCCACCTACGACAAAGACGTCGCTCACCTTCTTCGCCCCTTTCGGCGATCCGGGTAGCGGCGTTTTTGCGTTTTGGCCCCACAGCCCGGGGCCGGTGGTGCGGCCGTGGCGGCGCCCCACTGTGCTGGTTCTGACTCCTTCTCGAGATTCTCTACAGCTGAGGTGCGCGATGAATAAAAGCTTCTGGAAATCCGGCCACACCCCGACCCTGTTCGCGGCCTTCCTGTATTTCGACCTGAGCTTCATGGTCTGGTACCTGCTCGGCCCGCTGGCCGTGCAGATTGCTGGCGACCTGCACCTGACCACCCAGCAGCGCGGTCTTGTGGTCGCCACGCCGATTCTGGCTGGCGCGGTACTGCGTTTTGCGATGGGCATGCTCGCCGATCGCCTGTCGCCGAAAACCGCCGGGCTGATCGGCCAGGTGATCGTGATCTGTGCGCTGTTCGGTGCCTGGAAGCTGGGCATCCACAGTTACGAACAGGCCCTGCTGCTCGGCCTCTTCCTCGGCATGGCCGGTGCGTCGTTCGCCGTGGCCCTGCCGCTGGCCTCGCAATGGTATCCGCCGGAACATCAGGGCAAGGCGATGGGCATCGCCGGGGCCGGCAATTCCGGGACTGTGTTCGCGGCACTGATCGCCCCGGTGCTGGCGGCGGCGTTTGGCTGGAGCAATGTATTCGGGTTCGCCCTGATCCCGTTGATCCTGACCCTGGTGCTGTTCGCCTGGCTGGCGAAAAACGCGCCGGAGCGACCAAAAGCCAAAGCCATGGCCGACTACTTCAAGGCTTTGGGTGATCGCGACAGCTGGTGGTTCATGTTTTTCTACAGCGTCACCTTCGGCGGCTTCATCGGCCTGGCCAGCGCCCTGCCCGGCTACTTCAACGATCAATACGGCCTGAGCCCGGTGACCGCCGGTTACTACACCGCGGCCTGCGTCTTCGGCGGCAGCCTGATGCGTCCGCTGGGTGGCGCGCTGGCGGACCGGTTCGGCGGGATTCGCACCCTGCTGGCGATGTACACAGTGGCCGTAGTCTGCATCGCGGCGGTCGGCTTCAACCTGCCAAGTTCCTACGCGGCGCTGGCACTTTTCGTCTGCACCATGCTCGGTCTCGGCGCGGGTAACGGCGCGGTGTTCCAACTGGTGCCGCAACGTTTCCGTCGCGAAATCGGCGTGATGACCGGGCTGATCGGCATGGCCGGCGGCATCGGCGGTTTTGCCCTGGCGGCAGGCATGGGCGCGATCAAACAGAGCACCGGCAGCTATCAACTGGCGCTGTGGTTGTTCGCCAGCCTTGGCGTATTGGCCTGGTTCGGTCTGCACGGGGTCAAACGTCGCTGGAGAACCACTTGGGGTTCGGCGGCCGTGACAGCTGCCCGGGTCTGAGGCCCGAATGGCTCTGCAACTGAGCTTCGCCGAAGCCAGCGCCACAGGCCCCCGCGCGGAAAATCAGGACGCCTTGCGCCTGGTGACCCCGGCTCCGGCGCTGGCTGCCAGCAAAGGCTTTCTGTTCGCCATCGCCGACGGCGTGAGCCAGTGCGCCGATGGCGGGCTGGCCGCACGTTCGACCTTGCAGGCGCTGGCACTGGACTATTACGCCACTCCGGAAACCTGGAGCGTGGCCCAGGCCCTCGATCGTCTGCTGCTCGCGCAAAACCGCTGGTTGCAGGCCAACGGTGGCGGCCAGCCGCTGCTCACCACCGTCAGCGCGCTGGTCCTGCGCGGCCGGCGGTTTACCCTGGCGCACGTCGGTGATTGCCGGGTCTATCGCTGGCACGCCGAGACCTTGCAACGGATCAGCGAGGATCACGTCTGGGATCAACCGGGCATGCAGCACGTGCTCAAGCGCGCCATGGGGCTGGATCAGCATCTGGTGCTGGATTTTCTCGACGGCGAACTGCGTGACGGCGAATGTTTTGTGCTGCTCAGTGATGGCGTTTGGGCGGCGCTCGGCGATACCGCCATTGCCGGAATCCTGCGCGATCAACCGGATCTTCACAGTGCCGCGCAAACCTTGGTCAATGCCGCGCATCTGGCCGGCAGTCAGGACAATGCCAGTGCGCTGTTGGTGCGAGTGGATGCCGTCGGCGAGGCCAGCCTTGGCGACGCGCTGATTCATTTGCAGCAGTGGCCGCTGCCCCCGCCGCTGAAACCGGGTCAGGTCTTTGAAGGCTGGCGGGTGCAAGGGATTGTCGGTCAGAGCCAGCAATCACTGCTTTATCGCGTGCTCGATGGTCAAGGCCAAGCCTGGCTGTTGAAGACCTTGCCTGCACAACTGGCAGACGATGCCCAGGCCGGTCAGGCCTTGCTGGCGGAGGAATGGTTTCTCAAACGCGTCGCCGGGCGGCACTTCCCTGAAGTCCATAGCGCCGGTCAGCGTCAGCATTTGTACTACGTGATGCGTGAATATTCAGGGACGACTCTGGCGCAGCTGTTCGCACAAAGCGGCCCGCTGCCACTGGCTCAGTGGCAGGATCTGGCCGAACGCCTGCTGCGGGCTGTCGGCCTGTTGCATCGACGGCAGATCCTGCACCGCGACATCAAACCGGAAAACCTGCACCTGGGGGACGACGGCGAGTTGCGCCTGCTGGATTTCGGTCTGGCGTATTGTCCCGGTCTGTCGCAGGACGCACCGTCGACCTTGCCCGGAACCCCGAGCTTCATCGCGCCGGAAGCCTTTCAAGGCGCGGCGCCCAGCACACACCAGGATCTGTATGCGGTAGGCGTGACCTTGTATTTCCTGCTTACCGGGCATTTTCCCTACGGCGAGATAGAAGCCTTCCAGCGCCCGCGTTTCGGGGTGCCGGTGAGTGCCGGTCGCTATCGCCCGGATCTGCCGGAATGGCTGGCGCAATGCCTGGAGCGCGGGGTCTTGGCCGACCCATTGCAACGTTATGAAACTGCTGAAGAATGGCTGCTGGCTCTGGAACAAGGTGAACGCCGCAGCCTGAATGTGCGCCCTCGTCCCTTGCTGGAGCGTGAGCCGCTGAAGGTCTGGCGGACACTGGCGCTACTGGCACTGCTGGGCAATCTGGTGCTGCTGTTCCTGCTGTTTCATGGCTGACGCGGCGCTCCATTAACGGGCGTGCCGCTTCCATTCAGTGCAAAAACCACAATGAACATCTGGCCAATTCCAGCCTTACCCCAGTGAATTCGCGGCCCGCCGCGACTTGGCACAACCACTGCATTAACGTTTTCAACTGACATAAAGCCCGACCTTCAACGACGAAGGCCAGGCTTCCCGAGAGAACGGGACAAGGACAAAGGCGTCCTCGCTAGGTAACTGGCGGGACGCCTTTTTTGTTTGCGCCATTTTTGTCGAGCAAGGCCTGACTGCCCACAAGAGGCAAGCCCGATGCTCCCGGAGAACCTGATGAAAAAACTCAAACTGGTGATGATCGGCAATGGCATGGCCGGGGTTCGCACCCTGGAAGAACTGCTGAAACTGAGCAACGAGCTGTACGACATCACGGTCTTCGGCGCCGAACCGCACACCAACTACAACCGCATCCTGTTGTCGCCGGTACTGGCCGGCGAACAGACCTTCGAAGAGATCGTGCTCAACGACCTCGACTGGTATCTGGAAAACAACATCAAACTGCTGCTCAACCGCAAAGTGGTGGAGATCGACCGGGTCAAACGCCGAGTGATCGCCGAGGATGGCACCGAGGCCGAATACGATCGTCTGCTGATCGCCACAGGTTCGACCCCGTTCATCCTGCCGATCCCCGGCAACACCTTGCAGGGCGTGATCGGCTACCGCGACATCGCCGACACCCAGGCGATGATCGACACTGCCAAGACCCACAAGCACGCCGTGGTGATCGGCGGCGGCCTGCTCGGTCTCGAAGCGGCCAACGGCCTGATGCTGCGCGGCATGCACGTCACCGTGGTGCACCTCGGTGAATGGCTGCTGGAGCGGCAACTGGACAAGACCAGCGGCCAGCTCCTGCAAACCGCCCTCGAATCCCGTGGCCTGCACTTTCGCCTGTGTGAACAGACCCAGGCCCTGCACGATGCCGGCAATGGTCGGGTCGGCTCGGTGCAATTCAAGAACGGCGACATCATCCCCGCCGATCTGGTGGTCATGGCCGCCGGCATCCGCCCCAACACTGAACTGGCAGAAAAGGCCGGCATCCCGTGCAACCGCGGGATTCTGGTCAATGACACCCTGCAAACCTATGACCCGCGCATCTATGCCATCGGCGAATGCGCCAGCCATCGCGGCATTGCCTACGGCCTGGTGGCGCCGTTGTTCGAACAGGCCAAGGTTTGCGCCAACCACCTGGCGCAACTGGGTTTCGCCCGTTATCAGGGCTCGGTGACCTCGACCAAATTGAAGGTCACCGGCATCGACCTGTTTTCCGCCGGCGACTTCATGGGCGGCGAAGGCACCGAGACCATCACCCTCTCCGACCCGATCGGCGGGGTGTACAAAAAACTGGTGATCAAGGATGACGTGCTGGTCGGCGCCTGTCTGTACGGCGATACGGCAGATGGCGGTTGGTATTTCCGGCAGATTCGTGAGAATCACGCCATCGGCGAGATCCGCGATCACCTCATGTTCGGAGAAAACGCACTTGGCGACGTAGGACATCAGGGCCAGGACAAAGCCATGAGCATGGCCGACAACGCCGAAGTCTGCGGCTGCAACGGCGTATGCAAGGGCACCATCGTCAAGGCGATTCAGGAACACGGCCTGTTCAGCGTCGACGAAGTGAAGAAACACACCAAGGCTGCCAGCTCCTGTGGCTCCTGCGCCGGGCTGGTCGAGCAGATCCTGATCAACACCGTTGGCGGCGCGGCGGACGTCAAACCGAAAAGCGAAAAAGCCATCTGCGGATGCAGCGACCTCAACCACGGCCAGATCCGCCAGGCCATTCGCGAACAGCATTTGCTGACCATCGCCGGCACCATGAGCTACCTCAACTGGCGCACTCCGAACGGCTGCGCCACCTGCCGCCCGGCCCTCAACTATTACCTGATTTCCACCTGGCCAGGCGAAGCCAAGGACGATCCGCAGTCGCGCCTGATCAACGAGCGGGCCCACGCCAACATCCAGAAGGACGGCACTTATTCGGTGGTGCCGCGGATGTGGGGCGGCGTGACCAACCCGTCGGAACTGCGGCGGATCGCCGACGTGGCGGACAAATACCAGGTGCCAATGGTCAAGGTCACCGGCGGCCAGCGCATCGACTTGCTGGGGATCAAGAAACAGGATTTGCCCGGCGTATGGAAAGACCTCGACATGCCGTCCGGCCACGCCTATGGCAAATCCATCCGCACGGTGAAAACCTGCGTCGGCAGCGAGTTCTGCCGCTTCGGCACGCAGAACTCGACCCAGTTGGGCATCGACCTCGAACACGACCTGTTCAACATGTGGTCGCCGCACAAAGTGAAGCTGGCGGTCTCCGGATGCCCACGCAACTGCTCGGAAGCGGGGATCAAGGATGTAGGCATCATCGGCGTCGATTCCGGCTGGGAGATGTACATCGGTGGCAACGGCGGGATCAAGACCGAAGTCGCCGAGTTCTTCGTCAAGCTCAAGACGGCCGAGGAAGTGCGCGAGTACAACGGCGCGTTCCTGCAGCTGTACCGCGAAGAAGCCTTCTACCTCGAACGCACCGTGCACTACCTGCAACGGGTCGGCATGGAGCACATCAAGAAAGCCGTGCTGGAAGACCCCGAGCGCCGCAAGGCCCTGAACGAGCGCCTGCAGTTCTCCCTGTCGTTCGAACAAGACCCGTGGAAAGAGCGCCTGGCGCAGCCGCAACTGAAGAAAGAATTCGACGTGATCCCCGTGAAAAACCTGGAGGTGCCGGCATGAACTGGCTCGATATCTGTGCCCTGGAAGAGATCAACGCCCTCGGTTCGCGGATCATCGCCGGGCCCAAAGGTGACATTGCGATCTTTCGCACAAGCGACGACGAAGTTTTCGCACTGGATGACCGCTGCCCGCACAAGGGCGGCCCATTGTCCCAAGGACTGATCTACGGCAAACGCGTCGCCTGCCCGCTGCACAACTGGCAGATCGACCTGCAATCCGGCGAAGCCCAGGCGCCGGACGTCGGCTGCGCGCACCATCACCCGGCCCGGGTCGAAAACGGCCGCGTGCAACTGGCCCTGCGGGATGCCGTCTGATGAACCGCCAGACGACCGCCTCGACCTGCTGCTACTGCGGGGTCGGCTGCGGCGTGCTGATCGAGCATGACGGCGAGCGCATCCTCGGCGTCAGCGGCGATCCGGCGCATCCGGCCAACTTCGGCAAACTGTGCAGCAAAGGCTCGACCCTGCACCTGACCGGCGATCTGGCGGCCCGGGCGTTGTATCCGGAATTGCGCCTGGGCAAAGGCCTGGCACGCAGTCGTTGCGACTGGGACACCGCGCTGGATCACGCCACCAACGTGTTCGCCGACACCATCGCCGAACACGGCCCGGACAGCGTGGCGTTCTATATCTCCGGGCAGTTGCTGACCGAGGATTACTACGCCTTCAACAAACTGGCGCGGGCGCTGGTCGGCACCAATAACATCGACAGCAATTCGCGGCTGTGCATGTCTTCGGCGGTGGTCGGCTACAAACACAGCCTCGGCGCCGACGCACCGCCATGCAGCTATGAAGACCTGGAGTTGAGCGATTGCGTGGTGATCGTCGGCAGTAACATGGCCTACGCCCATCCGGTGCTTTTTCGCCGTATCGAAGAAGCCAAATCCCGCCGCCCGCAGATGAAAGTCGTCGTCATTGATCCACGGCGCACCGACACCTGCGATCTGGCGGGCCTGCATCTGGCGATTCTGCCGGGCACCGATGTCGCGCTGTTCCATGGGATTTTGCATCTGCTGTTGTGGGAAGACTGGATCGACCGCGATTTCATCAAGGCCCACACCGATGGCCTCGCCGAGCTGAAAAGCCTGGTGCGCGATTACACCCCGGCGATGGTTTCGCAGCTGTGCGGGATCAGCGTCGAGCAGTTGCAGCAATGCGCCGAGTGGATCGGCACCGCGCCGAGTTTCCTGTCGCTGTGGTGCATGGGCCTGAACCAGTCCACCGCTGGCAGTGCCAAGAACAGCGCGCTGATCAATCTGCATCTGGCCACCGGGCAAATCGGCCGGCCGGGTGCAGGACCTTTCTCCCTGACCGGTCAGCCCAATGCCATGGGCGGGCGCGAAACCGGCAGCCTCTCAAACCTTTTGCCCGGTCATCGTGAGGTAGCCAATCCAGAGCACCGCGCCGAAGTCGCGGCGTATTGGGGTGTGGATAAGCTGCCGGAAAACACCGGGCTCAGCGCCATCGAACTGTTTGAACAAGTGCGCAGCGGCAAGATCAAGGCGCTGTGGATTGCCTGCACCAACCCGGCGCAATCGATGCCGGATCAGAACGCCGTGCGCGCCGCGCTGGAGGCTTGTCCGTTCGTGGTTTTGCAGGAGGCGTTCCGTACCACCGAAACCGCAGCGTTTGCCGATCTACTGTTGCCGGCGGCCAGTTGGGGCGAGAAGGAAGGTTCGGTGACCAACTCCGAGCGGCGGATTTCCCACGTCCGCCAAGCCATTGCCGCACCGGGTGAAGCGCGTCCGGACTGGACGATTACCGTTGATTTCGCACAACGCCTGGAGAAACGTCTGCGCCCGCAACAGCCCGGTCTGTTTGCCTTCGAGCAACCGGCGCAGTTGTTTGACGAGTACAAACAACTGACCCGGGGGCGCGATCTGGATTTGTCCGGGATCAGCCATGGGTTGATTGATGAGCTGGGGCCACAGCAATGGCCCTTCCCCGCTGGCGCTCGCCAAGGTACAGCCCGGCTGTATGGCGACGGGATCTTTCCTACAGCGAACGGGCGCGCGCGGTTCGTTGCCGATCCCTATCGCGCCGCCAAGGAACAACGCGACGCGCGCTTTCCCCTGACCCTGATCACCGGCCGCCTGCGTGATCAATGGCACGGTATGAGCCGCACCGGCACGGCGGCGCAGTTGTTCGGCCATGTCAGCGAAGCCGTGTTGAGCCTGCATCCGGACGAATTGCGCCGTCACCGCTTGCAGCCGGGGGATCTGGTGAATCTGAAAAGTCGTCGGGGCGCGGTGATTGTGGCGGTCGCCAGCGATGACAGCGTGCGTCCGGGCCAGGCGTTCCTGCCGATGCACTGGGGCGATCGTTTCCTCAAGGGCGGCGTGAACAGCCTGACCCTGCCCGCCTTCGATCCTTTGTCGAAACAGCCGGAACTCAAGCACAGCGGTGTACGGCTGGAACCGGTGGATTTGCCATGGCAACTGTTCGCACTGATCGAGGGCGATGTTCAACGGCATTTCGAGGCGCTTCGACCGCTCTGTGAGGCGTTTTCCTACGCAAGTCTCAGCCTTGTCGGACGTGAACGGCCTGCGCTGCTGATACGCGCAGCCAGCGCCGTGGCGCCAGAACCGCAATTACTGCGTGAAATCGACCAGTGCCTGGCCCTGATCGACGGGCCGGTGCTGGCTTATGACGATCCTCGCCGCGCCATCGGCAAACGGGTGCGCATTGAAAACGGGCGCATCACTGCGATCCGCCTCGCTGGCGAAACCCTCGCTCAGCACTGGTTGCAAGGCCTGTGGCTGGAAGGTCGTGCCGACGAACAACTGCGGCGCTGGCTGCTGGCGCCGATGAGTGCACCGCCGGGCAATGCCGGGGCGCAGGTTGTGGCGGACAAAACCCTGTGCAACTGCAAGAACGTCAGCCACAGCGCGGTCTGCGCCGGTATCCGTGAAGGTCTGGATCTGCAGGGTTTGAAAAACAAGTTGGGGTGCGGCACGCAATGCGGCTCCTGCGTCCCGGAAATCAAGCGTTTGCTGGCCGCCGAAGTGCGTCCGGTCGCCGTTATCTGAAGAGGAAAACACCATGAACGCGAAAGTCTGGCTGGTGGGCGCGGGCCCCGGTGATCCTGAACTGCTGACGCTAAAAGCCGTACGTGCCTTGCGCGAGGCCGAGGTGGTACTGATCGACGATCTGGTCAATGACGCGGTGCTCGAACACTGCCCTGCTGCACGGATCATCGCGGTCGGCAAACGCGGCGGCTGCCGCTCGACGCCCCAGGCGTTCATCCATCGGCTGATGCTGCGATATGCCCGTCAGGGCAAATGCGTGGTGCGGCTCAAGGGCGGCGATCCGTGCATTTTCGGGCGTGGAGGTGAGGAAGCGCAGTGGTTGCGCGAGCGCGGGGTCGAGGTGGAACTGGTCAATGGCATCACCGCCGGACTGGCCGGCGCGACCCAGTGTGATATTCCGCTGACGTTGCGCGGCGTGGCCCGAGGCGTGACGCTGGTCACGGCCCATACCCAGGACGACAGCCACTTGAACTGGCGGGCGCTGGCGCAAGGCGGGACGACGCTGGTGATTTACATGGGAGTGGCGAAGCTCGGAGAGATTCGCGAGCAGCTGTTGGCTGGGGGGATGGCAGCGGATACGCCGGTGGCGATGATCGAGAACGCCTCGTTGCCAGAGCAGCGCGAATGCCGCAGCGATCTGACAGCGATGGAAGACGACGCCCTTGGTTTCCAGCTCAAGAGCCCTGCGATTCTGGTCATAGGCGCCGTCGCAGCAGCGGCGACCCAGGTCGGTTCGATTGGCTGGGCAGCCGATCGCCTGGCCTGACAATCTCTGGATTCACCAAACCGCAGGCAAAGAAAAGCCCGGCCTAAGCCGGGCTTTTCTCGTAGCGGCAGCTAATTACTTAGCTTGAGCTTCAACCTGCGCTTCTACGCGACGGTTAACAGCACGGCCAGCTTCAGTTTTGTTGTCAGCAACTGGGCGGGATTCGCCGTAGCCGATCGACTGAACGCGGGACGATTCAACACCGTACTGGTTGGTCAGAACTTGCTTAACGGCGTTTGCACGACGCTCGGACAGTTTCTGGTTGTAAGCGTCAGGACCGACGGAGTCAGTGTGACCTTCAACAGTAGTGGTGGTGGATGGGTACTGCTTCATGAAGTCAGCCAGGTTTTTGATGTCGCCGTAGCTGTTTGGCTTCACAACCGACTTGTCGAAGTCGAACTTAACGTCCAGCTCAACACGAACAACTTCAGCAACTGCAGGGCAGCCATCAGCGTCAACAGTTACGTTGGCTGGGGTGTCCGGGCACTTGTCAACGTTGTCGCAAACGCCGTCGTTGTCGCTGTCGGAGCAGACTTCAGCTGGTGCTGGAACTGGAGCAGCGGCTGGCTTGGAGCCGCCACCGAAGTTCACACCGATACCGACGCTAGGAGCCCACTCGGTGTCGCCCTGGTCGATGTTGTACTGAGCTTCAACGCCAGCACGGGCGTAGAAGTTGTCAGTGAAGTACAGCTTGGCACCGGCGCCCAGGTTGGCGAAGGTGGAACGGTTGCGACCGTTCGAACCGTTCTGGTCGATGCTCTGGTCAGAGAAACCGGCCGAAACGTATGGACGCAGCATGTCGCCTGGGTTGTTGAAGTGGTACAGAGCGTCCAGAGCGGTGTTGGCGCCCTTGACGTTCTTGCCATCGTCGGCACGCACGTTGTGCACTTCGTCGTAGCCCAGACGCAGTTCAACGTCGTCGGTCAGGAAGTAACCGATCGAACCGCCGAACAGGTTGCCGTTGTTCTTGAAGTTACGAGCGCTGTCGAATTGTTCTTTCTTTGCGAAGCCTTCGATTTCAACTGCGCCTTGGCCTTGTGCCAGAGCGCCGAAAGAAGTGGCGGCAATCAAAGAACCAATGGCCAAGCCCAAGGTGTTTTTCAGTTTCATCCGTTAAATCCCCATCTGGTGATTGTGAAGCAGTCCCGCAAACCGGGGGACAACTCGGCGGCAAGTCTATCAGAACTTGCCTACACGTAAGAGATATTTGCGCCGAACTAAGTTTCAGCAATGCCTGCAAATTTCTCACGCAATTTATCAAGAGCGCGTTTGTAACGCATTTTTGTCGCACTCAACCCCATGTGCATGATGTCTGCGATCTCCTGAAACTCCAGCTCTGCGACAAATCGTAGCACCAGAATTTCCCGGTCAATCGGGTTCACATACACCAGCCAGCGATCCAGTCCGCCCTTCTCCTCGGGTTTCGGCGCCTTTTCTTCGGACGCTTCCTCGAGGGGGTCAAGACTCAGTGCGTCCATCAAGCGACGCTTTCGCCGTTCCTTCCGATACTGTGTGATGCATTCGTTGTAGGTGATGCTGTACAGCCATGTCTTGAACTTCGATTTCCCCTCGAAGTTCTTCAGCCCGTACAGCACCTTCAACATCACTTCCTGACAGACATCGTCTGCATCGCGATCGTTCCCAAGATATCGTGCGCACACGTTAAATAATGTCCGCTGGTAACGCCGCATCAGTTCTTCATACGCACGCGTCACGTGAAAAAGCTCGGTATGCGAGCGCGCGACCAACTCCTCATCAGAGAGCTCGCGGGGGTCGTAGCGCGTGGATAGCGTTTGGGCTTTATTCAAAACAAGTCGTGCCGACAGTCAGGTCAATGTCCACCGCAGCCAGCGACAGCTGGCATTTTGCGGCGGCATACATTAGCAGGGTTTGCCGGGTTAGCGGCTACTCACATGCTGCTCCAGCAGGATCCGATTGGAGAGAGAGACTAGCTCACCCTCATCGGTCAGCAATGTGGTCTTAACCGTGCCGATCTCTTCGATCTGGCCTTCGACCTCGCCAATACGCACTTGTTGCCCAACCTGATACAACTCACGCACATAGATTCCCGCAAGAATCTGACCGGCAATTTCCCGGCTTCCCAAGCCCATGGCCAGCGCAACCGCCAGACCAACGGTAATCAATACGATGACGATCACATGGTTCAGCAGGTCGGTCTTGACCTCCAGCTGACTGATCGCGACCGAAATGCTGATGATGATCACCAAGCCCTGGGCAATTCGCCCAAGGCCGGAAGCGTAGTCCAGGCCTACGCCTTCTGCCGCCCCGCGAACCAGGCCATTGGCCAGTTGCGCAAGAAGGACACCCACCAGCAACACCAGCGCCGCGCCGAACACTTTTGGCAAATACAGCGCGAGCATGTCAAGCGTAGCTGAAACTCGCTCAAGTCCAAGGGATTCTGCTGCCGAAACCAGAAAAATCAGCAGAACGAACCAATAGACGATTTTACCGATCAACGTGGAGATCGGCACTTGCAGCCCCGCGCGGGACATCAATTTGGTCAGGCCGGTGCCGCCCATCAGGCGATCAAGCCCCAGTTTGGCCAGCAATTTGGACAGCAAGGTGTCCAGCAGCTTGGCCACGACAAAACCCAATAGCAACACAACCAGTGCGCCGAACAGGTTCGGAATGAAGTTAGCGACTTTGGTCCACAACGCAGTCATTGCAGTGACGAGGCTCTGAGTCCAGAGATCAAGTTCCATATTCAATCAGCCTTATCAGCAGTGCGAGCGGTAGGTTTACGGAGACGGGAGACCGGCGCGACATGGGCCGAGCCATTATTCAGGGCGATCATCAGCGCGGGCAGCCAGCGGCCCAGCAGGCTGAACAGATCGCCGGCGCCAACCTGGCGGTTGGCGGTTTTGAGTACGCGGCCCAGACAGGCATCGTCGTCGCGGCTGGACGGCGAGGCGTTGAGCATGTCGCGCAAAGACTGTTCAAACGGATCGTGCATACGCACCTCTCGTGATGTCTGTGAAAGACGCGGGCAAATTTGGTCGGGTCACATGGCGCATCGTCATACCCAGCGCAAACGGCGGAACAACCACCATTGTCCGAACGCCAGGGCGAGCACCGTCAGACAGGCGATCAGGAAACCATAAGGGCTGCTCGAGAATGGAATGCCGCCGACATTGATGCCCAGCAGACCGGTAATAAAACTCATCGGCAAGAAGATGCAGGTAATGATGCCGAAGCGATACATCGTGCGATTCATGTGCACGCTCAAGCGCCGGTCTTCGGCCTCCAGCACAAGCCCCACGCGCTCTCGGGTCAATTCGAGCTCTTCAAGATAACGGGTCAGGCTGTTGTTCAATTCGTTCCAGTAGTCGGCATCGTCATCGACGAACCACGGCAGTTTTATCCGCGTCAGCTGTCCGAAAATATCCCGCTGCGGTGCCAGAAAACGCTTCAGTCCGGCGGCCCGGCGACGGATGTGCAAAATGGCGCCGTGCTCGGGGGTATACCGTTCGTCGGCATCCAGTTTTTCTTCCTCTTCATCGACCACTTCGGAGAGGCAAGTCACCAGATCCTGCACCTTGTTGGTGAGGAATTGCGCCAGATAGAGCATCAATTCGGACGAGGTTTTCGGCCCCTTGCCCTCGCCCAGCATCACCAGCAACTCGTCGGTGGCGCGCAACGGACGCAAACGCAGGGAAATCACCCGCTGGGCCGAAGCAAAAATCCGCACCGATACCATGTCTTCCGGCTCGGCGCCCGGGTTGAGATTGACCCCGCGCAAAAACAGCAACAGCTCGGAATCCGGCAGCGGCAACAGGCGTGGGCGGGTGTTTTCTTCCAGCAGCAGATCGCAGGTGAACTCGTTGAGCCCACTGGATTTGCGCAGCCAGGTCTGGGTCTGCGGGTGACTGCGATCCCAGTGCAGCCACAGGCTTTCATGAGCCTGCAGCTGCAGATCGTCGAGATCAGTCCGGGCTATCGAACGCGCACCGCCTTTACCGTCCAGCACCAGGGCATGCACCAGCCCCCATTGCGCGTTTTCTTCCTCGAACATCCTCACCCCTGTGATGACCGCGATTTATTCAGGCATTTTCAACGGACTTGGCGAGATGATCACGCCATTGTTGTCCGCATAGATGTACTGACCGGGATGGAAGGTCACACCCGCGAAGGTCACCGGCACGTTGAGGTCGCCGAGACCGCGTTTTTCAGTCTTTTTCGGATGGCTGGCCAGGGCCTGCACGCCAAGATCGGTCTGGGCGATGACGTCCACATCACGGATGCAGCCGTAGATGACCAGCCCTTCCCAACCGTTTTTCGCGGCTTTCTCGGCGATCATGTCGCCCAGCAGTGCGCAGCGCAGCGAGCCACCGCCATCGACCACCAGCACCTTGCCGTTGCCCTTGAGCTCGGCTTGTTCCTTGACCAGCGAGTTGTCTTCGAAGCATTTGATGGTCACGATTTCGCCACCGAACGAATCACGGCCGCCGAAATTGCTGAACATCGGTTCCAGCACCTGAACCAGCTCCGGATAGGCGTCGCACAGGTCAGGCGTAAGGTAATGGTTCATCGAAAAACTCCTGTAACAAGGAAGACGATCAAGGATGTCGCACTCTTTTGAAACGAGTTCCGGCGGTCGCTGTTTACCTTAGCCCATGTCATGGTCGCTGAACGAACCTGAACACAAGCTGAAACGTAATAGCGAAACAGTCACCAAATATGACCAGAACCGTCCAATGCGTCATATCTTAGCCGCAAGCCGACGCGAACGAAATGCCCTTTTCAGGGCGCCGCGTTCAGACCGCTGCCGCCAGATCCGGCTTCTCGCCAAGCAATGGCGTGTGCTGATCTGCCAGCCAGCGCGCCACCAGCGGCCAGACCTCAGCCTGCGCCGCCTTGCTGACCAGCATTTCGACATGGCCGAACTGATCGTTGAAGCCCTGCTCTCGGCCCAGATTGATGAACTGCTTGTGCTCGGAGCCAATCTGTTCGAACAGCTTCCGGCAGGCCCAGGCCGGATCCTGATGATCCCCCGCAGCGCTCACCGCCAGCACCGGCACCTGCACATCGGCCAGGCCTGCCCACCAATCCTTGTCCTTGTCGCCGAAACGACCGAACAGCCCGTACCAGCGCATGCTTTCCAGCGCCAGACCGATCGGTTCGTCCTCGGGGCCGCGCTTGAGTCGCGAGCCGGACAACTGGGCAAAACGCTTGAGAATGAAGCGCCCGCTCCATTCCACCGGCGGAATCTTCAACGGCCAGTAGGTGCGGCTGACCTGGGTGCCGAAAAACGCCGCCGACGCCACCGCAGGCTCACCGAGGTATTCGCCGCCCAACGCGGCTGCCAGCGTGATGCCACCCAGCGAGTGGCCGATCCAGTGCGGAATCTGCCCGCTCTGCTCACGGACGAACGCGGCAATCGCCGGCAGATCGTAACGGGCATAGTCGGCGACCCGGTTGCGGCGGTAGTCCTCGTTGCGCTGGGACAGGCCATGACCGCGCATTTCCGGGATCCACACATCGAAGCCCAGTCGCGTCAGATAGGCGCCAAGGCCTAGGCCTTTTGGCGAAAACCAGAAGCGCCGGTTGGAAAAACTGCCGTGCAGCAAGATCACCGGCACGCCGCGCGACGCCGGCTCATCGGCCATGCCGAGACGGGTCACCGCGATTTCCACGGACCAGTCAGGGCTGTTGCCCGGTTTCAAACGATAAACGTCTTCGCTCAGATCACCGCGTCGCTCGGCGCTGATCAGGGCGACAGGAAATAGGTTGCTGCTGCTTTGCATAATGCTCTTGCACAAAAAAGGGCGGCATCCGGAGAGCTCGCCCTACTTCAATCTTAAAGCCCCGACCCGGTTCAACGGGCCGGGGCTTCATTCACGGCTTATTCCGCCGCCTGGCCTTCGGCAAGGAAGAACCAGGTTTCCAGCACGGTGTCCGGGTTCAGCGACACGCTTTCGATGCCCTGCTCCATCAGCCACTTGGCCAGGTCCGGGTGGTCCGAAGGACCCTGACCGCAGATGCCGATGTACTTGCCGGCCTTGTTGCACGCGGCAATCGCGTTGGCCAGCAGTTTCTTGACCGCCGGATTACGCTCGTCGAACAGGTGCGCGATGATCCCGGAGTCACGGTCCAGACCCAGTGTCAGCTGAGTCAGGTCGTTGGAGCCGATCGAGAAACCATCGAAGAATTCGAGGAATTCTTCCGCCAGGATCGCGTTGGACGGCAGTTCGCACATCATGATCACGCGCAGACCGTTGTCGCCACGGGCCAGGCCGTTTTCGGCGAGCAGATCCACCACCTGGCTGGCTTCGCCGAGGGTACGGACGAACGGCACCATGATTTCGACGTTGGTCAGGCCCATCTCGTTGCGTACGCGTTTCAGCGCACGGCACTCGAGTTCGAAGCAGTCACGGAACGATTCACTGATGTAACGCGAAGCGCCACGGAAGCCCAGCATCGGGTTTTCTTCTTCCGGCTCGTACAGCTTGCCGCCGATCAGGTTGGCGTACTCGTTGGACTTGAAGTCCGACAGACGCACGATGACCTTCTTCGGTGCAAACGCAGCGGCCAGGGTGCTGATGCCTTCAACCAGCTTCTCGACATAGAAGCCGACCGGATCGTCGTAACCGGCGATGCGCTTGTCGACGCTTTCCTTGATGTCCTGCGGCAGGCCGTCGTAGTTCAACAGCGCTTTCGGGTGGACGCCGATCATGCGGTTGATGATGAACTCCAGACGGGCCAGGCCCACACCGGCGTTCGGCAGCTGCGCGAAGTCGAAGGCGCGATCCGGGTTGCCGACGTTCATCATGATCTTGAACGGCAGCTCCGGCATGGCGTCGACGGAGTTCTTCTTGATGTCGAAGCCCAGTTCGCCTTCGAAGATGTAACCGGTGTCGCCTTCGGCGCAGGACACGGTCACGCCTTGGCCATCCTTCAGCAGTTGGGTGGCGTTGCCGCAACCCACGACTGCAGGAATCCCCAGCTCACGGGCGATGATCGCCGCGTGGCAGGTACGGCCACCACGGTTGGTGACGATGGCGCTGGCGCGCTTCATGACCGGCTCCCAGTCCGGGTCGGTCATGTCGGAGACCAGCACGTCTCCCGGCTGGACCTTGTCCATCTCGGAGACGTCCTTGATGATCCGCACCTTGCCGGCGCCGATGCGCTGGCCGATGGCACGACCTTCCACCAGCACGGTGCCGGTTTCTTTCAGCAGGTAACGTTCCATGACGTTGGCCTGGGTGCGACTTTTCACGGTTTCCGGACGGGCCTGCACGATGTACAGCTTGCCGTCGTCACCGTCCTTGGCCCACTCGATGTCCATCGGGCAGCCATAATGCTTCTCGATGATCATCGCCTGCTTGGCCAGCTCGCTGACTTCAGCGTCGGTCAGGCAGAAACGCGCGCGCTCGGCCTTGTCGACATCAACGGTTTTCACGGAACGACCGGCCTTGGCCTCGTCGCCGTAGATCATCTTGATGGCCTTGCTGCCCAGGTTGCGACGCAGGATCGCCGGGCGACCGGCCTCCAGCGTGCCCTTGTGGACATAGAATTCGTCCGGGTTCACCGCGCCTTGCACGACGGTTTCGCCCAGGCCGTAGGCGCCGGTGATGAACACCACGTCACGGAAGCCGGATTCGGTATCGAGGGTGAACATCACGCCGGCGGTGCCGGTTTCCGAACGCACCATGCGCTGCACGCCGGCCGACAGGGCGACCAGCTTGTGGTCGAAGCCCTGGTGCACGCGGTAGGAAATGGCGCGGTCGTTGAACAGGGAAGCGAACACTTCCTTGGCCGCGCGGATGACGTTTTCCACGCCACGGATGTTCAGGAAGGTTTCCTGCTGACCGGCGAACGAAGCGTCCGGCAAGTCTTCGGCGGTGGCGGAGGAACGCACGGCCACGGCCACGTCAGGGTTACCGGCCGACAGCGCGGCGAACGCGGTGCGGATCTCGGTGTTCAGTTTTTCAGGGAATTCGGCTTCCATGATCCATTGGCGGATCTGGGCGCCGGTCTTGGCCAGGGCATTGACGTCATCGACGTCCAGCGCATCGAGGGCCTTGTGGATCTGATCGTTCAGACCGCTCAGTTCCAGGAAATCACGATAGGCCTGCGCCGTGGTGGCGAAGCCGCCGGGGACCGAAACACCGGCACCGGCCAGGTTACTGATCATCTCGCCCAGGGATGCGTTCTTGCCCCCCACATGCTCAACATCGTGTTTGCCGAGCTTATCGAGGGAAACTACGTACTCTACCAAGGTGATCTCTCCACTAACTGTGTTGGAAAAGCTCAGAAACCGGCGGCTCGGGGGAGCGTTGGCCGGCTGTATGGCCTGGACCTGGAAAATAAGTGAGAATGCGGGCCAATGGCGGCCGGCAAATCGCGCCTATCATATCCAAGATTCGTCACTAGCTTAAGGCCCAAGGTGCAAATGAAACGATCTGCTTTCTTTATCTCCGATGGCACCGGCATCACCGCCGAAACCCTGGGTCAAAGCCTTCTGGCGCAGTTCGAAAACATTACCTTCAGCAAATTCACGCGGCCGTACATCGACAGCGTTGAAAAAGCGCGGGCCATGGTACAACAAATCAACAAAGCCGCTGAAACCGACGGTTTCCGGCCGATCATCTTCGACACCATCGTCAACCAGGACATCCGTGAGATTCTCGCAACCTCCAATGGTTTCATGATCGACATTTTCTCGACGTTCCTCGCCCCGCTCGAGCAGGAACTGACCGAGCATTCTTCCTACACCGTCGGCAAATCCCACTCCATCGGCCACAACTCCAATTACATGGAGCGGATCGAGGCGGTGAACTTCGCCCTCGACAACGACGACGGCGCCCGCACCCACTATTACGACAAGGCCGACCTGATACTAGTGGGCGTGTCGCGTTGTGGTAAGACGCCGACGTGTCTGTACATGGCGATGCAGTTCGGCATCCGTGCGGCCAACTACCCGCTGACCGAAGACGACATGGAACGCCTGCAACTGCCGGCCGCCCTGCGTGCTCACCAGCACAAGCTGTTCGGCCTGACTATCGATCCGGACCGCCTCACCGCGATCCGCAACGAACGCAAGCCCAACAGCCGCTATTCGAGCTACGCCCAGTGCGAGTTCGAAGTGCGCGAAGTGGAAAACCTGTTCCGCCGCGAGAACATTCCGCACATCAACTCCACGCATTTCTCCGTTGAAGAAATCTCCGCGAAGATCCTCGTGGAAAAAGGCGTGGAGCGGCGCTTCAAATAACCAATAAATCCATAAACCGATTCACCGGCGTGGCTTCAAGCCGCGCCGAATCCTTGCACAGCGCAAGAATCTCCCCGCTGCGCTGCCCGGTGAAACGGGTGGCCAGATTTGCCCTGAACTTGTCCTCCAGCAATGGAATGCCCTCGGCGCGACGCCGGCGATGGCCGATCGGGTATTCCACCACCACGTTTTCCGTGCTCGAACCGTCCTTGAAAAACACCTGCACCGCGTTGGCAATCGAGCGTTTGTCGGCCTCCAGATATTCACGGGTGAAGCGCGGATCTTCGACGATGACCATTTTCTCGCGCAGCACATCGATGATCGGATGGGCCTTGTGGAAATCATCCTCGTACTGCTCCGCTACCAGATTGCCGAACGCCAGCGGCACGGCGGTCATGTACTGGAGGCAGTGATCGCGGTCGGCGGCATTGGCCAACGGCCCGACCTTGGAAATGATGCGGATCGCCGACTCGTGGGTAGTGATGACGATCCGATCAATTTCATGCAGACGATTGCGTACCTGCGGATGCAGGGTCACGGCGGCCTCGCAGGCGGTTTGCGCGTGAAACTCGGCGGGGAAGCTGATCTTGAACAGCACGTTTTCCATCACGTAACTGCCGAACGGTCGCGAGAAGCTGAAGGTGCGTTTGTCTTCGGGTTTGAGCGCCAGATCGTTGTTGGTGTGGCTGAACAGAACGTCGTAAAAGCCCCACTGTCTGGCACTCAAGACGCCGGGAATGCCCATTTCGCCGCGCATCGCGATATCCGCCAGCCGCACGCCCCGGCTCGATGCATCCCCTGCCGCCCAGGATTTACGCGAGCCGGCGTTTGGTGCATGGCGGTAAGTGCGCAATGCCTGGCCGTCGGCGAACGCGTGAGACAACGCCGATAACAACTGCTCACGGTTGGCGCCCATCAGCTTGGCGGTCACGGCGGTCGAGGCGACTTTCACCAGAATGACATGGTCGAGGCCTACGCGATTGAAGGAGTTCTCCAGCGCGATCACGCCCTGGATTTCGTGGGCCATGATCATGGCTTCAAGTACATCGCGCACGGTCAGCGGCGCTTCGCCGTTGGCCAGACGCTTTTGCGACAGGTGATCGGCCACCGCGAGAATACCGCCGAGGTTGTCCGACGGATGGCCCCATTCGGCGGCGAGCCAGGTGTCGTTGTAATCGAGCCAGCGCACGATGCAACCGATGTCCCACGCCGCTTTCACTGGGTCGAGGCGATAGGAGGTGCCAGGGACTCGGGCGCCGAATGGGACGACGGTGCCTTCGACGATTGGGCCAAGGTGTTTGGTGCATTCGGGGAAACGCAGGGCCAGCAGGCCGCAGCCCAAGGTGTCCATCAGGCAGTTGCGGGCGGTGTCGAGGGCTTCGGCGGATGTGATTTTGTAGCTGAGGACGTAATCGGCGATGTCCTGCAGGACATGGTCGTAGTCGGGGCGGTTGTTCAGGTCGACGTTGGCGCTCATGTTCGATTCACTCTTCAAAGTGGTTCGTTGATGGGACCTCGGTTCAGGCTGAGTCTTGGTTTTAAACCATTCTTATTGTTGAAACACAGAACCTGTGGGAGCGGGCTTGCCCGCGAATGGGCCGGCATATCCAGCGTTGATATTGCTTGATACACCGCTTTCGCGAGCAAGCCCGCTCCCACATTTGGATCTGTGTTACGTCAGAAAGAATCTCCGGGGATGCGCACGTAGCCCTCCATCAGGACGCGCGCACTACGGCTCATGATCGCCTTCTTCACGACCCACTCACCGTTTTCCAGACTCGCCTCAGCCCCGACACGCAACGTCCCGGACGGATGCCCGAAGCGCACGGCGTTGCGTTCAACGCCACCGGCCGCGAGGTTGACCAAAGTGCCGGAGATAGCTGCTGCAGTGCCGAT
This sequence comes from Pseudomonas sp. lyk4-R2A-10, assembly GCF_030209075.1. NCBI lineage: Bacteria > Pseudomonadati > Pseudomonadota > Gammaproteobacteria > Pseudomonadales > Pseudomonadaceae > Pseudomonas > Pseudomonas sp. lyk4-R2A-10. The sequence goes on along the minus strand of NZ_JARVSR010000006.1, from coordinate 298,328 downwards.
CGCCACCGCCGCCGTCCCCATCATCGCGTGGTGCAGCTTGCCCATCGACAACGCCCGCACCAGCAAATCCACATCCCCGGCGCCAATGGCTTTGCCACTGGACGCGACGTAATCCGCAGGCTTGGCGACGAACGCTACCTTAGGCGTGTGCTGACGCTTGGCCGCTTCATCCAGACTGGAAATCAGCCCCATGCGCAAAGCACCGTAGGCACGAATGGTCTCAAACATCTGTAACGCTTTCGGATCGCTGTTGATCGCGCTTTGCAATTCAGTACCGGTGTAACCGATGTCTTCGGCGTTGACGAAGATCGTCGGAATACCCGCGTTGATCATGGTCGCCTTGAACGTGCCGACGCCCGGCACTTCCAGATCGTCGATCAGGTTGCCGGTGGGGAACATCGAGCCACCGCCGCCCTCTTCTTCCGCCGCCGGGTCCATGAATTCGACCTGGACTTCGGCAGCCGGGAAGGTCACGCCGTCGAGTTCGAAATCACCGGTTTCCTGGACTTCGCCGTTGGTGATCGGCACGTGGGCAATGATCGTTTTACCGATGTTGGCCTGCCACACGCGAACCACCGCCACACCGTTGTGCGGAATGCGACTGGCGTCCACCAGACCGTTGCTGATGGCAAACGAGCCGACCGCCGCCGACAGGTTGCCGCAGTTGCCACTCCAGTCCACAAACGGCTTGTCGATCGACACCTGACCGAACAGGTAATCGACGTCGTGATCGGCCTTGATGCTTTTCGACAGGATTACGGTTTTGCTGGTGCTCGAGGTGGCGCCGCCCATGCCGTCGATCTGCTTGTCGTACGGATCGGGGCTGCCGATGACCCGCAGCAACAGCGCATCGCGGGCCGGGCCGGGAATCTGCGCGGCTTCGGGCAGGTCCTTGAGGCTGAAAAACACGCCTTTGCTGGTGCCGCCACGCATGTAGGTGGCGGGGATTTTTATTTGCGGTGCGTGAGCCATGGTGCTCCTTAACGAAGACATGGGACTTGAAGTCCCATGCCCACATCAGTTGATTTAAACGGCAACCGCCGACTCTTCGAGGAAGTCCTGAGCGAAGCGCTGCAACACGCCGCCAGCCTCGTAGATCGACACTTCTTCGGCGGTGTCGAGGCGGCAGGTCACCGGCACGTCGACGCGTTCGCCGTTCTTGCGATGGATCACCAGCGTCAGGTCGGCGCGCGGCGTGCGCTCACCGATCACGTCGTAGGTTTCGCTGCCGTCGATGCCCAGAGTCTTGCGGTCAGTGCCCGGTTTGAACTCCAGCGGCAACACGCCCATGCCCACCAGGTTGGTGCGGTGAATGCGCTCGAAACCTTCGGCGGCAATCGCTTCCACCCCCGCCAGACGCACGCCTTTGGCCGCCCAGTCGCGGGACGAGCCCTGGCCGTAGTCGGCGCCGGCGATGATGATCAGCGGCTGCTTGCGCTCCATGTAGGTTTCGATGGCTTCCCACATGCGCATCACTTGGCCTTCCGGCTCGACTCGAGCCAGCGAGCCCTGCTTGACCTTGCCGTTTTCCACGACCATTTCGTTGAACAGTTTCGGGTTGGCGAAGGTCGCGCGCTGTGCGGTCAAGTGGTCGCCCCGGTGGGTCGCGTAAGAGTTGAAGTCCTCTTCCGGCAGGCCCATTTTCGCCAGGTACTCGCCGGCGGCGCTGTCGAGCATGATCGCGTTCGACGGCGACAGGTGATCGGTGGTGATGTTGTCCGGCAATACCGCCAACGGACGCATGCCCTTGAGCGGCCGCGCCCCGGCCAGCGCGCCCTCCCAGTACGGCGGACGGCGGATGTAGGTGCTCATTTCGCGCCAGTCGTACAGCGGCGTGACTTTCGGACCGGTGTCTTCATGGATGGCGAACATCGGGATGTAGACCTGACGGAACTGCTCAGGCTTGACCGAAGATTTCACCACCGCGTCGATTTCTTCGTCGCTCGGCCAGATGTCTTTCAGGCGAATTTCCTTGCCGTCGACCACGCCCAGCACATCTTTCTCGATATCGAAACGGATGGTGCCGGCAATCGCGTAGGCCACCACCAGCGGCGGCGAAGCGAGGAAAGCCTGCTTGGCGTACGGGTGAATCCGCCCGTCGAAGTTGCGGTTACCGGACAGCACAGCAGTGGCGTACAGGTCGCGGTCGATGATCTCTTGCTGGATCACCGGATCCAGCGCGCCGGACATGCCGTTGCAGGTGGTGCAGGCGAAGGCGACGACGCCGAAACCGAGCTGCTCCAGCTCCGTGGTCAGCCCCGCTTCATCGAGGTACAGCGCCACGGTTTTCGAGCCCGGTGCCAGCGACGACTTGACCCACGGCTTGCGGGTCAGCCCGAGCTTGTTGGCGTTGCGCGCCAGCAGGCCGGCGGCGATCACGTTGCGCGGGTTGCTGGTGTTGGTGCAACTGGTGATGGCAGCGATGATCACCGCGCCGTCGGGCATTTGCCCAGGGACGTCTTCCCACTGACCGGCGATGCCTTTGGCCGCCAGATCCGACACCGCCACGCGGGCGTGCGGGTTGCTCGGGCCGGCCATGTTGCGCACCACCGAGGACAGATCGAAGGTCAGGCCGCGCTCGTATTGCGCGCCTTTCAGGCTGTCGGCCCACAGGCCGATCTGCTTGGCGTATTGCTCGACCAGTTGCACTTGCTGGTCTTCGCGACCGGTGAGTTTCAGGTAATCGATGGTCTGCTGGTCGATGTAGAACATCGCAGCCGTGGCGCCGTACTCCGGGGCCATGTTGGAGATGGTTGCGCGGTCGCCGAGGGTCAGCGCGGAAGCACCTTCGCCGAAAAACTCCAGCCATGCGCCGACCACTTTCTGTTTGCGCAGGTATTCGGTCAGCGCCAGCACCATGTCGGTGGCGGTGATGCCCGGTTGCAGCTTGCCGGTCAGTTCGACGCCAACGCTTTCCGGCAGGCGCATCCACGACGCGCGGCCGAGCATCACGCTCTCGGCTTCCAGACCACCAACACCGATGGCGATCACGCCCAGCGCATCGACGTGCGGGGTGTGGCTGTCGGTGCCGACGCAGGTATCCGGGAACGCCACGCCGTCGCGCACCTGGATCACCGGCGACATTTTCTCCAGGTTGATCTGGTGCATGATGCCGTTGCCCGGCGGGATCACGTCGACGTTCTTGAACGCCTTCTTGGTCCAGTTGATGAAGTGGAAACGGTCTTCGTTGCGACGGTCTTCGATGGCGCGGTTTTTCTCGAACGCCTGGGCGTCAAAACCGCCCGCCTCCACCGCCAGCGAGTGGTCGACGATGAGTTGCGTCGGCACCACCGGGTTGACCTGCGCCGGGTCGCCGCCCTGCTGGGCAATCGCGTCGCGCAGGCCGGCCAGATCCACCAGCGCGGTCTGGCCGAGAATATCGTGGCACACCACGCGGGCCGGGAACCACGGGAAGTCGAGGTCGCGTTTGCGCTCGATCAGTTGTTTCAGGGAATCGGTGAGCGTGGCCGGGTCGCAGCGACGCACGAGGTTTTCCGCCAGCACGCGAGAGGTGTACGGCAGGGTGTCGTAGCTGCCGGGCTGGATCCCATCGACCGCCGCGCGGACGTCGAAAAAGTCCAGCGGCGTGCCGGGCAGGTTCTTGCGAAATTCTGTGTTCATCGGTCAGGACTCGGTCACGGTAGTTTCAAAGAGGGGGCGCCTGTGCCGGCGCCCTCCCCGGTCAGCGCTGTTCGATTGGCACGAACTTGCGCTGTTCGACGCCGGTGTACTCGGCGCTTGGACGGATGATGCGGTTGTTGGCGCGCTGTTCGAATACGTGCGCCGCCCAGCCGGTCAGGCGCGAGCAGACGAAGATCGGGGTGAACAGCTTGGTCGGGATGCCCATGAAGTGATACGCCGAGGCATGGTAGAAGTCGGCGTTGGGGAACAGTTTCTTCTGCTCCCACATGGTCTTGTCGATGGCTTCCGAAACCGCGAACAACACCTTGTCGCCCACTTCGTCGGCAAGTTTTTTCGACCAGCCCTTGATCACCTCGTTGCGCGGATCGCTGTCCTTATAGATCGCGTGGCCGAAGCCCATGATCTTGTCCTTGCGCTCGAGCATGCCGAGGGTGCCCTTGACCGCCTCTTCCGGCGACGAGAAGCGCTCGATCATTTCCATCGCCGCTTCGTTGGCGCCGCCATGCAGCGGGCCGCGCAGCGAGCCGATGGCCGCCGTGACGCAGGAATACAGATCGGACAAGGTCGAAGCACACACCCGAGCGGTGAAGGTCGAGGCGTTGAATTCGTGCTCGGCGTAGAGGATCAGCGACACGTTCATCACTTTGACGTGCAGCTCGCTCGGCTTCTTGTCGTGCAGCAGGTGCAGGAAGTGGCCGCCGATGGACGGCTCGTCGCTCACGCAGTTGATGCGTTTGCCGTCGTGGCTGAAGCGATACCAGTAGCACATGATCGCCGGAAACGCGGCCAGCAGGCGGTCGGTCTTGTCGCGTTGCTCGGAGAAGTCTTTCTCCGGCTCGATATTGCCAAGGAACGAGCAACCGGTGCGCATCACGTCCATCGGGTGGGCGTCGGCGGGGATGCGCTCCAGCACTTCTTTCAGCGCTTGCGGCAGGTCGCGCAGCTTGCTCAGCTTGCCTTGATAGTCGGCGAGTTGCGCCTTGGTCGGCAGCTCCCCGTAGAGCAGCAGGTACGCCACTTCTTCAAATTGTGCGTCGGCTGCCAGTTCGCGCACGTCGTAGCCGCGATAGGTCAGCCCGGCACCGGCCTGGCCCACGGTGGACAGTGCGGTTTGCCCGGCGACCTGGCCCCGGAGCCCGGCGCCACTGAGTACTTTTGCTTCGGCCATTGTTGTCTCCAATCTTGAATTTATTAGGGAGTACGGTTGCGGCTTACTTCTTCGCCGCAAACAACGCGTCGAGCTTCTGCTCGAAGGTGTGGTAATCGATGCGATCGTAAAGCTCCATGCGAGTCTGCATGGTGTCGATGACATTCTGTTGGGTGCCGTCGCGGCGGATCGCGGTGTAGACGTTTTCCGCAGCCTTGTTCATCGCGCGGAACGCCGACAGCGGGTACAGCACCAGCGAAACGTCGGCGCCCGCCAGTTGCTCGGTGGTGTACAGCGGCGTCGAGCCGAATTCGGTGATGTTGGCCAGAATCGGCGCTTTCACGCGGCTGGCGAACAGCTTGTACATCTCAAGCTCAGTGATGGCTTCCGGGAAGATCATGTCGGCGCCGGCCTCGATGCACGCGGCGGCGCGATCCAGTGCCGATTCCAGACCCTCAACGGCCAGCGCGTCGGTGCGGGCCATGATCACGAAGCTGTCGTCGGTGCGGGCATCGACAGCGGCCTTGATGCGATCGACCATTTCCTGCTGGGTCACGATCTCCTTGTTCGGACGGTGGCCGCAGCGCTTGGCGCCGACCTGGTCTTCGATGTGAATCGCCGCCGCGCCGAACTTGATCATCGACTTGACGGTGCGGGCCACGTTGAACGCCGAGGCGCCGAAACCGGTGTCGACGTCCACCAGCAGCGGCAGGTCGCAGACGTCGGTGATGCGGCGCACATCGGTCAGCACGTCATCCAGGCCGGTGATGCCCAGGTCCGGCACGCCGAGGGAGCCGGCAGCCACCCCGCCACCCGACAGGTAGATCGCCTTGAAACCGGCGCGCTTGGCCAGCAGCGCGTGGTTGGCGTTGATCGCGCCGACCACTTGCAGCGGATGTTCGCTGGCGACCGCATCGCGGAAACGCTGGCCTGGAGTGCTCTTGTTGGAACTCATGACTCACCTCGTTCAGTGGCTGTCTTGTTGTCGGCGCCGTCCTGGTAGTGACGGGCGATGTTGCGTTTCGAGGCGCCGATGTGACGGCGCATCAACAATTCCGCCAGCTCGCCGTCACGGTCGGCGATGGCATCGAGAATCCGGTGGTGTTCGGCAAAGGCCTGGCGCGGGCGGTTGGGCGTGGTGGAAAACTGGATGCGGTACATGCGCACCAGTTGATAGAGCTCGCCGCAGAGCATTTGCGTGAGGGTGCGGTTGCCGCTGCCCTGGATGATCCGGTAGTGAAAGTCGAAATCGCCTTCCTGCTGGTAGTAGCCGACCCCGGCCTGGAACGCTGCATCGCGTTCGTGGGTTTCCAGCACCCGGCGCAGTTCGTCGATTTCTTCGACGCTCATGCGCTCGGCCGCCAAACGGCAGGCCATGCCTTCGAGGGATTCACGGATTTCGTAGAGTTCTAGCAATTCGGCGTGGCTCAGCGACACCACCCGCGCACCGACATGCGGTACGCGCACCAGCAGGCGCTGGCCTTCCAGTCGATGGATCGCCTCGCGCAGCGGCCCGCGGCTGATGCCGTAGGTGCGCGCCAGTTCCGGCTCGGAGATCTTGCTGCCCGGGGCGATCTCACCTTTGACGATGGCCGCCTGAATGCGCCGGAAGACGTTTTCCGAGAGCGTCTCGGAATCGTCACCGCTGATCACCGGGGGATCGAGTTGATCCAGCATATTGTCGACACCTTAAAATCCAATGCGGCAAAAACTAGCGAATCAGCTCACACCAGTCAAAGGATAAATGCAGATTGTCGACAATCGTCTAATAAGCCTTCATATCAGCCCCAAGGGTTATAGACCGGCACCGGCGCTGGCGCCATAAAACCACCGTGCTAGAATGCCGCCCGCATTTGCGAGTCATTTGCACGGCTTGTCATAAAAAGCTGATAGGCACACGAAGGCGCATGGGCAGACAGGATTTCCTGATGCCATGGCCCTGAACCGAGAACGGAACGCTGCTCGCCAGGATTTATGAGACTCAAGCCCTTCCCCACATTCTTTGCATTGTTTTGCCTGCCCGGCCTCGCCGCGGCGGGGGAAAAGACCGTGTACGGCCTCAACGAATACGCTGCCCTCGACGGGATCAACCTGGAAGTGGCGGCGAAACTCGACACCGGGGCGAAAACCGCCTCCCTGAGCGCCCGCGACATCAAACGCTTCAAACGCAACGGCGAGTCCTGGGTACGTTTCTACCTGGCCATCGACGCCGCGCATTCGCACCCGATCGAACGGCCGCTGGCCCGGGTCAGCAAGATCAAGCGCCGCGCCGGCGACTACGATCCGGAAGAAGGCAAGAAGTACACCGCCCGCCCGGTGATCGAGCTGGACATCTGCATGGGTTCGGCAATGCGCAGCATCGAAGTGAACCTGACCGACCGTAGTGCGTTCCAATACCCGCTTTTGATCGGCTCCGAGGCGCTGAAACGCTTCGATGCGCTGGTCGATCCCAGTCTTAAATACGCTGCCGGCAAACCCGCCTGCGCCATCGCCGCTCATACCGCCGAGTAATTTCCATGCGTTCTCTAACCTTCCACCTGAAAGTCCTGATCACCATCCTGGTGTTGCTGGGCGTTTCGGTTACGGCCTATCAGATTTTCGTGCTCGGCATCCCGGTGACCGAAGACGCCACCGACGACCTGTGGAACATCGACGCCAAGGTCGAGTTCGTCGCCAGCACCAAGGATCCGGTGAAGATCCAGATGTTCGTGCCGCCCCTGAGCCGCGATTACGTCAGCCTCAATGAAAGCTTCATCTCCAACAACTATGGCGTGGCGGTCAACCGTGTCGACGGCAACCGCAAGGTCACCTGGTCGGCGCGCCGGGCCAAGGGCAACCAGACCCTTTATTACCGTCTGGTGCTGACCAAGCGTTACACCGCTGAAAAAACCAAGATCAAAGGCCCGACCTTCCGCGACAGCATGGCCATCGAAGGCCCGGAAAAGATCGCCGCCGAAGCCCTGCTCGCGCCGATACGCCAGCACTCGGCCGACGTCGAGACCTTCATTGGCGAGGCAATCAAACGCGTCAACAACGTCAACGACGACAACGTGAAACTGCTGCTGGCCGGCGATCCATCGACGCCGCACAAAGCCAAAATCGTCGAGCTGCTGCTGTCCATCGCCCACGTGCCGGTGGAGAAAGTCCACACCATCCGCCTCGTCGCCGATCAGCCGCAAACCCCGGAACTGTGGCTGCGCAGCTTCAACGGCACCGACTGGCTGTACTTCAACCCGGAAACCGGCGAGCAAGGCCTGCCGACCGACCGCCTGCTGTGGTGGAGCGGTGATGAAAACCTGATCACCGTCGACGGCGGCAAGAAAGCCAACGTGACCTTCAGCCTGAACAACAGCGAAATGAACGCTATTCGTCTGGCCAAGCTGACCGACGAAAACACCGACGCCAACTTCCTCGAATACTCGCTGTACGGCCTGCCGCTGCAAACCCAGCAGACCTTCATGATCATGGTAATGATCCCGATCGGCGTGCTGGTGATCCTGATCCTGCGCAACCTGATCGGCCTGCAGACCCTCGGCACGTTCACGCCGGTGCTGATCGCCCTGGCTTTTCGCGAGACACAACTGGGCTTCGGCATCCTGCTGTTCACCGTGATCACGGCGCTCGGGTTATCGCTGCGTTCGTACCTGGAACACTTGAAGCTGCAAATGCTTCCGCGCCTGTCGGTGGTGTTGACCTTCGTGGTGGTGCTGATTGCGGCGATCAGTCTGTTCAGTCACAAGCTCGGTCTTGAGCGTGGCCTGTCGGTGGCGCTGTTCCCGATGGTGATTCTGACCATGACTATCGAACGCCTGTCGATCACCTGGGAAGAACGCGGCGCCAGCCATGCCATGAAAGTGGCGATCGGCACGCTGTTCGCGGCGTCCCTGGCGCACCTGATCATGACCGTTCCGGAGCTGGTGTACTTCGTGTTCACCTTCCCGGCGATCCTGCTGATTCTGGTGGGCTTCATGCTGGCCATGGGTCGCTATCGCGGCTACCGCCTGACTGAACTGGTGCGTTTCAAGGCTTTCCTGAAGAAGGCTGACGCCTGATGTTCGGTTTCTGGAAGACCTGGAAAGCCCTGGAAGCCCGGGGCATCATGGGCATCAATCGGCGTAACGCCGACTACGTGCTCAAGTACAACAAGCGCAGCCTGTACCCGATCGTCGATGACAAGATCATCACCAAGGAACGCGCGATCAAGGCCGGCATTCACGTGCCGGAACTGTATGGCGTGATTTCCACGGAGAAAGAAATCGACAAGCTCGGCGAGATCATCGGCGGGCGCAGCGACTTCGTGATCAAGCCGGCCCAGGGTGCCGGCGGTGACGGCATCATCGTCATCGCCGACCGTTTCGAAGGCCGCTATCGCACGGTATCGGGCAAGATCCTCAGCCACGAAGAGCTGGAGCACCATATTTCCAGCATCCTCACCGGCCTGTATTCGCTGGGCGGCCACCGCGACCGGGCGCTGATCGAGTATCGAGTGACCCCGGACCAGATCTTCAAGAGCATCAGCTACGAAGGCGTGCCGGACATCCGCATCATCGTGCTGATGGGGTACCCGGTGATGGCGATGCTGCGGCTGCCGACCCGTCAGTCCGGCGGCAAGGCCAACCTGCACCAGGGCGCCATCGGCGTCGGGGTCGACCTGGCCACCGGCCTGACCCTGCGCGGCACCTGGCTGAACAACATCATCGCCAAACACCCGGACACCACCAACGCGGTGGACGGTGTGCAATTGCCCTACTGGGACGGATTCATGAAGCTCGCCGCCGGTTGCTATGAGCTGTGCGGCCTGGGTTACATCGGCGTGGACATGGTGCTGGACCAAGAGAAAGGCCCGCTGATTCTGGAGCTGAATGCGCGGCCGGGGCTGAATATCCAGATTGCCAACGATTGCGGGCTGACGTTGCGCACCCATGCGGTGGAAGCGCATCTGGAAGAGCTCAAGGCACGTGGTGTGACTGAAACGGTTGAAGAGCGGGTGGCGTTTGCTCAGGAATTGTTTGGGCATATTCCGGCTGTTGAAGGCTAAAAAGCAAAAGCACCCTCACCCTAACCCTCTCCCGGAGGGAGAGGGGACTTACCGAGGTGCATGCTCAAGGTACGCCGAGCTGAACGTCTTGAGTCGAACTCAGGCTTTGAAAAGCATGAAGATCTGCTCCCTTCCCCCTCGCCCCCCTTTGGGGGAGAGGGCTGGGGTGAGGGGGTAGGCTTTTGACTTTGATCTGGCATCGGAGAGGACTACAATCCCCACCCCGCCTCGATGGCCGATCTGCCCCGCCCATGTTGACCTGTTTCGTACACCCGCTGCCCTACCGCGCCAACCCCGCCGACTATTTCGCGGCCATCCGCCATGCGCCCGGCGCCGTGCTGCTCGACAGCGGCCGCCCGAGTGCTGACCGTGGCCGTTATGACCTGCTCAGTGCCTGGCCGTTGGCACAACTGGCGGTGTTGCCGGACGAACACGGCGACGATTTCCTGCAACGCCTGCGGGAAAATCTGACCCGGTTGGGCGACGTGCAATTGCCCGATGGGTACGAATTGCCCTTCGCCGGCGGCCTGATCGGTTACCTGAGCTACGACTTCGGCCGACATCTGGAAAACCTGCCGAGCCACGCCCGGGATGACCTGCAATTGCCCGATGCGCGATTTGGTCTGTACGACTGGGCCTTGATCAGCGATCACCAATCGGCCACCAGCCAGTTGGTATTTCACCCGTCGGTCAGCGCCAGCGAGAAACAGCGGCTGATCGAAGTATTCAGCCAACCGGTGGGCGCCGAACTCACCCCGTTCAAGCTGAGCAGCCCGATGGCGGCAGACCTTTCAGCCGACGAGTACCGTCAGGCCTTCGAGCGTATCCAGCACTACATACAGGCCGGTGACTGCTATCAGGTCAATTTCGCTCAGCGTTTCCGCGCGCCATGCCAGGGCGATCCATGGCTGGCCTACTGCAAACTGCGTGAGGCCTGCCCGACGCCGTTTTCCGGGTTCCAGAGCCTGCCCGACGGCAACGCAGTGCTGAGCCTGTCGCCCGAGCGTTTCGTCAAAGTCAGCCAGCGTCAGGTGGAAACCCGCCCGATCAAGGGCACCCGCCCCCGTGGCGCGACCCCGGCCGAAGACGCGGCGAACGCCGCCGAACTGCTGGCCAGCCCCAAGGATCGCGCGGAAAACCTGATGATCGTCGACCTGCTGCGCAACGACCTGGGCCGCACCTGCCGCATCGGTTCGGTGCGGGTGCCGGAGTTGTTCAGCCTGGAAAGCTATCCGAACGTGCATCACCTGGTCAGCAGCGTGACCGGTGAGCTGGCGGATGATCGCGATGCGCTGGATCTAATTGCCGGCAGCTTCCCCGGCGGCTCGATCACTGGCGCGCCGAAGATCCGCGCGATGCAGATCATCGATGAGCTGGAGCCGACCCGACGCGGTTTGTATTGCGGTTCGTTGCTGTATCTGGATGTGCGCGGCGAGATGGACAGCTCCATCGCCATTCGCAGTCTGCTGGTGAAGGATGGACAAGTGTGTTGCTGGGGCGGTGGCGGAATCGTCGCCGATTCGAACTGGCAGGCGGAGTATCAGGAGTCGATTACCAAGGTCAGAGTCCTGCTCGAAACCCTGCAGAACCTCTGACGCTCTGTTGATCGTTCCCACGCTCTGCGTGGGAACGCATCCCGTGACGCTCCGCGTCACAGTGGACGCGGAGCGTCCATAGCGGCATTCCCACGCCGAGCATGGGAACGATCAAGGAATGTGATTACAGGGACAGGTCGCGGTTCGAGGCTTTGAGGAATTCTTGCTTCAACTCCGCAAACGTATGCACCGCCGGAAACTGCGGAAACTCGCGGATCACGTTATCCGGCGCATGGAACAGAATCCCCGCATCCGCTTCGCCCAGCATGCTGGTGTCGTTGTAGGAATCCCCCGCCGCAATCACCCGGTAATACAGGCTCTTGAAAGCCAGAACCGACTGGCGTTTCGGATCTTTCTGACGCAACTGATAGCTCGTCACCCGCCCGCTGTCATCGGTAATCAGTCGGTGGCAGAGCAAGGTCGGAAAGCCCAGCTGACGCATCAGCGGCTGGGAAAACTCGTAGAAGGTGTCCGACAGAATCACCACCTGGAAACGCTCGCGCAGCCAGTTGACGAACTCCACCGCGCCGTCCAGCGGCTTGAGCGTGGCGATCACTTCCTGAATGTCCGACAGTTTCAGGCCATGCTCATCGAGGATGCGCAGGCGCTGTTTCATCAGCACGTCGTAGTCGGGAATGTCCCGGGTGGTGGCCTTGAGCGATTCGATTCCGGTTTTTTCGGCGAAGGCGATCCAGATTTCCGGCACCAGCACCCCTTCAAGATCAAGACAGGCAATTTCCACAGGACACTCCATTTGTAATGTTTATTGAGCCGAGCGAGCCCGAACTCTAGCGGCTCGACCTGGAGCGCGCAACGCAGAGGCTGCCCCGGCGCGCGTTGCTTTTTGTTACCATCGCCGCCATATAGAGCGCCCAGCGCCACCGACCTGTAGGAAGCCGCCCTGATGAGCCCAACGTTCGACGTCGTGGAACTCGCCACGACCTATGCCAACAAATCCGCGCAGGACATCCTCAAACTCGCGTTCGCCGAGTTCGGCGATGACCTGTGGATATCTTTCAGCGGCGCCGAGGATGTGGTGCTGGTGGACATGGCCTGGAAGCTGAACAAGAACGTCAAGGTGTTCAGTCTCGACACCGGCCGCCTGCATCCGGAAACCTACCGTTTCATCGATCAGGTGCGCGAGCACTACAAGATCGACATCGAACTGGTCTCGCCGGACTACACGAAACTTGAACCGTTCGTGAAGGAAAAAGGCCTGTTCAGTTTCTACAAGGACGGTCACGGCGAATGCTGCGGGATCCGCAAGATCGAGCCGCTGCGCCGCAAGCTGTCCGGCGTCAAAGCCTGGGCCACCGGCCAGCGCCGCGATCAAAGCCCTGGCACCCGCAGCGCTGTGGCGGTGATGGAAATCGATACAGCGTTCTCCACCCCGGAGCGCACCCTGTACAAGTTCAACCCGCTGGCACAGATGACCAGCGAGGAAATCTGGGGCTACATCCGCATGCTGGAGCTGCCGTACAACAGCCTGCACGAGCGCGGCTTTATCAGCATCGGCTGCGAACCGTGCACTCGTCCTGTCCTGCCGAACCAGCACGAACGTGAAGGTCGCTGGTGGTGGGAAGAAGCGACCCAAAAAGAATGCGGGTTGCATGCCGGGAACATCATCAGCAAGGCATAAGCATCCCTGTTGCCCTTTGGGAGCAAGTCAGCTCCCACAGTGTTCACCACCCGTTTTGAAAAATGTGTACACACGAATGTCACCATCGGTGCCATTTATGTGTGCACTTTTCGTTTCTGCGCCCTGAAAAGTTACATCAGGCTCCAAAAACACTCCCTCCCGGCGCCCGCCAAAATCCCTCCCGAAAAATAAATACCTGTTCGAACGGTCAATTTATATCGCCCGTATTTCAACGACTTGGCGCTCTTCAATAACTTTTCGAAATCAGCGGTGGTTTTCATAGATCGCCGGCTGGCACAGATCTGGCTTTAGTGCATGCATGTTTTGTATACAAAACCGCAAAACATGAACCCACACTTTCGATCCGCAAGCCTGAAGCGCCCTATCCCGTACAGGCTGCAGATGCCCCGTAACCAGTGATGTTTTCACCGCCGCGACGAAGATCTGCCGAGCCCGAATGCTCATGCACAGTCATCGCGGCCCGAACATCAGGAGCCTGCCGGAATGCGTACGAGTCTCTCCAACAACAACATCGCGCTGAATCTGCCCGCCTCTTCACCCCTTGACCACAGCGTGCCCGGTGACGGCATCGCCGAACCGCTGCAACTGAGCCCGCGTCTGCACAACAGCGACCTCGCGCCGACCAAGGTCGAAGGACGGCGCTGGGGCAAATACAGCATCTTTGCCCTGTGGACCAACGATGTGCACAACATCGCCAACTACTCGTTTGCGATCGGTCTGTACGCTCTGGGCCTGGGTGGCTGGCAGATTCTGCTGTCGCTGGGGATCGGCGCGGCGCTGGTGTATTTCTTCATGAACCTGTCCGGTTACATGGGGCAGAAAACCGGCGTGCCATTCCCGGTGATCAGCCGGATCAGTTTCGGCATTCACGGGGCACAGATTCCTGCATTGATCCGGGCGGTGATCGCCATCGCCTGGTTCGGGATTCAGACGTACCTGGCGTCGGTGGTGTTTCGCGTGTTGCTCACGGCGATCCATCCCGGTTTCGCCGACTACGACCACGACTCGATCCTCGGCCTGTCGAGCCTGGGCTGGGTGTGTTTCGTGGCGATCTGGTTCGTGCAGCTGGCGATCCTCGCCTACGGCATGGAAATGGTCCGCCGCTACGAAGCCTTCGCCGGGCCGGTGATTCTGCTGACCGTCGCCTGCCTCGCCGCGTGGATGTACACCCAGGCCAACGCGACCATTGCCTGGTCGATCCGCGAACCGCTGACCGGCGGCGAGATGTGGCGCAACATCTTTGCCGGCGGCGCCTTGTGGCTGGCGATCTACGGCACGCTGATCCTCAATTTCTGCGATTTCGCTCGCTCTTCACCGTGCCGCAAAACCATCAAGGTCGGAAACTTCTGGGGCTTGCCGGTGAATATTCTGGTGTTCGCCGGGATCACCGTCCTGCTGTGCGGTGCGCAATTTCAGATCAACGGCCGGATCATCGAAAGCCCGACCGAGATCATCGCGTCGATCCCCAACACATTCTTTCTGGTGCTCGGCTGCCTGGCCTTCCTGATCGTCACCGTAGCGGTGAACATCATGGCCAACTTCGTCGCCCCGGCCTTCGTGCTCAGCAACCTGGCGCCTGAATACCTGACCTTCCGCCGCGCCGGGCTGATCAGCGCAACGATTGCCGTGCTGATCCTGCCGTGGAATCTCTACAACAGTCCGCTGGTGATCGTGTATTTCCTGTCCGGCCTCGGCGCCCTGCTCGGCCCGTTGTACGGCGTGATCATGGTCGACTACTGGCTGATCCGCAAAGGCCGGATCCACGTGCCGCAGTTGTACAGCGAACACCCTGACGGTGCGTATTACTACAGCCGAGGGGTCAACCTGCGGGCGGTGGCGGCGTTCATTCCGGCCGCTTTGATCGCCATCGTTCTGGCACTGGTGCCGGGCTTCCACAGCGTTTCGCCTTTCTCCTGGCTGATCGGCGCCGGCATTGCCGGGATGCTCTATCTGATCATCGCTAAACGCCAGCCGCACTACGCCGACGTCGACGGTGAAGCCATCGCCGTCGACAACGTCAGCCACTGAATCTTTTGGCGGCCCTTCGCGAGGCCGCAGAACCAACCGTAATAAGGACTTCCCATGCGCATTCTCGTGGTCAACGTCAACACCACCGAATCCATCACCCAGGCCATCGCCCGTTCGGCGCAGGCTGTCGCTTCCCCCGGCACCGAGATTGTCGGCCTGACGCCGTACTTCGGCGCCGATTCCGTCGAGGGCAATTTCGAAAGTTACCTGGCCGCCATCGCCGTGATGGACCGGGTGATGTCCTACGACCAGCCGTTCGACGCGGTGATCCAGGCTGGCTACGGCGAACACGGTCGCGAAGGCTTGCAGGAGTTGCTCAACGTGCCGGTGGTGGACATCACCGATGCGGCGGCCAGCACCGCGATGTTCCTCGGCCACGCCTATTCGGTGGTCACCACGTTGGATCGCACAGTGCCATTGATCGAGGATCGGCTGAAACTGTCCGGCCTGTGGGATCGCTGCGCCTCGGTGCGCGCCAGTGGCCTGGCGGTGCTGGAGCTGGAACACGAGCCGCAACGGGCGCTGGAAGCGATCGTGCATCAGGCGGAACTGGCGGTGACTCAGGATAAAGCCGAAGTGATCTGCCTCGGTTGCGGCGGCATGGCCGGGCTCGACGAGAAGATCCGTCAGCGCACCGGGGTGTCGGTGGTGGATGGCGTCACTGCGGCCGTGACCATTGCCGAATCGCTGGTGCGCCTCGGCCTGTCGACCTCCAAGGTGCGCACCTATGCGACGCCACGGCCGAAAACCATCATTGGCTGGCCAGCACGTTTTGCGCGTTGAACCGTTCGGCGAGGCCCAGGGTTGAAAACTGCTCGATGACAAAATCGACGAACGCCCGGGTCTTGCCCGGCAGCAGTTTGTGTTCGGCGTAATAAATGGAGATGTTGCCGTCGTCGACGTACCAGTCCGGCAGGACCCGCTGCAAGGTCCCCACCTCAAGGTAACCGACGGCAAACGGCATGCTCACCAACGCAATCCCCAACCCCTGCGCCGCCGTGGCGCAGGCGGCTTCGGAATCACTCATGGTCATTCGTGCCTTGAGGGTCAGCGGGCTGTGTTGCCGGGTGCGATGGGTCAACTGCCAGGAGCGCACGCGACCGGTCTGCGGTGAGCGGATCAGGATGCCGTCGTGCAGCTTGAGGTCGTCCGGCTCGCTGATCGGCGCGTATCGATCCAGATAATCCGCAGAAGCCACCAACACCCGATGCGCCGGTGTGAGCCTGCGCGCTACCACGCCTTGGGGCAGTTCGAAGCCTCCACCAATCGCCGCATCGAAACCCTGGCCGATCAGATCGACCTGGCGGTTATCGAAGTGCCAGTCCGGGTTGATCGCCGGAAATCTTTTCAGGAATTCCCCCAGCAACGGCACGATGTACAAACGGCCGAACACCGTACCCATGCTGACTTTCAGCGTGCCCGCCGGTTGACCGCCGGCACTGGCCAGATTGTTCACCGCGTTCTGGATGGTGGTCAGGCTGCCGCTGACCTCACTCAGAAACAATTGCCCCGCTTCCGTCAGGGTCAAGCGACGGGTGCTACGCTGGAACAGCCTCACGCCGAGGCGCGCTTCCAGTTTCGCCACGCTTTTGCCCACGGCGGCCGGTGTCAGGCTCAGTCGTCGCGCGGCCTCGGCAAAGCTGCCGACTTCGGCGCTGCGCACGAAGCATTCGATACTGCTGAAGGTTTCCATGGCCGCCACTCTAAACTTTTGGTTTACACAGACTATAGCAACCACGGTCTACCCGCCTATTGGCGAGGGGCAGATACTCGACACCACACCAAGGCAGCCTGCCTTGAAACTTCTGGAGATCGAACATGACCACTCAACACCTCAGCGGTAAAGTCGCTCTGATTCAAGGCGGCTCTCGCGGCATCGGTGCCGCCATCGTCAAACGCCTGGCCGCTGAAGGCGCCGCGGTTGCCTTTACCTACGTCAGCTCGGCCGCCAAGGCTGAAGAACTGCAAAACAGCATCACCGCCACCGGCGGCAAAGCCCTGGCGATCAAGGCTGACAGCGCCGACGCCAGCGCCATCCGCAACGCGGTGAACGCCACTGTCAAAACCTTTGGCCGCCTCGACATTCTGGTCAACAACGCCGGTGTACTGGCCGTCGCCCCGCTGGAAGACTTCAAACTGGAAGACTTCGACCAGACCCTGGCAATCAACGTGCGCAGCGTGTTCATCGCCAGCCAGGAAGCCGCCAAACACATGGGCGAAGGCTCACGCATCATCAACATCGGCAGCACCAACGCCGACCGCATGCCCTTCGCCGGTGGTGGCGTGTATGCGATGAGCAAATCTGCACTGGTGGGCCTGACCAAAGGCCTGGCCCGCGACCTCGGCCCACGCGGCATCACCATCAACAACGTGCAGCCTGGCCCGGTCGACACCGACATGAACCCGGCCCACGGCGAGTTCGCCGACAGCCTGATTCCGCTGATGGCCGTCGGTCGTTATGGCACGGCCGAGGAAATCGCCAGCTTCGTCGCCTACCTCGCAAGCCCGGAGGCCGGTTATATCACCGGGGCCAGCCTGACCATCGACGGTGGTTTCGGCGCCTGATTGATCGGATAGTCGATAACGAAAAACGCCGCCCCTCCTTTGACAGAGGGGCGGCGTTTTTTTGTTCGCGATTTGATCAAGCCCAGTCGAGCGCCGGCAACCCGCAAGCACTCGGCGTGAACGCTTTCAACGTACGAAGAATCCCGTCGGCGTGTGCGTATTTTTCATCGGACATGGCGGCATCGGGAATGGCGATGGCAGTCATGCCGGCTGCTTTCGCGGCTGTCACACCGAACGGCGAATCTTCGAACACCAGGCAATCTTCCGGCGCAACACCGAGGCGGCGAGCGGCGGTGAGGAAGATGTCCGGCGCCGGCTTGGCCGCACCGACTTCCGGGTCGTCCGCGGTGACGATGAAGTCGAACAACGCGAACCAGTCGCGGTGCAACGTGGTCTTCTGACCGAACGACTGACGCGACGAACTGGTGCCGACCGCAATCGGAATGTTGTGCGCCTTGAGGTGGCGGATCAGTTCCTCGGCGCCCGGCATCGCTTGCGCGGTGGGAAAACGCTCGCGCATCAGCGGCTCGCGGATCACCAGAAATTCTTCAGCGGTGATCGGCAGGTCCAGCGCTTCGACCACATAACGCGCGAGATCGCCGGCGCCGCGCCCGATGATGTTCTGTTTGATGCTCCAATCGAACGTGCGCCCGTAACGCTCGGCAATCAGCGAGGTAACCTCGGTGTAGATGCCCTCGGTGTCCAGCAGCAAACCGTCCATGTCGAAAATAACGGCCTTGATCGGGCCAAACGCCTTCAGCGGTGCATTCATCATCGGATCCGTTATCAAAGACATCCCGGGCGACGTGGATAGCGCCGCTGCTCGGATCTGATTAAAGGGTTCAGCAGCATAACGAGCGCGGCCAAGGTTGAGCAACGGGCAATGTCGGTTGTCCGCCGAACGCCCTCCTGCACATTTAGAGAATCGCCCTACAGACATCACCTACTCGGCTGACTTCTTTCCTGTTTGATCCCCCGCAAAGTTTCGCGCCATTCCCCTGATGCGCGCGAGTGACTGCGAATGCTTCCATCTGACCAACTCCTGAAACTGAACAACAGCATTGGTTTGCTGGTGGTCGCTGCGCTGAACCCTGATCAGCCCGACGTCGAAAAACTGTTTCAGGAGTTTCGCCTCTGCCTCAACAACTATGACGCCTGGGCCGAGCAGTTCTGGACGGGCACCGCGCTGGATGTCGAACAGGTGTTCCAGGTCGGCAACGATGTCCGGCTCAGTGCACCGGTTGCCAGCCGCAAGCCCATCAGTTCCTCTGTCGCCATGTGTTCCGCCAGCGGCTCCCTGACGCTGGTGCACATGTTCGAAGCCGCGAGGTTTGTGCCGATCGGTGATACGCCGGTGATTCTTGAACCGGTCATTTCCGATGTCGACGGTGTTTTGGGTTTCGGCGAACCGCTGCATTACACCATCGGCCCCAGCGGCATTCTCAAGGTCGACGATTGCGACCGGGGCCAGCGTTATCGCATCACCTTCTTTCCCGATGTTTCTACCGCGCATGTCCAGACGTTGTATGCCTCGTATCAGGGTCTTCTTGATGTTCTGGAAGGCTGGCTGCGTGAGGAATGGGAAGGGTTTCAACCGCAGTGGACAGAGTTTTCCAGCGCCGGTTTCACCGAGCGTTACAGGCAGTTGCAACGGGCTGACTGGCACGGTTTTGAAACTGCCCTGAATGGTGTCTGGGATGACGTAAAGCAACTGTTCGCGTTGCTCGCCGATTTGCAGGCCAACAGCGAAAAGCTTCTGCAGTACCTCTCCAGCGCTGAACTGGATGCCTTGCTTGAAGCGTCCTCCGAGGCCATCGCCAATGGCCTGCTGATGCTCGGCGATGAGCCGTTGCTGTTCATTTATCTGGCGGCCTTTACCAGTTGGCTGAAGATGTTGCCGCCGCAGTGTCTGGCCGAGGTGGTGGCTGAGGTTCGGGCCGAATTGCTGGTCAGTTTTCTGCTGATGTGCGTGTCGGGTGGCATGGGTGTGCCGCTGCGGTTGAGCACCAAGGTATTGGGCAAGATCAAGTCACCCCGTGCGCGGGCATGGCTTGCGGCATCGGCGTTGCGGCTGGCGGAGCTGACCTCCGCGCCTGATCTGACCCGGCATGCGAGCGCGTTGAAACCGCTGATGGTCAATGCAGGTCCGGCACCGTTGCGGCCGACACCGGCTATTCCGCTTGAAGTTCGCACGGGGGATGCGCTGGTGCTGACGGTACCCAATCCGGCGGCCATTGCCCGTGACAAGTCCCACGGCATGACGCGAATGGAACGGCATGAGCCTCGCGATGAGGCTTCGGATCAGGCGAAAAATCCCAACGGTGACAGCGCCGATTGTGCGCCGCGGACCTGCACCAACGGGTGTCCGGTGTCGATGGTCACCGGTGAGGAATTGCTGACCCTCACCGATGGCGTGCTCGACGGGCTGCTGCCGTTCGAGTTCAGCCGCTTGTATCGCACCAGTGCGGTCGAGATCGATGTCGGGCTGGGGTTTGGCTGGAGTCACTCGCTGGCGCATCGGCTGGAGGTCGAGGGCGCTTCGGTGGTCTGGGTTGACCATGAGAACCGGCGCACGCCGTTTCCGTTGCCGAGTATCGAGAGGCCGGCGATTCATAACAGCTTGTCGCGGGCGGCGATCTTTCTGGGGGATGAGCCGGAGGAGTTGATCGTTGCGCTGGCGGGTGAGACGGCGCGGTTTTATCACTTTCGGGCTGGGCGTCTGACGGCGGTCAGCGATGCCTACGGTAACCGGTTGCGTATTACGCGGGACCGTCTGGATCGCGTTGAGCGCCTCGACAACGGCGCTGGTCGCTCCTTGTTGCTGCGCTATGAGCGGGCGCATCTGGTCGCGGTCGATTATCAGGTTTTTCGGGAGTCTGCCTGGCGCACCGAGCAGACGCTGGTCAGCTACCGCTTCGATGCCCGTCATCGATTGATCGAGGCGACCAACGCCGTCGGCGAGAGCGAGCGTTACGACTACGACGACCAGCACGTCATCCTGCAACGGCAACTGGCCGGCGGCGCGAGCTTCTTCTGGGCGTGGGAACGCGCCGGCAAGGCCGCGCGCTGCGTGCGGCACTGGGCCTCGTTTTCGCAGATGGATACGCGTTACGTCTGGGATGACGCCGGCCGTGTCACGGTGCATTACGTCGATGGCACTGAGGAAACTTACGTCCACGACGACACCGCGCGGCTGGTGCGTCAGGTCGCCGCCGACGGTGGTGAGCAGCTCAAGGCCTATGACGCGCAGGGCCGGCTGGTCGCCGAGCAGGATGCGCTGGGGGCGGTCACCGAATACCGCTACGACGATGCCGGACGGCTGATCGCGCTGATTCCGCCGGACGATGCGCCGACGTCCTACGAGTACCGCAACGGTTTCCTGCACAGCCGTTCACGTGGCGATGCGGTGTGGACGTACCGGCGCAATGCTCAGGGGGACATCACCGAAGCGGTCGATCCCGATGGCCATGTCACCCATTACCACTACGACGCGCAGGGGCGGTTGCTGTCGATCCGTTATCCGGATTCCGGTCGGCATGTGTTCGTGTGGAACGACCTGGGTCAGTTGGTCGAGGAAAGCTTGCCGGACGGTGGGGTTCGGAAGTTTTCCTACGACCTGCAGGGGCGGCGGATTACTGCGCAGGATGAACACGGTGCCGTCACCCGTCATGCGTGGGACGCCGTTGGCCGGCTGATCCAGACCACCTCGCCGAATGGCGCCACTCGAGCCTTCAGTTATAGCGCTTACGGCCAGATCACCGCCGAACGCGATGAACTGGGGCGGATCACCCGCTACGAGTATGACGACGACCTGCATTTGGTCAGCCGGCGGATCAACCCCGACGGCACGCGCCTGCAATACCGCTACGACCATGCGCAGCTGCTGCTGACGGAAATCGAGAACGAGTCCGGCGAAAAGTACCGGCTGGACTACACGCCCACCGGACTGATCCGACAGGAAACCGGCTTCGATGGCCGACGTACCGCGTACGCCTACGACCGCAATGGCCACCTGCTGGAAAAGACCGAGTTCGGCGACGACGGCACCACGCTGGTCACCGGCTATCAACGTGATGCTGCTGGGCGATTGCTGCTCAAGACCCTGCCGGACGGGGTCGAGGTCAGCTACCGCTATGACCGTCTCGGCCGTTTGGTCGGCGTGGATGACGGCCAGGATCACCCGCTGGCTTTCGAATACGACCTGCAGGACCGGCTGGTGCGCGAGCATCAGGGCTGGGGCACCCTGCGTTACACCTACGACGCCTGTGGCCAGCTCTCCCGCCTGCGCCTGCCGGACAACAGCAAGCTCGATTATCACTACGCCAAGGGCGGCGCGTTGACCGCGATCGACCTCAACGGCGCCTTGCTCACCCGTCACGTCTACCAGAACGGCCGAGAACAGCAGCGCCAGCAAGGCCTGCTGCTCAGCGAATACTCCTACGACGAACAGGGCCGGTTACGCGCCCACGCCGTAGGCCATCAGCGCAGCGGACTGTACCGTCGCGACTTTGCCTACAGCGCCAATGGCAACCTCGAACACATCGCCGACACCCGCCACGGCCAACGCAGCTACACGTACGACGCCCTCGACCGGCTGATCCGCGTACGCCACACCCGCGACGACCTGCCGGAAAACTTCGCCCACGACCCGGCCGGCAACCTGCTGCTGCAGGACCGTCCGGGCCCGACGCAGATCAAAGGCAATCGCCTGCAGATGCAGGGCGACCGCCACTACGACTACGACGCCTTCGGCAACCTGATCCGCGAACGCCGTGGCCGCGCGCAAACCCTCGTCACCGAATACCGCTACGACAGCCAGCACCGCCTGATCGGCCTCACGCGCCCCGACGGCACCAGCGCCACCTATCAATACGACGCCTTCGGCCGGCGCATCCGCAAAACCGTCGACGGCCAGACCACCGAGTTCTTCTGGCAAGGCGACCACCTGATCGCCGAAAGCAGCCCGACCCAGCACCGCAGCTTCATCTACGAACCCGGCACCTTCCGCCCCTTGGCGATGCTCGACGGCAAAGGCCCGAAACGCGCCTGCCCGTTCTACTACCAACTCGACCACCTCGGCACTCCGCAAGAGTTGACCGACTACAGCGGCGACATCGTCTGGTCAGCCAAATACAGCGCCTACGGCAAGGTCACCTCGCTGGAGCTGGCGACCGAGGACTACCTGAACCAGCCGCTGCGCTTTCAGGGGCAGTATTTCGATGACGAAAGCGGGCTGCATTACAACCGGCATCGGTATTACGACCCGGACGTCGGCCGGTACCTGACGCCGGATCCGGTGAAGCTGGCGGGCGGGCTGAATCAGTACCGGTACGTGCCGAATCCGACGGGGTGGGTGGATCCGTTGGGGTTGAGCGAATGCCCCGGCACAGACAAGTGCAAACAACCACAGTCACCTAAAAAAGATCCGACAGAACAATCAAAACACAATGAGCAGGAACCTGAACTTCCCGCCCCCCAGAATAAACAGGAATATTTGTATCGTGGAGACCGTAGGGATCCAGAAGATGTTTTCCTGAACGGTTTTACCAGTAAAGGAGACAGCAACGACCTACTATTACACTCTATTGATAGCGACTTCCCACCAAGCAACTTCATAAGTACATCACCTTCCAGAGACGTAGGAAAAGCATTCGCCACTAGATACTTCACAAAAATCGGTTACCTTTACACACTAAAAAAGCTACCTGGCCTAGATCTTAAAAAGGAGCTTGGGGCCGCATACAAATTCGATAAGGAGGCAGAAATCGCAATACAAGGCCATATAAAAAATGAAGATATCCTAGGTGCAACACTGATAATTGATGACGGTCGAGAATTCGGCTACTCCATACCAAACCCTCATAGAAAAATAGACAAATGAACACAAAAATTACGATATCAGCCATAATAAATAGTGCAAAACAAGATATCGATCTATTTTGTAACGACGACGAAATCAGCATCACACTAAAACTACCCAACGACAAAGAAAAAACCTACAAAAGCACTGATTTTTATAAATGTTTCGGTCAGCTAAGAGAAGACAACTCAAATATTCAGTTCCTTTGCAAAGGCTCACAGATCAATGTCCACCCATCAAGCATGTCATCACAGATGTCGCTTGGGCTGAAAGCCTATGAACTCACCATCGGGAAAGCGCCCTCTCTGGATGACGTCGTATTCATATTTGATTACGAAGATAAAAATCTGACAAACAACCCAAAAGACCAACGCGACTTTTATTTCAACTGGATTACAGCAAAACCATAGAGCAAAAAAAAATTTCAAAAATTAAATTCGACCAAAGCCACCACTGTATCACCAACAACTATATAGCTGAGAAAATGTAGAAGAGAATGATCAGAGACGAGAATACACTTGAAGACTTGATAACCGACTTCCTCACCAAAGTAGACAGTGGAACAAGACTACTAGAGGAGAACTTTGGCACTCGAGACATTCGAAGGCTTTGGCACACTAAGGCAATAAAGCGATGCGGGAAAATTACTGGAGGCGTCAGGTATGAATTACATGGAATCGGGTGCTTTATCCACTTACCGAAAGAAACCGTAGATTTTGACTATGGCCCTAACGGTGAAATTAATGGATTTGATATTTGGCGCCTATACAACTTTGCTTGTGATAGACCACCCAAGCATAAAAAATATTGCGACAAAGAAACTGTTGAAAAAGAATTTAACGAATATATAAATCTAAATAAAATCAAAAAAATGTCAGCCATAAGCAATCTTTATATACTGACTAAGCTACGAGATATAGATTAGGCGCAACGACAAAAAATGGCCTGCTCACTCAGGCGCTTATCCTCCATTTCGACATGCACCCAGCGGCCAATCCACGAGCTGAAAAGTCAAAAAAATATAGACGAGCACTATCCTTTTAGGAAATAACCATGAAGCACTGGACCGATATAGCAGATAGCACTTTTTTCAACATGATTTTCAGCTCCCCAATAGCCATTGGAGAAATAAAACTTTTCATCTCAAATATCGACAACAATTACTCGACAGTCACCTTAGGTTTCGACATACCTGAGATCCCGGACACTCCTCCGAAAAAATGGGAAACCATGGGATTTAACGCTTGCCGCATAGGTATAACATGCAGCAAAATAGAGGATTTGGCATTACACAATCTACCTACAAACAAAAACCTGAGATTAACCATCAAAAATACTGGTTCACGATTTAGAGTTTCGGCCATTTCTGACGACTCATCGATACACTTCACGACAGCTTTTATAAGCCTTCGCGAACCTACGGTTTATCTGTCAAGCATTCCATTCCATGAAACATGATAAATAATCTTAAGACCTGACATTCGAACCTCCATCGCGATAGTTTTTACTTGCAATACTTACGATTTATTATCAATGGATATATTCAATTATTTTATTTAGTTTCAGATCAGATTGCCCAAGTCGATTACCAAAATCTAAACAAACAACAGACGAAAATTGCTGCACGAAAATTAATGCATGCACTCCATCACTCATCATCATCATCATCATCATCATCATCATCATCATCATCATCATCATCATCATCAAAATCCTCATACTCAAGCTCCTCCTCACCCTCCAAAAGCGGAACCGTCGCATCATCCATCAATGACCCCGGATCTTCATTCCCCGGATCATTGATAAACGGCAATCCGCTCGGGCCTTTCTCTTCCTTGCCTTCGGTTTCCGGAGTCATGGCGCACCTCGTCAGTCGCATTCGTATACGACGTTCGAAAAGTATGGTCGCGAATCGTTCCTGCGCATGACGCGCAGGCACAAAAAACCCGGCATAAAGCCGGGTTTCCGTAGAACCGGTCACTCAACGATGACGGTTCTTGTGTTTGTTCTTGTGCTTGTGACCACCGCCGGAGTGCGACTTGCCGCCATCGTCACCCAGGTTGTTGCCGACCGCGCCACCCGCTGCGCCGCCCAACCCTGCGCCGATAGTCGAACCGGTGGAGCCGCCGAGGCTGTTGCCGACGACGGACCCGCCTGCGGCGCCGAGGCCACCGCCAATGGCGGCTTCCGTGCGATTGCGTTTGTTCGCGCCGACCGCGCTGCCAGCCGCACCGCCAACGCCGGCACCCACCGCAGCACCGGTGCTGCCGCCGAGTTGGCCGCCGACCACATTGCCCAACGCGCCACCCAATCCACCCCCCACGGCGGCCGTGCCATCACCGGCGGCCATGGCGCCTTGTGCCACGAACAATCCCAAAACCAATGCGGATAATGTCAATCGCATACAGACCTCACAGGTCCCGAGTCGGGACGGTTCGCCCGCGGAGGGGGCTACGTAGCATTGGAGGCGAATTCGGGAAAAACGTTCAGCAACGAAAAGGCCCGGCAAAAAGCCGGGCCTTTTCAGTCACGCGTTGGCAATCAGTGACGCTTGTGCCCCTTGGACAAGTTGCTGCCCACTGCGCCGCCAGCAGCACCGCCCAGGCCGGCACCGATAGTCGCGCCGTTCTTGCCACCCAGGCTGTTGCCGATGATCGAACCACCCGCCGCACCGACACCACCGCCAATGGCCGCCTTTGTGCGGGCCCCCTTCTTCGCTGCCAACGCACCGCCAGCCGCGCCGGCCAGGCCAGCGCCAATGGCCGCGCCGTTGCTGCCGCCCATTTTCTGGCCAACCACGTTACCCAGCGCGCCGCCCAGACCGCCACCCAGTGCGGCGGTACCGTCGCCAGCCATTGCACCTTGAGCAACCAGAAGCCCCAGAACCAGAGCAGGCAGAGTTAAACGCATGACGAGAACCTCAACAGAAGGAATAAAAAAGGGCGCAGATTGAATGCTGCTGCCGCGGCAATGTCCAGCGTCGCCGCGTACTTGGCGCCGATTGGACAGCGATTATGGAAAAGGTTTTATGGCAGGCAAAAAAAAGCCCGCTGGGGAGACGGGCTGGAGACTTGCTTTCTAACGGATGGCTTCACCCTACTCAGGCGCGTGTGAAAAGTTTGTGAAAGAATCCGGACGAATCTGCAATTTCTGTAGGGTATTTCTCAAAAGAAGAAACAAAAAACCCCGCTCAATGGCGGGGCTGTGTGGCATCCGATTACTTCCTGGAACGTGCCGTCACCTTGGGCAGAAATTTTGCTTTAGGCCCCTTGGGTGCCGTGGACTTGATCTTGCCGGTCTGAACCGGGTCCTCGCCAAACCCGGCCTGATACTCCGTCTGGCCGCAGCGCACGCAATTGTTGAATGGAAATTCAGCCCCGTCGTCTTCGATGTACGGATCAGTCATCTCTTCACCCCTTTCCAAATGCGGGCCGACACCGGCAAACCCTTTTGCCTGAAAAAATATCGACCTCCAAGGCTTTTGAGACTAGCCGGTCATTCCTGGACTTGTGATTCAGATCACCCGAAGCCCGACGAATGGCCTACGGAAATTAAACACATTGAGGAACCGTTGGTCCCACGCGACTAAAGATTTGCGGCGACCGGCCGCTGCCCTTTTTCCTACGCAATGAATCTCAAGGAGAGAACATGGAAATCAAAGGATTCCCGACACTGCCTGTTGTAAAGCTCACGGATGAACAGATCGCCGCCGGCAAGGCCGGGGCGGAGAAACTCAAGGAAAAGATCGCTTCGGGTGAAATCGTCATTAAGCAGCCGACCGGACCGAGTCCGTTGCAGCCTGGCGTGATCTACCACCCAGACCCGGTTCAGCCAGTTCAACCCGGCGATACGCCGCCTCTCGTCGCGATCGATACGCCGCTGACCTACGATTCGAAAGGCACTATCCTGCTCAAGCCGCAGGGCTGATTATCAGCACAGAGCCCATTCCGTTGAATGGGCTCACTAGCCTCAGCGCAACTTGACCGCCGTACCGGTCGCAAACACCACAACCATGCCGCCCTTCCCTGCCGGCATGCTGATCTCGAAATCCACCCCGACCACCGCATCCGCCTGCAAGGCCCGCGCGCGCTCCTTGATCTCGTCAGTCGCCTGAACACGCGCCTCCTTCAACGCCCGCTCCAGCGTCTGCGAACGCCCACCGAAAAAATCCCGCATGCCCGCGAACATATCGCGGATCACATTCACGCCCTGCACCGACTCGGCACTGACGATGTCCAGATACGCCGTAATCTGCCGGCCTTCGATGGAGTGGGTGGTGGAAATGATCATGGAGGTCGTCCTTTTACTTGCCGGATAAACCGCGATTGTAATGCCTGGCCAAAGGAAGCCGAACCGATCTCTGTGACCAAAAAAAACCGAACGCCAGAATGCACAAAACCCCTGGTTTCTCTCGAAACCAGGGGTTTTGTTTACATCGAATTTGGCGGTGAAGGAGAGATTCGAAACCGCCCGATTGCGATTTTCTCGAATTCAGGCCCCGGTTTATAAGGGTTTCAGAGCGATAGTTAGCGCGCAAGCGGTCCCATGGCGGTCCCATGAGTTTGCGCGGCAGTCGCAGACGAAAAGGGCCATAGAGGGTAATCCGTTTTTTCTGGAGCGGTATCGGAAAAAGGTAATTTCAGTAATTTAATCACCTTACCGGCTTGAGACCCTTGATTTATCTGCCCTGCAAGGGATCGGCACAAGGTAATTTTCAAGTAATGAATAGGTAAGGTAATTACCTTTCAAGGAAGTAATTTTCTTTTTTCTTCATCTCATATAAATCAATCACTTATGACAACATTACCTCTTTCATTACTCTAAATTACCTTCTGATGTAATCCAGCAAAGCCAATGAATTCGGGGCTTTCAGCGGCGTACTGACGCCCGGATTACCACATTACTTTTTTCCGAATGCGTTCTTGAAAAATCGCCCTTGAGCGCTGACCCATTCCTGGCGACCGACTGACGCGACACATCAAGTGACCCAACCCTCGCAGGGATTTGCAGGTTTTTTACCCCTGATGATTACCAGGGCAACTCCCGGCCATAGCCGCGTTCAGCACCATGCAGGGCTGCGGAAAAAAAGACCCATTTAGCCCGGAGGCGAGGTGGGGGGACGACGGCGCGCGCCAGCTTTGAAGCACGCCTATGGCTCCGAAAAACGCACCACGTCACGGCACGTTTCATAAATGAAAAAAAAGCCGCCTCAGGGGGCGGCTAATCTCAACATCACATGTATTCAAAATGGCTTCAGAGAAGCGACTGTGGGAAGGTAAGGCTGAGACGCCGAGATGCTTTCAGAGCTGATGGCGAATTGACCTTCCGTCGGGAGATTCGTCTGCACCATTAACTTTTAGGTTGCGCAGGCGATCAAAGACTATACCTTCAGTAAAATCGTCACCATAAATTATGGCTGTCTGTTTCAGGCGTACAGCCACAATCACCCAGTGGGTGCAAGGACCATGAAAAGAGAATACCAGCCAGCACCGCATGACCCTTCGTCAGAGGAGGTCAATTTCGACATCACGCGCATGAGAAGGGCTATCGAGGAAGGGCAGCGCTTCGTCATGCCTGAAGGTTTGCCACGCGAAAGCTTCCGTGAATGGATGCGCGAGAACGCCAATAAATGCCGAACCAAGTAGAATTCAGCGAACATTTCACCAACCTGTTTGTAAATCTCTCCCAAGAAGAGCAAGACCTCATTGAGGAATTTGTATTCCACTTCGAGACGCATGGTCTTCGCACGTTCATAGGAAAAAAAGGCCCCAACGACAACGTTCCTCATTCAGACCCCAACCGTCAGGTGAAGATCGCTTTTGCTAAGCGACATAAACTTTGGCATGTTCATATCGGTTATCCCCGCTGGAATAGTTGTCGCAACCCGGCCGGCGGTTATAAAACGTCGAATTATGTAGTCCATTTTCAGAAATTCAACGACTCACATATCGCACTGGTCGACTACAACTCGCATGACCCTATGATCATGCCTAGCAAGACTTCTCTTTTTCGAAGGTAGCCTTGTCTTAGGCTTCCCCCCCGATTTCATAGGGTTTGAAACGCAAAACCTCCTCCCCTAGCCAGTGATTCAACTGAGTCATTCGCGTCTGAATAGGCTCCAGCTCGTTGGCGACATAGATCTGCGCCGCTTCCCTGATCGAGCCAAACCCACCCGCATTCTGCGGAACAATCCCCATCAACTGCGGTGGAATGCGCAGGCTGGCCAACACATCATCCCGCGTCTGATTCTTGATCGAATTGAATTCATCTTTCGCCGCCACTTCGCTCACCGGGATCAACTGGATCCCGTCCTTCTTACCGGTCGGCGAGTAGACGAAAAGATTGCGAAAGTTGCCGGGCCCTTTCGATTCCTTCAGCGCCTTGCGCAATGCATCAATGTCCGCCTCTGTCTGCGCCGCATCCGTCATGTAAAGGATGAACCCGGCATGACTGCCGTTCTCGTAATACTTGCGCCGGAACAGCGTCGCTGACTCGTTCAGCAACGCCGACTGTAACGCGCTTATCCACTCCGGCAGCCCATAAATCTCCTGATGCAAATCCGCCTCACGCAGGTGAAAAATACTGTCCGGCTCGAAAGCGTGTTCGTCCTTCCATCCACGTACCTGATAGAACTGTCCCTCCGGTCCGGCACGCATGTACTTGGCTAGCGGCGTCTCCAGCTTCCGAACCCCGCCCAACCGCGAACGCCGCCCCTCAAAATACCCATTACCCAGACAGAGGAAGTCCAAGGCGAATTGCTCAAACGAAGCCCGCGACAAGAGCGGATGTGGAATAAACGTCTTGCTCAACAGATTGCGCTTGAACATCAACCCAGAATGCAGATGCACGCTCGCCCCTACTGACCGGGCGAGACCGTCCAGCGACAACGGCGGCTCATACCAACGCCCGTTGAACCAGCACTCCAGATAGTCGAACACCTCCCGACCGCCCAACACTGGCGTCGGCTCGCCGAAGGAAAAGACCTGCGTCCCGGCGCCGGCGGTGGAAGTGGTCGCGGGCAACGTCTGGTTGGCCAATTGTTCGGTCATCAGTAAATCTCCATGCGCCCGGTGTTGGCAGTGGTCTGCCCCTCAAGCGGTTCGTGGTGCAATGCGTGGAAGAGCGCCCAGGCCAGGTCGGCGTGGCCGGTGTTGTCGTTGCGGCCGGCGGTGTAGGTGTATTGACGTCCGCCGGCGGTGACGGTTTTGCGGATAGCCATCAGCGACTGGGCCATGTCGGTCCAGCCGGCGTCGAATTCGAGCCGGCCCTTGTGGATCACGTCGTAGGCCTTGAGCACCAGACGGGTTTTGACTTCGGGCGAGTAGCTGAACGTGGTCACCGCCGGGAAGAATTGGCGGACCAGCTGCGCCACGCCACTGCCCAAGCCGGTTACGTCGATGCCGATGTAGGTCACCCAGTAGCGGTCGCAGACGCTTTTGATGAACGCGGCCTGTGCGGCGAAGTCCATGCCCCGGAACTGGTGGCGCTCTAGGATGCGGAACTTGCCTCCGGGCACCAGCGGCGGCGCGACCACCACCAGGCCCGAACAGTCACCCGTCTCGGCCGGGTCGTAACCGATCCACACCTGACGGTCGCCGAACGGGCGCATGGCGAAGGGCTTGTAGTCCTCCGCCCACTCAACCCAGCTGTCCACCATGCACGACTGCAACAGGGTCAACGGGAAGATGCTCGCGCCGTCATCGACGAACTCGCACATCAACAGGTTGGCGAACGCCTCAGGGCTGTACTCGCGGCGCAATTCTTCGATGTCGAACAGGTCGCAACCGCCCCGCTCCGCATCCAGAATCGTGACGATCTGCCGCCACAACCGGTCCTCACAGAACCGCCCCTGCTGGAGCGCCCCGTGGGACACGTCCACCTTCGTATGCTGCGCGGCAGGCTTGCCCTTGTTGAAGCGCTCGCCAGTCCAGAAGGTGTACGCCTCATGGGCCATGCTCGACGGCGTCGAGAAGTAGGTCTTTCGCCACTTCTTGTGCATCGCCATGCCCGACGCGACTTTGTTCAGTTCCTCGAACTTGAACGTCCAGAAGAATTCATCGAAGTAGAAATTGCCGTGGTAACCCTGGGCGGTGCGGGCGTTGGTGCCGAGGAAAAACAGCTCGGCGCCATTGGGTAAAACGATGGGATCGCCGGTCAACTCGACCCCGATCACCTCTCGGCAGAAGGCTTGGATGTAGCCCCGGAACAGGTAGGCCTGGTTCTTCGAGGCCGACAGGAAAATCTGGTTACGCCCGGTGTCCAGGGCATCGATAAACGCCTCGCGGGCGAAGTAGTAAGTCGCGCCGATCTGCCGACTTTTGAGGATGACGCGGGTGCGCTGATTGCCGGCCCGGTACCAGTCTTTCTGGTAGTCAAAGCAGCCGTCGATGAAGGCCTCGCGCAGCAGCTCGATCTGGTCATCATCAATCTCGTTCTTAACGGCCTTTTTCTTCGGCTCGGCGTTGCGTTTGGCCAGGTTCGGGTTGATGTCGGTTTCGGTACCGCCACCCTGAAAGCGCTGGATCCGCGCCTGCCGTTCGAGCTGGCGGTGCAGCAGATCAATCTCTTTGAAGTCGCCGCCGTTTTTCCCATCCTTGAGGATCAACTGCACCAACCGCGCTTCCAGCGCTCCACCGATGCGCTCGACGTTGTCGGCCCGGTCCCACTCGTCGCGGGCCTTCCAGCTGTGTAGCGTTTTTTCCTTTTCGCCCGTAGCCTCGGCAATCTCGCAGATGCGCCAACCCATCCAGTACAGGAACTTGGATTGGCGGCGGGGATCGATGGGCAACAGTGCGGTCGTAGTCATGGCCGCGATGCTGCCGCCCACACCCGCGACTCAAATAGTGCCGCCCCTTGTAGCCCCCGTCCCTACAGTCCCGCCTCGTTGCCGCAACTCGCGCGCGTCACGACCATGCCCCTCATCGCAACGCTTTCAGCGCCCACGCATTGAGGATTCCCGGCATGAAGAAATTCCGCAGCAACTGGTTCCGCGTCGCCGTCGAGGGCGCAACCTCGGACAAGCGCACCATCAAACGCAGTTGGCTGGAACAGGCCGCGAAGAACTTCAACCCGGCCACCTACGGCGCCCGCATCTGGCTGGAGCATTTCCGTAGCCTGCTGCCCGACAGCCCCTTCAGGGCCTATGGCGACGTGTTGGCCGTGAAGACCGAAGAAGTGGACGTGAACGGCCAGAAGAAACTGGCGCTGTTCGCCCAGGTCGAGCCGACCGCCGACCTGATCGCCATGAACAAGGCGAAACAGAAGATTTACACGTCCATCGAAATCGACGACAGCTTCGCCGACACCGGCGAGGCCTACATCGTCGGTCTGGCCGTCACCGACTCCCCGGCTAGCCTGGGCACCGACGTCCTGGCGTTCTCAGCCCAGAAACCTGACGTCAGCCCCTTCAAGGATCGCCACTACTCCGCGACCTCGATGTTCACCGAGGCGGTCGAAACCGAACTCACGTTCGAAGAGATCGAGGAGAAGCCAAGCATTGGCGCCCAGCTGTTCAGCAAGGTGCAAAACCTGCTCAAGGGTAAGCAAGCCAAGGACGACAGCGAGTTTTCGCAGATCAGCGATGCAGTCGAAGCCGTGGCCGATCACGTCAAGGACCTGCCCGACCAACTCGCCGCCGCGAAGAAATTCTCCGCAGGCCTGAGCACCAAGCTTGATCAACTGAGCAAAGACTTCGCCGAGCTGAAAAACAAGCTCTCCACCACCCAGGACCACAACCAGAAGACCCGCCCTCCGGTAACCGGTGGCGACAACAAGGTCATGACCGACTGCTGACAGCCGGCCCACCCACAGCCCCGAACCACGAAGGACGACTTTCATGCGTAACGATACCCGCGAACATTTCAACGCCTACCTGAGCCAGGTGGCGCGCCTCAATGGCGTGTCATCGACCGCCAACACCTTCGCCGTCGATCCGACAGTTCAGCAGACGCTGGAAACCCGCATGCAGGAATCCAGCGAATTCCTCGGCCAGATCGGCATCATCGGCGTCGATGAACTGCAAGGCGAAAAGGTTGGTTTGGGTGTCAGCAGCACCATCGCCGGCCGCACCGACACCACCGGCAACGGTGTGCGCCAGCCGCGCGACGTGTCGTCGCTGGACAAGAAGGGCTACAAGGCCGAACACACTGACTTCGACACCGCCATCCGCTACGCACAGCTTGATGCCTGGGCAAAATTTCCGGACTTCCAGGCACGTCTGCGCGACGCGATCCTCAAGCGCCAGGCCCTCGACCGCATCATGGTCGGTTTCAATGGCGTCAGCGTTGCTGCTACCACCGACCGCCAAGCCAATCCGCTGTTGCAGGATGTCAACATCGGCTGGCTCCAGCAGTACCGCACCAACGCCCCGGCGCGCGTCCTCAAGGACGGCAAGGCCACCGGCAAGATCGTCATCGGCACTGGCGCGGAGGCTGACTACAACAACCTCGACGCCCTGGTGTTCGACGCCGTCGCCAACCTCATCGATCCGTGGCACCGCAAGGATCCGGGCATCGTGGTCATCCTCGGCAGCAACCTGGTGCACGACAAGTACTTCCCGCTGATCAACAAAGAACAGCCGGCGTCCGAGAAACTGGCCACCGACATGATCCTGTCGCAAAAGCGCATGGGCGGTAAGCAACCGGTCGAAGTGCCGTACGTGCCGGACGGTGCGGCGCTGGTCACCTCGCTGGCCAACCTCGCCATCTACTGGCAGATCGGCGGACGCCGTCGCTACGTGAAAGAGGCGCCGGAAAAGAACCGCATCGAGAACTACGAATCCAGCAATGACGCCTACGTCGTCGAGGATTACGGCCTCGGCTGCCTGATCGAAAACATCGAGCTTGAGGGGGCGTAAGCCATGGCCACCAGCCTCGCCAAGCAGCACTTCCAACGCGTCACTGCCGCCCTTGAGGCGGCAGCGACCGAGCCGACCCAAACCATGGCCGGCGCGACAGCTTACGAGCACCAACTCAACCAGCTGCTGCAAGACCGCCTGCGCCTGAAACAGGTGCAGTCGAACCAGGGCAAGGCCGAACTCAAACGTCAGCTGCTGCCCGAATACATCCCCTATGTGCAGGGCGTGCTGGAGGCCGGCCAGGGAGCGCAGGACGAAGTGATGACCACCGTCATGGTCTGGCGCTTCGACGCTGGCGACTTCACTGGTGGCCTCGACATCGCCCAGTACGTGCTGCAACACAAGATGGTCATGCCGGATCGCTTCGCCCGCACTCTCGGTTGCCTGGTCGCCGAGGAAGTCGCGACCGCCGCGTTCAAGGCGCAAAAGGTCGGCGAGCCGTTCGACCTGGCCATCCTGCACCGCACCGCCGAACTGACCGACGCTGAGGACATGCCCGACCAGGCGCGCGCCAAGCTGTTCCTGGCCATGGGCCGCGCGACGCTGGAAGGCATCACCGACGAAAAACCCGGCCAACCCGGACAGGTGCAAGCCGGCATCGACCTGCTGAAAAAAGCCATCGATCTGCACGACGCTTGCGGTGGCAAGAAGGATCTGGAGCGGGCCGAACGCCTGCTCAACAAACTCGCCGCCACTGGCGGCTAACCGAGCGTCCCCACGCACCCCGCCGGCTCGGGGCGGATCGGCCAGGCCGCTCCTCCTGAACGTGAAGCCCCGACCACCGGCGACCTACAACAGAGCGCAGATTCATGAGCGGATTCGTAGCGGGCGGCACCGGCACCACCTCCCCGGCCGGCCACATCAATACCGACCCCTTCTGGCCGTCGATCGATCTGGACGATGTGCGCGGCACCCTGCGCATCGACGCCAGCGTCACCCCGATCCGCCTTGAGACTGCGACCATCGCCGCCGCGATCATCGTCAACCGCGAGTTCGCCAAATGGCGCCGCGCCCAACAGGCCAGCGGCTACGCCACCCTCGACGAAGTCCCGGCAGAACTGATCAAGGGCATTTCAGAGCGCGTCCACCTCTACCAGCGAGCGATCTACGCCGCGACCGGTGCGGAAATCAGCGAACGCTACCGCTCTTACGACAGCACCAACAGCGGCAACCAGAACGCCGACGAATTGACCCCGAGCATCGACGAACTGCGCCGCGACCAGCGCTGGGCGGTGCGCGACTTTCTCGGCCTCGGCCGCACCACCGTGGAGTTGATCTGATGACCGTCAGCATCCGCGCCCAGCAGAACGACACCGTCGATGCCCTGTGCTGGCGTCACTACGGACGCACCGCCGGCGTGACCGAGGCTGTACTCGAAGCCAACCCCGGCCTCGCCGACCACGGCCCGATCTTGCCGCAAGGCCTTCTGGTACAGATGCCCGAAGCCCAAGCCGCTGCCCCGCAACGGCAGATGGTGCACCTATGGGACTGACCCAAGCGCACCGCGCCCTTGAACCCAACCACCCTGGATCATGGAATGAAACGCATGCCTGACCGTCCCGATACCTGGGCCTGGCTCGCCGCCTGGCTCGAACAGAACTGGCCCGCCATCTACTCCGGTCTGCTGGCCCTGGTCATCGCAAGCCTGCGGGTGATCTACGGCGGCGGCACCGTGCGCCGCATGATGATCGAGGCGCCGCTCTGCGGCGCGCTCGCCCTGTCCGCCAGTCACGGGCTCTCGCTGCTGGGGATACCGGCCACGACTGCACCGTTCTTCGGCGGGGTCATCGGGTTGCTCGGCGTCGAGGGCACCCGCGCTGCCGCCAAGAAGATTTTCAACCGCAAGGTAGAACAGCTATGACCACACTTCGCCACGGCGACCGCTCGCAGGCGGTGCGCACCCTGCAAAAGAACCTCAATCAGCACGGTGCCAAACTGGAAATCGATGGTGACTACGGTGACGCCACCGAAGCCGCCGTCCGCGCCTATCAGCTCAAGGTTGGTCTGGTCGTCGATGGTGTGGCCGGCCCCAAGACGCAAGGCGCGCTCGCCGGCAATGATTGCCAGCAGCTGCTGAAGAACGCCGACCTGGTCAGCGCGGCCGAACGCCTCGGCGTGCCGCTCGCCAGCGTTTACGCGGTCAACGAAGTGGAATCAAAAGGCACCGGTTTCCTCGACAACGGCAAGCCAGTCATCTTGTTCGAGCGTCATGTCATGTACCGGCAACTGTCGAAGGTTCGCCACCAGGGAGATGATGCCGCCGCGCTCAAACAGCACGCCGATCAACTCGCCGCGAGCAACCCGGCCATCGTCAACACGAAACCCGGTGGATATGCCGGCGGCAGCGCCGAACACCAGCGCCTGGCCACCGCTCGCCTGATCGACGACACCGCCGCGCTGGAGTCCGCCTCTTGGGGCGCCTTCCAGATCATGGGCTTTCACTGGCAGCGACTGGGCTACAGCAGCGTGCAGGACTTTGTCGCCGCCATGAGCGCGGGCGAGTCGCAGCAGTTCGACGCTTTCGTTCGTTTCATCGAGACCGACGCCGTACTGCACAAGGCGCTGAAGGGCCGCAAATGGGCCGAGTTCGCCAAGCTCTACAACGGGCCGGATTACCAGCGGAACCTGTACGACATCAAGCTCCAGCGCGCCTACGAGCGGCACGAAGACTGCGGTTGCGGTCAGGCGGTGGCCGCATGATCGACTTCGACGCAGTGCAGCGGCTGAATGTCCAAGACGGCGATCTGCTGGTGGTTCCAGAGAACAGCGACCAGCAGGACATGGTGCAGTTGCGCGACGCGCTCCGCATCCAGAACCCTCAGCGCAAAGTCATCATCATTCGCGGCCCGATCCGGCAAATGGACGTCGGCGACATGAATCAGCTCGGCTGGTACCGGGCGTGAGTACCTTACGCCAAGCCTTGCTCGGAATTGCATTGCTTGCAGCGTTGGGGCTGCTGATCTGGAGCCAGGAACTGCGCATCAGCGGGGCGAATAAGGACACGCAACTTGCCGAGCAAGACGCCAGCTACGTCCGAGAACAAGCCGAGCGAAACCTCGCCAATGCGAACGCGTTGCGCGACACCCTGCAACAGGAACGCAACGCCCAGACCACCCTGCGCACCCAGCATTATCAACTGCGCCAAGGTCTGGCAAAGCGCGAACTCACCATTGAGGCTCTGAAACGTGAAAATGCCGACCTACGCAATTGGGCTGCCCAGCCTTTGCCTGATGCTGCTCGCCGGTTGCGCGAGCGCCCCACCCTCACCGGCGCCGACGCTTATCGTCAGTGGCTGTCCGGCCGTGGTGCCGTGCACGCTACCAGCGACCAGCCCGCGCAGTAACGGCGATCAGTTGACAGATCAGGACCGCGTCGAAGCCGCATGGGCGGACTGTGCGAACCAGGTCGATATGATTTACCGACACCAGCAGGCCCTGCCATGAACAAGCCCGACAGCCTGAAAGCTCACCTGCTCGCCACCGTGGCCGAACTCAAGCACAACCCTGACCGGCTGCTGATCTTCATCGACAACGGCAAGATCCGTTGCACCGCTGCTCACACGCTCTCGTTTGAGTACAGCTTTGACCTACAGGTCATCCTTACCGACTTCGCCGGCCACCCCGACAGCGTCATGTTGCCGCTGCTCGGTTGGTTGAGCGTTCACCAGTCCGAACTGCTGGAGAACCTGAGCAAAGCCTCAGACGGCATCCAGTTCGAGGCCGATATCCTCGACAACAGCAAGGTCGATATGAGCCTGACGCTGCCCCTGACCGAACGGGTGGTGGTGAGCAAGGACGACCAAGGCAACACCACCATCCGCCATCCGGGCGAACCGCAGCGGGCTGCCGACTTTCTCGATCCGAACTGGATACCTGGTGCGCAGGGTACTGGCAGTGAATGGGTGCTTCCGCAATGACCAACCGATTGGAAGCGCTGGAGGACTGGGCAGCGGGATTGCTTGGGCAGCTTGAGCCGGCATCGCGCAACAAGTTGGCGCGGAGCATCGGCCAGGAGTTACGGCGCAGCCAGCAGCAACGAATCATCGCCCAGCAGAATCCGGATGGCAGCAAGTACGCGCCGCGCAAACAGCGCAACCTGCGTGGTAAACAGGGTCGTGTGAAGCGGAAGTTGAAAATGTTTCAAAAGCTGCGCACCGCGAGCTTTCTTAAGGTGCAAGGTGATGGAAACGCAATAAGGGTCGGCTTCACGGGACGGGTAGCGCGGATTGCCAGGGTGCATCAGTACGGTTTACAAGACCGCCCAGAGAGAGGTGCACCAAATGTGAGTTACGACCGCCGGGAGATTCTTGGCTTTACAGAATCGGATTTCGATTTAATTCGCGACCTTCTTCTCAAACATTTGACATCGAGCAACGAAAGAGATACCTAAGATTTTCCACCGACTCACACACCAGCAGAATCGTTTTATCAAATTGGCAATAGGAGCCATGCATGGAGCAAGCTATAAAATTAATCTCTGCCGCATCCCAGATACTATGGCCAATTTTGGGGTTCACTATATTATTTCTTTTCAAAAAAGAAATATCCGAAATATTGAGACGAATAAAAAAGGGAAAGATGCTTGGACAAGAAATAGAATTATCCGACTCCCTTACTGAGTTAAGAATTTCCGCAGAAACAGTAAAAGAAACAGCATCATCCCTTCCGCCCGCTGCCACAGAAACGGTTTCAGACAATTTAGAAAAAGTGGAACAGGATGAAATTAAGCAAATATTAGACGAAGCAAGCCGTTCCCCAAAAATAGCGCTTATAACTTTAGGTGGACATATTGAGATTGCAGCACGCAGAGCACTCGCGAGCGTGGGCCTTCTCCAAAAAAACCGCCACATGTCTACTACAGAAGCAATAGACAGGCTCATTCGTCAATACGGCGGACTGCCAGGAGACATAGTAGGATCGACCAAACTATTTATGAGTGTGAGAAATAAAATAGTTCACTCAGCGGACGCCTCTGAGGATGACATAATAAGTGCGCTCGACTCTGGAATCACAATTTTGCGCACATTGAAATCTCTGCCTAGTGAAAAAAACATCGTCCTAC
This sequence comes from Pseudomonas sp. lyk4-R2A-10, assembly GCF_030209075.1. Lineage (NCBI taxonomy): Bacteria > Pseudomonadati > Pseudomonadota > Gammaproteobacteria > Pseudomonadales > Pseudomonadaceae > Pseudomonas > Pseudomonas sp. lyk4-R2A-10. The sequence continues at coordinate 258,877 of NZ_JARVSR010000006.1, read as the reverse complement.
ATTACAACATACCCCTGTATCAGGATGCGCAATGCACTACTGAACTAAATGATGTCAAAGGCTTGATTCTTGAAACGATAAGCCCGGGCGGAGTCAAAAAATACCGTAGAATTTTCCCTACTACGCAAGACAGTTATGAAGTAGGTCAAGTACTAAGCTGGGAGTGGAGCTTAACCAAAACCTGGGACATGACGTGGTATATCGATCCTGATGATCAAGAAAAACGACTGGCGTGGGGAAGCTCGGGAGAATTTATTGGAAGGCCACTCGACTCGATAAAAACCTCAGACTTTTCCTCTAAAGGCTAAAAGTTGTAGCAAGTCTCACTACATGCATAACTAGCTGCGATCTCCCTCGTCATGGCGCCACCATCGGCGCCATGAACGACTTAGCCACCCTCGCCCGCCTGATCGAAAACCTCATCCGCCTCGGCACCATCGCTGCCGTCCAGATGAAGCCCCCACGCGTGCAAGTCAAAACCGGATCACTCACCACCGGCTGGCTCCCATGGATCGCCACGCGGGCCGGCGCCGACCGCGAGTGGAATCCGCCGACTGCCGACGAGCAAGTCATCCTGTTCAGCCCCTCCGGCCAGCTCGGCAACGGCATCGTCCTGACCGGCCTTTTCAGCGACCAGATCCCCGCGAACGGCGACCGCGAAGGCCTGCACCGTTTCACCTACCGGGATGGCACCGTCATCGAGTACGACAGCGTCGCCCACCATCTGAACGCCGTACTGGCTGAAGGCGGCACCACCAACGTGACCAGCACCGGCGGCATTCACATCGTCGGGCCGATCATTCATGAGGGCGACTACACGCAGACCGGCAACCAGAACATCACCGGTAAGGTCACCGTGTCCGTGGACGTGGTTGCGGCCAACATCAGCCTGGTCAACCACCCGCACGGCGGCGTCATGGCCGGCGGCGCGAAAACAGGGAAGCCAGAATGAACCGAGAAACCGGCGCGGCCCTCGGCCTGGTCGAACACATCGCCCAGTCCATCACTGACATCCTAACCACCCGCATCGGCACCCGCGTCATGCGCCGTGAGTACGGCAGCCTGCTGCCTGAGCTGGTCGATCAGCCGTTCAATGACTTCACCCGTTTGCAGGTCTACGCCGCCACGGTCATGGCCGTGATGCGTTGGGAAACCCGCGTCAGTCTCAGCCGTGTGCAGTTTATCGGGGCGAATCTGCAAGGCCAGGCGTCGCTGGATTTGGAAGGCACTCTCATTGATACCAACCAGCCGCTGAGTCTAAGCGTGCCTCTGTATCTTGGGGGCAGCGCATGAACACCTTCGTCGCCATCGACCTCGGCCAATTGCCCGCCCCCCAAGTCGTCGAACAGATCGACTACGAGCAGATCCTCGCCGAGCGCAAGGCCCACGCCATCAGCCTCTGGCCGATTGAGGAACAGGCCGAGATCGCCGCCCGTCTCGACATGGAGTCGGAGCCGCTGACCAAATTGCTCGAGGAAAACGCCTACCGCGAAACGGTATGGCGTCAGCGGGTCAATGAAGCCTCAGTCGCCAACATGCTCGCCCTGGCCAAAGGCACCGACCTCGAACAACTCGCTGCCAACTTCAACGTAAAGCGGCTGGTCATTCAGGCCGCGAACCCAGCAGCGGTGCCGCCAATTCCCAAACTGATGGAAAGCGACGACAGCCTGCGCGAGCGTGCACAGATGGCATGGGAAGGCCTCAGCACCGCCGGCCCGCGCAACAGCTACATCTTTCACGCTCGCTCCGCTGACGGCCAGGTCGCCGATGCCACCGCCGAAAGTCCCGCACCGGCCGAGGCCGTCGTCACGGTGCAGTCTGTGCTGGGCGATGGCACGGCCTCACAAGCACTGCTCAACAAGGTCACAGCGTATCTCAGTGACGAAGACCGCCGGCCGGTTGCAGATCGCCTGACCGTGCAGGCTGCGCAAATCATCAATTACCAGATCAAGGCCAAGCTCTACCCGTTGACCAACGGCCCGGAAACCGAGCTTGTTCTCGCTGCTGCCGAAGCCCAGTTGCTCAAGTTCGTGCATCAACGGCGACGCCTGGCGCTGGAGGTCTCCGAATCGATCGTCCACGCCGCGCTGCACGTCGAGGGCGTGCGCAAGGTCGTACTCGAAGGATGGACAGACATCGTCGCCACCAAATATCAGGCGCCGTACTGCACGAAAATCGAATTGGCGCTGGGGGTTGAATGATGAGCGACAAACCATTGTTGCCGGGCAACTCGACGCCGCTGGAGCGTTATGCGGCTCAGGCCCTGGCACAGATTCAACGCGTGCCCATCCCCCTGCGCACGTTGTACAACCCGGACCAATGCCCGCTGCCCCTGCTGCCGTACCTGGCCTGGGCGTTCTCGGTGGATCGCTGGGACAGCAAATGGACAGAAGCCGCCAAGCGCGCTGCCTGCCGCGCCGCCTACTACGTTCATTCGCACAAGGGCACCATCGGTGCGTTGCGTCGTGTAGTGGAACCGCTGGGCTACCTGATTGAGGTCGTGGAGTGGTGGCAAACCGTGCCGCTTGGCACCCCCGGTACGTTCGCCTTGCGCATCGGCGTCCTCGACTCCGGCATCACCGAAGCGATGTATCAGGAACTGGTGTGGCTGATCGACGATGCCAAGCCCCTCACCCGCCACCTGACCGGTCTGGACATCGTCCTTGAAACCCGACTCGACGCTTACGTTGGTTTCGCCGTTTACGACGGCGACGAAATCGACGTGTACCCCTGGAACAACCCGGACATCAACGTAACCGTCCGGGGCTACCGCGGCGTGAGCCTTTACACCCTCGACGAACTGGATGTGTACCCCCATGGTTGATCAGAATTCTATTTTCGGCGGCATGATGACAACGCTGGGCACCGCCAAGAAAACCAACTGTGACGCCCTCGGTATTCCGTGGGAACCGCGTTACATGTTGATCGGCGACGCCAACGGCACGGACCCGGTGCCCAGCCCGACGCAAACCAGGCTGATCAATCAGCGGTATCGCGCCCAGCTCAATCAGCTGCGCGTATCCCCCACAGACGAAAACATCCTCATTGCCGAGTTGGTACTGCCACCGGATGTCGGTGGATGGTGGATCCGCGAACTTGCGCTCGAGGATAAGGACGGTGTGTTCTCAGCCGTCGCCAACGTCGCGCCGAGCTATAAGCCGCTGCTCGCCCAAGGCTCTGGTCGAAATCAGGTGGTGCGGATGCACGTCATCACCAGCGGCACGTCGAACATTCAGTTAAAAATCGACCCATCGGTTGTGTTAGCGACACGCGAATTTGTCGATACGCGCATTAGGGAAGAGCTGTACAAACTCGACAGCAAACAGTCAGTGCGTGTCGCTACCACCGGCAACATCACACTGGCCGGTCTCCCGACCATCGACGGCGTGGCACTGCTGGCCGGGGATCGGGTACTGGTGAAGAACCAGGCCGCCGCCAAGGACAACGGTATATTCGTTGCCGGCGGGAATGGCTGGGTACGCGCAGCGGATGCCGACACTAATGCCGAGGTCACTTCTGCGTTACACGTCTCTGTCGAACAAGGCGCCACGCAAGCCGATACCCGCTGGCAATTGATCACCGACGGCACCATCGTTGTGGGCACCACGCCGCTGACTTTTCAGGATGTCTCCGATGGATTTGCGCGAACACGATCCCCAGTGTTTCTGGATAACCCCACTGGCCCGACACCGGCGCAGTTCGACAACAGCAAGTCATTGGCAACCACCGAGTTCGTAAAACGCAGTGGCGTTGTCTATTCGGGATTCAGTTCGAACGCCGCGAGCCTGACCCTCACAGCGGCGCACGTCGGCGGACTTCACAGTTTTTCTGGACTGGCGCTGATTACCGCAACCCTGCCACCTACAGCGACAGTCGAACAATCCTCCACCATTACGTTAGTTTGCTCCGGTGCCGGCGGTTTGAACGTAGTGGCAGCAGGAACCGATGTTGTGTTCACGGCCAACGGGATCACCGGGCCGCTCGTGATGGCCTTGGGCGAAACGGCTGAATTTATCCGGCTGTCGGGACAGTGGAGACTGATCGGAGGCACCCTGGCATTGCGCTTTGCCAATGGCTTCGCGGCGCAGCTCGCCGCCAATGGCTATCAGAGAAACCCGTCAGGGTTGATCGAGCAATGGGGCGTCATTCCCGCCATCCCGGCAAACAGTTCGGTGACGGTCTCCTACTTCATGGCGTTCCCGAATACTGCGTTGGGGTTTGCAGCCGTAGGTGGTGCCTCGGGCGCTGGGGTTCCTGGCGTGAACGTTACCAGTGTCTCCGCCACGCAGATCCGGTTCTGGAACCAATCAACATCAGTCCCCACACAAGCGGGCGGTTACCGCGTTGTGGGCTACTAGGAGAACGATATGTTTGCTTCGAAATCCACCCGTGGTTTTTATGACGCTGCCATTCACCTGTCGATGCCGGACGATGTCGTTGAAATTTCGCCTGAAGAACATGCCGACCTGATGGCGCAGCAATCTGAAGGCAAAGTGATCGAATGGGCGAGCGATGGCTATCCGTACGCAGCCGATCCGCCGCCCCCTTCAACAGAAGAACTCATCGGTATTGAGCGGGCCTGGCGCGATACTCAACTCACAGCAACGGATGGCGTCGTAACCCGTCATCGTGATGAGCTGGAAGAAGGTACGCCAACCACCCTCAGCGCCGAGCAATATGCCGCTTTGCAGGAATACCGACGCGCACTGCGCGCGTGGCCCCAAGGTGAGCAGTTCCCTCTGATTGAGCATCGACCTGCTGCCCCGGCATGGCTTGCGGACCACACGCAGTAAATCGCCCCTATCCTGTAACGCTACGCCCTACAAACCCGCACGCTCGCCCAGCCGGCGCGCGCGCGGCAGCCTGTGCACTGTCATCCCATTTACTGCGCAGGCAAATCCATGGCCGATTATCTTCACGGCGTGCGGGTGCTCGAACTCAACGACGGCACCCGCCCCATTCGCACCATCCCCACCGCTGTTATCGGCATGGTCTGCACGGCCGACGATGCCGATCCCATCGCATTCCCGCTCGACACTCCCGTACTGCTCACCAACGTGCAGACCGCCATCGGCAAGGCCGGTGTGAAAGGTACCCTGGCGGCGAGCCTGCAAGGTATCGCCGACCAGACCCGGCCATACACCATCGTCGTGCGCGTCAAGGAAGGCGCCACCGAGGCGGAAACCAACAGTGCCCTGATCGGCACCACCACCGCCGACGGCAAATACACCGGCATGAAAGCCCTGCTTGCCGCCAAGGCCAAAGTCGGCATGGTGCCGCGTATCCTCGGCGTGCCAGGCCTCGATAGCCAGCCGGTGGCCACCGCGCTGACCAGCATCAGCCAACAGTTGCGTGCTTTCTGCTACGTCAGTGCCTGGGACTGCAAGACCAAGGAAGAAGCGGTCGCCTACCGCGAGAACTTCGGCGCCCGGGAAGTGATGGTGATCTGGCCAGACTTCCAGAAATGGGACACCGCCACCAATGCCACCGTGAAAGCCTCGGCTGTCGCCCGTGCCCTCGGCCTGCGCGCCAAGATTGACCAGGAGGTGGGCTGGCATAAAACCCTGTCCAATGTCGCGGTCAATGGCGTTACCGGCATCAGCGCCGACGTGTTCTGGGATCTGCAAAACCCGGCCACCGACGCCAATTACCTCAACGGTAATGAGGTCACCACGATGATCAACGAAGGCGGCTTCCGCTTCTGGGGCAGCCGAACGTGCAGCGACGATCCGCTGTTTGCCTTCGAAAACTACACCCGCACCGCGCAGATCCTCGCCGACACCATGGCCGAGGCGCAGATGTGGGCTGTGGACAAGCCAATGCACCCGTCCTTGGTGCGGGACATGATCGAGAGCATCAAGGCCAAATTCCGCGAGATGATCGGCAGCGGTTACCTCATCGGCGGCGATTGCTGGTACCCGGAAGACATCAACGATAAGGACACCCTCAAGGCCGGCAAGCTCTACCTCGATTACGACTACACGCCCGTGCCGCCGCTGGAGGACCTGACCCTTCGCCAGCGCATCACCGACCGCTACCTGATCCAGTTCGCCAGCAAAGTGAACGCCTGATTCGGCACGCCCTTGAGGGGGCGCCCGTACCCCGGAGACCAACGCCATGGCCATGCCTCGCAAACTCAAAAACATGAACCTGTTCAACGACGGCAACACCTACCAGGGCGTTGCGAAGAGCGTCACCCCGCCGCCCCTCGGTCGCAAGATGGAAAGCTACCGGGGTGGCGGTATGAACGGCCCGGTCAAGGCGGACCTCGGGTTCTCCGATGACGGCATCCAGTTCGAATGGAAGACCGGCGGGCTGGATCTGATCGCGCTCAAGCAGTTCGGTAGCGTGAACGCGTCCGGCGTGCAACTGCGCTTCGCTGGCTCTTTCCAGCAGGACGACACCGGAGAAGTCAGCGCCGTGGAAATCATCGTGCGCGGCCGTCACGAAACCATCGAGATGGGCGACGCGGCCCCCGGTGAAGACACCGAACACAGCATCACCACCACCTGTTCCTACTACAAGCTCATCGTCGATAACGAAGACATCATCGAAATCGACTTGCTCAACTTCATCGAGAAGGTGAACGGCGTGGACATGCTGGAGAAACAGCGCTCCGCCATCGGCCTTTGATCCACCTACAACCCTGAACACTGGAGCATTCCATGGAAACAGAAAACACCGTCGAAACCCTGCCAGCCGCCGACGACAACACCGTCCACCTCGATACGCCGATCCTGCGCGGCAAGAATCAGATCGACAGCCTCACCCTGCGCAAACCACAGTCCGGCGAGCTGCGCGGCGTCCACCTGGTGGACCTGCTGAACCTCGATGTCGGCGCCCTGCTCAAGGTACTGCCACGCATCACCTCACCAAGCATCACCGCACCGGAAGCGGCCGGCATGGATCCGGCCGACTTGCTCGCCTGCGGCAACAAGGTCGCCCATTTTTTGTTGCAGAAGTCGGTGAGGACGGACGCCTCCCTCGTTGCGTAGAAGACGCCATGGCCGATCTGGCCGTGGTCTTTCACTGGGCGCCGGCTGACATGGACCAGTTGGGCCTGCAAGAACTGATGGACTGGCGCGAGCGCGCCAGGGTGCGGAGTTCCACCGATGGCGAATGATCTAAAACTTCAGGTGCTGCTCAACGCCATCGACCGCGCGAGCGGTCCCCTGAAGGCCATCGACAAAGGCAGCATCGGCGCTGCCCGCGCACTCAAGGATGCGCGCGACCGGCTCAAGGAACTCAACTCGCAGCAAAAAGACGTCAGCGCCTGGCGTACCCAGCGCGCTGCCGCCGAGCAGACCGAAACCGCCCTCACCTCAGCCCGCGACAAAGTCCGGGCACTCAGCCAACAGTTTGCTGCCACCGGTGTTCCGACCAAAGCCATGGCCAAGGATTTCCGCACTGCCGTGCGCGAAGCCCAGCGGCTCAAGGAACAACACCAGCAGCAGTCGGAACAGTTGCAGGCCCTGCGTTCGAAGCTGTACGGCGCCGGGATCAGCACCAAAGACCTCGGCACGCATGAGCGCCAGCTGCGTGAGCAGATCAGCGCCACGAACGCGAGCATCAGCGAACAGGGACAGCGCCTGGTTGCTCTGAATGCTCAGCAGAAGCGCATGGCTGTCGAGCGTAATCGGCTGGCAAAGACCCAAAGCCTCGCCAGCGACATGGCCGTCAATGGGGCCGCCGGTCTCGGTGCAGGCTACGCAATCAGTCGTCCACTGAAACAAACCGTTGACGCGTTCGCGCCGAACGAGGATTCGGCGACGCAACTGAAAGTGTCGATGATGGACAACACCGGCAAGGTCGCCGAGGACTTCCAGAAGATCACCGACCTGGCCACCAAACTGGGCGACCGTCTTCCCGGTACCACCGCTGACTTTCAAGAAATGATGACCATGCTGCGGCGCCAAGGCCTCAGCGCGCAAAGCATCCTCGGTGGCACTGGCGAAGCAGCGGCGTACCTAGGCGTGCAGTTGAAAATGCCAGTGGCGGAAGCCGCCGAGTTCGCGGCCAAGATGCAGGACGCAACCCGAACGTCTGAGAAGGACATGATGGCGCTAATGGACACCATCCAGCGCGGTTTCTACTCGGGCGTTGACTCGACCAACATGCTCCAGGGCTTCAGCAAGATCGCCCCGGTGATGGATACCATCAAGAAGTCGGGGATCGAAGCCGCCAACGAGCTGGCACCACTACTGATCATGATGGATCAGGCCGGCATGGAAGGCGGCGCGGCTGGCAACGCATTTCGGAAAATCTTCCAGGCGGGCCTGAACAAGGACAAGGTCGATGACGTCAACAAGATCCGCCAACTGAAGGGCCAGAAAGTCCAGTTCAGCTTCACCAACAAGGAGGGCAACTTTGCGGGACTGGAGAACCTGTTCGCTCAGGTAGAAAAGCTCAAAGCGCTCAACGACGAAGACCGTACTGAGACCATCAAGGACTTGTTCGGTGACGACTCGGAAACCATGACCACCCTCAACACAATGATGAACAAGGGGTTGGCGGGTTACAAAGAGGTACAGCAGAAGCTCCAGAACCAGGCCGACCTGCGCACCCGCGTCAATGAACAGCTCAGCACGCTGACCAACGTCATGGAAGCCGCCGAGGGCAGCTTCACCAACGCCATGGCCGAGTTCGGCGCCGCTGTCGCGCCTGACCTGAAAGAGCTGATCAACACCTTGGGCGAGGTCGCGAACAACGTGGGTGCCTGGGCACGGGAGAACCCGAAACTTGCCGGCGGGCTGGTAAAAGTCGTGGCCCTGGTGGCCGGTCTTTCGTTCGTATTCGGTGGTCTGGCGATCGGCATGGCCAGCTTGCTCGGCCCGTTCGCCGTGGTTCGCTACGGCATGGCGATGTTCGGCATGCAGGGTGGTGGCACGCTGCGAATCATGCAGAAGCTATTCCCCACCATCACCGGCCTGGCACGCAATGCGTTCCCGTTGCTGGGCCAGGGCGTTCGGTTGCTCGCTAGCACGCTCAGCGGCGCACTGGTGACCGCCCTGCGCACCGTCAGCATCGCCATGTGGGGGCTAGCCACCAACCCGGTGGCTCTGGCCATCGGCGCAGTGGTCGCCGTCCTCGCCGGCGCAGCCTATTTGATCTACACCAACTGGGACGCGGTGAAACTCTATTTCGCCAATGCCTGGACCGAGATCAAAGCCGGATTCAGCGGAGGCATCGGCGGCATCCTCACCACGCTGGCCAACTTCAGCCCCATTGGTCTGATCTACCAAGCCTTCGCTGGCGTGATGAGTTACCTCGGCGTGGATCTGCCGAGCCGCTTTACCGAGTTCGGCAACATGCTCGTCAATGGCCTGGTCAACGGACTGCTCGCAGGCTTGGGCCAAATCACCAACGCCGTCAGCTCGATTGCTGATTCGGCCATCAACATGTTCAAGGAAAAGCTTGGCATCCATAGCCCGTCACGCGTGTTCACGGCACTCGGCGGCTTCACCATGGCCGGTCTGACCCAAGGTCTTGAGGGTGGCCAAAACGGCCCATTGGGCGCCATCACCGACATGGGCAAGCAAGTCGTATCTGCCGGGCAGCGTGCGCTCGGTGCCGTGGCCGGGCCGCTGGGCGCCATCGGGTTACCGCAGTTGCAGACCGGCGCCGCCGCATCCTCTTCAGTGTCGATCGACAATCGCGCGCCCATCAGTCCGGCACCGGCCACAGCCTACGACAGCCACGACACCTACGAAATCAACATCCACACCACGCCTGGCATGGATGAACGCGCCATCGCCCGTGCCGTACGCGCCGAACTGGCCCGCGTTTCCAGCGAAAAGAACGCCCGCCAACGCAGCCGACTGTCCGACCTGGAGTAACCCGCCATGATGCTCGCCCTGGGCATGTTCGTCTTCAGCCTTTCTACAGCTGCCTACCAGGAGCTGCAACGCCAGACCGAATGGCGCCACGCGAGCAGTAACCGTGTCGGCGCCGCACCGGCTCGGCAGTTTGTCGGTCGCGGTGAGGATTCGATTACCCTGCCCGGCGTCATCCTGCCGGAGCTGGCCGGCAGCGCTCTCAGCCTCGACGCCCTACGCCTGATGGCCAACACCGGCAAGGCCTGGCCCATGGTCGAGGGCAGCGGCCGGATCTACGGCCTGTGGATCATCGAAAGCCTGAGCGAAACCAAAACTCTGTTCTTCCGCGACGGCACGCCGCGCCGGATCGAATTCACCCTCAGCCTCAAGCGCATCGGTGATGATCGTATCGACCTGATCGGCGCCGGTACCAGTGCTGGCGTCAGCATCATGAGGAAGCTGCTGTGATTGATGCCGCCCTTTCCCGCGTCACCGGTTTTCTGGACAAGACCATCGAGCGCTACAAACGCGAGGCTTCCTACCCGGTGCCGGCGTTCCGCATCACCGTCGATGGCAACGACATCGCCCAACTGATCAGCCCCCGCCTGATGACCCTGGACCTGACTGACAACCGTGGCGTCGAGGCGGATCAACTCAGCATTACCCTCAGCGATCATGACGGGTTGCTAGCGATTCCGCCCAAGGGCGCCGTGGTTCGGTTGTGGCTTGGCTGGAGTGATACTGGGCTCGTCGACAAGGGCACCTACACCGTCGATGAAACCGAACACTCCGGCGCGCCCGATGTGCTGAGCATCCGCGCTCGTTCCGCCGATCTTCGCAAGGGCCTGAAGACAAAACGCGAACGCAGCTGGAGCAACACCACGCTCGGCGACGTGCTGGGTGACATCGCCCTGGGCAACGGCCTGACCGCCACCATCGCCGGCGCCCTCGACGGGCTGCCCATCCTGCAGCTCGACCAAGCCAACGAATCCGACGCCAACCTGATCAGCCGCGTCGGCGAAGAATTCGATGCCGTGGTGACCGTCAAGGCCGGCTGCCTGCTGTGCTTGCCCGCCGGCGGCGGCAAGACCGCCAGCGGCGCCGAGCTGCCCCACATCACCCTCACCCGCGCCGATGGCGATCAGCACCGCTACCTGCAAGCCGACCGCGACAGTTACGACGGTGTGCGGGCGTACTTCTACGACGTGAACAGCGCCAAGAAACAGGAAGCTATCGCCGGTGGCGGAGAAAACCTCAAGGACCTGCGCCACACCTACAGCGACCGTCAATCCGCCCTGCGCGCCGCTCGGGCCGAGTTCAACCGCCTGCAACGTGGTAGCGCGACGCTCAGCTACACCCTGGCCATGGGCCGACCGGATCTGATTCCGGAGTTGACCTATACGCTCGAAGGGGTAAAGCCGGAGATAGACGAGATCATCTGGTATGGGGGGAACGTGCAGCACACGCTCAGTGCGGACAATGGATACACCGTCAGCCTGGAGCTGGAGAGCAAGCTGCCCGAGGATACCGTTGAAGATTTGGCGGAAGAGAACAAGGGCGACTACACGGGGATCATCGCGTACTACCGCGACAAAAAAACCGGCAAGGAGAAGACGGTGACGGCTGGGGATCAGAGTAAGCCGCGACGGTTGCGGTGGTTATATGCCACCGAAAAAACAGCGAAACGTGCAGTCGAGCGAGAGTGGAAAAGGATGCAGGTATAGCGAATTGCCATCCATCTGTTATCTTCTATGAAACCAGTCGGAGATCATAAAAGTGACCCAGCACTCATCGGAAGAGTTAGAAAAAAACCTGTCTGACGTAGAGAGGCTTCTTCCCGAACTCGATGACATTCAGAATTTGTTTTGGAAAACCACCGCACAATGTCAAACGCTTCTATCAGAAGGCGGTGCCACCTCCAACCCGGTTAAGATAACCGGTTCAGCCCGGCGTTTTACAGCCAGCAACTTGTTTTACATTGATTCACTAGACTTCCACGGAGAAAACGTGGAAAAAATCGCTTCCAACCTTACCGTAATTGTCAAACCGGTCGGATCTGTAGCTTACACACTTAAACTTATTAAAACAGAACGTGGCTCTTTTGCTTATGCGCGTATTAATAAATTTTGCGAATGGTTCGAAATCTACACCACCTCGAACTTCGGCAAGCCGACACTTAATCGGATTTCAATTTGCGGTAGCGACGCCTCACAGCTTTCCCAGTATGCAAAAGACATCGACGAAATAAACAATGCAAAGAAAAGGATAACGAGCTTTAAAACAGCTGCAAAAGATGATTATGAAACCTCTCTCGCAGAAACTGAAAAACTCAGGCAAGAATTTATATCAACAAAAAACTCTATTGACTTTTATAACTTGCAAATTAGCGAACTCAAAAAAGAATCCGCTCAGCTCGCCAACACCATAACCAAAGAAAAAGATTTCCTAGCACAGTTAAAACTCGAAGAAAAATTCGCGCTAGATGAAAAAACCAAAGCCACAAACAACGTAGCCCAACTAACAGGCACCGCAGACTATCTTAACAAACAGATATCCAATTTAAATATCGAACTTAAAAAACTTACAAACGACAAAAATCTGATATCTGACGAATACGGCCCTTATGTGAAGGAAGGAAACTCCCAAGCAAAAATATACTCAGCACTTATCACCATCCCGTTATTGACCATACTATTCTCCATATACGAAGTATACATTGGAGCTAGCAACCTACTTACAACCGAATACAAATCTGCTACCGACATAATTGCGGCATTCATTCTAAGAATACCGTTTGCAGCCATATTCGGCTTAGCAATCATCTATAGTTGGAAGCTTGCCTACTTCATGATACAAAAAGTTTTCAAAATCCATAGCGACCGCTTAACCTTAGCAAAACTACTGGTTGTAGCTAGGGAAACAGTACACTCCTCCGCACGAAATTTAAAAATCACTGATCACGAAAAATTTCAAGAGCAAACAGCCCTTAAGATTGAAGTCCTAAAAAGCCACATGGCGCGAGACCTAAATGAAAACTTCACCTACAAGCCCATTCCGTCCCAAAAGACTACTGCTAAGGAGTCTGCAGCTGAGACGAGTGATGAAGCAGTAAACGATGGTTTTCTTGAGAGTGAAGCTAAAACACCCTAAGAAACCTACAATTTTTAAGAACCCGGCACATAGCCGGGTTATTTTTATTTGTTCCTGACTAGGACATTAACAAATCGAATTATGTCTCCCTGACTCACGTCATCGAGCATTCTAAATAAATGCACAATCATCCTTTCGCGGTCTTTAAGTTTAACCAATTCAATTGACTGGGGCAGACCGCTTTGCATTGTATTCTTCACCGACATGTATCACTCCATTTAACACATTCAGGTACCCGGCACCTGCAACGGCGCCGACCTAAGCACCTGGGGAGTGAGCGATTCTCAGGATGTTAAGGTGGTTATAGGTTTCGTACCGAACCGGAAAACGGGCTGTGGATAGGGAAGTTACTAGGCTAGAATGACCATAATAAAACTCCCCAGAACCAAAAAACCTTAATAGCATTTAGGAAATCTGGTGAGCAAGTTCGACAATTTTTCTATAAGATAGAAAAATATCTTTATTATCATTTACACCATATATAACTGACTGTCGCCACCCTTCAGAATTATTAACCATTCCGTTAAACTCATCCTGAGTCGCGTGCAATATTCGAGCATAAAACTTTGCGATATCTGCAATTGTTTCATGACCACGAGGAAAAGCAAAATTTACCGGAACCGCCCCCCCACCGTCGAAATTATCGATCGCACTAGAAGCTTTTTCAGGAATTGCCAATGCCTGGTACAAACTTTCATCAGCCGACTTTGAAAAAATTAAATATGCTGCCCAGAAATAATGAAACTCATGTTCAGGAAGCGCGCTCGCCATGCTTTTTATCTGTTGTGCGTAACGAATCATCTCCCTCAGCTCAACCTTAAAATAACGCGCCATCCCCACAAGAATTAAGGCATATTGCGGAAACTCACTATCCTTAACAACAATAGTGTTATTCTTCGGTTCTACTCTTGAGGATTTACCGTTCACTCCTGCAACCCCAGATGACCTTATTTGCAATCGCACATATGGATAATCGAAATTTTGCTGTTTTGCGATGCCAAAAATGTTCGTATTATCCAATCTAAATTCCGCATCAAAAAAGCGACCAAGGTATCTTTCAGAAGAGAACTTTTCTCCGTAAACAGCTCGTACTGAATGAGCTAGCTGAGTAGAATCAGAAGCAACGATAAACCGACAATCTTCCAACTCAAAAAAATGCTTCACTCTTTCCAACAGCTCAATCGCATAAGTTGGCCGACACCGATCCAACTCATCAATAAATATAAACGCGGGCTTTTTTAGATTAAAGTTTGTGGCTGCATTGGAAAGCTTCTCCAAAATAGCACACTTGAACTCTTCAACATGAGTTTCAGTTTTGGACTGCTCTTTAATAAGGTCTTCAACAACACCCTTTGCTATTTCACCGGCTTGTTCATCACTATCCTTTCCTAGAATCTCATCAATTTCAACTCCAGAAAACTTCTTCACCAACCCTTTAGCAATTAAAGGCGCTGCCTTCCTCATCAAAGTTGTCGTGGTTTTAATGACATTCTTCCCAGCGCTTGTTGACCCCAATGAAAGGCCATCCATCGTCTGCTGCTCGATGCATGTAATCAACGCGACTAAAGGCTCCGCAGAATAATCGCTCTCCCAAGCATTAAAAAAAATACATACATGTTCCTTGCCAAGCTCAGCTCTCCACCTATTTAAAAAAAATGATTTACCTGCGCCCCAGGGAGAGTTTACGTTTAAGACTTTAATATGCGGGTTCGCTAGCAAGTACGACGTTAGAAACCTAGCACTTGGCGCACGCTCCATAAAATCATCGCCCCAAACGTTTGTTTCGCTCACTTCCTTCCCCTCTTAAACTGATATGTAATCCATTATGTGTGAGCCCCAGCTAAAAGCTGGGGCCGTTTATACGGTGCCTTACTTCGATGACTGCACAAGCGCCTCCATGACCCTCAAAACATCCTGACGCTGCTGATCATCCAGCCTCGCCAGCAGGTGTAAAAAGAGGTGCTCCAAAGGGGTAAGGTTTTCCATCCTGCGTACTCCATTTCCTTGTGAAGGGCGCGGTGGCTTCACACCACCTTCATCGCCCGGGAGTCACCCATCCTCAGCACATTTTTCTGTGCCACCAGCCTCTTTATGAAAAATCTTGAGACCGGTTTGAATGAGATCGCCGCACAGACGACCACCCCTGCTGAATCACACCACTTCGGAAATGTAAGTACTGTTTACCTCTTCAAGGACCGTTCTTTCAGAGCTGTCCGGGCTCGGCACGAACGGCCAGCACCTGGTTACCCGTAGGGTTGAAGTCGCATTCGTAGATGTGCTTTTGATAAGCGCCGAAGCCATTCTGAAATTCGATCTTGTCGCCGATGAACGTCAGTGTCCCCTGCTCCTTGTTCAGCCAGCGGAAGTGACTCATTTTTGGCTCAAAGGTGCCATCGGTCCAACGCGCGGAGTACTTCCCAAGGCGCACGATGGGATCCTTGCAATAGACGCCGGCGGCGACGGTGTATTTGTCGCCCATGCACTGAAGGTCCTTACGGCACGCGGCCTCATCGACCTTTGCAGTTTTCTCTTCGGTTTTGTCTTTGCTGCCACCCGAGCACATCGAAAAGCCCACCGCGACGATGATGCCGAGAATGACCAGGCCACCAAGGGTCTGCGCTGTAGTGACGCCAGGGTTCGCTACGCCGCAGTTTGGGCAGGTTTTCGCAGAGGTATCTACTTGATGCTTGCAAGACTTGCAGGGCTTCAACGCCATTCGTACCGCTCCTTTCAATATCCATGAAAAAACCGGCCTTCGTGGCCGGCGTGTTGCATCCACTCACCTGAACAGTGATTGATCAGGCCAGTCGTTGTCCTTTCTCACATCACACTTGCAGCCTTAGCAAAGGCCGATGCCATGCGTAACAGCACGTCGCGATCCTGCTCGCCAATGTGCTGGTACACCTCAAGAAATTCTGCTGCCGTGGCACTGATGCTGCCAGCAGGCGTCGGTTTGCGTTCTCCGGTCACAACGTACAGAACATCAACTCCCAACTCTGCAGCTGCGGCCAAGTACTTGGCGTCGGGGCTACCTGAGCCTTTCTCATAATTTATTTGGGTGGTTTTACCGACACCGCCAGCAGCACCTAAATCAGTCTGGCTGAGGCCTAGACGCGACCTTTCTTCCTTCAGCCGTTCACCGATGGTCATATTTTTTGAACCTCAAGCGTTGACAGGTTCAATTTACTGAACCAATATCATCAAACCATTACGCGAAATCACACGAATTTGAACTATGCACGCCACCTACGCACCCGAGCAAGCTTGCCAGGCCGCTAGAACGCGCTTGGAGCTTCAGGGCATTTCCGTCAAGGACTTTGCCCTACAGAACAATCTCCACCCTTCAACGGTGTACGCCGTATTGAACGGGCAAAAGAAGTGCTTGCGGGGTGAAGCACACCGCGCCGCGGTGCTTCTCGGCATCAAAGACCGCGTCAGTCAAAACTAGGCCCGTTGGCTCAGGGAGGAAACCAGAAGATGAAACGCCCAGTTCTAGCCAGCAGGAAAGACGTGGTCAGCGCGGTAATTGCCGCCTACGAGGGTGGCCGGACATATGCCGCTGCCGACCTTGGAATGCCACTCAAGAAGTTCGACAACCAGGCCTACGAAAATGCCGGCAGCCGCCCGCTGAGTGACGATCACATTCATCGTCTTGAGCAGGTTGCAGGCACCACCTTTCTGCCCGACTACATCGCGGCGAAATACGGTGGTTTGTTCGTGCCCCTGACTGTGTCGGCCGATTTGGACAACGTCGAGTTGTACAACCGGTCAGTCAAGGCCGCTGCCAAGCGCGGCATGGTGGACCAGATCATTGCCAAGGCATTGGACGACGGTGTCATTGAGTCCTGCGAAGCCCAGGCCATCATCAACGCCCTGATGCACTACATGTCCGCCCGCTACGCCGAAGTGCTGGCAACCATTCAACTGCACGGTCGGGGGATCGCCGGGTGAGTACTTACAAACTTGTCTGCCCGCATTGCCTGGGCCGCATGCGAATCCGCACCAGCGAAGGCACACACATTTTCCTGCGAGTGGCCTACCTGCAATGCACCAACGAGGCCTGTGGCTGGTCGGTGCGGGCCGAGTTCGAGATGACTCACGAAATGAGCCCCAGCGGCATGGCCAACCCATCGGTGCGCTTGCCCATTGCCGACATCGCTCTGCGCCGTGCCGCGATGAAGACAGCCAACGATCAACCCGACCTGCTCGACCAAATGGAAATGGAGTGTGCGCAATGAATCACGAACAGTTGACCCACGACTACCGCAGCAGCATGCAGCGCGCCGCGTTCGCCTACCTGCAACGGCACGAAGCGCAGTATCTGGTGGACTCGGATCTGCTCTATGAAAACTGCGTTCGGCACCTGGCTACCTCGCTGGAGGTCCCGGTGTTCATGGCTGAACGACTGGTGCATAACGCCTGGACTGAATTGCAGGTGATCAAGCAGCGCAAGTGGATCGGTGTGGACTGGGGCAACAGCCCCGGCTGCACGGTCGTGCATTTGATCGATATCCGGGCTGATCTGCGCTACCCGGTACCGGCAAGGCTGCTGCCGCAGACCCTGCTGGCCCAGCGCGATTCCGCGCACAAGCATCACCCTCAGTAACTCCCTTTTAAACACCCTGCCCTGCCCCGCTTCCTGTGGGTTTGGGTGAGCTTTGCCTGAAATCCGAGGTGGATCATGGAAATCGACATCGCCATCACCGCAAAACTGCCCCGAGCGCAGGCCGAAGCCCTGCTCCAGGCACTGCGCACGCAGTACTCCATGCAGTTCAACGAGTACTGGTATGACGATCGTTTTCGCATGATCCCCGAGGGTTTGCGGCACGGCTCGCTGCTGACGGCCTTCCCGGTGATGGCCGCGCAAAAACGCCTGATTGGCGCCCTCAAACAAAGCCTCGGCGAAGTGAAGTAAGCACCGATGAAGATGGAAGACAAACTACGCGCCGAAGTACTGCGCCGCCTTGAGAGCGACTACGAGCTGAAGCACCGACCACTTACCGATTACATGCGTGGCGGCAAGTGCCCCGCTTGCAACAAGAAAGAGCTGTACACCAACCACAACAACCCGTGGCTGATCATTTGCGGTCGGGAGAGCAAGTGCGGCCAGACCTGGCACGTCAAAGAGATCTACGACGATCTGTTTGATGACTGGAGCGGTCGCGCACCTTCTACCGATCAGCATCCGACCGCCACTGCTCGGGCGTATCTGGAGTTCGCCCGAGGCTTCAAGCTTGAGCTGATTCAGGGCTGGTACACGCAGGACACTTTCTATTCTCCGGAGCTGGATGCTGGCAGTGCCACGGTTCGCTTCGCGCTGGACAAGGGCGGCTACTGGGAACGCCTGATTGATCGGCCGCACCGGTTCGGCAAGCAGAAAGCCCGGTTCAAGAAAGGCGACAGCTACAAGGGCGTTTGGTGGTGCCCGCCGTGCGTTGATTTGCTGGCCGTCGATGAACTCTGGATCGTCGAGGGCATCTTCGACGCCATCGCCCTGGTGCATCACGGGATCGCGGCGGTGTCGGCCATGTCGTCAGGCGCTTTCCCTGAAGAGTCCCTGAAAGAACTTGCGCGACTGCGTGGCGGTAAGCTGCCGAGGCTGGTGTGGGCCCTGGACAACGAGCCAGGTGCGCACAAGTACACGAAGCGCTGGGTGCGTCAGTCCCGTGGCCTGGGCTATCAGTGTGAGGCCGCGCAGATCCCCCAACCCGCCGATGGCCGCAAGGTCGATTGGAACGACCTGCATCAGCGCTGGGCGTTCATCGATGGGGATTCGGATCGTGCTGAGCAGCGGGAGAAAGACCTCGATACCGCCCGCTACCACGGCGCTCTGCTGATCGCCGAAAGCGCGTCGGAGAAAGGCGTGCTGATGTACGAATGGCGCGAGCGCCACGAGTTTCACTTCGGGTTCGAGAGCCGGCTCTACTGGTTCAAGATGGATCTGGAGAAATTCAACAAGGCCATGCAGGCACTGGAGTCATCCGAGCGCCACGAAGACCAGCTGCTGAACGACAAGCAACGCCGCGACAAGGCACTGCGCCAATGCGGCGGCGTGGTCGAAATCGCCAACTGCTACCCGCAGGCGCTGTACTTCCAGCGCAACGAAGTCACCGACGAATCCTGGTACTACTTTCGCGTTGATTTCCCGCACGACAGCGGCAGCGTGAAGAACACTTTCACCGGTGGCCAGGTCGCCGCCGCCAGCGAGTTCAAGAAACGTTTGCTGAGCATGGCCGCCGGCGCCGTGTTCACCGGCAGCGGGCAGCAGCTCGACAAGATCATGAAGGACCAGCTGTTCGGCCTGAAGACCGTCGAGACCATCGACTTCATCGGCTACAGCAAGCTGCACAGCTGCTACGTGTTCGGCGACCTTGCAGTCCGTGGCGGCATCGTCAGCGTTGTGAACAAGGAGGACTTTTTCGAGTTCGGCAAGCTGCGACTGAAGACGCTGCAGAAGTCGATCGCCATGCACATCCAGCGCGACGCCAAGGAGTACCGGACCGACTGGCTGCCGATGTTGTGGCTGTGCTTTGGTGCCAAGGGCATCGTCGCCCTGGCCTTTTGGTTTGGCTCGCTGTTCGCCGAGCAGATCCGCGCGCAGTACAAATCCTTTCCGTTCCTTGAAGTCACCGGTGAGGCCGGTGCCGGCAAGACCACACTGCTGACTTTCCTGTGGAAATTGCTCGGTCGCGAACATGAAGGTTTTGACCCGTCGAAATCGACCCGCGCCGGCCGTCAGCGCGCCATGGGCCAGGTCTCGAACATGCCGGTCGTGCTGATCGAGGGCGACCGCAACGAGCCGGACAAGGCGCACGCCAAAGGCTTCGACTGGGACGAGTTGAAAGACTTCTACGGCGGCGGCACGCTCGGCACCAAGGGCATGAAAACCAGCGGCAACGAGACTTACGAACCGCCGTTCAGGGGTGCGATTGCGATCAGCCAGAACGCTGATGTCAGCGCGTCTGAAGCGATCCTGACCCGGATTATCAAATCGCACTTTGCACGTCCGGAAGTCACCACCGAGAGCCGTGCAGCGGCTGACAACCTGAACCTGATCCCGGTCGAGCAACTGAGCCACTTCCTGCTGTTGGCCGTGCGTGCTGAAGCCCAGGTGATGGCGAAGTTTGCCGAGCGAGTACTCGTTCACGAACAGCATCTGCGCAAGCTCAAAGACATCCGCGTGGAGCGGATCATCAAGAACCATAGCCAGTTGATGGCCCTGGTCGATTGCCTGCGCCTGGTTTGCCCGCTCGAGGACAACCACGTCGCCACGACCCATCAGGCGCTGATGACTATGGCACTGGAACGGCAAGCCGCGATCAGCGCAGACCACCCACTGGTTGCCGAGTTCTGGGAGGTCTTCGAATACCTCGAAAGCCTGGGCGAAGGCCCGCAGGTTAATCACAGCACCGACCCGAAACTCATCGCGATCAACCTCAACGAGTTCGCAGAGAAGGCCAGCGAGCATCGGCAGAACTTGGCTGACCTCAAGACGTTGCGCGGGCTGCTGGTGAACAGCCGCAGCCGCAAATGGGTTGAAACCAACAAGGCGGTGTACAGCGCAGTTCGCGCTTCACAAGCCGTCGGCAACGCAATGTTCAACAAACCCACCACTGTGCGCTGCTGGATTTTTCAGAGCGCGTAACTGCAACCAGCGCTGCAACGCTGGGCACTTTCCAAAGGAGAAACACCATGCAAGTCCACCTCATCACCGGCGACGCCGGCACGGGTAAGACGACAAAGCTCAGGTCGATCGAGGCGCAGCAACTGGCCGAAGGCAGACCGGCCGGAATCATTCATGCGGATGCGTATTCGCACCACGGCCTGCTCGGAATCATGGAAGTCAGGTTGGAGCGTGGAGAGCGGACGCTGCTTGTCGATGACTGCTCGAGCAAACAGATCGAAGAGATTTTGCAGTGGCAGAAGGAGGTTGCTGGCAACGAGCAGCTTAAAGGCTTGGCGATTCACCTGGTTCGCCGCGCCGGCTGACCAATGAGTTCACACCACAAAAGAAGTGGTGCCGAGGGACTGCAATCCCTCGACACCGACCACCCCAAAGGAGAAGCACCATGCAAGCACAAAAACCAAGTAGTGGCGGCAAAGAGGCTACCACGAACGCCTTCAAAATCGGGGACGACGTGACTTTCGTTGCTGCACGCAGCACCGGGCACAGCGTCAGCCTCAGCGTTCGCGAAGGGAAGATTGCAGAGATCGACAGCGCAACGGCAGTCGTGAAGCTCCGCAATGGCCGTACCAGTGTGCAACCGCTGAACAGGCTGACTCACCAGGGCGAGCGCAACGCCCTCACCCGCGCATTGCTGGGGGACGCCTGATGCAAGCCTCAACCAGCTCAGTGGTACGCACACGTCCGCCCATCGCGAGCCATCGGCTTGACCTCCCCAGTTGCTGCGACATCTGCGGCAAAGCCCGATCCACCCGCAAGCACCAGGCCTGCAGTCGGATCCGGCAGCAGCGCAAGTCTGCCGAGTGGGCCGAGTTGATGGCCTTGCAAGCGGAAGCGAAGAAGAACAAGCCACGGCGCTACGCGCGCTGATTTGAATTAGCACGCGAACAACGGGGAGCTGCAACTCCCCATCGCCCGAAGGAGAAGCACCATGCAGCCAATGGTTCTGTTGTTTTTATACCTGTGCACCGACGCCTCCCACCTCGACTGCCAGGTAATTCCTGTCCAACAGTGGGCCAGCGGAGACGCCTACGAACAGTGCGCGAAGACTGCCCAGACTCTTAAACGCGCCCTCACCCCAGCGAATCGACCCCGGCATCGGTTTGTCTGCGAAACACAGATTGCCAGCGGGCAAGAGACAAAAAACCAAGATCAACCCCACCTCACGCTCCAGTCGTTTCGGCTATGAATGGGGGCACGATGAAGAGAAGAAAATCGTTTCCCTGGAACTTGGATCTGACTGGCATATGTGACCAATGCGGTAAATCCCGCGCCCATGGCATCCATCGAAAGTGCAGCAAGGCGCGTCAACTGACCGCCGCACTGCACCGGGCTGAGGAAGCCCGGTCCGGGATCCCTCCAACACCTAGAAAAAGCGCCGGATTGTTCTGGTTACTTCGTCAGGACTGATCGGCAACACTCAAATCCAAGGCAACATAGAAAGGCCCCGATGTCGGGCCTTTCTGCTTTTGGCTCGCTGATCAGTTGTTCAGTTCATCGTGTAGGGACGTGTATGGCACATGGCGTAGAGGCCCGTGGCAATTCGGTGCGGGTCTATTTCCGTTACAACGGCAAGCGGTACCGGGAACTTTTACCCGGCGGAAATACCGCGGCCAACCGGGAGCAAGCAGCGCACCTGGTCAACATCATCGAATACGAAATCAAGGCCGGCACTTTCAATTACAGCCGGCATTTTCCTGATTCGGCCACTCTGGTCGAGAACACCTTCGGTCATTACCTCGATCTGTGGCTGAAGATCAAAAGTAACAGCGTTGCGGCTACGTCCTATCGCGGTTACTCCAATAAAGCCGAGGTGCATGTGCGGCCGCGCTGGGGCAAGGTGCAGATCGACCAGATCGATCATCTGGATTTGCAAGAGTGGGTGCAGGACACGCTGTCGAAACGGCTGAAGAACAAGACCATTCGAGACATTATCAGCAATGTGCGGCAGGTTTTTCGGCTTTACCGGACTCGCAAGAAGGTTGCACATGATCCGACTGAGGGGTTGTTTGTGCGCTTGCCTGATCCTGAAGCACCGGACCCGTTCACCAGGGCGGAAATCAAGCAGATCCTTGAGACGCCAACGCATCGCGTGCAAGAGCTGCTGATGATTCAGTTCATGATTTGGGCAGGGCCACGGGTTTCGGAAACCATCGCGCTGGCTTGGGAGGATGTCGATTTGCAGCAAGGGACGGTGACGTTTCGTCGGTCCAAGGTGCGCGGGGCTTATCGGGTTACGAAAACACGGCGCTCGACTCGGAAGGTGCGACTGCTGGCGCCTGCATGGGATGCGCTACGCAAGATTGATGCAATGAATCCGGCCAAGAAGGCGCAGACGGTAGATATCGTCGAACGAGACAACAAGACCGTCAGGCAGCACAAGCTGCACTTTGTATTTCTGAACAGCAAAAGCGGACTCCCACATGTCAGCGACTTCGTTGTGCGGGATCGGTTTTTCAAGGCTCATTTGAACACGGCAGGTGTTCGTTACAGGGGACCTGGGCAGTGCCGGCATACCTATGCCAGCCAGTTGCTAACAACGGGGGTTGCTTCAATTGACTGGATCGCCGAGCAGATGGGGCATACCAATGGGAATATGATTCGGCAGCACTACGGGACGTGGATTAATGAGGATGGGCCGGATGTGGTTGGGATGCTACAGATCGCACTGATGCTTTAGAGTTACGGCCAGACACCAAAACAGAGGTATGGGTCAAAAGCGTTAGAATCGTGTATGACGGAATAGGACCTGGCCGGTTAAAAAACGATCGATCTCTTAAAAACGCATTATCTGTAATCATATATTTTTGTTCTGGAGGAAATAAATGGATCTGCACGACTCATATGGATTTGCAGCTGACAGACCGATTTCAAAAGCCGAAGATGACTTACTGGGGCGGGCAGAATTTTCGAATAGCCTAGCGAGCGCACTATCTAGTTGGCATGGCAGAGATAGTTTGGTAGTAGCACTGCACGGAGACTGGGGCGCGGGGAAAACATCCATAAAAAACATGGCTATCTCTAGATTAGAGAGCATCAAAAAGGACCCTCCTAGCGTCATAGAATTTTCTCCATGGGAATGGGCTGCACAGGAAAAAATCACGGCGTCCTTCTTCCAAGAAATATCTAGATCTATAGGAAGAAAAGATGATTCTTCTGAAGGAAAAAAACTGGCAAAAACCCTAAAAAAGTACGGAAAATATCTCAACACTGGTGAAACTGTAATTACAAGCTTTTCTGCCGCACTACCAACACTATTCGTTATTGCAACTTTAGCTGGATTAGGCGGTAGTTTTTCCGATTCAGCTTGGGTGAAAACAACAAGCGCATCCATTATTGCCGCCCTAGCAGTCTGTGCCGGAGTATTAAAGTGGGGAAAAAACATCCTTGAAAAAATAAGCGGGGACGTGGGCGCTGCAGCAAAAGAAAATGAGCAAAGTCTCAGCGACATTAGAAAAGAACTTTCAAAATTGCTTTCAGCCAGAAAATCCTCATTAATTGTAGTAATGGATGATCTGGATCGCCTAACCTCCGATCAGCTAAGAATGGTATTCCAACTCATCAAAGCAAACCTTGAGTTCCCTAACGTTGTTTTTCTACTACTTTTCCAGCGCGACTTGGTTGAGGAAAAACTGAGCAACGGAAAACATCTTGGACGAGAATACCTAGAGAAAATAATCCAAGTGCCTTTCGACATACCAAAAATAGAAAAAACACGCCTTCATAACGTCTTATTCAACAAGCTGGATGCCATTCTAAAAAGTGATAAATCAGCACTAGAAATGTTTGACTCCGGACGTTGGGGAAGCATTTTTAACACAGGGCTACATTTATATTTCGACAACCTGAGAAACATTTACCGCTACACATCGACTCTATCCTTTCACTTCTCACTATTAAAAGGCAGAACAACATTTGAAGTAAATCCTATTGATCTTTTCGTCATTGAGTGCTTAAGAGTATTTGAGCCTGATGTATACAGAGAGCTAGCGCGCTCTAAGGAGATTCTTACAAAGAATGGGATCGGAAAACATGAAAAAGAAGATTCGACTGCAAAATTAATTGCTAGCATATTGGAGAAATCACATTCCTCTACACGGAGTACTGTAGAGAAACTAATCAAATATCTGTTTCCTACAATTGAATGGGCTATTGGTGGGACAGGATATTCCGGCGAATATCTAAAAACCTGGCATCGCGAGATGAGAGTGTGCCACCACACAAACTTTGATAAATACTTCCAACTTTCAATACCTGACGGCGAACTATCAAACTCAGACTTACAGGAAATGCTATCTCTCACCTCATCCGCCGAAGATTTTGCTGCATTTATAATTACATTAAAGGAGAGAGGAATTCTAAAAAACTCATTAGCTCAGTTTGAGTCTTTTTCCGAGATAATTCCCACAAGTGACGGCTACGACTTCATAAAAGGGATTCTCGACATTGGTGACGTTGTAGATCATGAAGTAACTGGTTATACAATGTTCAGTTCAAACACTCATCTCGTCAGGTTGGTGGTTGCGTTTCTTCGGCGCGTCGAAGACATAGAAGATAGAGGAATGCTCCTTCTCCGTTGTTTCCAGAATACGACCGGCATCTCCATCGTAGAGCACATACTTCAGTCCGAAGAGAATCGTAGAGAAAAATCAGATGCAAATCTGGTCCTTCTCGACAACGAATTTAACAAACTCAAGGATGAGTTTGTTAACAAACTTGATGAAATGGCCAACAATCGCCCAAGCGAACTAATCAATCATGAACATCTTGTTTCATTCCTTTATAGATGGTCACGTTGGGGAGACAAAAACAAAGTTATAGAATGGTTAAAATCTGAAACAAAAAGCGAAGAGGGAGCCATTTTACTTCTAAAAGGATTCCTGACCAAAATATCTTCTTATACTATAGGCGACCACTCCAGCACAACCAATCAATATATAAAACTAGAAAGCATTGAAGAATTTATTGATATTAACCACCTTAAACAATGCATAACCAACATAAACTTAGAAAAATACGACCAGCAAAGCACTGCGGCCGTAATTGCATTTAGAGAGGCGATTGAAAGAAGAGAGACGGGGGTTGCTGACGAATGGTAGAAGAAAACAGAAAAATATAACGAAGCGAAATCGGGGGACCTTTTTCGGAAATCGAAATGTTTCTATCCCGGTATCACCCTCCTGGCCGCTTTCTAGTTGCCCCCTTCAGTGACTATGATTCGAAAGCGGCTTGTCCATAATTGCAAGGAAATGACCCACCTCCGGAATAGGTATACCAGCCTACTATTCGTAGTGCGCCAGGTTTGGTCCTAGCTCGGAAATGTCATTTTGATATTCGTAGCCATTTGAGGCTCTGGGGCTGATTTACCCAGCACGTAGCATGCCACTGCTTGGGTGTTTATATGGTTGTAACCAGGTACCACGGCCAACAGCTTCCAACCCTCTGCCAGCCGTTGGTTGGCACGCGACGCGCCAAGCTCTTCCACCACCTCTATCACTTCACTGGTTAGCATCGATCTTACTCCTTGAAAGGGTAAGGACATTGTAGGCACGTTCCGGCGGTGGCGAGTTCCATTTTCACTTACTCGGCATCACCCATGCCCTGTCCCATATCAGTCCCATATACCCACTTTCCAAACGCCAAAAACCACAAACCCCCGATTTCCTCTAGGAAAATCAGGGGTTTGTGTTTACTGAATGTGGCGGTGAAGGAGAGATTCGAACTCTCGATACAGTTTCCTGTATACACACTTTCCAGGCGTGCTCCTTAAGCCACTCGGACACTTCACCGTATCTCTTCAAACATGTTCTGTCTGTCGAGGCGCGCTAATGTAGTCGAAAGCTTTTCTGATGGCAAACTTTTTTTCAGAATTTTCATGCGGTTAAGAGATAAAGTCGTTTCCGCCACCGCAGAGCCATGGCAATCCGGCCAATCTCGGGTGAGCACGGCCCTTCTATATAGGTGTGGAGGCGTTTGCCATGGGGCACGTTGCGGCGGATAAGCCGCTCAAGGGTGACCGGTGGGTCAGTCACAGTGCTTTACCTGACCGGCGACGGTGGGTAACGTCTGCCCATCTTTCTTACAAGGAATTGCGCCATGAGCGACCTGATTGCCTACCACCTCGAAGACGGTATCGCGACCCTGACCCTGAGCAACGGCAAGGTCAACGCCATTTCCCCGGACGTGATCGCGGCCTTCAACGCGGCGCTGGATCAGGCGGTGGCGGATCGTGCCATTGTGATCATCACCGGTCAGCCAGGCATTCTCTCTGGCGGCTATGACCTGAAAGTGATGACTGCTGGCCCTAAAGAGGCCGTGTCGCTGGTGACCGCCGGCTCGACCCTGGCCCGTCGCCTGTTGTCGCACCCGTTCCCGGTAATCGTTGCTTGCCCGGGGCATGCCGTGGCCAAAGGCGCGTTCATTCTGTTGTCCGCCGACTATCGGATCGGTGTCGACGGCCCGTTCAGCATTGGTCTGAACGAAGTGCAGATCGGCATGACCATGCACCACGCCGGCATCGAGCTGGCCCGTGATCGCCTGCGTCGCTCGGCCTTCCACCGCTCGGTGATCAACGGCGAGATGTTCGATCCGCAAAGTGCAGTGGATGCCGGCTTCCTCGACAAAGTGGTCGCAGCCGAAGAACTGCAAGGCGCTGCCCTCGCCGCCGCGCGTCAGTTGAAGAAGATCAACATGACCGCGCACAAGAACACCAAGCTGAAAGTGCGCAAGGCGCTGCTGGAAACCCTGGACAACGCAATCATCCAGGATCAGGAACACTTGGGCTGACACCCGGCTCATACCGATTCAGAAAAGCCCGACCGTCGTGTCGGGCTTTTTCTTGCACGCCCCGTTGAAAACTCCGCAGCAGCTCTAGGACGCCTCTGACCAACAAGTCGGAAACATGCGCTTAAACATCGCCCATCTCCAGACTCTATAGCGGCAATTGCCGAAAACAGTGCACATCCGTACACTGCGCCACCTTTTGTCCCGATGGGCCTGAAAATGCTGTTTGTGTTTCGTATGTTATTGATGGGCCTGCACTTTATTCTGGCGGGGATACTCGGAGTGATCCTCGGGCTGTGCCGGCCATTCAATCCGGACAACAGTCGCCTGTGTGCCCGCCTCTATGCACTGCCGGCCATGTGTATTTTGCGTTTGCGGGTGAAGGCCGATGTCGGCCCGTTGTTGAACAAGCCCGACAGCTGCGTGATCATCGCCAACCATCAGTCCAACTACGACCTGTTCGTGTTCGGCAACGTGGTACCGCGTCGTACCGTGTGCATCGGCAAAAAGAGCCTGAAGTGGGTGCCGCTGTTCGGGCAGCTGTTCTGGCTGGCGGGCAATGTGTTGATCGATCGTGGAAACGCACACAAGGCGCGCCAGTCGATGCTGACGACCACCGACACCTTGCAGCACAAAGACACCTCGATCTGGGTCTTTCCAGAAGGCACCCGCAACCTGGGTGAAGAACTGCTGCCGTTCAAGAAAGGCGCTTTCCAGATGGCCATTGCCGCCGGGGTGCCGATCGTTCCGGTGTGTGTCAGCAGCTACATCAAGCACATGCGCCTGAACCGCTGGCACAGCGGGAAAATTCTTATACGCTCACTACCGGCGATTCCTACGGCCGGCCTGACCATGGACGACATGCCCATGCTCATCAACCAATGCCGCGAGCAGATGCGCGAATGCATCGATGCGATGGATCGGCAGCTGCAAGCCGCGTGAAAAAGAAGCCCGCCCTGTGCGGGTTTTCTTTTGCCCGCTGAACTGTGCAGATTTCACTGACTCTCAAGCAGCGACACGGCTAAGCTGAAGCCATGTCTCTCCTGCCATCTGCCAAGAAGAAGTGAATCACCACAATGGGTCGAGTTGTTGCTGCTGCGGTTTACAGCGCCGGTAAGAAAGTCACCAATATTTCCCTCGACGAAGGCGCGGCCTGGGCCGCCAAGACCGGCCACTTCGTCTGGATCGGCCTCGAAGAGCCGAACGCCCAGGAACTCTCCAACCTGCAACGCCAATTCAACCTGCACGAACTGGCCATCGAAGACGCCCTGGAAAAACACAGCCGGCCGAAGCTCGAAACCTTCGGCGACGCGCTGTTCATCGTCACCTACTCGCCGGTGCGCGAACACGGGATTCTGCAGTTCATCGAAACCCATATCTTCGCCGGCAAGGGCTACATCATCACCGCCCGCAACGGTCACTCGGCGTCCTACGCCCACGTCCGCCAGCGCTGTGAGGCGCGGCCATTGTTGCTGGAGCACGGGGAAGATTTCGTACTGTATGCGCTGCTGGATTTCGTGATCGAAAACTATCAGCCGGTGGGCGAAGCGATCCATGCCGAGATTGATGAGCTGGAACGCAACGTATTGTGCAGCGCGCTGAATGAGCACGATATCCAGAAGCTGCACGGCCTGCGTCGCGACGTCCTGCGCCTGCGCCGTTACGCCGCGCCGATGGTGGAAATCGGCGAGGAACTGCAGAAGCTGAGCTTCCCCTTCATCGACAAGAACATGCGACCGTACTTCCGTGATGTGCAGATCCACGTGAACCGGCAGATGGAAGACCTGACCACACTGGCCGACATCGCCAGCCAGACCATCGAAATCGGCGTGTTGCTGGAGGCGTCACGGCAGAGCGTGGTGCAGCGCAAATTCGCTGCCTGGGCGGCGATTCTGGCATTCCCGACGGCGGTGGCGGGGATCTACGGGATGAACTTCCAGAACATGCCGGAGCTGAGCTGGCACTACGGCTATTTCGGTGTATTGGGCTTTATCACGGTCGGCTGCGTGAGCCTGTGGGCGAGCTTCAAGAAATCGGGCTGGCTATAAGAAAAAACGCCCCCGTGCAAAACACGGGGGCGCCTGGATTCAAGCAGCGGTCGGCTTGTGCGCCACAAAACGCATCATCCATTCCGCAACGGTGGTGCCGTGGTGCTGATGTTCCAGACTGGCCACGCCCTTGCTGTACACCTGCTCGCCCAGCGCTTCCTGACGCAGATCCAGCAGCGCCCGCGAGTAGTCGTGAATGAATTCCGGATGCCCCTGGAAACACAGCACCTGATCGTTGATGTGGTACGCGGCGAACGGGCAGAAATCGCTGGAAGCAATCACCGTCGCGTTCTCCGGCAGTGCCGTGACCTGATCCTGGTGGCTGATCAACAGCGTCAGCTCTTCACGCACTGGGCTCATCCACGGTGCCTTGGCCGCCAGTTTGTAATTGTGAATGCCGACGCCCCAACCCTGTGTAGCACGCTCGCTCTTGCCGCCCAGCAGCAGCGCCAGCAGTTGATGGCCGAAGCACACGCCGAGCAGTTTGTCGCCGCGCTCATAGCGGGTCAGCAGGTATTGCTTGAGGGTCTGGATCCACGGGTCAGTGCCGAACGAGTCAGCCTTGCTGCCGGTGACCAGATACGCATCGAAGGTCAGGTCATCACTCGGATAATCGCCCTGCATCACGTTGTACACCGTGAACTCGGCGGCGATCGGCTGTTGCGAGAACAGGCGCTGGAACATCTGCCCGTAACCCTGATATTCATCGACCAGTTCCGGACGCAGGATGTCGGTTTCCAGAATGCAGATGCGTAGCGACATAAAAAATACCTGACACGTGATGGGAATAATGCACACCCCAGAGCCTGCCTTGAAACTACCCGGCAAGGCAAGCCCCGAAATGCGTCCCCAGCCCGTTAGAACAATTCGCCCCTCGCAGCCTTCTCAAGCAGCAACGCTGGCGGTGCGAAACGCTCGCCGTACTGCTCCGCCAGATACTGCGCCCGCGCGACGAAATCCTTCACGCCATATTGATTGATGAACTGCAACGCGCCGCCCGTCCATGCCGCAAAACCGATGCCGAAAATCGAGCCAACGTTGGCATCCGCCGTCGACGTCAGCACGCCCTCCTCCACACAACGCACGGTTTCGATGGCCTGCACGAACAACAGTCGATCACGTACATCCTTCGGTGAAATCTGCCCGTCGGCTTTCTCGAAACGGGTTTTCAGCTCGGGCCACAGATGTT
Organism: Pseudomonas sp. lyk4-R2A-10; assembly: GCF_030209075.1. Classification (NCBI taxonomy): domain Bacteria; kingdom Pseudomonadati; phylum Pseudomonadota; class Gammaproteobacteria; order Pseudomonadales; family Pseudomonadaceae; genus Pseudomonas; species Pseudomonas sp. lyk4-R2A-10. The sequence continues at coordinate 228,208 of NZ_JARVSR010000006.1, read as the reverse complement.
TCTGACCACCCGCCGGGTACTCATAAAAACCGCCTCCCGCTGCCTTGCCCGACCGCTTGTATTCGTTGAGCAGCAAGTCAATCACGGCGAACGCCGGGTGCTCAATCAGCGGTTTCCCTTCTGCTTGAAGGTCTTTGGCCGTTTGCTGACGGATATGGCTCATCAGGCTGAGGGAAACTTCGTCAGAGATCGCCAGCGGCCCGACAGGCATGCCGGCCTTGCGCGCCTCGGTCTCGATCATCGGCGCACTGACGCCCTCACCCAGCATGGCAATGCCTTCATTGGTGAAGGTGCCGAACACCCGCGAGGTAAAGAAGCCGCGACTGTCGTTGACCACGATCGGGGTTTTCTTGATTTGCAGTACGAAATCGAACCCGCGAGCGAGAGTTTCGTCGCTGATCTTTGCGCCTTTGATGATTTCCACCAGCGGCATCTTTTCCACCGGGCTAAAGAAGTGCAGGCCGATGAACTTGCTTTGATCCGGTACCGCAGTCGCCAAGCCAGTGATTGGCAAGGTCGAGGTGTTGGAAGCAATCACAGCATCGGCGCCGACCACCTGTTGCGCTGCCGCCGAGACCTTGGCCTTGAGCTGACGATCCTCGAACACCGCCTCGATGATCAGATCGCAACCTGCCAGATCGGCATCGCTTTCGGTCGGCTGGATACGCGCCAGCACCGCTTCACGCTGCTGCGCAGACATTTGCCCACGAGCGACTTTTTTATCCAGCAGCGCCGCCGAATGCGCCTTGCCCTTTTCGGCAGCAGCAAGGTTGATGTCCTTGAGCACCACATCGATTCCGGCCACAGCGCTGACGTACGCGATTCCCGCCCCCATCATTCCGGCGCCAAGCACGCCCACACGCTTCGTCACATAAGGCGCAAAACCCTGCGGCCGCGAACCGCCGGCATTGATTTCATTGAGCTGAAACCAGAAGGTGCCGATCAGGTTTTTCGAGATCTGGCCGGTGGTCAGTTCGGTAAAGTAGCGGGTTTCGATCAGGTGCGCCGTGTCGAAATCCACCTGCGCGCCCTCCACCGCCGCGCAAAGAATCTTCTCCGGTGCCGGCAACGTGCCTTGGGTTTTGGTGCGCAGGATCGACGGCGCAATCGCCAGCATCTGCGCAACTTTCGGATTGGATGGCGTGCCGCCGGGAATCTGATAACCCTTCACATCCCAACGCTGCACGGCCGCAGGATTGGACAGAATCCACGCCCGGGCCTTGGCCAGCAGCTCATCGCGATCCGCCGCCAGTTCATCGATCAAACCTGCCTGCAACGCCTGCTGCGGACGGACTTTCTTGCCTTCAAGCAGATACGGCAAAGCCTTTTCGATGCCAAGCATGCGCACCATGCGCACAACTCCGCCGCCGCCCGGTAATAAACCGAGGGTCACTTCCGGCAAACCGAGTTGCACCGACGCATCGTCCAACGCAACGCGGTGGTGGCAGGCCAGGCAGATTTCCCAGCCACCGCCGAGTGCCGCGCCGTTGATCGCCGCGACCACCGGTTTGCCGAGGGTTTCCAGGGTGCGCAACTGGCCCTTGAGGGTCAGCACCATGTCGTAGAAGGCCTTGGCTTCGGGCTTGCCGACCTTGATCAGTTCATTCAGGTCGCCACCGGCGAAGAAGGTTTTCTTGGCCGAAGTGATGATCACCCCGGCGATGTCATCTTTTTCCGCCAGCAGTCGGGCGACGCTGTCGGCCATGGCCTCGCGGTACACCGCGTTCATGGTGTTGGCGCTCTGGCCCGGCATGTCGATGGTCAGGAGGACGATGCCGTCCTGGCCTTTTTCGTAACGAATGGCTTGGGTCATGACAGGATTCCTTGGGATCAGAGGCGTTCGATGATGGTGGCGATGCCCATGCCGCCGCCGACGCACAGCGTCGCCAGGCCGTAGCGCAGGCGTCGGGCTTCCAGTTCATCGAGCAAGGTGCCGAGGATCGCGCAACCGGTGGCCCCCAACGGGTGGCCCATGGCGATCGAGCCGCCATTGACGTTGACCTTGTCCGGGTCGACGGCCATGTCCTTGATGAATTTCAGCACCACCGAGGCGAATGCCTCGTTGACCTCGAAAAGGTCGATGTCTTCCACCCGCAGCCCGGCCTTGGCCAATGCCTTGCGAGTGGCCGGCGCCGGGCCGGTGAGCATGATCGTCGGATCGGTGCTGGTGACCGCCGTGGCGACGATCCGCGCCCGGGGTTGCAGGCCCAACGCGCGCCCCTTGGCTTCGGAGCCGATCAACATCAGCGCCGCGCCATCGACGATCCCCGAGCTGTTGCCCGGCGTGTGCACATGGTTGATCCGCTCGACATGGCTGTAGACACGCAGCGCCGTGGCGTCGAAGCCCAGCTGGCCGATCATCTCGAAACTCGGCTTGAGCTTGCCCAGGCCTTCAAGGGTCGACTCGGCGCGAATGAACTCATCGTGATCGAGCAGGATGATGCCGTTCTGGTCCTGCACCGGCACCAACGACTTGTTGAACGAACCGTCGGCCCGGGCGCGAGCGGCTTTCTGTTGCGAGTGCAGCGCGTAGGCATCGACGTCCTGACGGCTGAAGCCTTCCAGGGTGGCGATCAGGTCGGCGCCGACGCCTTGTGGCGTGAAATGGCTGTGCAGGTTGGTTTGCGGATCCAGCGCCCAGGCGCCACCGTCGCTGCCCATCGGCACGCGGGACATGGATTCGACGCCGCCGACCACCACCAGCTCTTCAAACCCGGAGCGCACTTTCATCGCCCCCAGGTTCACCGCTTCCAGTCCCGAGGCGCAGAAGCGGTTGATCTGCACGCCCGCGACGCTGACGTCCCAATCGGCCACCTGCACCGCGGTCTTGGCGATGTCCGAGCCCTGATCGCCGATCGGCGTGACACAACCCAGCACCACGTCATCGACCTGGCTGGTGTCCAGCGCAGTGCGCGCTTGCAAAGCGGTCAGCAGCCCTGCCACCAGGTTCACCGGTTTGACGCTGTGCAGCGAACCGTCGGCCTTGCCCTTGCCACGGGGCGTGCGTAACGCGTCGAAAATCAAAGCTTGGGTCATGACGTCCTCGAACCTGTGCGGTGAGTGAAATTCGTGCTGCCACTGTTGTCTTCACCCGTCATGGATTCAATGACCACAGCGCTCAATGACGTTGACGCGCACGCTCAGACGGACGGTCATCCGTGGCCTGATTAACCGGTTCAGGTGCGCGAGCTGTCTAGCAAACGGGCGGCAAAGAAGCTGGCAATGGGCCTCATGCCTTTTTAATAGCGACTGGTAGCAAATACATACGAAATGGATCTAAGCGAAGCGTGACGCGGGCCCTAAGGTGAAGATGTACGTCGTTGTCGTCGGGTTTTGCCGAGACAGGCGTTCGCTACAGGAAGTGCAGCGCTTGCCGTCATGGATATGCAGGCAGGCATCAGGAAATAACAATAAAGGCGGTCAAGCCATGTTCAAACAACCGAAAGTACGGCAAGCAGGGCTCATTCTTTTCGCCACGACGCTGTTGTTGATTCTGCCGAACCTGACCAAGGTCATCGGCTGATTCAAGTGTCAGGTATTGTTTATCGCCACTGAAAATGCGACTGGCCCGCTACCCGGGCCAGCGTGGCTGTGCCAATCTTTGCGCACTTCCACGACATGGACGGCGATCACTTGAAAACGCTCATTCTATTTGGGGCCGCGCTGCTGAGCATGCCCCTGTCTGCCGCGCAGCTGAACCTGGAGCTGGGCGCGAACACCCGCACCTGGCAGACCGAGGAGTTGCTCAAGCATCCTCAGGTACAAACCCTCACGGTCAAGAATGATGTGTCCTACAAGAAGGACATGACCTATCGCGCCGTGCCGATGGCCGCGCTGCTGACCGGCATCAAACCGGAGGATCACCTGCAAGCCGTAGCGCTGGACGGTTTCGCCGCCGAACTGTCCGCCGCGCCGCTACTGAACAACAAAGGCTCTCGCGCCTGGCTGGCCATCGAGGATCCGGCGCAGCCCTGGCCGCCGCTGTCGGAAGGCAAGCACAGCGCCGGACCGTTCTATCTGGTGTGGACTGATCCGCAGGCCGGCAATATCAGCCCGGAACAATGGCCGTTCGAAGTCGCCAGCATCAAGCGCATGGCGCCAGTGGCCGAGCGCTTCCCTGCCCTGTTGCCGGATCCTGCGTTGAAGGCCGACGACCCGGTGAATCAGGGTTTTGCGTTGTTTCAGAAGAACTGTCTGGCGTGCCATCGCCTGAATGGCGCAGGCGATGCGCAATTCGGGCCGGACCTGAATATTCCGTACAACCCGACCGAATACTTCGGCGCGGACTTCCTCAAGCGCTACATCCGCGATCCGCAGAGTCTGCGTCAGTGGCCGCAGGCGAAGATGCCGGGGTTTTCCGCCGAGGTGTTGCCGGATGCGGATCTGCAGAAACTGATCGGGTATTTGCAGCACATGGCCGGGCGCAAGGTTGCGCCCGCCAAGTAAGCCAACTACGTCGTTTACTGCTGCTGCACCGAGATGATTGGCGCTGGTGTCGGCGACACCAGCACTTTCGCGTGCATCTGCTCTGAACCGCCGCCACGGCGCATCCCGCGCACCGGGCAGGCGTCGAGGTAATCCAGACCCACTGCCAGTTTCAGGTGCCGCTCCGGCCGCGCCAGTTCATTGGTCACGTCAAAGCTGTACCAGGCGTCATCGATCCAGGCTTCGGCCCAGGCGTGACTGGCCAGATGCTCGCAATCCTCGCTGTACAGATAACCCGACACATAACGTGACGGCACCCCGAGACTGCGCGCGCAGGCTAGGAACGCATGGGCGTGATCCTGGCAAACACCCGCCCGCCCGGCAAATGCCTCGGCGGCACTGGTGTCGACTTCGGTGGCGCCCGGCTTGTAGGTCATGTGCTGGTTCAGCCCATGCATCAGGTCGATCAGTGCATTGCGGTCCCGTCGCTGCTTGCAGGATTTCTCGGCAAACGCCCGCAACGCCTCGTCAGCTTCGGTCAGCCGGGTGAAACGCAGGAACGGCAGCGCCGACTGACTCTCGTGCTCCGCTTCGCGCAACTCGTCGATATCGACCTGCCCCCGGGCGCCGATGATGATCGCTTCGTGAGGCTCGTCCATGGTCAGGACGTGCAGAATGTTGCCGAACGGATCGAGCTGGGCGCGCACCGGGCGCGGCAGGTCGAGCTGCCAGCTCAGCACGTGCTGACGCTCGCTGTCGTGGGGTGTCAGGCGCAGGTACTGGATGCTCGCGCGCACCTGATCTTCGTAGTGATAGGTGGTCTCGTGGCTGATGGAAAGTCTCATGCGGCCTCCAGGTAGGAACTGTGAATGGCGTTGCCCAGCTGGCGCACCAGCGGGATGAATTCGGTGAGCCAGGCGTGCAGCCCTTCCTCGAGAATTTCTTGAATGCCGGTGTAGCGCAGACGCGCGTCCATTTCCGCCGCCAGTCGTTGCGCAGGACGACCGTTGGCCCCCGGCAATTGCGCGAGGATCTGGTCGATCTCTTCGGTGCAGGCCCGCAGCGAACGCGGCACGTCGGCGCGCAACAACAGCAGCTCGGCCACATGCCGGGCGCCGGGCGCATCGCGATAGATCTCGGTGTAGGCCTCGAACGATGACAGCGCCCGCAACAGTGCACTCCACTGGTAATAGGCGTGAGCGGTGCCATCGCTGACTGCTTCGGCCTGATCGCCGGCCATTTCGTAACGCGCATCGAGCAGGCGCAACGTGTTGTCCGCCCGCTCGATGAAGGTCCCCAGGCGAATGAAACGAAACGCGTCGTTGCGCATGATGGTGCCGTAGGATGCCCCACGGAACAGGTGCGAACGTTCCTTGATCCACTCGCAGAAGCGACTCATGCCATAACGGCTGAGGCCCTGATTGGCGATCCCGCGAATCTCCAGCCAGGTGGCGTTGATGTTCTCCCACATGTCGGCGGTGATCCGGCCACGCACCGCATGGGCGCTGGCGCGCGCCGCGCCGAGGCAGCTATAGATGCTCGCCGGATTGGCCGCGTCGAGGGCGAAGAAGTGCAGCAAGCGCTCGGCATGCAGCTCGCCGTGGCGTTCCAGGTAATCGTCCAGCGTGCCGGTGATCAGCAGCGGCATCGCCAGTTCGTGCAGACCGTCGCCACGGCCGTCCTGCGGCATCAGCGACAGCGAATAACTGACGTCGAGCATCCGCGCGAGGTTTTCCGCCCGCTCCAGGTAGCGCGACATCCAGTACAGATCCGAGGCAGTTCTACTTAACATGGCAGGCTTCCTTCAATCCTCGACCACCCAGGTGTCCTTGGTTCCGCCGCCCTGGGATGAATTCACCACCAGAGAGCCTTCACGCAGGGCGACACGGGTCAAACCGCCGGGCACGACCCGGGTTTCGCGGCCGGACAATACGAACGGGCGCAGGTCGATATGGCGCGGCGCAATGCCGTTTTCGACAAAGGTCGGACAAGTCGACAGCGACAGCGTCGGTTGCGCGATGTACGCGTGGGGCTTGGCCTTGATCCGCTCGCGGAACGCATCGATTTCCGCGGTGGTCGCCGCCGGCCCCACGAGCATCCCGTAACCACCGGAGCCCTGGGTTTCCTTGACCACCAGATCCGGAAGATTGGCCAGCACGTGGGAAAGTTCAGACGGGTTGCGGCATTGCCAGGTCGGCACGTTCTTCAGGATCGGTTCTTCGTCGAGGTAGAAACGGATCATTTCGGTAACGAACGGATACACCGATTTGTCGTCCGCCACGCCGGTGCCGATAGCATTGGCCAACACTACATTGCCGGAGCGATACGACGACAGCAGCCCCGGCACGCCGAGCATCGAGTCCGGGCGGAAGGCCAAAGGATCGAGGAACGCATCGTCGAGCCGGCGGTAGATCACGTCCACCGCTTTCGGGCCGTCGGTGGTGCGCATGAAGACCTTGTCGTCGCGCACGAACAGATCCGCGCCCTCCACCAGCTCCACGCCCATTTCCCGGGCCAGGAACGCATGCTCGAAAAACGCGCTGTTGAACCGACCCGGCGTCAGCACCACCACACTCGGGTCGTCGATCGGGCTTGAGCTTTTCAGGGTGTCGAGCAGCAGGTTCGGGTAATGGTCGATGGGAGCGATGCGCTGGGCCGCGAACAGTTCGGGGAACAGGCGCATCATCATCTTGCGGTCTTCGAGCATGTAGCTCACGCCGCTTGGTGTGCGCAGGTTGTCCTCGAGCACGTAATAAGTGCCGTCGCCGTCGCGCACCAGATCGACGCCGGAGATGTGCGAATAGATATCGCGGTGCAGGTCCAGCCCCTGCATCGCCAACTGATATTGCTCGTTGGCCAGCACCTGTTCGGCGGGAATGATCCCGGCCTTGATGATGCGTTGCTCGTGGTAAAGGTCGGCGAGGAACATGTTCAGCGCCTTGACCCGCTGGATGCAGCCGCGCTCGACGATCCGCCATTCACTGGCCGGAATGCTGCGCGGAATGGTGTCGAAGGGAATCAGACGCTCTGTCCCCTGCTCGTCCCCGTAGAGCGTGAAGGTGATCCCGGCGCGATGGAACAGCAGATCGGCCTCGCGTCGCCGCTGGGCCAGCAGCTCGTCAGGCGTTTCGGCCAGCCAGCGGGCAAACTCCCGGTAATGCGGGCGGATCTGGCCGCCGGCATCGTACATCTCATCAAAATAGGTGCGGATCATGCCGTACTCCTTGTCACTCCGGACATACAGGCCTTCGCAAGGCCCGTGCCATCGGCATAAACGCTTTGATTTCAATCGGTTGGATATTCACGCCACACGTACCGCACCATTCCTGTGCGGCAAATGCCCCAACCTGATCGCCCCCGCCTCATTGCGACGCAGTCCCGTCGCCTATCACCAGCATAGTCAGAGTTGATTTCACTGCCCGTCGGCGGCTGCGGATAATCCGCGCATCCGCTGCAAAAACGTCGCTGACGAAGTACGCAGCCTCACTGTTCCGGCTTGCCCTGGCAGCCCTCCCGGCCGTAACCCTGACCGGTTTCCTCTCCTTCCGGTCTTCCCTTTCAGCCACCCCCTCAGGTGGCTTTTTTTTGCGCCGGATTCTTGTTTCAGGGTTTTGCCATGAGGCGTTCAGGGGCAGAAACGACAACGGCCGACCCGAAGGTCAGCCGTTGCTCGACGTGTTGCGAGAGTGATCAGTTCAAACGGTGCCGGTTGCGGATCTCCTGTTTCACGCCCCAGCCTTCGATGATGCCGCCCAAGGGCTCGACCACCGCCGAAAAGCCCTGCTCGAAATCGCCAATGTCGTCGTAGGTTGCGTACATCACCTTGCTCAATTCCAGAGACCAGGCGCCGTCGTCGCGCGCACTGACCTGGGCATTGATGGATTCACCGCGAAATTTGCCTGCCGCCCTGCGTGCCCGCTCCTCGTCCGGGAAAATGGCGTAGAACTCGATGGGATGGAATCGGGAAAAATCGAAACCGCCTTCTTTCATGCGGCGCAGCACACTGCTGCTGATGTCTTCTTGATAGGCTGTGCTCATGAATCGTCCCCCTCGCATAGATGGATAGACTTTCCGTATTCCCTGCACTGGCCCACAGGGCCCGGGTGCTTACGGCAACCGCGTTGCCGGCGGGAAACAAGCATGTAGCTGACAAGACCAGACCTTAGCGATCCGTTCGCTGATCTCGCTTGCAGAGTAGCCCCAAGATAGAGCCGCTGCCAAGGCCTGGTACATGAAGAAAATGAAGATTCAGATTGGGGTGATGCTGCGGATTTCGATGCTGTTCTGGGTTTTCAGGCTTTTTACGCCGGCATCGGCGGTGCGCCCTTCCAGATCGTTCAGGTCAAGCTCGGCGGCGACTGGCAGCAATCGTTCCTTGATGAGGCGAGCTGCCCGTTCATGACTGGGGCATTCCTCGCACTCGAAGACTTCGTCGATCGTTTCACCATGATCGTCCACGAAAGTGACTTTCCACTTTGACATCGGAGCCTCCTCGATCAAACCCGCAAATGGGCTTACACCTATCTCGACTTTTGTCAGGATTGATCGTTCAAAAGGTTTACACCGATGCAACATGAAAAAAGCCGAGGCCGGCGTGTTTTCGCACACCGGCCTCGGCTTTTTCTGACCCGCGAATGATCAGTCGTTGCTTGGCTTGTTCACCGCTTGCAACACGTACTGCGGCAAGGCGAAAGCACCAATGTGAATTTCCGGGTTGTAGTAACGGGTAACGATGCCGCTGCCGATGAAGCGCTGTTGCAGAATTTCACGGCTCAGCTTGCGGTAGGCCGGGTTGGTCGAGCCCCAGGCAAAGGTCATCGAACCGCCGATGTAGGTCGGGACGGCTGCCTGATAGAAGTGCCAGTCCGGGAACAGGCTGCGCAGGCGACCGGCAGTGGTTTTCACTTCTTCGATCTGCATGAACGGCGTGCCGTTCTGGGTCACGAGGATGCCGCCCTCGTTCAGGCAGCGGTGGCAGGCCTGGTAGAAGTTTTCCGAGAACAGCACTTCGCCCGGACCGATCGGGTCGGTGGAGTCGGAAATGATCACGTCGAATTTTTCAGTGGTGGTGGCGACGAAACGCATGCCGTCGTCGATCACCAGGTTCAGGCGTGGATCGTCGTACGCACCGCTGGAGTGGTTCGGCAGAAACTCTTTGCACATGTCGACCACGGTGCCGTCGATCTCGACCATGGTGATGTGCTCGACGCTGGCGTGTTTGGTCACTTCGCGCAGCATGCCGCCGTCGCCGCCGCCAATGATCAGCACGCGCTTGGCGGTGCCGTGGGCGAGGATCGGCACGTGGGTGAGCATTTCGTGGTAGATGAACTCATCGGCTTCGGTGGTCTGGATCACGCCGTCCAGCGCCATCACCCGGCCCATGCGCGGGTTCTGGAAAATCACCAGGTGCTGGTGTTCGGTGCGCACTTCGTGCAGCAGTTTTTCCATGCGAAAACGCTGGCCGTAGCCTTCGTAGAGGGTTTCCAGGTATTCGCTGGTCTTGGTGACGGTCATGGTGAAGTGCTCCGATGAATGCGCGGGCGCCAATCGTCAGGTTCGATTGCCCGGGAAAGGCGCGCATTCTACGTTGCCGAAGATGACAGGTCGAACCTCAGTTCATCGGCCCGACCCGATCAGGGTGCGAACGGTCAGATCCGCACGTTGCCCCGCGGCCCGGCAATCGCCCAGATGATCAGGCCCAGCACCGGCAGCAGGATGATCAGCAGCACCCAGAGGATTTTCATCCCGGTCTCGGCGCCGCTTTTCAGCACATTGATGATCGCCCAGATGTCGAGCGCAAGAATGATCAGGCCGACCAGGCCGTTGAACGTGGAACCCATGGTGTCGCTCCAGAATAGTGGCATGCACTTTTAGGATAGACGGTCGCGCACAGGGTTCCCTTTTATTGCATTCAGACGTGAACGGCGACCTTCAGGGCTTCCAGCGACGGCGCGGCGGCAATGCCGACTTCGGCGCACAGTTCCAGCACGCGCGGCACGTCGTTGCCGTAGACCAGCACCACTTGCAGCTCGTCGTCGAGCAGCTGGCTGAAGTTCATCAGGGTGTAACCGCCGTTTTCCTTGTTCAGGCTGCTCATCTGCACCTGGATGCGGTTGAGCGCGGTCAGCGCCTCGGTCTTGGCCAGTTGCTTGGGCTTGAGGTTGAACTCGACGCCCGGGCCGAACGAAGCCACGATCTGTGCGAACAGGTCAACGTAGGTGTCCGCCTGAAACAGTACGGTCTCGGGCAGGCTGCCGACCACCACCCATTCGCCCAGCGGAATCGGGAAAGTGTCGTCGTAGTTGATGTCCGGGTTGGCGGTCAGAAAAGCATCGGCATCGGCGTAGGCCTGCGCCGCTTCGTCAGCGACCTTCAGGATCTCGTCTTCGCCCATGCAGCCGGAGCTGATTTTGCTGATGAGTTCGGCGAGTGCGGCTTTCATGGGAGCGGATCCTGTGGCGAAGAGAATTTTGAGGGCGCGAAGGATAGCGCATTCTCGCCTTCGCCACAGAACGGGTTCCGGCCAGCGGCTTCAGCCCAGCAGTTTTTCCAGCTGCGCGGTGGTGTCCACAGCGCCCATGGTGCGGGCCGCGTCCAGCGCGGTGATGCCGTTGGCATCCTTGGCTTTCGGATCGGCGCCCTGGTCGATCAGGTAGTCGACGATTTCAACCCGGTTGAACATCGCCGCCATCATCAACGCCGTGCGTCCGTCGAAAGAGGCACCTTCAATCTGCGCCCCACCTTCGACCAACGCCTTGACCACGGCCAGGTCACCCTTGAACGCCGCGCCGGCAATCGGGCTTTGGCCGTTGCCGTTACGTTGTTCCGGGTCGGCCTTGTGCTTGAGCAACACTTGCACCGCGTCCACATGCCCGTAGTAACTGGCGAGCATCAGCAGGGTGTCGCCCTTGCTGTTGGTCAGGTTCACCGGCAGACCGGCAGTGATCAGGCGATCCAGCATTACCGCATCGCCCTCACGCGCCTTGTTGAATACCTGCTCGGTGAATTCGGCGGCTTCTTCTGGGGTCATCTGGCGGCTTTGGTCGGACATGGGGCAACTCCACTTTCGGTCGATCGGAAAGCCGATAGTTTCCCGAGCGCGGCGATAGCTGTCATCCCCTTTTTTCCGAGACCGCCGATAGCCAATATCAATAACGGAACTTGCCTGCCCGGATGTCCGCAAGGATTCCATCCGAGACCTGCACGTAGGTTTCTGTCCCTGGCAGCCAGGCATAAATCGGGTCATCGCCTGTCTGGCGGGGATCGAAGCCTTCGTTTTTCAGGCGCGTCTTCTGGTATTTGAAGGTGCCGGTGGTTTCCATTTTCACCTTGACCCGTAAGAACAACGGCACCGCGTAGGCCGGCATACGCTGGCGGACGAAGGCCAACAGTTCGGCGAAATCCAGGGTCGCCAAAGACTCGGCCGGGGTGATCGCCGCCATCCCGGCGCGACCGTTGGTGTTGGGGATTTCCACACCATAGGCCACGGCTTCGGAAATGTGCGGATGTTGGAGCAGCAGGTTCTCGACCTCGGTGGTCGAGACGTTCTCTCCCTTCCAGCGGTAGGTGTCGCCGAGGCGGTCGACAAACTGTGCATGACCAAAACCGATGTTGCGCAGCAGATCGCCGGTATTGAAAAAGCGATCCCCTTTGATGAACACGTCCTGCAGCACGACTTTGGCGGTTTTCTGCGGATCGGTGTAGCCGTCCAGCGGCGCCTTGTCGTCGATCCGCGCCAGCAGCAGGCCTCGCTCGCCCCGACCGACCTTGCGCATGAACCCGTCAGCGCCACGAATCGGCTCGCCGCTGTCCTGGTCGTAGGCGACCAGTTCCCAGGCCATCAGCGAGAAGCCGATGGTGTTGTCGAAATTGAGGATGTTGGTGAAGCCAATATTGCCGTCGCTGGCCGCGTACAGCTCGCAAATGTGATCCACGCCGAAACGGGTCTTGAACTCGGCCCACGCGCCGGGCCGCAGGCCGTTGCCGATCATTTTGCGCACGTCGTGACGGCTGTCGTCGGCGCTGAGCGGCTGATCCACCAGATAACGGCACAACTCGCCGACGTAACCGATGGTGGTTGCGCGGTAGCGGCGCACGTCGCTCCAGAACTGGCGGGCGCTGAACTTGCGGCGAATCGCGAAACCCGAAGCGCCATTAACCGCCGAACCCCAACACACGCAAAGCCCGGTGGCGTGGTACAGCGGCAAGGTGCAATAGACGATGTCGTCCGGGCGCATGTCGAGGGCGATCATGCCGAAGCTCGCCGAACTGCGCATCCAGCGGCCGTGCTTGAACACGCCGGCCTTGGGCAAACCGGTGGTGCCGGAGGTGTAGATGTAGAAACAGGGGTCGTCGAAGAAAATCTGCCGGCTGCTGGCCGGGTTGTCGCCCGAGGCGTCGGCACTGGCGCTGATCAGGTTGATGTAGCCCTCGGGCGCGATGCCCGGATGGCTGAAGGTATCCTGATCGGCGACGAACCAGGCGCGCGTTGCCGGGATCGACACTTGCTCGCGTACCGCCGCAAATGCCGGCAGCAGTTCCTCACCGACGACAATCGCCGCCGGCGTCACCAGATTGATGCTGTGGATCAGCGTATCGCGGGTCTGCGAGGTATTGAGCAGCGCGCTGACGGCGCCGACCTTGGCCAGGGCCAGAATCGTCACCAGCAGTTCCGGGCGGTTCTCGATGAACACCGCCACCACATCGCCCTTGCCGATACCCTGGCCGATCAAATAGTGGGCAATGCGGTTGGCCCACTGGTTGACCTGTGAATAACTCAGCACCACCTCGCCCGACAGCAGCGCGGGGCCTTCGGGATTGCGCAGGGTCGCTTGCTCGAATGTCCAGCCCAGGCCACAGGTTTGGGTCGGATCCTTGACGTTGGCCACCTTCATGCCTTTCACCACCCGCGGGATGGCTTTGGCAATCATCGGCAGTTTGCGGAGCATCATGCCCCAGGTAATCGTGTCGCTCGGCGCGTGGCGCATGGCAGCTCCCGTTCGACCTTGACGTGCAGGCCGGATTTTTATTGTCGGGCAATCGGGTGAGGCAACCGGCGCTTCTCGAGCGGGGGTCGTGGCCGAAAATACGTCAGGGCTTCGCGGGCTGTACACGCGGTTTTTGCAATGTTTTGTATCCGCCAGCGCTATATGGCGAAGCGGGATTGCTGCCGGACGGAATGGTTCCATCGGATCGACAGCGATCCCGCAAAATGCAGGATGCACGATGGCCATTCATGCAGATTGCACGACAGCCGAAATGAGAAAATTTTATAACCTGCTGTTTTATAACGATTTTTAAAAAAATAAATACTGGCACAATCGCTGCAACTCCCTACGCATGCTTGCCATTCAAGTGCATACGGAGCTGAAAGACATGAGCCTGATCCAAGAAAAATTTACCTCCCTGTTCTCCAACTTCGACGTCACCACTGCGCCACGTCCCGATGGCGGGATCCTGCTGACACTGAAGAGTGCCGACGGCAAAGTGTTCAAACGTGCGCTGACCTATCAGCAACTGCATGCCGGCGATCAACTGTCGTGGGCGATCAGCGCGATCCGTCGTGATCTGGCAGAACAAGCCAGCGAGCTGCCGCAGATCGGCATGCTGCAAAGTCAGCAACGTTTTGCCCTGCCGACTTATCACTCGATGTAATTCGAACACCGTATAAACAGACAGGCCGTGGAGCTTTCGCTTCACGGCCTGTTTTTTTGCGCGGCGATTGTGTGAACTCAGAACGCTTCGGGTTCGATCCCAGTGAAGCTGTCGACGGTCACATGACCTTCCAGCTCCCCGCCCTCACGAGCCAGGCCGCAGGTTTGCAGGCCGGCTGACTGGGCGGCGTCGAGTTCCTGGACGATGTCGGAGAGGAACAGGATTTCCTGCGGTTCGACTCCGATGGCCTGCTGGATATTGGTATATGACTGCGGCTCGCGCTTGGGGCCCGACGTGGTGTCGAAGTAGCCACTGAACAACGGCGTCAGATCTCCTGCTTCCGAGCATCCGAAAATCAGCTTCTGCGCCTGGATCGAACCGGACGAATAAACAAAAAGTTGATAACCGGCCTGATGCCAGCGCTGGAGCGCTTCAACAGCGTCCGGGTAAACATGGCCTTTCAACTGCCCGGCCTGATAACCCTGCTCCCAGACCATGCCTTGCAACGCTTTCAGCGGCGTGGCTTTGCGGTCTTCGGCGATCCAGGCCAGCAGAATTTCCACGACTCGCTCGACGTCAGCCTGCGGTTCGTTGCTGTCGCGGCGCACGGCATCCAGTTGCTCGGCAACGTCGGCGCGCTGGGCGTTCTGACGGACGAAGTCCGGCAGGTGTTTGGCGGCATATGGGAACAGCACGTCGAACACAAAACTCACCGCGCTGGTGGTGCCTTCGATGTCGGTGAGAATGACCTTGATCGACATCGCTCAGTCCTCCAGACGCGGGAAGCGACCGGCGATGTCTTCGCCGGTGAAGTTGGCGACCCAGCCTTCAGGGTTGTTGAACAGACGGATCGCCACGAAATGCGGGTTCTCGCCCATATCGAACCAATGCTTGGTACCGGCCGGCACCGAAATCAGGTCGTTCTTCTCGCACAGCACGGCGTAGACGTAATCGTCGATGTGCAGGGTAAACAGACCGCGACCGGCAACGAAGAAGCGTACTTCGTCTTCGCCATGCCGATGTTCTTCGAGGAACTTGGCGCGCAATTCGGCTTTTTGTGGGTGGTCGCTGTTGAGGCTGATCACGTCGACCGTGATGTAGCCGCGCTCAGTCATCAGTTTGTCGATCTGCTCTTTATAAGCACCGATCACTTCTTCCTGGCTGGCGCCGGGCTGGATCTTCGCGGCGGCTTGCCAACGGTCGAAGCGCACGCCCTGCTCGGCCAGGGTCGAAGCGATGTCTTCGAAATGGGTCAGCACCTTGTTCGGAATCTCGGGGCTGGAAACGTGATAGACGGACAGGCTGCTCATGGGGCATTCCTCGGTATCGGCCTTGCCGTCCGGTTCTTCGAGACCGGTCGGGCACTGCATTCATCGGGCAAAGGGGCTGGTTCTGGTGAAGTCAGCCTTGGCGGTTCATGACGCTGCGGGTCTTCAACTCGCATTCAAACAGGAATTCAAAGGCCTCGATCTGGCGCAACGCGTCGCTCATCTGCGCGCCCCAGGTGTAGAGGCCGTGGCCGCGAATCAGATAACCCACGCAATCGGGATGGGCCTCGAGCCAAGGCTGCACCTTGGCAGCGAGGCGTGCAATGTCCTGATCGTTGTCGAAGATCGGCACGCGCACCCGGGATTCGTGGGTCGAGACGCCGCTGAAGGCTTTTTGCAGTTCGTAGTCTTCGAACTCGATGAAGTCTTGCGGCGTCAGGCGCGACAGCACCGTGGCGTTCACCGAGTGGGTGTGCAACACCGCGCCGATTTCCGGGCGCCAGCTGTAGAGCTGGGTGTGCAGCAGGGTTTCGGCGGACGGTTTTTTGCCGGGTTCCAGGCTGTTGCCGGACAGATCGGTGGCGAGCACGTCGTCCAGGCCCAACTGGCCCTTGTGCTTGCCGGACACGGTCAGCAGCGCTTCGCTCGGCGACAGGCGCGTCGAGTAATTGCTGCTGGTGGCCGGCGACCAGCCGCGACCATAAAGAAAACGCCCGGCGTCGACAATTTGCTGGGCAAGCTGTTCACGGGTAAGGCTCATGGCCTGTCCTCTTGCATTCGAATGGCAATGATAACGGCAGCGGCGAGCGCTGCGAGACTGGCAATACTAAAGGTCAATGTCGCGCCGAGGGCATTCCAGCTGTAGCCGGAATACAACGCGCCGAACGCACCACCGGTGCCAGCCAGCGCGGCATACAACGCCTGACCCTGCCCTTGCTGACGCGCGCCGAAGCTACGTTGCACGAACGCGATGGCAGCCGCATGAAAGCTGCCGAACGTCGCCGCGTGCAGCACCTGGGCAAACAGCAAGACCCACAGGAACTCGGCGAACGAACCTAGCAGCAACCAGCGCAACGCCGCCAGCAGAAAACTCGCCATCAACACCCGCCGCAGGGAAAAACGCGCGAGGATCCGGCTCATGGCCATGAACATCAGCACTTCCGCCACCACGCCGACCGCCCAGAGCATGCCGATCACGCCGCGGCTGTAGCCCAGTCGTTCGAGGTGCAGGGTCAAAAACGTGTAATACGGCCCGTGACTCATCTGCATCAGCGCCACGCAACCGTAAAACGCCAGCACCCCGGGATTGCGCAACTGTTTGAGAAAGCCCTCGCCCGTCGGACGGTTGCCCTGAGGCGGTTGCGCATTCGGCACCCACAGACTGCTGAGGACGATGCCGGCCATGATCAACACCAGCGCCGCCGGGTAGATGTCGAGGCTGAGCCATTCGAACAGGCGACCGAGGGCGACCACGGTGATGATGAAACCGATCGAGCCCCACAGGCGAATCTGACTGTAGCGGGAGGTCTGGCCCTGCAAATGCGCCAGAGTGATGACTTCGAACTGCGGCAGCACCGCGTGCCAGAAAAACGCGTGCAAGGCCATGACCATCGCCAGCCAGGCGTAGGTCTTGCTGACGAAAATCAATGAGAACGTCAGCAGCGTGCACACCGCGCCGAAGCGCACGATGGCCAGGCGCCTGCCGGTGTAATCGCCAAGCCAACCCCAGATGTTCGGTGCTACGCAGCGCATCAGCATCGGGATCGCCACCAGTTCGCCGATCCGCGCGGCACTGAAACCGAGGTGATCGAAGTACAGCGCCAGAAACGGCGCCGTCGAACCGAGCAAGGCGAAATAGAACAGATAGAAACTGGACAGCCGCCAGTACGGGAGCGCCGCCACGGTCAGACCGCGGCGGCTTTGAGATCACCCATCAAAGCTGACCCAGCACCGGGGTGCTCACGCGCACATCGGCGTTCTGGCCACGGTGGCGCAGCAGGTGATCCATCAACACGATGGCCATCATCGCCTCGGCAATCGGCGTGGCGCGGATACCGACACATGGGTCGTGACGGCCCTTGGTAATGACATCGACCGGGTTGCCATCGATGTCGATCGAACGGCCCGGGGTGGTGATGCTCGAGGTCGGCTTCAAGGCCAGGTGCGCGACGATCGGCTGCCCCGAAGAGATCCCGCCAAGGATGCCGCCCGCGTTGTTGCTGAGGAAACCTTCCGGGGTCAGCTCGTCACGGTGTTCGGTGCCGCGCTGGGCGACGCAGGCGAAACCGGCGCCGATTTCCACACCTTTGACCGCGTTGATGCTCATCAGCGCATGGGCCAGTTCGGCATCGAGACGGTCGAAGATCGGCTCGCCCAGGCCCGGCATCACGCCTTCGGCAACCACGGTGATCTTCGCCCCGACGGAGTCTTGATCGCGGCGCAACTGATCCATATAAGCTTCCAGCTCCGGCACTTTGTCCGGGTCCGGGCTGAAGAAGGCATTCTGCTCGACCGATTCCCAGGTCTTGAACGGGATTTCGATCGGGCCGAGCTGGCTCATGTAGCCGCGAATGACGATGCCTTGGCTTGCCAGGTACTTCTTGGCGATGGCGCCAGCCGCGACGCGCATGGCGGTTTCCCGCGCGGAGCTGCGACCGCCGCCGCGATAATCGCGCTCGCCGTATTTGTGGTGGTAGGTGTAGTCGGCGTGGGCCGGGCGGAACAGGTCCTTGATCGCCGAGTAGTCCTTGGACTTCTGGTCGGTGTTGCGAATCAGCAGGCCGATGGAGCAGCCGGTGGTGCGGCCCTCGAACACGCCGGAAAGGATTTCGACTTCGTCGGCTTCCTGGCGCTGGGTGGTGTGGCGGCTGGTGCCCGGCTTGCGACGGTCGAGGTCGCGTTGCAGATCTTCAAGGGAAATCTCCAGGCCCGGCGGGCAGCCGTCGACAATGGCGACCAACGCCGGACCATGGCTTTCGCCCGCGGTGGTGACAGTGAACAGCTTGCCGTAGGTATTGCCGGACATGCAGGACGCTCCGTGAAATCGAACCCAGATTCGTGATGCGCGCCAGTATACGCAGGCTAACCGAGTAGTTCATCCTCGAACCTTAGCGGTGTGGGTGAGTCCAACCGGCACCTTGGCAAATGATGGCGTGATGATGCTGCGAGTTTTGATCTTGAGCCTTTCCCTGTTTACCGGCTTCGTCCAGGCGACTGTCCTGCAACGTCCGGTCACGTTGACGACTGACAACGGCGAACTTTTCGGCTCGCTATTGCTGCCGAAATCCGACAACCCCGTGCCGGTTGTCCTGATCCTTTCTGGCTCGGGTCCTACCGATCGTGACGGAAACAACCCCGACGGCGGGCGCAATGACAGCCTCAAGCGACTGGCCTGGGTGCTGGCCAAACACAACGTCGCCAGTGTGCGTTTCGACAAGCGCGGCGTGGCTGCCAGCCTGGCCGCAACCCCGGACGAGCGAAACCTGTCGGTGGAAGCCTACGTGGCGGACGCCGTGGCCTGGGGGCAGAAGCTGAAAGCCGATCCGCGCTTCGGTCCGTTGATCCTGCTCGGCCACAGCGAAGGCGCGCTGATTGCCAGCCTGGCCGCTCCAAAGGTCGACGCGGCGGCGGTCATTTCGCTTTCCGGCACGGCCCGGCCGATCGATCAGGTGCTGCGCCGGCAACTGGCCCGCAGCCTCCCTCCCCCGTTGATGCTGCGCAGCAACGAACTGCTCGACAGCCTCAAGGCCGGGCATACCGACGACAATGTGCCAGCCCCGTTGCAGGTGATTTTCCGTCCGAGTGTGCAGCCGTACCTGATTTCGCTGTTCCGTCAGGATCCGGCGGCGGCCTTCGCCCAGCTGAAAATGCCGGCGCTGATCGTGCAAGGCAGCAACGACATTCAGGTCCAGGTCGATGATGCGAAATTGCTCAAGGCCGCCAAACCGGACGCAGAGCTGGCGCTGATCGAGGGTATGAACCACGTGTTGCGCATCGTGCCCAACGACGTGAAGCGGCAACTGGCCTCCTACAAGGACCCGAATTTGCCGCTGGCGGCGGAACTGGGGACACGCGTTCTTGAATTTATTGACGGACTTCGCACCCGTTAAGCGGTGTTTACCCTCTAGTCCTGGGAAAAACGGCCGATAAGCCTTTGTCGCCAGCGTACTGGCTGGCGGCAAGCAGCTTGGACAGGATCTCGCCGTTATGACCGATACCCAGACTTCACCCGACACCACCGCTGAAAAAGACGCACCGCCAGCGGTCGAGCTGCCATGGGCGGATGTCCACGTCGAGCACCACAAGATGCTCCGCCTGGCGCCGTTGCAGACCGACCGCAACACCGGCGGGCGGCCGCTGCGCTTCGTTGAATTCGGTTACGCCGAGCGCAACGGCAAAGGACACAGTCTGATGCGCATGGCGATCAAGTTGCCCGCTCAGCGAGTGCGCAAAGAGCAGAATCACCTGGACGTGTGGGTCGACCACACCACCAAGCGTGTGCATTTCGGCCCGGACAGCGGTTTGCAGATCGAACCGCTGAACCGTGGCATCGGCCGTTTCATGGCTGCCCAAGGCATCAACTGGGCAAAAAAGCGCTGGCCCACCTACACCGTCGACGGCATGGACTTGAACAACAAGGACGCGCTGAACGAAGACACTCGCCTGCGCCGCGATCACTTTCTGCGGGTGCATGGCTTTGATGTGGTTTACGCCGACGCCCAGCATTTGAAGGGCAGCGTCAAGGAAGTGAAGGTCGGCGACCTGCTGGGTGACTGGAACAGCGAAAAGCTGCAGATCGTCGAAATTCTCGAAGCTGCGCAGATGTTGCAGCAGGCCGAGCAGAATCTGGCCGAGCAGGAAGTGAAGCTGAAGAAGCAGGAAGACAAGGTCAGCAAGTTCAAGCGCGAAGACGCCGGGCTGCGTTTCACTATTACCTGTCTGGTGGCGTTTGCGGTGTTTCAGGCCGGGTTGCTGATCTGGATTGCTACGCACCGCTAAGCCAATGATCGTTCCCACAGAGGTGGGAACGATCGGTCCAGGTCAGACGCGGGAAGCGAACAGTGCCTGATGGGCGCGACACTGTTCGGCGGTCAGCATGAACACACCATGCCCGCCGCGCTCGAACTCCAGCCACGCGAAGTCGACCTCCGGATACAGCGCTTCGACGTGGACCTGGCTGTTGCCCACCTCGACAATCAGCAAACCCTTCTCGGTCAGATGATCCGCCGCTTCGGCGAGCATCCGGCGTACCAGGTTCAAGCCATCGTCGCCACAGGCAAGGCCCAGTTCCGGCTCGTGCTGGTATTCGTCCGGCATGTCGGCGAAATCTTCCGCATCGACGTAGGGCGGGTTCGACACGATCAGGTCGAAACGTTGACCCGGCAGACCATCGAAACCATCGCCCTGTACGGTGAACACCCGCTCATCGACGCCATGACGCTCGATGTTCTGGTTCGCCACTTCCAGCGCTTCGAACGACAGATCCGCCAGCACCACTTCGGCGTTCTGGAACTCGTAGGCGCACGCGATGCCGATGCAGCCGGAGCCGGTGCACAGGTCGAGAATCCGCGCCGGCTCGTCGCCGATCCATGGGGCAAAACGGTTTTCGATCAGTTCGCCAATCGGCGAGCGCGGGATCAGCACGCGCTCATCGACGATGAACGACATGCCGCAGAACCAGGCTTCGCCCAGCAGGTAAGCGGTCGGAATGCGCTCTTCGATGCGGCGCTTGAGCAGGCGCTGAAGATTGACCAGCTCATCGTCCTCCAGCGCGCAATCCAGATAGCTGTCGGCGATTTCCCACGGCAGGTGCAAGGCACCAAGCACTAGCTGCCGGGCTTCGTCCCAGGCATTGTCGGTGCCATGGCCGAAAAACAGATCCTCCCCATGGAAGCGGCTGACGGCCCAACGGATATGGTCGCGTAGGGTACGAAGTCGGGAAGTGATCACGGGGCAGAACTCCAGAAAAAACGACTGGCGATTCTAGCAGCCAAAACGCGCCGCGACGACGCAGGAAAGATTCCGGGGCGACGGTAGGACTCTTCCGATTTTCCCCTCGGCTATTGAACAGATCGTGTAACTTGACAAGGCTGCAGGCCAGCAACGACGGTGTCTACGATGGTAGCGATTCACAGAACCGCTCAGCCAGAGGAGAATGTCGCAAAAGCCCCACCCGAAGGAGCCCCAGAATGTCCGTTCCAAAAACGATGTTTCAACTCAGCGGTCGCGGTTACGCAGCGGCCACGTTGAGCCATGCCACCGTGGTCATCATCGATGCCCAGAAAGAGTACCTCAGCGGCCCGCTGGCCCTGAGTGGCATGGACGCGGCTGTCGCGAACATCAAACAACTGGTTGCCGCCGCCCGCGCGGCCGGCCGGCCGATCGTGCACGTGCGCCACCTCGGCACCGTCGGCGGTCTGTTCGACCCGCAAGGCGAACGCGGCGAATTCATCCCCGGCCTGGAACCCCAGGGCGATGAAACCATCATCGGCAAACTGCTGCCGAGCGCCTTTCACGGCACCGAACTCTACGATCGTCTGCAAACCATCGGCTCGCTGGACCTGATCGTCTGCGGTTTCATGAGTCACTCCAGCGTCAGCACCACCGTGCGCGCGGCGAAAAACCTGGGCTTCCGCTGCACCCTGGTCGAAGACGCCTGCGCCACCCGCGATCTGCCGTTCAAGGGCCGCGTACTCAGTGCCGCACAGGTGCAGGAAGCGGAAATGGCGATCATGGCCGACAACTTTGCCACCCTCGCGCTGACCCAGGATCTGATCTGATCGACCGTAAATGAGCGGCTCAGCCCGCCGCTCATCTGCAAAAACCTCGCATTTGCTTCAATTACCCTAGCCTCAGGAACAACCCGGTCAACTCCCGGTCGAAGGGCCGATACCCATTGAGGAAGGTCGGAATGAAGTTATCCGATGGATTTGACGCACGCCGCTTGCGGCCCAAAGGCCAAAGCAACTGGCGATTTCGATTCGGCGCGACGATCGCGGCCATTCTGGCGACGTTCGGCGTGCTGCTGGCGATGGCCGGGGCCGCCAGCCTGCTGGGGCGCCCACCGGCGCTCGGCGACCTGAATGCAACACCGCTCGGCTCGGCGATCATTCTCGCAGTCGGCTTGCTGTTCCTGTATTTCGGCGTGGCCCTGTGGCGTCGTTGCCGGCGTCGCGCACGGCAATCACGGGAATTGAACATGTCCCCGCACCTGATGAAAAAACACGATTGATCGACGGCCTGGCTTTTTGCCGGGCCGTTTTGTGTCTGTTTGGGTAAACTGGCCGCCCTTCGCGGAGGCTGACATGCAAGACGACGATTTTTCCCTGTTCAAAAGTGCGATCCAAGGCGTCAAGCCGATCAAGCACGACCGCGCCGACACCGGCAAACCCAAGGCTGACCGTGACCGGATCGCCAAGCTGCGCCAGTCCGCGACCGTGCGCACCGACACCACTACCGTTGACGGCCTGTCCGATCAGTTCGTGATCGACGTCGGTCCTGAAGACGAGCTAATGTGGGCCCGCGACGGGGTGCAGGAAAGCCAGATGCGCAAGCTCAAGATCGGGCAGATCCCGTTCGAAGGCAGCCTCGACCTGCACGGCATGAGCGTAGAAAAAGCCCGCGAAACCCTTTGGGCGTTTCTCGCCGAAGCCACCAGATTCGAAATCCGCTGCGTGCGCGTCACCCACGGCAAAGCCGTGCGTCTGGACGGCAAGCGGCCGATGATCAAAAGCCACGTCAACACCTGGCTGCGCCAGCATGCGCAAGTGCTCGGTTTTTGCTCGTGCCAGGCGAAACATGGCGGCGCCGGCGCCGTGTATGTGATGCTGAAACGCACCATGATGGAAGGCCGCGACGAATAATCCCGTCACACCGAACTTGCAGGGTCGTGTCCGCCACCGTACCCTTGCCCTTTGCGAAAATCCCCACAGGTAGTTTCATGTCCCTGGAACAGAATTACACCGCGATTCTCGGCCAACTGGGCGAGGACGTCTCCCGCGAGGGCCTGCTCGACACGCCAAAGCGTGCCGCCAAAGCCATGCAGTACCTCTGCCGCGGTTATCAACAGACGCTCGAAGAGGTCACCAACGGTGCCCTGTTCAGCTCCGACAACAGCGAAATGGTGCTGGTCAAGGACATCGAGCTCTACTCGTTGTGCGAACACCACCTGCTGCCGTTCATCGGCAAGGCCCACGTCGCGTACATCCCGAGCGGCAAAGTGCTGGGCCTGTCGAAGGTCGCGCGGATCGTCGACATGTACGCCCGCCGCCTGCAGATCCAGGAAAACCTCAGCCGCCAGATCGCCGATGCGGTCCAGCAGGTCACCGGCGCGCTGGGCGTGGCCGTGGTGATCGAGGCCAAGCACATGTGCATGATGATGCGCGGGGTGGAGAAGCAGAACTCGTCGATGATCACTTCGGTGATGCTCGGTGAGTTCCGTGAAAACGCGGCGACCCGCAGCGAGTTTCTCAGCCTGATCAAGTAATGCGTGACAGGAAAAAACCGGCGTTGATCGCCGGTTTTTTTTCGTCCGTGAAAAATCGGGTAAGCTGCGCGCCTTCTTCAATGTCCCTGTGAGGCTTGTAACGTGTTCGTCAAAGCGCTTCGTGTCGGCCTCGGCCAACTGATCATCTTCGTTGATTTCCTGACCCGTCCGGGCAAGAAACAACGCCCCGCCGCTGCCCAGGCTGAGGTTGACGCCGCCGCCAGGGACCTGACCCTGTATCAGTTCCACGCCTGCCCGTTCTGCGTGAAGACCCGCCGCAGCCTGCGTCGCCTGAATGTGCCGGTGACCCTGAAGGATGCGAAGAACAACGAGCAGGATCGTCAGACCCTGCTCGAACAAGGCGGCAAGATCAAAGTGCCGTGCCTGCGCATCGAAGAGAACGGCCAGACCACCTGGATGTATGAGTCCAACACGATCATCGAATATCTGAACCAGCGGTTCGCCGCAGTCTGAATCAAAAAAACCGGCCTGATGGCCGGTTTTTTTATGCCGCCTGCACGGCCTGTGCCTGGCGCACCACCGCCGCCAGACGCTTGAGCCCTTCATCGAGTCGTGAAGGATCGATGTGACTGAAGTTCAGGCGCAGATGACCGGGATTGCGATCCGGCTCGGGGAAGAATGGTTCGCCCGGCATGAAAGCCACATCGTCGGCCAGCGCGGTGTTCAGCAACGTGCGCGTGTCCAATGGCTGCTTCAGGGTCAACCAGAAAAACAGCCCGCCCTGCGGCGTGTTCCAGTCCGCCAGATCGGCGAAATGGGTTTCCAGCGCCGCTTGAAAGGCGTCGCGGCGCTGACGGTAGAAGCCGCGCAATTCACTCAAGTGCTGTTGATATTTCTCACTGCCAATCCACTGCAATGCCTGCCACTGACCGATGCGGTTGGTGTGCAGATCCGCCGATTGCTTGAGTTTGAGCAGATGCGGGAAAAGGTCCGGGCTGGCAATCAGGTAGCCGACTCGCAGGCCCGGCAACAGGGTTTTCGACACGGTGCCGGTGTAGATCCAGCTGGATTTCTTCAGGCGTCCGGCAATCGGTCGGGCGCTGCCGCCGTCGAAGGTCAGTTCGCGATAGGGTTCGTCTTCGATCAGGGTCACGCCGAATTCGTCGAGCAATGCCGCAACGGCTTCGCGCTTGGCTTCGCTGTAGCGCACGGCGGACGGGTTCTGGAAGGTCGGGATCAGATAGATGAACGCCGGGCGATGCTGTTCCAGACGCTGACGCAATTGCGTGAGGTTCGGGCCGTCAGCCTCCAGCGGCACGGTCAGGCAATCGGCGCCGAACAGCTGGAAGATCTGCAGGGCCGCCAGATAGGTCGGCGCTTCGAGCAGGATTTCGGTGCCCTTGTCGATGTACAGCTTGGCCGCCAGATCCAGAGTTTGCTGGGAGCCGCTGACCACCAGCACCTGACTCGCCTCACACGGCAAACCCAGCGCTCTCGCCTCTGCTGCCAGCGCTTCGCGCAGTGCCGGCTCGCCTTCGCTCATGCCGTACTGGCCGAGAGACAGTGGCATGTCGGCCCATTCAACCTTCGGCAGCATGGCTTCAGCCGGCAAACCGCCAGCAAACGACATCACTTCCGGGCGCTGGGCCGCGGCAAGGATTTCACGGATCAGAGAACTTTTGAGGCGCGAGACACGTTCGGAAAAAGCCATGGAGGTCACCGCTAGCGAGGCATGGGAAAAATGAGTCAAACTTGTTGACTGAAATTACGACAGCCTCACTGGAAACGTCAATATGCTTGACCTTAAAAACTGCGCCAGCCAGCAACAAGCCATGGAAGCGTTTTTCTTCGGTTACCAGGCGTTCACCGCCAAGGCCGATGAAATGCTCGAGCGTCGCGGCTTGTCCCGCGTGCATCAACGCATCGTGTTTTTCATCGCTCGCTATCCGAACCTGAGCGTCAAGGAATTGCTCGCGCTACTCGGCGTCAGCAAGCAGGCGCTGAACATGCCGTTGCGGCAATTGCAGGAAATGCACTTGGTGGACAGCGTGGCGTCCGAGACAGACAAGCGTAAACGCCTGCTGGAGCTGACCGTTGAAGGGGCGAAATTTGAACAGGCGCTGCGTCGGGAACAGGTGAAATTGCTTGAACGCGTCTTTGCCGAAGCCGGCGAAACGGCGGTAAACGGTTGGCTGGCGGTGAATCTGGCGCTGGGAACCAATCGCCCGAACGAGTGATATAGCTCGATCAACTGTCTTTTCGTCTACAAAACCAAAAACAATATTTGCTTTATTTGTACACAAAAGCATAATCCACAGCGTGCGAGTTCCTGACCGCATGGTCAACAAATTCGCGTATGCCTCAAAGGGCCGCTGCCACCCCTCATGGGTCCGGTCCTGGAAATAACAATAAAACTCTTGAGGAGTACTCGCTGTGGAAAGCCGCAAATCCGAAGCATCGACGCTGGAACTCTCGCCGCCCTTACGCACGGGCCTGCTTGAGCGCATCTTCAAACTCAGCTTGCATGGCACCACGGTGAAGACCGAGCTGATTGCCGGTCTGACAACCTTCATCACCATGGCCTACATCATTTTCGTCAACCCGAACATCATGGCCGATGCCGGGATCGATCACGGTGCAGCCTTCGTCGCCACCTGTATCGCCGCCGCGCTGGGCTGCCTGCTGATGGGCCTCTACGCCAACTGGCCGGTGGGCCTGGCGCCGGGCATGGGCCTCAACGCGTTCTTCACCTACACCGTCGTCGGCACTATGGGCTACAACTGGGAAACGGCCCTCGGTGCGGTGTTCGTCTCGGGCGTGCTGTTCATGATCCTGACCTTTTCGCGGATTCGCGAATGGCTGCTCAACAGCATTCCGGTCAGCCTGCGCTATGCGATGGGCGCCGGCGTGGGCCTGTTCCTCGGGCTGATCGGCCTGAAAACCGCTGGTATCGTCGTCGATAGCCCGGCCACCCTGATCAAGCTCGGCTCGCTGCGTGAACCCGGCCCGCTGCTTGCAGCCATCTGCTTCCTGATGATCGCGATCCTCAGTTATCACAAAGTGTTCGGCGCAATCCTCATCAGCATCATCACCGTGACCCTGGCAGGCTGGGGCCTGGGCATCGTGCACTATGAAGGGATAATGTCCACCCCGCCGAGCCTGGCGCCGACCTTCATGGCCATGAATGTCGCCGGCGTGTTCAACGTCAGCATGATCAGCGTGGTACTGGCTTTCCTGTTCGTACACATGTTCGACACCGCCGGCACCTTGATGGGCGTCGCACAGCGCGCCAATCTGGTGAACCCTGACGGCCGTATCGAAAACCTGTCCCGCGCCATGAAAGCAGACAGCGCCTCCAGCGTATTCGGCGCGGTCGTCGGCGTTCCGCCCGTCACCAGCTACGTGGAAAGTGCCGCTGGCGTAGCCGCTGGTGGTCGGACTGGTCTTACCGCAGTCACCGTGGGTGTGCTATTTATAGCCGCGATGTTCTTTGCACCGCTGGCCGGCATGATTCCCGCCTATGCCACCGCTGGCGCGCTGATTTACGTAGCGATGCTGATGATGGGCGGCATGGCACACATCGAATGGGACGAAGCGACCGACAGCATTCCGGCGATCGTCACCGCGATCATGATGCCGCTGACCTTCTCGGTCGCCGACGGTATCGCGCTGGGCTTCATTACCTATGTCGCGCTGAAGGCCGGCACCGGTAAATACAAAGAGATTTCCGTCAGCCTGTGGGTGCTCTGCGCGATCTTCATCGCCAAGTTCATCTTCCTGTAAGCGCTGCGCGGTTCACGCTTCAAAACAGCCTCACCCCATCGGGTGGGGCTTTTGCACATTCTTGATAACGATAAAAAGGAGCAAGTGATGAGTCTGGAAACCTGGCTGCTGTTCAGCGGCGCTGCGCTGGTGGTGATCCTGATTCCGGGGCCGCTGTCGTTGCTGATGATCAGCAACAGTCTGAACTACGGTCTGCGTCGTTCGTACCCGGCGTTTCTTGGCGGCGTGTTCGCCTCGATCTGCCTGCTCAGCGCCTCGGCGCTGGGGTTGGGCGCCCTGTTGCTGGCGTCCGAGAAACTGTTCAGTGCCCTGAAAATCATCGGTGCGATCTACCTGTTCTACCTTGCCTGGCAGAGCTGGCAGCAATCGCGTCAGCCGTCGATGGGTGCCGAAGTGCCTCAGGCCGCACCGGTTCCGAAATTCCGCGCGCTGTTCAGCCGGGCCTTCGTGCTGGGCGCGAGCAATCCGAAAGACATTTTGTTTTTCGCCGCGTTTCTGCCGCAATTTCTCAGCGCCGAGCAACCGTTCCTGCCGCAACTGCTGGTGATGATCGCCACCTGGACGCTGCTCGATCTGCTGTGCAAATTGACCTACGGCCTCGGTGCCCATGGCGCGGCGCGTTATCTGCGCAGCGGCAAGGGGCAGAGCTGGTTCAACCGCATCAGCGCCGGACTCTTCGGGGGGGCTGGTGCAGCTTCACTGCTGAGCAGCCACTGATCCGCGATCAGACTGACCGCCATTTCCAGGTGAAGTGGCGGTAGTTGTCCACCTGGAAACGTCCGGCATCAACTGTGTCACCCGATAGACATATGTACCGCACGGCAACGTGCAGGCTTGAGGATCATTGAACGCTCCCGTCATCTGGACCCCGTGAGCACAACAATCCATGAGCCCGAAGAAACCGATCCGCCCCAGAACCCCGCCCACTTCAGATCAAGGCATCCCGAGGGCCCGCGATACGTCGCCTGAAATCACCGTCAGGCAAGCGGCTCACATCGAACAGCCGCCCCTCGATCAGACGACCGATCCGCTCACCGGCCCCGGCAATCTGCCGTCCGGCTCCTCGCCTGCGCACTATCAGATCGCCGATCTGCCCCTCGGCACCCCTATCGCTCGCGTCACAAACGATCGCCCGATTGCCGGTTACTTTCTTCCACCGCGCCTGGTGGACAGATTACCCCAGCCCGACTCACTGACAGGATTTCGCAAGGCCGGGCCGTATACCTACGTCGACCTGATCGACGGCGGAACGGTTTTGCTCGGCGCGGATTTACAAAGCAATATCAGAGCCCGAATGTCGAACGAACTCTGGGCTTCCGGCCCCCGACTCGAGCAGGTGGCAGGCACCCTGCAATGGCGCACGGTGGCCTCGAACGGTTCATCGACCATCGACGCTTCGCAACTTTTTATCACCCGCGTTCCCGCACCCGCTGACGAAGCGCACGCTACACCGCCCAAACGTCCTCGTATTGCGGGTGATGAACAGCAACCGACTGACCCCTCCAGCGCGAACCGCGCGATTGCCGACGCAGAGCTGGATGCGCTGATCGATCCCTGGAAGACCTGGGGCATCATCGGCCAACCGGGCTCACCTGACGACATCAATATCAACGGATCCCGATACCGGACCCTGCCCCGCGGCCCCGCACACAACGATCCAATTGTTTACATCAAGCATCCGTATCACCTGATGTACGACTACGCCACGCTGGATCGGACACTGCGCACCGACTTCCTGCAGCAACCTCGCGGCGCCATTCGTGTTCCGCCTGCCCTGCATTGGGAAGTCGATCCGGCCCTGCCATTTCAGCGGCCGATGAAAGAAACCGTCGCCACCTATTTCCCCGAGTTGTCGGACGTCACCCTGCACAATGTCGCCAAACGGCAATTCACACTCGCCAATGGCTCCGAGCTTGCAACGGGCAGCGGTCTGACGCTGTTGCGTCAAGCGTTCAATGACTGGAAAACCGGCACCGTCAACCCGCGTCCGGAGTTGGTCGATCCGTTGTTGATGCTTGATTCACTGCCGCGATCCATAACGGAAGGCAACCAGAAGGTCGAGCTGCCCGTTGCCAACGTGAAAGCCGGTCTGCGTCGCCTGGACTTCGATCCGGCCCGGTTTCCAGAGGAATGGAGATACTTCATGCCGAGCCAGTCGGCGGTCGATATAAAACGCTTTGCGGCGGGGCTTCTGACGCGCAACGGCTACAGCGTTTTCGAACCGAGCCCTGCACAAAGCTTTGCGGCCGTTGTGTTCACACGGACAGGGCATGACTTCGTCTTTTTCCTCAGCCTGCATCGCGTCAGGGGACGCCAGATTCAGCAGCCTGCTAATCAGGATCCGAATGCCGCGAATATCAGGCTGATCGATCAGGTCGGTCAGGACGCCGCGCAAGCCGTGGAAGCGGCTCACCCGGCGAACAAGGTCGTCTGGCTCAGAGGGGGCGTGCAGACGCTCGCCCCTTATCCGGATACGTTTTTCATCATCAGGGATGATTACGCAAGGCTTTGATGCCTCACAGACGCGAGGATAAAAAAAGCCCGCAGTGTGAGCGGGCGAAAGACCAAAGAAGCTATATGCGCAGTCGCTTCCCGGCAGGAGCAGCTGCTTGGGGGTCAGCTGCCCCGATAGGTGGAATAGCTGTAAGGCGAGATCAGCAACGGTACGTGGTAGTGATCCTGTTCGGCAGAGATGCCGAACCGCAGTACCACCACGTCCAGGAATGCCGGCTCCGGCAACTGGACGCCACGGGCGCGGTAGTAATCGCCGGCGTGGAACTGAACCTGATAGACACCGGTACGGTAGTCATCGCCTTGCAGCAGTGGCGCATCGACCCGACCATCGCTGTTGGTAAGCGCACTGGCGACCAATTCCAGGTGCGAACCTTCAACGCGGTACAGCTCGACCTTGATCGAGCTGCCCGGGCAACCGTGTGCAGCGTCCAAAACGTGTGTTGTCAAACGTCCCATTGATTCTGCGTGCCTGCCTGCGTGGAGCAGTCAGACTTCGCGCCTCCCGAAGTCAGTTGAAAAGGAGACCGCACCGTTTCGGAGCACGAAAAGCTGCGGCGAGCGATTGATTAAGACACTTTTAAAAAAAATTGTACACAATAAAAACGACATTTTTCCTCTCACCCCCGCCATCCTTCGATTTCCCGGTGATTTGCCCCATAACCTCGCATTCATTGAACCCCCAATCCATTAGCTGACTGGTCAGGCAGGTTTCTTGCAGGTTCACGCCATTAACAGCAAAAGATGACGGCCGGTGAAAAATGCGAAAATTCAGGCTTACAAATTGAGAATAAAGTTGTATACAATCAGCCCATCGCTGTGACGCCAGCCTGCCATCCAAACTTCAGGGCGCCACACAATCTGTCAACGAATAAGAAGGAAGACTGCAGTGAGCGCTGACTACCCACGCGACCTGATCGGTTACGGCAGTAACCCTCCTCACCCACACTGGCCGGGCAATGCCCGGATCGCCCTGTCGTTCGTACTCAATTACGAAGAAGGCGGCGAGCGCAACATCCTGCACGGCGACAAAGAATCGGAAGCCTTCCTCTCGGAAATGGTCGCGGCCCAGCCTCTGCAAGGCGCGCGCAACATGAGCATGGAATCGCTTTACGAGTATGGCAGCCGTGCCGGCGTCTGGCGGATCCTGAAACTGTTCAAGGAATTCGACATTCCGCTGACCATCTTCGCCGTGGCCATGGCCGCCCAGCGTCACCCGGACGTGATCCGTGCGATGGTCGCGGCCGGTCACGAGATCTGCAGCCACGGTTACCGCTGGATCGACTACCAGTACATGGACGAGGCGCAGGAACGCGAGCACATGCTCGAAGCGATCCGCATCCTCACCGAACTCACCGGCGAGCGCCCGCTGGGCTGGTACACCGGGCGCACCGGCCCGAACACCCGTCGTCTGGTGATGGAAGAAGGCGGTTTCCTCTACGACTGCGACACCTATGACGACGACCTGCCCTACTGGGAACCGAACAACCCGACCGGCAAGCCGCACCTGGTGATCCCGTACACCCTGGACACCAACGACATGCGCTTCACCCAGGTCCAGGGTTTCAACAAGGGCGACGATTTCTTCGAATACCTCAAGGATGCGTTCGACGTGCTGTATGCCGAAGGCGCCGAAGCACCGAAGATGCTATCGATCGGCCTGCACTGCCGTCTGATCGGCCGTCCGGCGCGTCTGGCTTCGCTCAAGCGCTTTATCGAATACGCTAAAAGTCATGAACAGGTGTGGTTCAGCCGTCGCGTCGACATCGCACGTCACTGGCACGAAACCCACCCGTACCAAGGGGCTGCCAAATGAGCACCTTTCAAACCCTGCAACCGTCGACCCTGAGCCGCGACGCCTTCGTCAAAGCCTTCGCCGACATCTACGAACATTCGCCATGGGTGGCCGAGAAGGCCTTCGACCTGGGCCAGGACGCATCGATCGACCAGATCGAAACCCTGCACCAGCGCATGAGCGACATCCTGTTGAGCGCCGATCACGCCAGTCAGCTGGCACTGATCAACGCTCACCCGGACCTGGCCGGCAAAGCTGCCGTCCAGGGCGAGTTGACCGAAGCCAGCACCCATGAACAGGCTGGCGCCGGTATTCACCAATGCACGGCCGAAGAGTTCCAGCGCTTCACCGAGCTGAACGACGCCTACAAGGCCAAGTTCAAGTTTCCCTTCATCATGGCGGTAAAAGGCAGCAACCGGCATCAGATCCTCGCGGCGTTCGAAACGCGCATTCACAACCCGGTCGACACCGAGTTCAAATGCGCGCTGGCGGAGATCAACAAGATCGCCCTGTTCCGATTACTGACTCTCTAGCGAGCCTGGCCCGAGAAACCTCTAGAACGCTTGTGTTTCCCAGGGCCCTGCAAGCATCCCAAGCCACTTATTTAAAGGCAGACAAGAAGAATGAAAGCTTACGCCGTACCTTTCGAGAAGTTCGTCAACCTGGCCGATGCACGTCTGGGCACCAAAATCATCTCGGTCACCGATGACTGGTTCGCAGACGCCAATCGTCTGTTTCAGCCGACCCCGGCCGTGTGGAAGGAGGGCGTGTTCGATGACAACGGCAAGTGGATGGACGGCTGGGAGTCCCGCCGCAAGCGCTTCGAAGGCTACGACAGCGCGGTGATCCGCCTGGGCGTACCGGGTTCGATCAAAGGCGTGGACATCGACACTTCATTCTTCACCGGCAACTTCCCGCCATCGGCCTCGCTGGAAGCCTGCTTCCTGGCGTCGGGCGAGCCGGACGAAAACACCCAGTGGACTGAAGTGCTGTCTGCCGTCGAACTGCAAGGCAACAGCCACCACTACCACGAAATCAGCAACGACAAGGCGTTCAGCCACCTGCGCTTCAACATCTACCCGGATGGCGGCGTGGCCCGTCTGCGCGTGTACGGCATTCCGTTCCGCGACTGGTCGGCTGTTGGCGACAACGAGCAAGTCGACCTGGCCGCAGCCCTCAACGGTGGCCGCGCCCTCGCCTGCTCCGACGAACACTTCGGCCGCATGAGCAACATCCTCAACCCGGGCCGTGGCATCAACATGGGCGACGGCTGGGAAACCGCACGTCGTCGCACGCCGGGCAATGACTGGGTGATCGTCGCGCTGGGCCACCCGGGCGAGATCGAAAAAATCATCGTCGACACCCTGCACTTCAAGGGCAACTACCCGGACACCTGCTCGATCCAGGGCGCGTTCGTCAAGGGCGGCACCGACAGCCAGATCGAAACCCAGTCGCTGTTCTGGCGCGAACTGCTGCCAAGCCAGAAGCTGGAAATGCACGCCGAACACACCTTCGTCGAGCAGATCAACGCACTGGGCCCGATCACCCACATCCGTCTGAACGTGTTCCCGGATGGTGGTGTGAGCCGCCTGCGCGTACTGGGCAAGGTCGCTAAATAAGCGCTGAACCCGATCGCCAGCAGGCCGGCTCCCACAAGGAAATGTATTCCAGATGTGGGAGCTGGCCTGCCAGCGATAGCAACAGAACCAACAACACAGAATTCGGATAAGAAGAACAGCATGCGCACACTGACGATTGAACCGCTGACCAAAGAAGCCTTCGCCCCTTTCGGTGACGTGATCGAAACCGACGGCAGCGATCACTTCATGATCAACAACGGTTCGACCATGCGCTTCCACAAACTGGCGACGGTCGAAACCGCAACGCCTGAGGACAACGCGATCATCAGCATTTTCCGCGCCGACGCGCAGGACATGCCGCTGACCGTCAGCATGCTGGAACGCCATCCGCTGGGCAGCCAGGCTTTCATTCCGCTGCTCGGCAACCCCTTTCTGATCGTGGTCGCGCCACTTGGCGATGTACCTGTATCAGGCTTGGTCCGCGCCTTCGTCACCAACGGCAGGCAGGGCATCAATTACCATCGCGGCGTCTGGCACCACCCGGTGCTGACGATCGAAAAGCGGGATGACTTCCTGGTGGTTGATCGCAGTGGCAAAGGCAATAACTGCGATGAGCATTTTTTCAAAGAGGATGAGCGTTTGATCCTCGCCCCCCACCAATAAGAGAAGGTCTGATCACTCGACAACAAGAGTGACAGGCGAGAGGTAAAGACTGTGGAAGCACATCTGTTGGAATGGCTGAACCTGAGCGTGCGCTGGGTTCACATGATCACTGGCGTGGCCTGGATCGGCGCGTCGTTCTACTTCGTCTGGCTGGAGAACAACCTCAACCGCGTCAACCCGAAAACCGGTCTTGCCGGTGATCTGTGGGCGATCCACGGCGGCGGTATCTATCACCTGGAAAAATACAAACTGGCCCCTCCGTCGATGCCGGAGAACCTGCACTGGTTCAAATGGGAAGCCTATTTCACCTGGATGTCGGGGATCGCGCTGCTGTGCGTGGTGTTCTACTCCAACCCCGTGCTCTACCTCGTGGCACCCGGCAGCGGCCTGACCGGCCCTGAAGGCGTGGCCATCGGCATCGGTTCGCTGATCGCCGGCTGGTTCATCTACGACTTCCTCTGCGATTCGCCTCTGGGCAAAAAACCTGCCCTGCTCGGCTTCATCCTGTTCGTGCTGATCATCGGCGCGGCGTATGGCTTCAGCAAGGTGTTCAGCGGTCGTGGTGCATACCTGCACGTCGGCGCGATCATCGGCACCATCATGGTCGGCAACGTGTTCCGCATCATCATGCCGGCGCAGCGCGCACTGGTCGCCGCGATCGCCGAGAACCGCACGCCGGATCCGGCCCTGCCGGCCAAAGGCCTGCTGCGTTCGCGTCACAACAACTACTTCACCCTGCCGGTGCTGTTCATCATGATCAGCAACCACTTCCCGAGCACCTACGGCAGCCAGTACAACTGGCTGATCCTGGCCGGGATTGCGGTGTTGGCGGTGTTGGTGCGTCACTACTTCAACACCCGTCACGACAGCCACAAGTTTGCCTGGACCCTGCCGGTGGCAGCGGTGGGCATGATCAGTCTGGCGTACGTCACCGGCCCGGCGCCGATGTCGAACGCGCCGGACGTGGCCAAGGCGCCTGCAAAAATCGAGTACCAGCCACTGCCGGAAACGGCGCTGGGTGGTGGCGCGAAACCGGCTGAAGCAGCACAACCAGCCGCCCCTGCTGCACCGGCCGCCGCTCCGGCCCAGGCGTCCAACGCCGGCCCTGCGTTCGACAAGGTGCACAACGTGATCCAGGAACGCTGCGCGGTCTGCCACTCGGCCAAACCGACCAGCCCGCTGTTCAGCGCTGCCCCGGCCGGTGTGATGTTCGACACCCCCGAGCAGATCCGCCAGAACGCGGCACGGATCCAGGCGCAAGCCATCACCACGCAGATCATGCCACTGGGCAACATCACTCAGATGACCCAGCAGGAACGTGACCTGATCGGTGCATGGATCGCCCAGGGAGCCCAGACCAACTAAGCCGTAAAAACCTCGCGAGCAGGCTCGCGCCCACACGGATCATCCGGATCCTGTGGGCGCCGGCTTGCCTGCGATTGGCCGCATAAGCGGTCTGCCTGATGCAAAGAGGGCAGCGGCAAGCAACCCGGCCGCTGTTCATCACAAGAATAAAAAAGATCCGAGGTGTTGCATGTCCGAGCTGTCCAAAGCGCGCATCCCCGACGCACCCGCCATTCAGCGCTTGCCCCTTTTGCAACTGATCCTGGTCGGTTTGCAACATGTACTGCTGATGTACGGCGGCGCCATCGCGGTACCGTTGATCATTGGACAGGCCGCTGGCCTGAGTCGTGAAGAAATCGCCTTCCTGATCAACGCCGACCTGCTGGTCGCCGGCATCGCCACCATCGTGCAGTCCCTGGGGATCGGCCCGATGGGCATACGCATGCCGGTGATGATGGGCGCCAGTTTCGCCGCCGTCGGCAGCATGGTCGCCATGGCCGGCATGCCCGGCATCGGTCTGCAGGGAATCTTCGGCGCCACCATCGCCGCCGGGTTCTTCGGCATGATCATCGCGCCGTTCATGTCCAAGGTCGTGCGCTTCTTCCCTCCCCTGGTGACCGGCACGGTCATCACCTCGATCGGTTTATCGTTGTTCCCCGTGGCCGTAAACTGGGCCGGTGGCGGCGCTGGCGCCGCACAATTCGGTTCACCGATTTACCTGGCCATCGCCGCACTGGTGCTGGCCACCATTCTGTTGATCCACCGCTTCATGCGTGGTTTCTGGGTCAACATTTCCGTACTGATCGGCATGTGCCTGGGCTACGTGCTCTGCGGCGCCATCGGCATGGTCGACCTGAGCGGCATGGCCAACGCGCCGTGGGTTCAGTTCGTCACCCCGCTGCATTTCGGCATGCCGAAGTTCGAACTGGCACCGATCCTGTCGATGTGCCTGGTGGTGGTGATCATCTTCGTCGAGTCCACCGGTATGTTCCTCGCACTGGGCAAAATCACCGGCCAGGAAGTCTGCCCGCGCATGCTGCGTCGCGGCCTGCTGTGTGATGCCGGCGCATCGTTCTTCGCCGGCTTCTTCAACACCTTCACCCACTCCTCCTTCGCGCAGAACATCGGTCTGGTGCAGATGACCGGCGTGCGCTGCCGTTCGGTGACCATCGTTGCCGGTGGTTTGCTGATCGTCCTGAGCCTGCTGCCGAAAGCGGCGTTCCTGGTGGCATCGATTCCACCGGCGGTGCTCGGCGGCGCAGCGATTGCGATGTTCGGCATGGTGGCCGCCACCGGCATCAAGATCCTGCAAGAGGCCGACATCGGCGACCGTCGCAACCAATTGCTGGTAGCCGTGAGCATCGGCATGGGCCTGATCCCGGTGGTGCGTCCGGAATTCTTCGCCCACCTGCCGTTGTGGATGAGCCCGATCACCCACAGCGGGATCGCCATGGCCACCCTCAGCGCGCTGACGCTGAACCTGTTGTTCAACATCCTCGGCGGCGCCGAACGCGCAGCGATCAACGACTGCCACGCACACCCGCACTGATCCGA
The DNA here is from genome assembly GCF_030209075.1 of Pseudomonas sp. lyk4-R2A-10. Classification (NCBI taxonomy): domain Bacteria; kingdom Pseudomonadati; phylum Pseudomonadota; class Gammaproteobacteria; order Pseudomonadales; family Pseudomonadaceae; genus Pseudomonas; species Pseudomonas sp. lyk4-R2A-10. Next base: position 191,185 of record NZ_JARVSR010000006.1, on the reverse strand, counting down.
AGAGTAAAAAAGGGGGCTCGCCCAAGCCTGCCCCCTCGCGACAGCTTTGCCTCAAACAATAAAAACAAGAGGGAGCAACAGATGATCCGGACTCAAACCAACGTGTTGTTGAGCGGCGGCCTGCTGGCCGCATCGCAAGCCATGGCCGGCGATTTATTGCTGTGGCAGACCAACAGCCTGAGCTACCTGTACGGCAAGAACTTCGCGATCAACCCGTCAATCCAGCAGACGGTAACGTTCGAGCACGCCGACAAGTGGAAGTACGGCGACAACTTCCTGTTCGTCGACAAGATCTTCTACAACGGCCAGGAAGACCGCAACAAAGGCCCCCACGCGTTCTACGGCGAATTCAGCCCGCGCCTGTCGTTCGGCAAGATCTTCGACAGGAAGCTGGAGTTCGGCCCGATCAAGGACGTGCTGCTGGCCATGACCTACGAGTACGGCGAAGGCGACAGCGAGGCCTATCTGATCGGCCCCGGCTTCGACCTCAAGGTGCCGGGTTTCAACTATTTCACCCTGAACTTCTATCGCCGCCAGACCGAAGGCCCGCGCCCCGGCGATGGCGTCTGGCAGATCACTCCCGGCTGGTCCTACAGCATTCCCGTGGGCAACTCTGACCTGCTGATCGACGGCTATCTGGACTGGGTGGTCGACAACGACCAGAACTCCCGTGGCACCTATCACGCCAACCTGCACATCAACCCGCAGATCAAATACGACCTGGGCAAAGCGCTCGGCTGGGGTGAAAAGCAGGTGTACGTCGGCACCGAATACAGCTACTGGAAAAACAAATACGGGGTCGAAAGCACCCACAGTTTCGACACCAACCAGAACACCGCCAGCCTGCTGGTGAAGGTGCACTTCTAAGATGACCCGCAACCGTGCCCGCTACCTGTCGTCGGTGCTCTGTTGCGGGGCACTTGAGGCCTGGCCGTTGAGTCAGTATTCTCCGCGGCCTCCTGAATTCGGTCTAAAAAAAAGCCCGAATTTAATTCCTGACCGAAAAGCCAACTTATCCCGGCCGCGGTCAGTACCGAGGCATCCCGAAAACACGCTCAATCGACTGTTTTTCAGCAGCCGACGGGCGTTTTTTTGCTTTTCGAAAAGCCTTGGCTCAGCTCTTGCTAACAGCATGAAAGCTGACCGGATGGATGACTTTCGCAGCAACGAAAAAAGGCGCCACACCAGAGCGCCGACTCAAAAAAACAAACGTGGAACACCTACTTTGGGAGCAACCGAATGAAACGTATGTGCACCAGCCTGATGCTTGCGGGATCGCTGCTGGCAGGGGGTCAGGCCATGGCCGACGGCCTGCTGCAATGGCAGAACAACAGCCTGACCTACCTCTATGGCAAGGACTTCCAGGTCAACCCGCGCATTCAGCAGACCGTCACCTTCGAGCACGCCGATGCCTGGAAGTACGGCGACAATTTCCTGTTCGTCGACAAGATCTTCTACAACGGCAAGGATGACGGCGGTGTGGGTTCGAACACCTACTACGGCGAAATCAGCCCGCGTCTGTCGTTCGGCAAGATCTTCGATCAGAAACTGGCTTTCGGTCCGGTCACCGACGTGCTGCTGGCCATGACTTACGAGTTCGGTGAAGGCGATACCGAGTCGTACCTGATCGGTCCGGGCTTCGACCTGGCAATCCCGGGCTTCGACTACTTCCAGCTGAACTTCTACCAACGCCACACTGAAGGTTCCCGCGCCGGTGACAACGTCTGGCAGATCACCCCGGTCTGGTCCTACACGATTCCGGTCGGTGACTCGAACATCCTGATCGACGGTTTCATGGACTGGGTGGTCGACAACGACTCCAACTCCAAAGGCGATTACCACGCCAACCTGCACTTCAATCCACAAATCAAATACGACCTGGGCAAAGCGCTGAGCATTGGCGAGAAGCAGTTGTATGTGGGTGTCGAGTACGACTACTGGTCGGACAAGTACGGGATCAAGGACAGCCAGTATTTCAAAACCGATCAGAGCACCACGAGCTTCCTGGTGAAGTTCCACTTCTGATCCTGGTGTCAGTGGCGTCTGAAAGGACGCCTTCGCGAGCAAGCCCGCTCCCACACTCGTTTCGTGTCGTTCACAAAACCAATGTGGGAGCGGGCTTGCTCGCGAATGGCGGCGCAACACATCTCAAGCGGGAGCCAGCGCCTCGTCAATCCCGAGAAACCGGCACAACTCATCGCGCTTGGCCAAGGCATCGCGCCTGCCCAGATCGATCAATTCGCTGCAATACCCCGCCTCGAACAGCAAGTAACTCAACACCCCTGCCCCGCTCGTCTTGGTCGCACCCGGCCCACGCAGAAACAGCCGTAACGCCGTCGGCAATTCCTGGCGATGCCGCGCCGCGATTTCATCGATCGGCTGGCTGGGTGAAATCACCAGCACGTCCACCGGCGCCACACCCAACGCGCGGGTCGGCGTACCTTCAGGCATCAGACGGCTGAACTGGTTCAGACGCTGAAGCAACTCGATGTCGCTTTCCAGGCTGTCAATGAAGGTACTGTTGAGCATGTGCCCGCCGATCTGCGCCAGCGTCGGCTGCTGCCCGGTGTAAGTGCGCTCCAGCGGTTGCGCCGGATCAAAACCGCGCGGGTTGCCGCTGACACCCACCACCAGCACCCGGCTCGCGCCCAGGTGCAGCGCCGGGCTGATCGGCGCCGATTGCCGCACCGCGCCATCGCCGAAATATTCATCGCCGATCTTCACTGGCGCGAACAACAGCGGGATCGCCGAACTGGCCAGCAAGTGCTCCACCGACAACTGCGTCGGCACACCGATGCGCCGGTGACGCAGCCAGGAATCGATGGTGCCGCCGCCCTGATAGAAGGTCACCGCCTGTCCCGACTCGTAGCCGAACGCCGTGACCGCCACCGCGTGCAATTGCTTGCGCGCGATGGACTCGGCGATGCCGGGCATGTGCAGTTTTTCATTGAGCAGATGGCGTAGCGGCGAACTGTTGAGCAGCGCCACCGGCATTTGCCGGCCCATGCCCAACAGGCTATGGGTGACAAAACGACTGGCCTGGTGGATCACTCCCGGCCAGTCGCTGCGCAACACGCGATGGCTGCGAAAGCCTTGCCAGAACAGCGTCAGACGTTCGATGGCGGCGCGAAAGTCCGTAGCACCGCTGGCGAGGCTGACCGCGTTGATCGCCCCGGCCGACGTGCCGACGATCACCGGAAAGGGATTGTCCGCCCCCAATGGCAGCAATTCAGCAATTGCCGCCAGTACCCCCACCTGATACGCCGCCCGAGCCCCGCCGCCGGAAAGAATCAAACCTGTGACCGGTTCAGCTGGGCTCATCGCAACGCTCCGTGGTGCTTATGGGAATGGGTCAATCAACCGCGTTTGGCGTACAGCTTAGGCTCGCCTGGCGGACGACTCTTGAAGCGCCGGTGTGCCCACAGGTATTGCTCGGGGCACTCACGCAACACGCCTTCGACCCACTGATTGATGCGGATGCAATCTTCCTCTTCGGTCTCGCCCGGGAAGCCTTCCAGCGGCGGATGAATCACCAGACGATAACCGCTGCCGTCAGCCAGACGTTCCTGGGTGAACGGCACCACCAGCGCCTTGCCCAGCCGGGCGAACTTGCTGGTGGCGGTGACTGTCGCGGCCTGAATGCCGAATAGCGGCACGAAGATGCTTTGCTTGGCGCCGTAGTCCTGATCCGGTGCGTACCAGATTGCCCGGCCTGCGCGCAGCAACTTGAGCATGCCGCGCACGTCGTCACGTTCCACCGCCAGCGAGTCGAGATTGTGCCGCTCGCGGCCCTGACGCTGGACGAAGTCGAACAGCGGGTTCTTGTGCTCGCGGTACATGCCGTCGATGGTGTGTTGCTGGCCAAGCAGCGCCGCGCCGATTTCCAGGGTGGTGAAATGCACCGCCATCAGAATCACGCCCTTGCCTTCAAGCTGGGCCTTTTGCAAATGCTCCAGGCCTTCGACGTGAGCCAGTTTCGCCAGACGCTGACGCGACCACCACCAGCTCATGGCCATTTCAAAGAAGGCGATGCCGGTGGAGGCAAAGTTTTCCTTGAGCAGGCGCTTGCGCTCGGCGGCGGACTTTTCCGGGAAACACAGTTCCAGATTGCGCTTGGCGATGCGCCGTCGGTCGCCGGCGAAGCGATACATCAGGGCACCGAGAAAACGGCCGATGGCGAGCAATGCCGGATAAGGCAACTGCACGATCAGCCACAACAGCCCGAGGCCGCACCAGAGCGGCCAGAAGCGTGGGGCAAGAAATGCTTTTCGAAAACGCGGGCGATCCATTAAAGCTTCCGTAAATACAGTGGCCGCGCATTCTACATCGTTCGACCCGGCTTGCGGCCTGCGGGCGTTCTCGTTATAAGTCTCGGCACTTTTAGTGACAAGCCGTTGTATGCCGACATGAGCCAAACCGAACCGAAAGACCAAGATCCCGTGTTCCAGCTGAAGGGCAGCATGCTCGCCATTACAGTGCTGGAGCTGTCCCGCAACGACCTGGACAGCCTCGATCGGCAATTGGCCGCCAAAGTCGCCCAGGCACCGAATTTCTTCAGCAACGCGCCTCTGGTTCTGGCGCTGGACAAACTGCCGCCAAGCGAAGGCGCCGTCGATTTGCCGGGCCTGATGCGCGTGTGCCGTCAGCACGGCCTGCGCACCCTGGCGATCCGCGCCAGCCGCATCGAAGACATCGCCGCCGCCATCGCCATCGACATTCCGGTGCTGCCGCCGTCCGGCGCCCGCGAGCGACCGCTGGAAAGCGCCGAACCCGTCGCACCGAAGAAGCCGGAAAAACCGCCGGAGCCGGCCGTCAAACCGACCCGAGTCATCACCACGCCAGTACGTGGTGGCCAACAGATATATGCACAGGGTGGCGATCTGGTGGTGGTTTCCTCGGTCAGTCCGGGGGCGGAACTTCTCGCCGATGGCAACATCCATGTATACGGCCCGATGCGCGGTCGTGCGCTGGCCGGGGTCAAGGGCGACACCAAGGCGCGGATTTTCTGTCAGCAACTGAGCGCTGAACTGATCTCCATCGCAGGCCATTACAAGGTTTCCGAGGACCTGCGTCGCGATCCGATGTGGGGTTCGGGCGTACAGGTCAGCCTGTCGGGCGACGTGTTGAACATCATTCGGCTTTAACGGATACTGCCGCATTTTCCAAGCATCTCTAAAACGTAGCGAAAACGGCTCAAACGAAGTAGGAAAAAGGCCAAAAGCCGAATTCCAGCCAAGGCTGTCCGACTGCAGTAGTTTTCTAGAGATGTTTTTCAGGGGCTGAACAGTCCTTCTTCCTTAGGGGTGAAACACCTTGGCCAAGATTCTCGTGGTTACATCCGGCAAGGGTGGTGTGGGTAAGACCACCACCAGCGCCGCTATCGGTACCGGCCTCGCTCTGCGCGGCCACAAAACAGTGATCGTCGACTTCGACGTGGGCTTGCGTAACCTTGACCTGATCATGGGTTGCGAGCGCCGCGTGGTGTATGACTTCGTCAATGTGGTGAACGGCGAAGCCAACCTGCAACAGGCCCTGATCAAAGACAAACGCCTGGAAAACCTCTACGTGCTGGCTGCCAGCCAGACCCGCGACAAAGACGCGCTGACCCAGGAAGGCGTGGAAAAAGTCCTGATGGAGCTCAAGGAACAATTCGAGTTCGTCGTCTGCGACTCCCCGGCGGGTATCGAAAAAGGCGCGCACCTGGCCATGTACTTCGCTGACGAAGCGATCGTCGTGACCAACCCGGAAGTGTCCTCGGTACGTGACTCGGACCGCATGCTCGGCCTGCTGGCCAGCAAGTCCCGTCGCGCCGAGCGCGGTGAAGAGCCGATCCAGGAACACCTGCTGATCACCCGCTATCACCCGGAGCGCGTCGAAAAAGGCGAAATGCTCGGCGTCGAAGACGTCAAGGAAATCCTCGCCGTACGCCTGCTGGGCGTCATTCCGGAATCCCAGGCCGTGCTCAAGGCCTCCAACCAGGGCGTACCTGTGATCCTCGATGATCAGAGCGACGCCGGCCAGGCCTACAGCGATACCGTTGATCGCCTGCTGGGCAAGGAAAAAGAACACCGGTTCCTGAATGTCGAGAAGAAGGGATTCTTCGAGCGTCTGTTTGGAGGTAGGTAATGAACCTTTTTGACTTCTTTCGTGCCAACAAAAAGCCAAGTACCGCCTCGGTCGCGAAAGAGCGTCTACAGATCATCGTGGCGCATGAACGCGGCCAGCGCAGCACCCCGGACTACCTGCCATCCTTGCAGAAGGAACTGGTGGAAGTGATCCGCAAGTACGTCAACATCGGCAACGACGACGTGCACGTGGCACTGGAGAGCCAGGGCAGCTGCTCGATTCTGGAACTCAACATCACCCTGCCAGACCGCTGAGTCGATCCGGCAGGAACGACGGCGGCTCAGGGCCCTTCCGACACCGGAGGGGCCCTGAGCCGCCGTTGGCATTTGTTACGAGGCTGTTTTAATGCCGTTGTCCAACGTCCAAATCATTCATCAGGACGCCGCCGTTCTGGTGGTGAACAAACCGACCCTGTTGCTCTCCGTCCCTGGCCGGGCCGACGACAACAAGGACTGCCTGATCACCCGCCTGCAGGAAAACGGCTACCCCGAAGCACGTATCGTCCATCGTCTGGACTGGGAAACATCGGGGATCATTCTGCTCGCCCGTGATGCCGACACCCACCGTGAACTGTCGCGCCAGTTTCACGATCGTGAAACAGAGAAAGCCTACACTGCGCTCTGCTGGGGTCAGCCGGAACTGGACAGCGGCAGCATCGATCTGCCCCTGCGCTACGATCCGCCGACCAAGCCGCGCCACGTGGTCGATCACGAACTCGGCAAACACGCCCTGACCTTCTGGCGCGTGCTGGAGCGCTGCGGCGACTGGTGCCGCGTCGAGCTCACACCAATCACCGGCCGCTCGCACCAGTTGCGCGTGCACATGCTGTCCATCGGTCACCCGTTGCTTGGTGACGGCCTCTACGCCCACGAGCAAGCCCTGGCCGCCTGGCCTCGTCTGTGCCTGCACGCGAGCATGCTCAGCTTCACCCATCCCCAGTCCGGCGAACGCTTGCGTTTCGAATGCCCGGCACCGTTTTAAGCACTGTCGGACCGACAGCTGCCCGATTTATAGGATTTTGTTCCGGATGAGTTGTACTGATTCCCTGGCAACACCCGTCAAGAAGACCCGTCATCAACTGCTTTATCTGATTTACGGCAATCAGGATGCCTACCGGCGCGAAGCCAAGTTCAGCATCCTGACCGCCTTGTCCCACGCCAGAAACGGCAAGCGCCCGGCGATCAGGATTCTGACTGACCGACCGCAAGACTACGTAGGCTGGCCGGTCGACACCGTGTTGCTCGACGACGCGACCCTGACCCGCTGGCAAGGACAGAACGGTTACCACCACCGGCGCAAGGCCTGCGCGATTGCCGCCGGCTTGCAACTGGCCGAGAAAACCCTGTTCGTCGACACCGACACCCTGTTCACCAGCCACCCGAGCAGCCTGTTCCAATACATCGATGCGAATCAGTCGGTGATGGATCGCTTCGAATACGACTGGGAAGACGTTTTCGAACGGCCGGACTACCTGAAGCTCGCTCGCGACCTCAGTGTCCACGGTGTTTCCCCGCAGAACGGTTTCAAGCTCTACAACAGCGGCCTGTGCGGTATCACCGACCGCGACTCGGCATTGTTCGAAGAGTCGATCAGGCTGATCGACGAGTGGACGGCCGACGGGTTCGAGATTCACACCATCGAGCAAATCGCCCTGTCCTACGCGATGCGCGAACGGCCGGTGGTGGAAGCGCGCAAACACATCTACCACTACTTCGCGGAAAAACGCTTCTTCCACGCGATGCAGGCGTTTTTCTTCGCCCAGCACGGCGAGAAATTCAGCCAGCGACTGGTGGACCTGTGTGCCGATGTGCCGCGCGTCAAACCCTTTCCGTCCGCCTGGCAGCGCCTGAAGATCAAATGGAAGCTGCGCAACCAGAGCGGTGCCATGCGCAAGGTCGGCCGGGACCTTTTGTACGGCAGCGCCGCGCCGGATCATCCGTACTACAGCGCCTGTCGCCATGAGTGGTGGGAATGCGCCTCGCGGGAGATCCTGCGCTGGGACGAGAGCCGCCAGAAAAAGCTTCTGGAACAGAGCCGCTGGCCCAAGCAGCTGCCTCGCCCGGACAAGCCTGAAGACGAAAAAGCGATCATGAACTACTTGAAAAAACGCGTGGCCGCCGCTCGTTGACGCGAGCGGCACATGCCAAGTCCCAAGCATCAGGCCGATGCGTTAAACTCCCGCCCATTGCTGTCTGGAGCTTCTTATGCGCGAAGAGTTGAACCAAGGCCTGATCGACTTCCTCAAGGCCTCCCCTACCCCGTTCCACGCCACCGCCAGCCTTGTTCAACGCCTGGAGGCCGCCGGTTATGTGCGCCTCGACGAGCGCGAAACCTGGCACACCGAAGCCAATGGTCGTTACTACGTCACCCGTAACGACTCCTCGATCGTCGCGATCAAGATGGGCCGCAACTCGCCGCTGCACGACGGCATCCGCCTGGTCGGCGCCCACACCGACAGCCCGTGCCTTCGGGTCAAGCCACAACCTGAATTGCAACGCCAGGGCTTCTGGCAGCTCGGCGTCGAAGTCTACGGCGGTGCGCTGCTGGCGCCATGGTTCGACCGCGACCTGTCGCTGGCCGGCCGCGTCACTTTCCGCCGCGACGGCAAAGTCGAAAGCCAGCTGATCGACTTCAAGGCCCCGATCGCGATCATTCCCAACCTGGCCATCCACCTCAACCGTGAAGCCAACCAGGGCTGGGCCATCAACGCCCAGACCGAACTGCCACCGATTCTCGCCCAGTTCGCCGGTGACGAGCGCGTGGACTTCCGCGCGGTGCTCACCGATCAACTGGCCCGCGAACACGGCCTCAACGCCGACGTGGTGCTGGATTACGAGCTGAGTTTCTACGACACCCAGAGCGCTGCGGTCATCGGCCTGCACGGTGATTTCATCGCCGGCGCGCGCTTGGACAACCTGCTGTCGTGCTATGCCGGCCTGCAAGCCCTGCTGACCGCCGACACCGAAGAAACCTGCGTGCTGGTGTGCAACGACCACGAAGAAGTCGGCTCCTGCTCGGCCTGCGGCGCCGACGGCCCGATGCTCGAACAGACCCTGCGCCGTCTGCTGCCGGAAGGTGATGAATTCGTACGCACCATCCAGAAGTCCCTGCTGGTTTCTGCCGACAACGCCCACGGCGTGCACCCGAACTACGCCGAGAAGCACGACGCCAACCACGGCCCGAAACTCAACGCCGGCCCGGTGATCAAGGTCAACAGCAACCAGCGCTACGCCACCAACAGCGAAACCGCCGGTTTCTTCCGCCATCTGTGCATGGCCGAAGAAGTGCCGGTGCAAAGCTTCGTCGTGCGCAGCGACATGGGTTGCGGCTCGACCATCGGCCCGATCACCGCCAGCCATCTGGGCGTGCGCACGGTCGACATCGGCCTGCCGACCTTCGCCATGCACTCGATCCGCGAACTGTGCGGCAGCCATGACCTGGCCCACCTGGTCAAAGTGCTGAGCGCGTTCTACGCCAGCCGCGAACTTCCGTAGAACACAGCCGGGATCGCAGCCTCGAGCTGCGGTCCCCCGGCCCGTAAAACCGGCTCATTTCTGATACACATCAGCACCGTCCATCGAAAACCCACCTAGACTTGAACAATCCCTTTCGACAAGGCTGTCGCCATGATCTCGATGTCTGCGTTCCACTCCATGCTCATTCCCATCCTGTGCGGAATGATTCTGCTGGCCATCGGCTTCAACTTCCGTGACAAGAACGCCGGTGTGTTCGCCATGTGGATCGGCATGCTGATGATCCTGGCCACCGTGGTCTACAAGATCCTGGCCAAACTCAACGAATAAATCCGCGCCCGGCTCGCATTGAATCTGGCGGGCTCGTACACTCGCCCGATCCGCCCCTTGCGAGGTTGACCGCCTAGTGTTCGCTCGTCTTTTTGCCCTGCCCTGCCTGTTTCTCGTCTGCCTGATGACCCTGACGTCGCCGGCACCTGCCGACGCCGCCGGTCTGCCGGGACTGCTCACAGGTTCCGGCAAGGCTCAGCCCGAAGCTCAGGAACCGCTCGGCCAGTCGCTGGACGAGGTCATCAAGTCGCTGGAAAACGACAAGCAACGTGCCCAGTTGCTGACCGACCTGAAAAAACTGCGCGATGCCACGAAAAAAGCCCAGGCCACCCCGGAAGAAGGGGTACTGGGACTGATCGGCGGCACCCTCGCCACTTTCGAAAAACAATTCTCTGGCGCCGACAGTCCGCTCAATCGCTGGTCCGCTGAATTCGACATGGCCCAGGACGAACTGAAAGGCCTGATGCTGCCGGCCAGCGAATGGCTGCCGATCATCTTCGCCTTCGCCGTGATCCTCGCGGTCTGGAGCCTGCTCGCCGCCGCACTGATCTGGCTCGGTCACCGGGTACGCATGCGCTTCGGCCTGACCGAAGAACTGCCGCAACATCCCCGAGCCCTCGACATGCTGCGCTTCGCCCTGCGCAAGCTCGGGCCGTGGATGATCGCCCTGGTCATCACGGTGTACATGAGTTACGCACTGCCCTCGTCGCTGGGCAAAAGCCTGGCGATGGTACTGGCTTATGCGCTGGTGGTCGGCACCTGTTTCTCGGCCATCTGCGTGATCGCCTTCTCCGTACTCGACGGTCCGCACCGTCATCGCGCGCTGTACATCCTGCGTCACCAGGCCTTTCGGCCGCTGTGGCTGATCGGCAGCTTCGCCGCGTTCGGTGAAGCCCTGAGCGATCCGCGACTGGTGGCCGGTCTCGGCGTGCACCTGGCCCACACCGCCGCTACAGTCGCCAACGTCCTCGCGGCGCTGTCGACCGGTCTGTTCATCCTGCGTTTCCGCCGGCCGATCGCCCACCTGATCCGCAACCAACCGCTGTCCCGCCGCCTGACCCGCCGCGCCCTGAGCGACACCATCGAAATCCTCGGCACCTTCTGGTACGTCCCGGCGCTGGTGCTGGTGGGTATTTCGCTGTTCGCCACCTTCGTCTCCGCCGGCGACACCAGCACCGCCCTGCGCCAGTCGCTGATTTGCACCGTGCTGCTGGTGTTGTGCATGGTCATCAACGGCCTCGTCCGCCGCCACGCCCTCAAACCCCAACGCGGGCCGAAACGCCACGCGCTGTATTCCGAGCGCCTGAAAAGCTTCTTCTACACCCTCGCCCATTTGCTGGTGTGGCTGGCCTTCATCGAACTCGGCCTGCGGGTGTGGGGCATGTCGCTGATCGGCTTCACCGAAGGCGAAGGCCACGACGTCAGCGTCAAACTGTTCAGTTTGATCGGCACGCTGATCTTCGCGTGGCTGATCTGGATCCTCAGCGACACCGCCGTGCACCACGCCCTCACCCGTTCTCGCAAAGGCCTGGCCAACGCCCGCGCGCAAACCATGATGCCGCTGATCCGCAACGTACTGTTCGTGGCGATCTTCATCATCGCCCTGATCGTCGCCCTGGCGAACATGGGCATGAACGTCACGCCCCTGCTGGCCGGTGCCGGCGTGATCGGCCTAGCGATCGGCTTCGGCGCCCAGTCACTCGTAGCAGACCTGATCACCGGCCTGTTCATCATCATCGAAGACTCTCTGGCCATCGACGATTACGTCGACGTCGGCGGCCACCTCGGCACCGTCGAAGGCCTGACCATCCGCACCGTACGCCTGCGGGACATCGACGGCATCGTCCACACCATCCCGTTCAGCGAAATCAAAAGCATAAAAAACTACTCCCGCGAATTCGGCTACGCCATCTTCCGCGTCGCCGTGCCGTTCAACATGAGCATCGACGAAGCCATCAAACTGATGCGCGACGTCGGCCAGAAAATGCGCACAGATCCACTGCAGCGGCGCAACATCTGGTCACCGCTGGAATTTCAGGGCGTGGAAAGTTTCGAGTCCGGCAACGCGATATTGCGTGCAAGATTCAAGACCGCACCGATCAAACAATGGGAAGTTTCACGGGCATTCAACCTGTCGCTGAAACGGCATCTGGACGAGGCCGGACTGGACTTGGCGACGCCAAGGATGAATGTGCAAGTGATCACCGCAGGCGGTGGTGGCCAAACTCAAGAATAGACCCGAAGAATCGGGCCAACTTCAAGGCCCTCATCGCTGGCAAGCCAGCTCCCACCACTCACCACGATGAGCGTTAGCTCGAGTACCGCTCTTGACGTGCCGGCCCCATCGGCCGGCTGAGTGGAGGGATTCATCCGGGGGTGGGAGCGCAGCGACCGTGCGGCGCAGCCGCATGCATCGAGAGGAGGTGCAGCGAAGCAAACCGTAGGCGATGCCCCCGGATGAATCCCGGAACGAAGGAACACCGAGCCTCAGCGAGGTGCCGAACGCAGGGGCCCAGCGTTTTGGTTACTTTGGGGCGTTTGCCAAAGTGACTCGCCGTAAGGGCGAAACCGTCAGCGGCAGCACCCGAAGCAACGGATATTCACCCAAAACAACCCAAAACCTGGTCGGCCCAGAGGCCGCCAAGGTCAAACCACATCAACCCCCACGTGAATCGCATCATGCCGCCAAAACTCCAGATCACAATCAATCAACCGCCCAAACTGATCATAATTAACCCGAGCAATCCTCAACCCCGGACTCCCCACCGACACCCGCAACGCCGCCGCCGCATCGACCGATAAAGACGTAGGCACAATCTCGAACCGCACCCGCCCATAGTGCAAATCGTAATGCCGCGCATACAGCTCGGTAATCGACTGATTCAGATCAAACTCGAGAATCCCCGGAAAAAACTGCGGATTCAGATAATGCTCCACATACAACACCAGCCGCCCATCGATCCGCCGCGACCGGCAAATCTGAATCACGCTCGACAACGCCGGCAACTGCAACCACGCACAGACCGCCGCTGAAGCCGGCTGCAACCGCGCCGAAATCACCTCGGTCGACGGCACCCGCCCCTGCGCACTGACCATCGCGTGAAAGTGACTGCGCTGCATCAGGTTGTAAGCCAGACGCGGCGGCGACACGAACCAGCCCCGACGCTCCTCGCGATAAATCTGGCCCTGCGCCTCCAGCTGCAACAAGGCTTCACGCACCGTAATCCGGGTCGTGCCGAACAACTCGCTGAGCTTGCGCTCCGCTGGCAGTTTGCTCCCCGCTGCGAGCAACCCATGGTCGAGTTGTTCCTGAAGGATCTGGCCAATGGCTGTCACCGCTTTTGTTGCCTCATCGCGCATCAACGTTACCTATCTGGACTAGACCAGCACTGTTTCGGGGCAAAAACCGCACAGCGATAGCGCCGCTTGGTCGTGTTGCAAGCCTAGGCAGTGCAGATGACCGAGAGATGACAAAACTACCGAACGGTCGCTCTGACAACTTGCAATACATCGGCCAAGTCCCTTGTCCACCGGGACTTTGCGGGTGGTCTACGCTTAGCGGGCAGCCTTCGATACCGGAGAAATAAAACACGGGGCGGGCAACCGCCGACATCAAAGTGTCATCCAGCCCCCCTACATTGGCTCAGGTATTGCTGACCTAGACCAACACCAACCGCAATCGCAGCGTTGAACACGACCAAGGAGCTTCGGAATGAAACAGCTTTTCCTGGCAACACTGTTAGGCTCGACCATTGCCATGTGCACCGCCGCCATGGCGGCTGATGATCTGAAAACCCTCGAAGCCGCTGCGAAAGCGGAAGGTGCCGTCAACAGCGTCGGCATGCCCGATGACTGGGCCAACTGGAAAGGTACCTGGGAAGACCTGGCTAAGAAATACGGCCTGAAACACATCGACACCGACATGAGTTCGGCCCAGGAAATCGCCAAGTTCGCCGCCGAAAAAGACAACGCCACCGCCGACATCGGCGACGTCGGCGCGGCCTTCGGCCCGATCGCGGTCAAGCAAGGCGTGGTGCAACCGTACAAGCCGAGCACCTGGGATCAAGTGCCGGACTGGGCCAAGGACAAGGACGGCAACTGGGCGCTGGCCTACACCGGCACCATCGCCTTCATCGTCAACAAGAAGCTGCTGCACGGTTCCGAAGTGCCGACCAAATGGGCTGACCTCAAGGGCGGCAAATACAAGGTTTCCATCGGTGACGTAAGCACTGCCGCACAAGCTGCCAACGGCGTGCTCGCCGCAGCGCTGGCCAACGGCGGCGACGAGAAAAACCTCCAGCCTGCCCTGCTGCTGTTCGCAGACATCGCCAAGCAGGGTCGCCTGTCGATGGCCAACCCGACCATCGCCACCATGGAAAAAGGCGAGATCGAAGTCGGCGTGGTCTGGGACTTCAACGGCCTGAGCTACAAGGCGAAGATGGCCAACCCGGATGACTACGTGGTGCTGATCCCGTCCGACGGTTCGGTGATTTCCGGCTACACCACCATCATCAACAAATACGCGAAGAACCCGAACGCTGCCAAGCTGACCCGCGAATACATCTTCAGCGATGCCGGCCAGACCAACCTCGCCCGCGGCAACGCTCGCCCGATCCGCGCCGAGCACCTGCAACTGCCGGAAGACGTGAAAGCCAAGCTGCTGCCGAACGAGCAGTACAAGAAGGTCACGCCGATCAAGGACGCCGATGCCTGGGAAAAAACCTCCAAGGCCCTGCCGCAGAAGTGGAACGAAGAAGTCATCGTAGAAATGAAGTAAGCCCGTAAACCCAACAGGGTTTGACGCAAAACTCTGTGGGAGCGGGCTTGCCCGCGATGGCAATTTCACATTCAACAAATGTGTTGAATTGCATGACGCCTTCGCGGGCAAGCCCGCTCCCACAGGATCCGTGTTGATTTCGAGTTTTCCGATTTATTGTTTCGCGGAGTTTTTGCCCCTATGAAGCACACCGTCATCCTTGTCGTGCTCGACGGCCTCAACTACGAGGTCGCGCGTCACGCCATGGGGCATCTGCAGGCTTACGTTGGCGCAGGACGCGCCGCGCTCTACCAGTTGGAGTGCGAGTTGCCGGCCCTGTCCCGACCGCTTTACGAATGCATCCTCACGGGCGTACCGCCGATCGACAGCGGCATCGTCCACAACAACGTCTCGCGCCTGTCCAATCAGCGCAGCATCTATCACTACGCCCGCGATGCCGGTCTGAAAACCGCCGCCGCGGCCTACCACTGGGTCAGCGAGCTGTACAACCGCTCGCCGTTCGTGGCGGCACGGGATCGGCATACCGATGACCCGACGCTACCGATCCAGCATGGCCACTTCTACTGGAACGATCACTACCCGGATTCGCACCTGTTCGCCGACGCCGAAAACCTGCGCCTGCGCCATGCCCCGGATTTTCTTCTGATCCATCCGATGAACATCGACGACGCCGGCCACAAGCACGGCCTCGACACCCCGCAATACCGCAACAGTGCACGCAGCGCCGACATCATCCTCGCCGACTACCTGCAAGGCTGGCTCGACGCCGGTTGCCAGGTGCTGGTGACCGCCGACCACGGCATGAACAACGACCGCTCGCACAACGGCCTGCTGCCGGAAGAACGCCAGGTACCGTTGTTTGTACTCGGTGACGCCTTCAGTTTAAACACCGACGCCATGCCGAAGCAGACCGACATCTGCGGCACCGTCTGCGAGCTGCTCGGCGTACCTCACGACAAACCTGTGTGCCGGGAGTTGCTCAAGTGAACTCAATGACTCGCGGCAAATGGCTGGCCGCCCTGTGCCTGGTGCCTTTCGCACTGTTCTTTATCGTGTTCGAAATCGCCCCGCTGATCTGGGTGATGATCAACAGCCTGCAATCGGAAGAATTCGGTTGGGGCTTTGCCAACTTCAGCAAGATCTTCAATTCGAAGTTCTATCTGCAGGCGATCCAGTACAGCCTCGAAATCAGTTTCTGGTCGAGTGTGTTCGGGATCATCATCGCGGTGCTGGGCGCCTACTCCCTGCGCCGGGTCGATTCAAAACTGCGCAACTTCGTCAACGCCTTCGCCAACATGACCAGCAACTTCGCCGGCGTGCCCCTGGCGTTTGCGTTCATCATCCTGCTCGGTTTCAACGGCAGCATCACCATCATGCTGAAGCAGGCCGGGATCATCGAGGACTTCAACCTGTATTCGAAAACCGGGTTGATCATCCTCTACACCTACTTCCAGATTCCCCTCGGCGTGTTGCTGCTGTACCCGGCATTCGACGCCCTGCGTGAAGACTGGCGCGAATCCGCGGCACTGCTCGGCGCCGACAGCTGGCAGTTCTGGCGCCACATCGGCCTGCCGGTACTGACCCCGGCCCTGCTCGGCACCTTCGTGATCCTGCTGGCCAACGCCCTCGGCGCCTACGCCACGGTCTACGCCCTGACCACCGGCAACTTCAACGTATTGCCGATCCGGATTGCGGCGATGGTCTCCGGCGACATTTCCCTCGACCCGAACCTGGCCAGCGCCCTGGCCGTGGTGCTGGTGGCGCTGATGACCCTGGTGACTGTCGTGCATCAACTGCTGTTGAAGAGGAGCTACCATGTCTCGCGCTGAATCCGGCCCGGCCGGCGTCTACCACCGCGTCGTGGTCTATCTGTTGTTCGCAATCCTGCTGCTGCCGTTGCTGGGCACCTTGATCTACTCGATCGCCAGCAGTTGGTCGGCGACCGTGTTGCCCAGCGGTTTCACCTTCAAGTGGTACATCCAGTTGTGGAGCGATCCGCGCTTCCTGCACGCCTTCGGCCAGTCGCTGCTGGTGTGCGTCGGCGCGCTGATCCTGTCCGTGGTGCTGATCCTGCCGCTGCTGTTCGTGGTGCATTACCACTTCCCGAAACTCGATGCGCTGATGAACATCCTGATCCTGCTGCCCTTCGCAGTGCCGCCGGTGGTGTCGTCGGTGGGGCTGTTGCAGCTCTACGGTTCCGGGCCGATGGCGATGGTTGGCACACCGTGGATTCTGATCGGCTGCTACTTCACCGTGGCACTGCCGTTCATGTACCGGGCGATCACCAACAACCTGCAGGCGATCAACCTGCGCGACCTGATGGACGCCGCCCAACTGCTCGGCGCCAGCACCTTTCAGGCAGCTTTCCTGGTGGTGCTGCCGAACCTGCGCAAGGGCCTGATGATCGCATTGCTGTTGTCGTTCTCGTTCCTGTTCGGTGAGTTCGTGTTCGCCAACATCCTGGTCGGCACCCGCTACGAAACCCTGCAGGTCTACCTCAACAACATGCGCAACAGCAGCGGCCACTTCACCAGTGCGCTGGTGATTTCCTACTTCTTTTTCGTGCTGGTCCTGACCTGGGTCGCCAACATCTTGAACAAGGACAAAAGCGAATGAGCTATGTCAGCGTCCAACACCTTCAGAAAAACTACGCCGGCACCACCGTGTTCAGCGACATCAACTGCGAAATCCAGAAGGGCGAATTCGTCACCCTGCTCGGCCCGTCCGGTTGTGGCAAATCCACCCTGCTGCGCTGCATCGCCGGCCTGACGCCGGTGGATGGCGGCAAGATTCTGCTCGATGGTGTCGACATCGTGCCGCTCACCCCGCAGAAACGCGGGATCGGCATGGTGTTCCAGAGCTATGCGCTGTTCCCCAACATGACCGTCGAACAGAACGTCGCCTTCGGTTTGCGCATGCAAAAGGTCAATGCCGACGACAGCCACAAGCGGGTTGCCGAGGTGTTGAAATTGGTTGAACTCAACGATTTCGCCAGCCGCTATCCGCATCAGCTGTCCGGCGGTCAGTGCCAGCGTGTCGCCCTCGCCCGTTCGCTGGTCACCCGTCCGCGCCTGTTGCTGCTGGATGAACCGCTGTCGGCCCTCGATGCACGGATTCGCAAACACTTGCGCGAACAGATCCGTCAGATCCAGCGCGAACTCGGCCTGACCACGATTTTCGTCACTCACGATCAGGAAGAAGCCCTGACCATGTCTGACCGGATTTTCCTGATGAATCAGGGAAAGATCGTACAAAGCGGCGACGCCGAAACCCTCTACACCGCCCCGGTCGACGTATTCGCCGCCGGCTTCATCGGCAACTACAACCTGCTGGATGCGGAGAGTGCGTCGAAACTGTTGCAGCGGCCGATCAACCACCGCATCGCGATCCGCCCGGAGGCCATCGAATTGAGCCTCAGCGGCGAGCCCGATGCGCAGATTCGCAGCCACAGCCTGCTGGGCAACGTGATTCGCTACCGCGTCGAAGCCCGGGGCGTGGAACTGGTGGTGGATGTGCTCAACCGCTCGGCGGCGGATCTGCATCCCGACGGTCAGCGCCTGTCACTTTCCATCGATCCCACCGCCCTGTGTGAGGTAGCCTGATGACTTTGCTGACACCCAAGAGGGAACTGAACTGATGGCCCTGGCAATTTTTGATCTGGACGAAACCCTGATCCACGGCGACTGCGCCACCCTCTGGAGCGAGCAGATGGGGCGCCTGGGCTGGGTCGATCCCGAGTCGTTCATGCGCCGGAACAACGAGCTGATGGACGCCTACAGCCATGGCAAGTTGCGCATGGAAGACTACATGGACTTCAGCCTCGAACCGCTGATCGGTCGCACCCCGGAGGAAGTCGAGCACTTGGTTGGCCCATGGGTTGAAGATTTCATCGAGCCGATCATCTTCAGCGACGCCACCAAAACCATCGCCGCCCATCGCAAGGCCGGTGACCGGATTCTGGTGATCTCGGCCTCGGGCACGCACCTGGTCAAACCGATTGCCGATCGGCTGGGCATCGACGAGGTGCTGGGAATCGAACTGGAAGTGGCGCATGGCGTGTACAGCGGCCGCACCGTGGGCACGCTGACCTACCGCGAAGGCAAGATCACCCGCTTGCTGGAATGGCTGGATGCCGAAGAGGAAAATCTTGAGGGCGCGAGTTTCTATTCCGACTCACGCAATGACCTGCCGCTGCTGCTGAAGGTGGATTACCCGCATGTGGTCAATCCGGATCCGGTGTTGCTGGCAGAGGCCGAGAAGTCCGGCTGGCCGATCCACCTCTGGAAGTAAGCGATGGTCTTGTGGGAGCAGACCTGCTCCCACAAGCAATGATGATCAGCTCAGGCTTTCGTCGATCACCAGCACCAGCTTCCCTGCCACGGTGTTGCTCGCCAGCTCTGCAAACGCAGCCTCGGCATCCTTGATCGGGAACGCCTTGGCCAGTTGCGGCTTCAGGCGCCCTTCGGAAAACAGCGGCCACACGTGCTGGCTCAGATCGCTGAACAGATCGGCCTTGAACTGATCGTCACGGCTGCGCAGGGTCGAGCCCAGCAGTTGCACGCGCTTGGCCAGCACTTGGGCCAGATCCAGTTTCGCCTCACGGCCGCCCATCAGGCCGATCAGCACCCAGCGTCCGTCCTGGGCCAGCAACTTCAGATTCAACGCCGAATAATTGCCGCCCACCGGATCGAGGATCACATCGAACGGCCCGAAATCCCGCAGGCTTTCCAGATCGTCGGTGCGCACCACCCCGCCCTGGGCACCCAGCGATTCGCAGTACGCCAGCCGCTCAGCCGAGCCAACGCTGACCCAGCACGGATTGCCGAAAGCCTTGCACAGTTGAATGGCGGCTGAGCCGATGCCACTGGCTCCGGCGTGCAGAAGAACTTTCTCACCCGGTTTGAGCGCAGCGAGTTGAAACACATTCAGCCAGACGGTCGCGTAAACCTCGGGCAACGCCGCCGCTTCAATCAGCGACACGCCTTCCGGAACCGGCAGCACATGCCGTCCGTCGACGACCACCTCTTGCGCCATCCCGCCCCCGGCCAGCAAGGCGCAGACCCGGTCACCGACCTGCCAGGACGAGCCCGCGCCGACCTCGCTGATCACCCCGGAGCATTCAAGACCCAGCACGTGGCTGGCACCTGGAGGGGGTGGATAAAGTCCGGCTTTCTGTAATAAATCCGCGCGATTGAGGCCCGCTGCCGCCACCCGGATGCGAACTTGTCCTACATCACATGTAGGACTTGGTTCATCAACCCATGCCACTTGACCTTCAACGCCTTGCAATGCCTTCACAGTGCCTCCATAGTGAGTCTGGACTGAGCCCGAAGCTGTAGCGCCGGGCTTTTTGCATTATGCGACCGGCCCTGGGGTCTGAACGAACGCTGAACAGCAGTTATCGTACAGAGCGTAGAGGTACCGGCGACTTCAAAGACGGCCTAATATGCGTTATCAATTGTCCCCGCGTCGAATCAGCATGAAGCATCTGCTCCCCAGCACCGCCCTCGCTCTTTTCATCGGTATCGGTCTGTTGCCGGTGTCGGGCACCACATTCGCAGCCAACAGCTGGGACAAGTTACAGCCTGATCGCGACGAAGTGATCGCCAGTCTGAACGTCGTCGAGTTGCTCAAGCGTCACCACTACAGCAAGCCGCCGCTCGACGATGCGCGCTCGGTGATCATCTACGACAGCTACATCAAGCTGCTCGACCCGTCGCGCAGCTATTTCATGGCCAGCGACATCGCCGAATTCGACAAGTGGAAGACCCAGTTCGACGACTTCCTCAAGAGCGGCGACCTCAACGCCGGGTTCACCATCTACAAGCGCTATCTGGATCGCGTGAAGGCGCGTCTGGACTTCGCCCTTGCCGAGCTGAACAAAGGCGTCGACAAGATGGACTTCACCACCAAGGAAACCTTGCTGATCGATCGCAAGGACGCTCCGTGGCTCAAGTCCACCGCCGAACTCGATGACCTGTGGCGCAAACGCGTCAAGGACGAAGTGCTGCGGCAGAAGATCGCCGGCAAAGAGCCGAAGCAGATCCAGGAAACCCTGACCAAACGCTACAAGAATCAACTGGCGCGTCTGGACCAGACCCGCGCCGAAGACATCTTCCAGGCGTACATCAACACCTTCGCCATGTCTTACGATCCGCACACCAACTATCTGTCGCCGGATAACGCGGAGAACTTCGACATCAACATGAGCCTGTCCCTCGAGGGCATCGGCGCCGTGTTGCAGAGCGACAACGATCAGGTGAAAGTCGTGCGTCTGGTGCCGGCAGGCCCGGCCGACAAGACCAAGCAGGTTGCTCCTGCCGACAAGATCATCGGCGTTGCCCAGGGCAACAAAGAGATGGTCGACGTGGTCGGCTGGCGTCTGGACGAAGTGGTCAAGCTGATCCGTGGCCCGAAAGGCACCGTGGTCCGTCTGGAAGTCATCCCGGCCAGCAATGCGCCGAACGACCAGACCAGCAAGATCGTGCCGATCACCCGCGAAGCGGTGAAGCTCGAAGACCAGGCCGTGAAGAAGTCCGTGCTTAACCTGAAACAGGACGGCAAGGACTACAAGCTCGGCGTGATCGAGATTCCGGCGTTTTACCTCGACTTCAAGGCCTTCCGTGCTGGCGATCCGGACTACAAGAGCACCACTCGCGACGTCAAGAAACTGCTGACCGAGCTGCAGAAAGAGAAAGTCGACGGCGTGGTCATCGACCTGCGCAACAACGGCGGCGGTTCCCTGCAGGAAGCCACCGAGCTGACCAGCCTGTTCATCGACAAGGGCCCAACCGTGCTCGTGCGTAACGCCGATGGCCGGGTCGATGTACTTGAAGATGAAAACCCGGGCGCGTTCTACAAAGGCCCGATGGCGCTGCTGGTCAACCGCCTGTCCGCCTCGGCTTCGGAGATCTTCGCCGGCGCCATGCAGGACTACCACCGTGCGCTGATCATCGGTGGCCAGACCTTCGGCAAAGGCACCGTGCAGACCATTCAACCGCTGAACCATGGCGAACTGAAACTGACCCTGGCCAAGTTCTACCGGGTTTCCGGTCAGAGCACCCAGCATCAGGGCGTACTGCCGGACATCGATTACCCGTCGATCATCGACACCAAGGAAATCGGCGAAAGCGCCCTGCCGGAAGCCATGCCGTGGGACACCATCCGCGCGGCGATCAAACCGGCGAGCGATCCGTTCAAGCCGTACCTGGCCCAGCTGAAATCCGAGCATGACACCCGTTCCGCCAAGGACGCGGAGTTCGTGTTCATCCGTGACAAGCTGGCCCTGGCGCAGAAGCTGCTGGAAGAAAAAACCGTCAGCCTCAATGAAGCCGAACGCCGTGCCCAGCACGCCGACATCGACGCCAAGCAACTGGCGATGGAAAACATCCGTCGCAAGGCCAAAGGCGAAGAACCGCTCAAAGAGTTGAAGAAAGAAGACGACGACGCCCTGGCAGCCGCCGAGCCGGACAAGGTCAAACCGGAAGACGACGCCTACCTGAGCGAGACCGGGCGCGTGCTGCTGGATTATCTGAAGCTGAGCAATCAGGTCGCAAAGAAGTAAGGTGATGGCAATTTAATGCTGGCGATCCCCGGATCGTCATCAAACAGTCATCATTCTGTCGTGCAATAAAGGACTGGGAGCGGTTCTCTTCATCGAGAACGCTCCCAGTCCTTTTTTTATTGCCAGAGATTGCCATGACCACGACCGAACAGCTGAGTGCCTTGAGCTCGATACTGACTCAAAGCGGATTACACAGCCTGTTCCAGCCGATCATTTGCCTCTCCGAACGGCGCATTCTTGGCTACGAAGCCCTGACCCGCGGCCCGTCCAACAGCCCACTGCACTCCCCCATTGCCCTGTTCGCCGTGGCCCGCCAGGCCGGGCGCTTGAGCGAACTGGAAATCGCCTGCCGCCAAAGCGCCTGTCGTCGTTTCAACGAACAGCAATTGCCGGGCAAGCTGTTTCTCAACGTCTCTCCCGAATCCTTGCTTGAAGCCGCGCACCAGCCGGGGCGCACGCTGCAGCTGCTTCAGGATTTCGGCATTCCACCGAGTCAGGTGGTGATCGAACTCACCGAACAGACGCCAATCGATGATTTCCAGTTGCTGCAAACAGCACTGCATCACTATCGGGCGATGGGTTTTTCGATTGCTCTCGATGATCTTGGGGCCGGTTATTCGAGCCTGCGCCTGTGGTCGGAACTGCGGCCGGACTACGTGAAGATTGACCGGCACTTTATCGACGGCATCCATCAGGATGCGTTGAAACGAGAGTTCGTCGGATCGATCCTACAAATCGCAAAGGCCTCGCGTGCGCAGGTAATCGCCGAAGGCATCGAGTTGCCGGAAGAGTTGGCGGTGCTGACCGAGATGGGTGTGGATCTGGTGCAGGGCTATCTGCTCGGCCGCCCTCAGGAACACCCGCCGCGCGATGCCCGCGCCTTGATGCCCAAACACGATAGCAGCGCCGTTGCACTGAACGATGAAGGCAGCGATCTCAGCGCTCTGCTCAACGATCAACCAGCCGTGAATCGCGACACACCGACTGCCACCGTACTGGAAGCCTTCCGCCGCCAGGCAAACCTGAACTCGCTGGCGGTGCTCGACGAACAGGGTCAGCCGTGCGGCATCGTTCATCGTCACTCGTTATCCGATGCGCTGCTCAAACCGTTCGCCACCGACCTGTTCGCCCGCAAACCGATCAGCCGCCTGATGAACGACGACTTCCTCGCCGTGGAAATGAGCCAGTCGCTGCAACAGGTCAGCCGTCTGATCACCAGCCGCGCCCGGCAACGCATCGAAGAGGATTTCATCATCACCCTCAACGGCAGCTACTTGGGCCTGGGCCGGGTGATTGACGTGCTCAAACTGATTACCGAGCTGAAAATCCAGCAGGCCCGCTATGCCAATCCGCTGACGTTGTTGCCGGGGAATGTGCCGATTCAGCAATGTTTGACTCGATTGCTGCAACAGGGGCGCGAGTCGGTCATTTGTTATGTCGACATCGACAGCTTCAAACCCTTTAACGATATCTATGGGTATGGACGTGGGGATGAAGTGCTGCTGTGTCTGGCGCAATGCCTCAACGAACGCGTCGACCCGTCCCGCGATTTCGTCGGGCATATCGGCGGGGATGATTTCCTGTTGGTGCTCGGCCCGGAGGATTGGCGCAAACGGCTGAATCAATTGCTTGATGATTTCCAGAGCCAATGCCGACGGTTTTATCGTCCCGAACATCTTGAGGCTGGGTGTTTTGTTGCGCCGAACCGCCAGGGTATTCGTCAGGAGTTTCCGTTGCTGTCATTGTCCATTGGCGTGGTGCATTTGCATCCTGAAGCGTGTGCGCAGCTGGATGCGAGTCAGTTGGCGGAAATGGCATCGCAGGCGAAGCATCATGCGAAGAATGTTCCGGGGTATAGCGTGCATTTGATTGATAGCCTTTCCCTGTCTAACCTCCATCAATTAAAGACAATCGAGCAGTTCTGACCTCTTCAAATGCACGAAACGGCTAAACCAATAAAACTCACCATTGATCTTGATCTTCAAGGTTCGCCCGAAGTAAATCTTCCCTCCACGACTTAGTAACTATTTCATATATATGTTCAAAAAAACCACGAGGATCTATTATTTCCGTTTTGTCCCATGCAAGCACTCTCGGATTATCAAAGTCGCTCTGAAACTCTCCCGAAAAATCAAAACCAGCATCCTGCAAATGGCTTTCAAGGATTTTATAAATCAAAAACCTATGGCGATAGGTTAGATAATCAAATTCAGGAACAATAAAATTCTTAATTATTTCTTGTTGATCCTCATACTTATTAGGGTCATAAACCCACAATGCCTTACCAAGCGTCTCTTCCCGATCATAAATCGATATCCCACTCAACAAGTGAGAGAGCCGGGGTTCATATGGAAATTCCGTAAATGGTTGCATCAACATAACTTCACCTATCTTGGAAAGCCAGTAAATGGCCGTGTAATATCTCGTTTATCAAATTTCACTTCCGCCCCATCCAAGCTATCTATATAACGAGGATTGCTTAGATCTCTTTCATTAGGTTTATAGCCACGACCTGCTCCTGGCAGTTTCATCCTAACAATAGGATTTTGGTCAGCATCATACCCTGTAGGCTCAGGAACTTTTTTATGCATCCTGGATAAAGCAAAATGCAACGCTCGAAACTGCATCATCCAACTACGGAATTGAGAACTCGGCCCCACCATCCCTCTAACGCCTTTTTTTGTTGGATGTGAGCCATCTATTGACCTCTGCTTTAAAGCTGCATCGTCAATTTCTGGCCCATGTTTTTCTACAGAGTGCATTCTGTATTGTCTGTTCCAAGCTAATACCTGACGTTTAGCTTCAGCTTCATTTTTTGGCCCATCTTTACCAACCGCCGGAACGATAGGCAACCCTTGATTTACGTTAGGTTTGTTAGCCTGAATTGGTACTGAGCACTTCTGGATCTTATTGTTTTTGGGCGGCGGACAGTTGGACGTCAACCCCAACGGATCCACCCACCCCGTCGGATTCGGCACGTACCGGTACTGATTCAGCCCTCCCGCCAGCTTCACCGGATCCGGCGTCAGGTACCGTCCCACGTCCGGGTCGTAATACCGATGCCGGTTGTAATGCAGCCCGCTTTCGTCATCGAAATACTGCCCCTGAAAGCGCAGCGGCTGGTTCAGATAGTCCTCGGTCGCGAGCTCCAGCGAGGTGACCTTGCCGTAGGCGCTATATTTGGCTGACCAGACGATGTCGCCGCTGTAGTCGGTCAACTCTTGCGGAGTGCCGAGGTGGTCGAGTTGGTAGTAGAACGGGCAGGCGCGTTTCGGGCCTTGGCCGTCGAGCATCGCCAAGGGGTGGAAGGTGCCGGGTTCGTAGATGAAGCTGCGGTGCTGGGTCGGGCTGCTTTCCGCGATCAGGTGGTCGCCTTGCCAGAAGAACTCGGTGGTCTGGCCGTTGACGGTTTTGCGGATGCGCCGGCCGAAGGCGTCGTACTGGTAGGTGGCGCTGGTGCCGTCGGGACGGGTGAGGCCGATCAGGCGGTGCTGGCTGTCGTAGCGGTATTCGGTGACGAGGGTTTGCGCGCGGCCACGGCGTTCGCGGATCAGGTTGCCGAAGGCGTCGTAGTCGTAGTGGCGGTCGCCCTGCATCTGCAGGCGATTGCCTTTGATCTGCGTCGGGCCGGGGCGGTCCTGCATCAGCAGGTTGCCGGCCGGGTCGTGGGCGAAGTTTTCCGGCAGGTCGTCGCGGGTGTGGCGTACGCGGATCAGCCGGTCGAGGGCGTCGTAGGTGTAGCTGCGCTGGCCGTGGCGGGTGTCGGCGATGTGTTCGAGGTTGCCGTTGGCGCTGTAGGCAAAGTCGCGGCGGTACAGTGCACTGCGTTGATGGCCTACGGCGTGGGCGCGCAAGCAGCCCTGTTCGTCGTAGGTGTATTCGCTGAGCAGCAGGCCTTGCTGGCGCTGCTGTTCGCGGCCGTTCTGGTAGACGTGGCGGGTGAGCAAGGCGCCGTTGAGGTCGATCGCGGTCAGCGCGCCGCCCTTGGCGTAGTGGTAGTCGAGCTTGCTGTTGTCCGGCAGACGCATGCGAGTGAGCTGGCCGCAGGCGTCGTAGGTGTAGCGCAGGGTGCCCCAGCCCTGATGCTCGCGCACCAGCCGGTCCTGCAGGTCGTATTCGAAGGCCAGCGGGTGATCCAGGCCGTCATCGACGCCGACCAAACGGCCTAAACGGTCATAGCGGTAGCTGACCTCGACCCCGTCCGGCAGGGTCTTGAGCAGCAGACGCCCGGCGCTGTCGCGTTGGTAAGTGGTGACCAGCGTCGAGCCGTCATCGCCGTACTCGGTCTTTTCCAGCAGGTGGCCGTTGCGGTCGTAGACGTAGGCGGTGCGCCGGCCATCGAAGCCGGTTTCCTGTCGGATCAGTCCGGTCGGCGTGTAGTCCAGCCGGTACTTTTCGCCGGACTCGTTCTCGATTTCCGTCAGCAGCAGCTGCGCATGGTCGTAGCGGTATTGCAGGCGCGTGCCGTCGGGGTTGATCCGCCGGCTGACCAAATGCAGGTCGTCGTCATACTCGTAGCGGGTGATGCGCCCCAGTTCATCGCGTTCGGCGGTGATCTGGCCGTAGGCGCTGTAGGACCAGGCGCGGGTGGCGCCATTCGGCGAGGTGGTCTGGATCAGCCGGCCAACGGCGTCCCACGCATGGCGAGTGACCGCTCCGTGTTCGTCCTGCGCAGTAATCCGCCGCCCCAACGCGTCGTAGGAAAACTTGCGAACCCCACCGTCCGGCAGACTTTCCTCGACCAACTGACCCAGGTCGTTCCACACAAACACGTGGCGACCCGAATCCGGATAACGGATCGACAGCAACCTGCCCTGTGCATCGTGGTGGTAATGGGTGACATGGCCGTCCGGGTCGACCGCTTCGGTGATGTCACCCTGGGCATTACGCCGGTACGTCCACACGGCATCGCCACGTGAACGGCTGTGCAGGAAACCGTTGCGGTACTCGTAGGACGTCGGCGCATCGTCCGGCGGAATCAGCGCGATCAGCCGTCCGGCATCGTCGTAGCGGTATTCGGTGACCGCCCCCAGCGCATCCTGCTCGGCGACCAACCGACCTTGCGCGTCATAGGCCTTGAGCTGCTCGCCACCGTCCGCCGACACCTGACGCACCAGCCGCGCCGTGTCGTCGTGGACATAAACCTCTTCGCGACCGTCGACGTACTGCACGGTGACACGGCCGGCGTCATCCCAGACGTAGCGCGTGTCCATCTGCGAAAACGAGGCCCAGTGCCGCACGCAACGCGCGGCCTTGCCGGCGCGTTCCCACGCCCAGAAGAAGCTCGCACCACCGCTCAGTTGCCGTTGCAGGATGACGTGCTGGTCGTCGTAGTCGTAACGCTCGCTTTCGCCGACCGCATTGGTCGCCTCAATGAGCCGATGACGGGCGTCGAACCGATAACGGGCGAGGGTCTGCTCGGTGCGCCAGGCAGACTCCCGAAAAACCTGATAATCGACCGCGACCAGATGCGCCCGCTCATAGCGCAGCAACAAGGAGCGACCAGCGCCGTTGTCGAGGCGCTCAACGCGATCCAGACGATCCCGCGTAATACGCAACCGGTTACCGTAGGCATCGCTGACCGCCGTCAGACGCCCAGCCCGAAAGTGATAAAACCGCGCCGCGTCCCCCGCCAGCGCAACAATCAACTCCTCCGGCTCATCCCCGAGAAAGATCGCCGCCCGCGACAAGCTGTTGTGGATTTCCGGCCGCTCGACACTCGGCAACGGAAACCGCGTCCGCCGGTTCTCATGGTCCACCCAGACCACCGCAGCGCCCTCGACCTCCAGCCGATGCGCCAGCGAGTGACTCCAGCCAAACCCCAGCCCGACATCGATCTCGACCGCACTGCTGCGATACAAGCGGCTGAACTCGAACGACAGCAGCCCGTCGAGCACGCCATCGGTCAGCGTCAACAGCTCTTCGCCAGTGACCATCGACACCGGACAGCCGTTGGTGCAGGTCCGCGGCGCACAATCGGCGCTGTCACCGTTGGGATTTTTCGCCTGATCCGGGGTGTCGTCGTGGTGCTCGTCTTTTTTCAGGGAGGCATTGCGCCGGGCATCCCAGCGCAATTGCATGCGGCCCTTTTTCACCCCGGCGGCGATGCCCCGTGCGGCGACGGATTTGTACTG
This sequence comes from Pseudomonas sp. lyk4-R2A-10, assembly GCF_030209075.1. Taxonomy (NCBI): domain Bacteria; kingdom Pseudomonadati; phylum Pseudomonadota; class Gammaproteobacteria; order Pseudomonadales; family Pseudomonadaceae; genus Pseudomonas; species Pseudomonas sp. lyk4-R2A-10. The sequence goes on along the minus strand of NZ_JARVSR010000006.1, from coordinate 162,781 downwards.
GTTCACGTAGCCGATGAAGGTGCTGACGATGCCGAACATCGCCTTCACCAGGCGCGTCACCGCCGACAGCAACTGAGCGCCACGCTCCGCCAGACGCAAGGTCAGATACGCAATCCCCGCCCCGGCACCAACGAAGGTCAACACAACGCCAATCAACACATCGATCAGCAGTTGCACCACTACCATCGATACCGCCTCGGCGGTTTTCCCGGCAATTTCACTGGGTGGCAGCATCTCCAGCCAGAGGCTGGCAGTTCGCAGCAACAAACACAGCGCTGCTTCGTCACTGACCAGCAACTGAAGCTTCTCCATCATTTCCGGCGCTGTTTCTGCCAACGCGATCAGCTGTGCGGCGCCACTGCCCAAACGCTCGTCAAACTTTCCGGGATCCTGGAGAATCTCCGACAGCAACCCGATGCTGTCCCACACCCCCTCGATCGCCGCCCAACTCCCGGCCAGCATGCCGTTCCCGGCTGCCGTGGCCACCGACTGCGACCACTGCGGCTTGAAACCCTGCCACTCGCTGCGCAGCCAGCCATCCAGCTGCCGAGTCAGGCCATCGTAGGATTCGAAAAGCGCATCAACCTGCTGCTCGCTGGCGCCGCCGTGCACCACGACCCGATAAAACTTGCCCGCTTCACCGGTGAACACCCCTTTGCCCTGAACATCCAGGGTGACGGACTCGACTGCACCGCCTTCCACCGCCACCACATCGACAACGATGTCGCCCAACGGAATGTCGTACGCCGACTCGAACTTGCTCTCGATCTCCATTCGCCCGGAATACGGGCATTGCACGACCGCAGAGGAGAAGCGGTTGTCGTCAATCGCAACCGCCGTGCTGTGCTCGCCGAAACGGATGATCCGCTCCATCCCCATCAGCGAAGGCAGATCAGCCGCATGACTGACGCCGTCTGCCGAGCGACTGAGCCAGTGCTTGAGCTGCTCGCGATAGAGATCGAGGGTGCGGGGAAAGCTGTCGAGTTCTTGCTCGATGCGGGTGACGGCATCCATCAGCGCATTTCCATGCGCATGGCGAAACGAAAAACCGGGTCAAACATGTGCGTTCCCTCGCGCAAAAATCAGGCGAGGGACTTTGCGGGGGATCAAACAGAAAAGAAGTCAGGCGAGTAGGCAGAGGATGTAGGAGAAGTCTGTAACTGTTTTTTATCGAACTGCAGACGCAAAAACGGGGCGGGAGGTTTCCCTCACGCCCCGTTCACGGAACAGATGATTTGCTTATCGAGAAGCATCTCGGCCGGCCAGCTCTTTCAACTTGAGCTCGGCCAGCGGATGCCCGACCTTCGCGGCCATGGTCCACCAGCGAGCGGCTTCCGAAGGATCCGGCGCTTTGCTCGACGTACCTGCCAGACTGATGACACCCACCTGATACGCCGCCTTGCCATCCCCGGCCAGCGCAGCCAGTCGCAACAACCGCACACCTTCTTCACGTGCGCCCAGGCCCACCCCGCGAAACGTGAGGATGTGCCCGTAAAAACTTTGCGCGCCGACATCGCCCAAGTTGGCCATGCGCGCAAACTGTCCTTCGAGCCAGCGCCAGCCGCGGGGCTGACGGACAAACCACGACCAGTGAAACAGCCTACGGGCCAGCCAGTAACTTGCCCGCGCCTTGAGTCGTAAAAACACTCAGGCCTCCGCCGATTCCGGGTATTCGTACTCAAACACCCGCACCACTTCCGAGGCATGCCAGGAGGCGGCGGCAACACCGTCGGACGGCCCGGAAAAACGCCCCAGACGCTCGACACACTCAAAGAAACCGGTGCGTGGCAGGCGGCTGGCGCCCTGGCTGATCACCAGCGAGCTGCGCAACGGTTGTTCGGCTTTCGCGTCCAGTGCCGCGAGATGCTCCAGTGCCGCGGTCAATGTCTGCATGGCCGGCGTGGGCAGTTGCAGGCGTTCAAGCAAGGCTCGATAAGTCAAAAGATGGCGCTGCCTGCGCGCCTGATCCAGCTCCCCCAGCAATCCGTCCCAATGTTGACGACTGATGCGTACGCTCACGATTGTTCCCTCCACCCTGGCACCGTCAACTCCCAGGCCAGGCTGCGGCGAATCGCGGCGTCGGGCAGACGCTCGCCACTTTCGATCATGGCCAGGTAAGACGGGCTGATGCCTACCGTGCGGGCCAGCGCCTCGATGGCGATGCCCTTCCCTTCGCGCAAACTGCGTAACTGATCCAGACCTGGAAGAATCGGGTCCGGGGTTGCCGCAAGCGGCGCTGGAGCCGGTTGCGACGGTGCTTCGTTAATGCCTGCTGCTTTCAGTAGAGCCTGATACTGAGCCCATGGCAGAACCGCATATTCGGGTTCGCCATCGCGTGCAATTATCTGAATATCCATGACTACCCCGTAGGACAACAACACTTAGCGAGTCGGCACTTTTCCCTAGAAGTGTAATCCTAACAGCGGCCAAGGTCGTGGGGGGTATCTATCTGAATAAGAGGCTGTCGCAATTCAGGACTTTTTTGGCCCCTGAAGCTGAAGTTGCTCGGGCGTATCGGGCAATCGCTCGACCACCCTGAGCTTTTCCGGCGCCTGGCGCTGACGCCACAGGCGGAAGGCATTCAGTTCATCGTCGAGGGTTTTCATCAGCCAGGCGAGGACGGCGATGTCATCGAGCATGCCGAACATGGGAATGAAATCCGGGATCGCATCCACCGGACTGAGGAAATACATCAGACCGGCCACTACCGAAACGATCGCCTTGGCGCTGATCGCACGGTACTCGCCGCGCCAGTACGCCAGACACAGTGCCTGCAACAGACGCAAATCGTCCTTCAGCTTGCCGAGACGATTGCCTTGGGCGGCGCCTTTGCTGGCCACGGCGAACAACAACGTCGGCAAGCGGCCTCGAGCCAGCAGTCGTCCGGCCAAAGGCAGGAATCGGGCGAAATTCCACGGCGCTTTCATTTATTTCTCCCGTTGAAATGTTATCCACACAAATTGTGGATAACCTTGTGAACAGAGCTGCATTTCAGCGCTGAGAGCCCCGTTTCATAAGGGCTGCGCTCAGATCGGGCGTTTTTTACTCACATAAAAAATCCCAATATTTCATTGACTTGGCGGCTCCGGGCGTCTAACGCGGGCCACCTTAAAGTCTAGGACTGCCATGACCAGCATCGGTTCGGTCTGTTTACGCCGACCATCGTCCAGATGCAACAACGCCCCGCATAAGCGAGGCGTTGTTGGTGAAACCGGTGCCGAAGTTTATTGCTTGGCGGCAGCGGCGTCTTCTTTGGCTGGGTCCTTGATGGCCAGCAGTTCCAGGTCGAAAACCAGGACCGAGTTGGCCGGGATTGCCGGGCTTGGCGATTGTGCGCCGTAAGCCAGATCGCTAGGGATGTACAGCTTGTACTTCTCGCCAACGTGCATCAGTTGCAGGCCTTCGACCCAACCCGGGATCACACCGCTGACCGGCAGATCGATCGGGCTTCCGCGCTCGACGGAGCTGTCGAAAACGGTGCCGTTGGTCAGCTTGCCGGTGTAGTGAACGGTCACGACATCGGTAGGCTTGGGTTGTGGGCCGTCGGCTTTCTTGACCACTTCGTACTGCAGACCGGAAGCGGTGGTGGTCACGCCAGCCTTCTTGCCGTTTTCTTCGAGGAATTTCTTGCCGGCGGCTGCCGACTCTTCGCTCATCTTGGCCATACGCTCTTCGGCACGCTTTTGCAGCGCGGCGAAAGCTTCGACCAGTTCTTCATCTTTCAGCTTCTGTTCTTTCTTGCCAACGGCATCTTCGATGCCCTGGGCTACCGCTTTGGAGTCCAGATCATCCATGCCTTCCTGAGCAAGGCTCTTGCCCATGTTCAGGCCGATACCGTAGGAAGCTTTTTGCGCCGGGGTTTTCAGCTCTACGCTGGTCTGCGAATCACAACCCGCGAGTACCAGGCTAACCAGGGCAACCGCCGCCGCCAACCGATGCTGTTTCATGCTATTTCCTTGTTCATGCGCCGAAAGGGCAATCGAGTAAAGCCGCGAGCTTATCAGGCCGCCACGACCAATGGCTACCGGCATGAGAGCAGGAATCTTCCGATAAGTTCAGGGATTAAAACGCATTTGGCCAACGCCGTGATGAAGCTTCTGTCATCTGGCTCTGACGACAATTGATGTCACCTCCCACAACACTTGGCGTAATGGCCACTTGCCGCACACCACCCGCCTCAGGCATAACAGCGCAACAAATCGACAAGGATGTTCATCTTGCGCCTCTTATACCGTGTGCTGACGCTGATCGTGGTGCTGCTGGGACTGGTCCTGGCAGTGGTTCTTTACTATGTCGCCAATCCGAAATTGCCCTTCCCGACGCCCGCGAAACAGGTGCATTACCTGGATCAGTGGACTGAGCAAGAGCGCCAGACCTACTACTTCACCCCACAGGGAACGCAGGTCAAAGGCTTGCGTTACGAATGGTTCCAGGCGCTGGAGCTGCCGTTCTCGCAGCAACGCTTTGCCTCCCCGGAATACCTCGCGCGCTTCGGCTTTCTGATCGATCCGCAGCAAAAAGCCACGCCGGACAACCCGGGGAATCTGCCGGTGGGTTTCGCCCGGCACCAGAATCCCGGCAGCACCGAGCAATATCTCGACATCACTTGCGCGGCCTGCCACACCGGGGAACTGCACTTCAATGGCCAGGCAGTGCGCATCGACGGCGGTTCGGCCCAGCATGTGTTGCCCTCCAGCGTTCCTACATTGCGCGGCGGCAGTTTCGGACAGGCATTGGTCGCCAGTCTCACCTCGACTTATTACAACCCGTGGAAATTCGAGCGCTTCGCCCGCCACGTGCTGGGCAATGACTACGACGCACGCCACGAACAACTGCGCAAAGACTTCAAAAGCTCACTGAACACCTTCATCAAAGTGGCCTGGAACGACACTCACCGTGGCCTCTACCCCACCGAAGAAGGCCCGGGCCGCACCGATGCCTTCGGGCGTATCGCCAACGCGACCTTCGGCGATGCGATATCCCCAAACAATTACCGCGTGGCCAATGCCCCGGTGGATTACCCACAGCTGTGGGACATGTGGACCTTCGACTGGGTGCAGTGGAACGGCTCGGCGCAACAACCGATGGCGCGCAATATCGGCGAGGCTTTGGGCGTCGGTGCCACGCTGAATTTCTTCGACGCCAACGGCCAGCCGCTGCAAGGCGATGAGCGCTATGCCTCCAGCGTACGTGTGCGTGATCTGCACAAGATCGAAGAAACCCTGCAAAGACTGCGACCGCCGGCATGGCCTGAGGAGTTGCTCGGCGTCGTCGACAGACCCTTGGCAGCCAAGGGGCGAGCCCTGTTCGCCGAGAATTGCGCCGGATGCCACGTCCCGCGTCAAACCCAGGAAGGCGAGCGTTGGGTGCAACACCTGCACATGCTACCGGTGGACGTCATCGGCACCGACCCGAACGCCGCCAACAACATTGCCAATCACCGTTTCGACCTGACCGCTCTGCAATGGAACCCGGCGGAACTCGAACAAATGGACGTGAAGTGGCACCCCAAACCCAAGGAGCCGCTGGACCTCAGCCAGTTGTCGGTGGCCAAGGGACTGGCTTACGTCACCGCCTTCGTGGAAAACCGTGCATACCGTGAAGCGGGCGTCACCGCTGCCGAGAAACCACAGCTCGATGGCTTCGGTCTGCCGATCGGCGTTCGCGAAAAAGTCGCCTACAAAGCGCGTCCGCTCGCCGGCGTATGGGCCACGGCCCCATTCCTGCACAACGGCTCGGTGCCGAGCCTTTATCAGTTGCTGTCGCCTCAGGACGAGCGCGCCACCACCTTCTATAAAGGCACCTTCGAATACGACCCGCGCCATCTGGGCTATCGCACCGAAGCTTTCACCAACGGTTTCCTGTTCGACACCCGCATCACCGGCAACCACAACAGCGGCCACGAATTTCGCGCCGGCGAACGCGGCAATGGCGTCATCGGCCGACTGCTGCAGCCAGAAGAGCGCTGGGCGCTGCTTGAATACCTGAAAGTGCTGGGCGGCCCGCTGGAGGCGCAACTGCCATGATCTTCAATTCCTTCAAAAGACCTTCGATGCTGGCGCGTTTCTGGCTCTGGCTGGGACGGTTACTGGGCAAAACCCTGCTGATCTTGCTGGTGATCGGTCTGATCGGCTGGGCCCTGACGACCGCCTGGTTCGCCTGGCAGCACCGTGGCCCGGTGTCGGCGCTGGAGCAGATTCCGGATGGCGAAGCCGCCATGACCCAGGATGTAATTCAGACCGCCGTGCGCATCGTCGATCAGCACCGCGAAAGCACCCGCTATCTGCGCGACGCCCATGCCAAGGCCCATGGCTGCGTGAAGGCCGATGTGCAGGTGTTGGCGGATCTGGCTCAGGAACTGCGCCAGGGCGTCTTCAGCGAACCGGGCAAGCTGTGGAAAGCGACGATGCGCCTGTCCAACGGCAACGCCTATCCGCAATTCGACAGCATCCGCGACGCCCGGGGCATGGCGCTCAAATTGCTCGATGTGCCGGGCAAGCAGTTGCTGGGGGACCGTCAGGGTCTGCACGAGCAGGATTTCGTGATGTTCAGCCATCCGAATTTCTTCGTCAGTGATGTCGCTGAATATCGTCAGAATGTGGCGGCGCAGGCTGACGGAAAGAAGGTCATGGCGTTTTTTCCGGGGTGGGATCCGCGCAGCTGGCAGATCCGACATCTGTTCATTGCGCTGGCGACCCTTTCGCCACCACCGGAAAGCCCGACCCGCACCACATATTTCTCGGTATCGCCTTACAAGTTCGGCGAGGCCAATGCCAAGTTTCGGGTGATGCCGGATCCGGAGCGCTGCCCCGCGTACACCCTGCCGAAACAGAACCAGGATCTGCCGAACTTCCTGCGCAACGCGTTGAATCAACAGCTGTCGACCGATCGAATTCCGGCGTGTTTTGTGTTGCAGATCCAGCGCCAGGACGCGAACAAGTACATGCCGATCGAAGACACCAGCATCGAATGGCGCGAGCAGGACAGCCCATTCCAGACAGTGGCGAGGATCACCCTGCCCCCGCAGGACTTCGACACCCCGGCAATGAATCTGCAATGCGACAACCTGTCGTTCAATCCCTGGTTCGGTATCGAGGCCCATCGCCCGATTGGCGGGATCAACCGGTTGCGCAAAGCGGTGTATGAAGCGGTCAGCGATTACCGCCACAGCCGCAATTCGGCGCAATAGCAGCGCCAGAAACGAAAAAAGCGACCATCAAAGGTCGCTTTCTCATGTTCAGGCGCGGCAAAAAGCCAAATCCCGGACAGCAAAAAGCCCGCACCAGGCGGGCTTTCTGTGGTGACCTGGCGTTCAGTGTTCCAGGTACCGAATATGGCGCAGCGGACGGGACTCGAACCCGCGACCCCCGGCGTGACAGGCCGGTATTCTAACCGACTGAACTACCGCTGCGCGAAACGCTTGAAACGAATGGTGGGTGATGACGGGATCGAACCGCCGACATTCTGCTTGTAAGGCAGACGCTCTCCCAGCTGAGCTAATCACCCTTCGCTTCGTTACGGAGCGCATTATGCCACAGATTTTCGTAATGTGTTGATTTAATTGAAGTTTTTTTTCAAATAAATCCGAAAACCGGTGAAACGACACATCCCGCAGGTACAACTCGAGGCAGAAAAAAACCCGCCTTGGCGGGTTTTTCCGTGGTGACCTGGCGTTCAGTGTTCCAGGTTACCGAATATGGCGCAGCGGACGGGACTCGAACCCGCGACCCCCGGCGTGACAGGCCGGTATTCTAACCGACTGAACTACCGCTGCGCTAAACACTTGAAACGAATGGTGGGTGATGACGGGATCGAACCGCCGACATTCTGCTTGTAAGGCAGACGCTCTCCCAGCTGAGCTAATCACCCTTCGCTTCGGTGTGGCGCGCATTCTACGGAGCGACCCAACCTCTGGCAAGCACTTTTTTAAATAATTTTCTTAGCCCTTCCAAAGGCTTAGAGAAGGGTTGGCCTATGACCCGGCGAAGACAATAATGCCCCCCTTTGTATGAAGGAGAGACTCACCCCATGTGGTTCAAAAACCTGCTTATCTATCGCCTGACCCAAGACCTGCCTGTCGATGCCGAGGCGCTGGAAACTGCACTGGCCACCAAACTGGCGCGTCCATGTGCAAGCCAGGAGTTGACCACTTACGGTTTTGTCGCGCCGTTCGGCAAGGGCGAAGATGCTCCACTGGTGCACGTCAGCGGTGACTTTCTGCTGATCTCCGCCCGTAAAGAAGAACGCATTCTGCCGGGCAGCGTCGTGCGTGACGCGGTCAAGGAAAAGGTCGAAGAGATCGAAGCCGAGCAGATGCGCAAGGTCTATAAGAAGGAACGCGATCAGATCAAGGATGAAATTATCCAGGCTTTCCTGCCGCGCGCCTTTATCCGCCGCTCGTCGACCTTCGCCGCCATCGCGCCGAAACAGGGTCTGATCCTGGTCAACTCGGCCAGCCCGAAACGCGCCGAAGACCTGCTCTCCACCCTGCGTGAAGTGATCGGCACCCTGCCGGTTCGTCCGCTGACCGTGAAAACCGCGCCGACCGCCGTGATGACCGAGTGGGTCACCACCCAGCAAGCCGCCCCGGACTTCTTTGTGCTGGACGAGTGCGAACTGCGCGACACCCACGAAGACGGCGGCATCGTGCGTTGCAAGCGTCAGGACCTGACCAGCGAAGAAATCCAGCTGCACCTGAGCACCGGCAAGGTGGTGACTCAACTGTCGTTGGCCTGGCAGGACAAACTGTCGTTCATGCTCGACGACAAGATGACCGTCAAGCGCCTGAAGTTCGAAGATCTGTTGCAGGATCAGGCGGAACAGGACGGCGGCGACGAAGCCCTCGGCCAACTGGACGCCAGCTTCACCCTGATGATGCTGACGTTCGGCGACTTCCTGCCGGCGCTGGTTGAAGCACTGGGCGGCGAAGAGACACCGCAGGGGATCTAAGCCTCTGCGCAGTCTTTGGGTTATCTTCAAACGCCACCGCTTCGGTGGCGTTTTCACATAATAAGGAACAGGCCATGCGCGCACTGGCTGCACTGAGTCGTTTTGTCGGCAATACCTTCGCTTACTGGGTTCTGATTTTCGCGGTGATCGCGTTCCTCCAGCCGGCCTGGTTCCTCGGCCTCAAAGGCGCCATCGTGCCGCTGCTCGGGCTGGTGATGTTCGGCATGGGCCTGACCCTCAAACTCGACGACTTCGCCGCCGTCGCTCGCCATCCGTGGCGTGTGGCGCTGGGGGTCGTCGCGCATTTCGTGATCATGCCGGGGATGGCGTGGCTGCTGTGCCAGATCTTTCATTTGCCGCCGGAAATCGCCGTCGGCGTGATTCTGGTCGGTTGCTGCCCGAGCGGCACCTCCTCGAACGTCATGACCTGGCTGGCCCGTGGCGACCTGGCGCTGTCGGTGGCCATCGCCGCCGTCACCACCCTCCTCGCCCCGCTGTTGACCCCGGCGCTGATCTGGCTGCTGGCCTCGGCGTGGTTGCCGGTTTCGTTCATGGAATTGTTCTGGTCGATCCTGCAAGTGGTGCTGCTGCCGATCGTTCTCGGCGTGGTCGCGCAACGTGTGCTTGGTGACAAGGTGCGCCACGCGGTGGAAGTGCTGCCGCTGGTGTCGGTGGTCAGCATCGTGATCATCGTTGCCGCCGTGGTCGCCGCCAGCCAGGCGAAAATTGCCGAATCCGGTCTGCTGATCATGGCCGTGGTGATGTTGCACAACAGCTTCGGCTATTTGCTGGGGTATTTCACCGGACGCCTGTTCGGCCTGCCGCTGCCGCAGCGCAAGTCCCTGGCGCTGGAAGTCGGCATGCAGAACTCGGGGCTGGGTGCTGCGCTGGCCAGTGCGCACTTTTCGCCACTGGCGGCGGTGCCAAGTGCATTGTTCAGTGTGTGGCACAACATTTCCGGGGCGCTGCTGTCGACCTGGTTCCGGCGGATGAGCGAAAAAGAAGACCGTGAGACGTTGGCACAACAGACGGCCGACTGATTCCGGATCGCGGTGCAGCGCACATTTTTAGGTAGTATGTGCGCCACGCGGGGACGACCCTGCGGCTCAATCGAGTTTTCAATCAGGGGACGGCCCCGTCAATCGATGGAGGTCTTCCATGTCCTGGATCATTCTGTTTTTCGCCGGCCTGTTCGAAGTCGGCTGGGCTGTCGGCCTGAAATACACCGACGGCTTCAGCCGTCCGCTGCCCACCGCTCTCACCGTCGCCGCCATGGCAGTCAGCTTGGGCTTGCTGGGGCTGGCGATGAAGGAACTACCGCTGGGCACGGCTTATGCGATCTGGACCGGGGTCGGTGCCGTGGGCACGGTGATTGCCGGAATCATTTTGTTTGGCGAATCGATGGCGTTGATCCGCCTGGCCAGTGTGGCGTTGATCGTCGCAGGGCTGATCGGGCTCAAGGTCAGCGCCTGAGCCGTTGCCGCCATCCGTCAGGGATGGCGGCTTTCTTAACAACTACCTGACAGTCCCGCGCAACTCCCCGACCAACGCCTGCAACTCCGCCGGCTGCGCCGCTTCCACGGCGACCGGTGCACCCGCCACAAGCGTCACCCGCGACCACAAGCGCCGGAATACCCCTTTGTTCGGATCGCGACTGAAGAAACTCCCCCACAACCCCTGCAACGCCAGCGGAATCACCGGCACCGGCGTTTCTTCGAGAATCCGCGTCAGCCCGCCCTTGAACTCGTTGATCTCGCCATCGGCGGTCAACTTGCCCTCCGGGAAGATGCAAACCAGCTCACCGTCCTTCAGATACTGGGCAATCCGGGTGAAAGCCTTTTCGTAGATCTGAATGTCTTCCTGACGTCCGGCGATAGGAATCGTCCCCGCCGTGCGGAAGATAAAGTTCAACACCGGCAGGTTGTAGATCTTGTAGTACATGACAAAGCGAATCGGCCGACGCACCGCGCCGCCGATCAGCAAGGCATCGACGAACGAAACGTGGTTGCATACCAGCAACGCCGCGCCCTCATCGGGAATCGCCTCAAGGTTGCGATGCTCTACGCGGTACATGGAATGGCTGAGCAGCCAGATCATGAAACGCATGCTGAACTCGGGGACGATCTTGAAGATGTAGGCGTTGACGCCGATGTTCAGCAGCGACACCACCAGGAACAGCTGCGGAATCGACAGTTTCACCACACTCAACAACACGATGGTGACAATCGCCGAGACCACCATGAACAGCGCGTTGAGAATGTTGTTGGCCGCGATCACTCGCGCCCGCTCGTTCTCGGCGGTGCGTGACTGGATCAATGCGTACAACGGCACGATGTAAAAACCGCCGAAAATTCCGAGGCCCAACACATCGATCAACACCGCCCACGCATGGCCAAAACCGAGCACTTCGGTCCAGCTGTGGCCGACGGCGCTTTCCGGAATTCCACCGGAATGCCACCACAGCAACAAACCGAAAACCGTCAGCCCGAACGAGCCAAACGGCACCAGGCCGATCTCGACTTTGCGCCCGGACAGCTTCTCGCACAGCATCGAGCCCAGTGCGATACCGACCGAAAACACCGTCAGAATCAGGGTAACGACGGTTTCGTCGCCGTGCATCCACTCCTTGGCATAAGCCGGGATCTGCGTCAGATAAATCGCCCCGACGAACCAGAACCACGAGTTGCCGACAATCGAACGCGACACCGCAGGCGTCTGCCCCAGGCCGAGTTTCAAGGTCGCCCACGACTGACTGAAGATGTTCCAGTTCAGGCGCATTTCCGGGGTCGCCGCTGCTGCGCGCGGGATGCTGCGACTGGCCAGATAACCCAGCACCGCGATGCCGACAATCGCGGCGGACACCACCGGCGCGTAATTGGCCGACGACATCATCACCCCGGCCCCAATGGTCCCGGCCAGAATGGCCAGAAACGTGCCCATCTCCACCAGCCCGTTGCCGCCGACCAGTTCGTCGTCGCGCAAGGCCTGTGGCAGGATCGAATATTTCACCGGCCCGAACAGCGCCGAGTGCGTGCCCATGGCGAACAGCGCCACCAGCATCAATGACAGGTGATCGAACAGGAAGCCGACGGATCCCACGGCCATGATGGCGATTTCTGCCAGCTTGATCAGACGGATCAGCGCATCCTTGGCGAATTTTTCCCCGAACTGCCCGGCCAGCGCCGAGAACAGAAAGAACGGCAGAATAAACAGCAACGCACACAGGTTGACCCAGATCGAGCGGTCACCCTCGATGGTCAGCCGATAGAGAATGGCGAGGATCAGCGACTGCTTGAACACGTTGTCATTGAACGCGCCCAGCGACTGGGTGATGAAAAACGGCAGGAAGCGCCGGGTACGCAGCAGGTTGAACTGTGAGGGGTGACTCATCTTCCGTGTGACCCTGTTGTTTTTGGAAAGAGAAGGTAGTCAGTGGCCTGGCTACGATTATAAGAATCTCGAACCGCGATCCAGGCCACACATTACCTAATCTTCGCAGGTTATTTCTTCAAACCTGCAATGCACGGTGAAACAAACAGCTCGCCGCGCCACGCACCTTGCAGCGTGCGTTTGCCGACGATCAGCCACATCACCGCCAGCAACGCCACCAGCACACAACCGGCCACACTGAAGAACGTCAGGTGCAAGGTGCTGCCCAGTTTCAGGGTTGCCAGCGAATACACACCCAACGGGAAGGTGAAGCCCCACCAGCCGAGGTTGAACGGAATGCCGTCACGCAGGTAACGCAAAGTGATCAGCAGCGCCATCAACATCCACCACAGACCGAAGCCCCACAGCGTGAGCCCGGCGACCAGGCCCAGGCCCGACGCCATTTCGCCGATGCCCGGCAGACCGTTGGCCGTGAAGATCGCCGGGGCGTCGCCACCCAGCAGCAACATGCCCAGGGCGCCGGTGCCGATTGGCCCCAAGGCCAGCCAGCTCGAGGCTGCCATGTTTTCGTGGGGCAGTTTGTGCAAGGCCATGCGCAGCAAGAGGATGGTCAGGATGCTGAACGCCACTGGCAGGGAAAAGGCCCAGAGCACGTAACTGGTCACCAGCACCACCAGTTGCGAGTGCGCATCAGCGAGATGCGGCACCAGCAGTCCACCGCTGGCCGCGGCCACTTCTGCCGCCACCACCGGCAGCAGCCAGACGGCGGTCATCTGATCGATGCTGTGTTCCTGACGGGTAAACATCATGTAGGGGATCAACACACCGCAGGCCAGCGACATCCCCACGTCCAGCCACCACAATGCTTCAGCTAGATGAATGACCCCGTCGCCCCAGCGCGGCAGACCGAACAGCAGAAAGCCGTTGATGATGGTCGCCAGGCCCATGGGAATGGTGCCGAAGAACATCGAAACCGTGGAGTGGCCGAAGATCCGCCGCGCTTCGTCGAAGAACAGAATCCAGCGCGCGGCGTAGGCAGCGGTAAACAGCACGAACAACAGAATGTTGAACAGCCACAGCCCTTCGGCCACCGCGCGCAGGCCGGGAATGGACACCGGCAATTGCGCCAGCGCCAACGCCAGCACGCCGGTGCCCATGGTGGCGGCGAACCAGTTCGGGGTGAATTGACGGATCACTTCAAGCGGGTGCTGAAGCTGGCTGAATGGCTTGATGCCGGGTTTGACGCTATTGGGGCAAATCATTCATGAACTCCTGTCCTCAGGTGAGGTTGAGTCCATGGTAGAACTGAATCGAATATCTATATAACGGGTAATATCTCTAACTGTTATCTGTTTTGTAGATATGCGGTCAGACACTACCTTCGGTTTCGATCACCAGAATCCGCGCTGCGCCCTGAGGATGAGCGACGTGTTCAGTGCCAATGCACGCGTAAAAGATGTCGCCAACGTCGAGCAAGGCCTGCTTCTCCTCACCTTCTTCGCGATAGTGCATGAGCACCTGACCGTCAAGCACCACAAACACTTCTTCACCGTCATTGACGTGCCATTTGTAAGGCTGATCGGTCCAGTGCAGGCGCGTGGTGATGCCGTTCATATTGGCGATGTCGAGCGCGCCCCAGGCGCGCTCGGCGGTAAAGGTCTTGCTGCGGATAATCTTCATGCGTCGATCCGTGAGAAGAAGTGGGGCTGGCCAAGGCTAACCGAATCCGACGGGCTTATGGAGCGCTGCAGGTCTTCGCCGCTTGCGCCCGGAAACTCATCAACAGCGCACCGACCGCCAACACGATCAGCACTGCACCATACACATCGGTGGTGGCCAGCAGGCCCACGCTATGAGTGAAGTGCCCTGCCAGCAACGCCGGCAGGCAGAACGCCAGGTAACTCAGCACATAAAACGCCGACATCAAACCAGCCCGCTCATGGGGCAACGCCAGCGGCACCAGGCTGCGCACAGCGCCGAGAAAACCGGAGCCAAAGCCACAACCGGCCACCAGCGTGCCGAAGAAGAACAGCGACAGGCTGGCGCTGTGCACGCCCAACAGAATCAGCACGACACCGGCCGGCAGCAGACTCGCCCCGAGTTGCAGCGCGCGGGAGGCAGGACGATTGCGCAACGTGAAGATCATCAATGCACCGGTCACGGTCAGCGCCGCCACGGTCGCGCCGCCGATCAGATTGGAGGTGGAGCCGGTGGCGGTGCGCACCAGCGACGGCGCCAGCGAGGCATAGAAGCCGCCGAGCGCCCAGGTCGCGGTGTTCAGCGGCAACACTCGCCACAGCGTCGAGCGGGCCTGAACCGGCACGTGCAGGGTCGGCCGTAACGAGGCCCACGCTCCGGCCTGCGGCGAGACGCTTTCCGGCAGGCGCCAGACATAAATGCCCTGCAACACAAACAGCGCGAGCAGCAGCCAATAGGTCAATTGCAACGGCGCCGGGGCGAATTCCGCCAGCAAACCGCAGCCCATGCCGCCCAACGCCATGCCCAGCAAAGGCGCAACGCTGTTGATCAACGGCCCCTGCTGGCGATCAGTGTCGAGCAGCGTTGCGCTCAACACGGCGGTGGCCATGCCGGTGGCGAAACCTTGCAGCACTCGCGCGCCGATCAGCCAGCCCACGCTGTCGGCATAGATAAACAGCAGCATCGCCAGCGCATTGAGCGTCACGGCGGTGAAGATCACCGGTTTGCGTCCCAAGTGATCCGACAGCGACCCGACCGTCAGCAACGCGGCCAGCAGACTGAGGGCATAGACGCCAAAAATCAGGGTCAGTACCGCTGCCGAAAAATGCAGCTGATCCTGATACAGGTGATACAACGGCGTCGGCGCAGTGGAAGCGGCGAGAAAACTCAGTAAGGTGATCGCCAGAAACCACAGGCTGGAACGGTTGGAAGCAAGGCTGGTCATGGGCACACTCCGCAAAAGCTAATTTTTTGCTTTTGCGGAGTGTGCTCTCGGCTTGCGCTTAAAGCAAATTCTTTGTGTTAAGGTCTGCCGCATGGCTATTAAAGAAGGTTTACGCCCCGGCGGTCGCAGTGCCCGGGTGCAAGAGTCGATTCATTCGGCAGTCCGCGCGCTTCTGCAAGAACAGGAGCGCTCAACGGTGACCGTCCCGCAAATCGCGGCGCGCGCCGGTGTGACGCCGTCGACGATTTATCGGCGTTGGGGCGATCTGGCGACCTTGCTGGCCGACGTCGCCCTCGCCCGCATGCGCCCCGACAGCGAGCCGGCGGAAACCGGCAGTCTGCGCAGCGATATCCGCGCGTGGGCGGAACAATATCTCGACGAAATGAGTTCGGAGCCAGGGCGCAACATGATGCGCGACGTGCAGGCGAGTGCAACGCCGGGCTACTGCGTGGCGATCATCGGCGCGCAGTTGCAGACCATCATCGAGCGCCACCCCAAGGAACCGGCGCCGAGCGTGGATCGGCTGATCAATCTGGTGGTGTCCCCGGTGGTATTTCGCATTCTGTTTTCGGCAGCGCCGCTGGAAGTCGAAGAACTGCACCGCCTGATCGACCTCGCGCTCAAACCGGACTGATCAGAACTGCCCGGTTCTGTTCCTGCGACACCCCGCCGCGCCACGACCTTGGTCGACACTGACTAACCGCCGCGCCCGTGCGAGACTGTCTGACCGGGCGCGAGTCCGGTCGTTTTCTGTCGGGAGTGTTCCATGTCGTTGTCCACCGGGCTGATCGCCGCCGTCGCCCTGGCCTATATGGCCATCATGTTCGCCATCGCCTTCTACGGCGACCGTCGCAGCACCCCGCTGCCGCCACGGGTGCGTGCCTGGGTGTACAGCCTGTCGCTGGCGGTCTATTGCACCAGCTGGACGTTCTTTGGCGCGGTCGGTCAGGCCGCCGAACAACTGTGGTCATTCCTGCCGATCTATCTCGGGCCGATCCTGCTGTTGCTCGGTGCGCCGTGGGTGCTGCAGAAAATGGTGATGATCAGCAAACAGGAGAACATCACCTCCATCGCCGACTTCATCGCCGCCCGCTACGGTAAATCCCAATCGCTGGCGGTGGTCGTCGCGCTGATCTGTCTGGTCGGCGTTCTGCCTTATATCGCTTTGCAGCTCAAAGGCATCGTCCTCGGTGTGAACCTGCTGATCGGGGCCGGCGCCGACGCCATGGGCACCCGTGCCCAGGACACGGCGCTGATCGTGTCGCTGGTGCTGGCGCTGTTCACCATCGTTTTCGGTACGCGCAACCTCGACGCCACCGAGCACCACCGCGGCATGGTGCTGGCGATTGCCTTTGAATCGCTGGTCAAACTGTTTGCCTTCCTCGCCGTCGGCGCTTTCGTCACCTATGGGCTGTATGACGGTTTCGACGACCTGTTCAATCAGGCGATGCTCGCCCCGCGCCTTGAGGAATACTGGAAAGAAACCATCAACTGGCCATCGATGGTGGTGCAGACCGGCGTGGCGATGATGGCGATCATTTGCCTGCCCCGGCAGTTTCACGTGACAGTGGTCGAGAACATCGACCCGCAGGATCTGCGCCTGGCCAAATGGGTGTTCCCCGCCTACCTCGCATTGGCCGCGCTGTTTGTCGTCCCGATCGCCCTGGCCGGTCAGATGATGTTGCCCAGCTCGGTCATCCCCGACTCGTTCGTTATCAGCCTGCCACTGGCCCAGGCTCACCCGGCGCTGGCGATGCTGGCGTTTATCGGCGGTGCGTCGGCAGCCACCGGCATGGTGATCGTGGCGAGCGTGGCGCTGTCGACCATGGTCTCCAACGACATGTTGTTGCCATGGTTGCTGCGCCGCAACAACGCCGAGCGCCCGTTCGAAGTGTTCCGTCAGTGGATGCTCTCGGTGCGTCGGGTCAGCATCGTGGTGATTCTGTTGCTGGCTTACGTCAGCTACCGTTTGCTCGGTTCCACTGCGAGCCTGGCAACCATCGGCCAGATCGCTTTCGCGGCAGTCACCCAACTGGCCCCGGCGATGCTCGGCGCGCTGT
Organism: Pseudomonas sp. lyk4-R2A-10; assembly: GCF_030209075.1. Lineage (NCBI taxonomy): Bacteria > Pseudomonadati > Pseudomonadota > Gammaproteobacteria > Pseudomonadales > Pseudomonadaceae > Pseudomonas > Pseudomonas sp. lyk4-R2A-10. The sequence goes on along the minus strand of NZ_JARVSR010000006.1, from coordinate 145,459 downwards.
ACTGGAAACAGGCCAACCGCCGCGGCGTGTTCGCCGGCCTCGCCGCCGGTACGTTCCTGTGGTTCTACACCCTGGTCCTGCCGATCGCTGCGCGCAGCCTGGGCTGGTCGCTGGACAGCTTCCCCGGCCTCGCCTGGCTGCACAGCAACCCGCTGAACCTGCCGATTACCCCGCTGACCCAAGGCGTGGTGCTATCGCTGGCGGGTAACTTCACGTTGTTCGCCTGGGTTTCGGTGCTGTCGCGCACGCGGGTGTCGGAGCACTGGCAGGCCGGGCGCTTCATCGGTCAGGAAATCAGCGCACGGCCAAGCGCACGCTCGATGCTGGCGGTGCAGATCGACGACCTGCTGCAACTGGCGGCACGCTTTGTCGGTGAAGAACGCGCCCGGCAGAGTTTCATCCGCTTCGCCTACCGTCAGGGCAAAGGCTTCAACCCGAATCAGAACGCCGACGGCGAATGGATCGCCCATACCGAGCGATTGCTGGCGGGTGTCCTTGGCGCATCTTCGACGCGAGCTGTAGTAAAAGCCGCCATCGAAGGTCGGGAAATGCAGCTGGAGGACGTGGTACGGATCGCCGACGAAGCGTCGGAAGTGCTGCAGTTCAACCGCGCGCTGCTGCAAGGCGCCATCGAAAACATTACCCAGGGCATCAGCGTGGTCGACCAGTCGCTGAAGCTGGTGGCCTGGAACCGCCGTTATCTGGAGCTGTTTAACTACCCGGACGGCTTGATCAGCGTTGGCCGGCCGATTGCCGACATCATTCGCCACAACGCCGAGCGTGGCTTGTGCGGCCCCGGTGAAGCGGAAGTTCATGTCGCCCGGCGCCTGCACTGGATGCGTCAGGGTCGTGCTCACACGTCCGAGCGTTTGTTCCCCAACGGCCGGGTGATCGAACTGATCGGCAACCCGATGCCCGGCGGCGGTTTCGTCATGAGTTTCACCGACATCACCGCGTTCCGCGAAGCCGAACAGGCCTTGACCGAAGCCAACGAAGGGCTGGAGCAACGGGTCAGCGAACGAACCCAGGAACTGTCGCAACTCAACGTCGCACTGACCGAAGCCAAGGGCAATGCCGAGGCGGCCAACCAGTCCAAGACCCGCTTCCTCGCCGCCGTCAGTCACGACCTGATGCAGCCATTGAATGCGGCGCGGCTGTTCTCCGCCGCCCTCTCCCATCAGGCGGACGGCTTGAGCGAGGAAGCGCAGAAACTGGTGCAGCATCTGGACAGTTCGCTGCGTTCGGCCGAAGACCTGATCAGCGACCTGCTGGACATTTCCCGCCTGGAAAACGGCAAGATCAACCCGGATCGCAAGCCGTTCGCGGTCAATGAGCTGTTCGATATTCTCGGTGCCGAGTTCAAGGCACTGGCCCAGGAACAAGGCCTGAGTTTCCGGGTACGTGGCAGTCAGCTGCGCATCGACAGCGACATCAAGTTGCTGCGACGCATTCTGCAGAATTTCCTGACCAACGCGTTCCGCTACGCAAAAGGCCCGGTGCTGCTGGGCGTGCGTCGGCGTAAAGGCGAAATCTGTCTGGAAGTGTGGGATCGCGGACCGGGGATTCCGGAGGACAAACAGCAAGTGATCTTCGAGGAGTTCAAACGCCTCGACAGTCACCAGACCCGCGCCGAAAAAGGTCTGGGCCTGGGCCTGGCGATCGCCGATGGCCTGTGCCGCGTACTCGGCCACACCTTGCGTGTGCGCTCATGGCCGGGGCGCGGCAGCGTGTTCAGCGTTCGTGTGCCGTTGGCCAAAGCGCAGACCGTGCAGCCAACCGCGGCGGTGGAAATAAACGGTAAATTGCACAGCGGCGCGCAGGTGCTGTGCATCGACAACGAAGACAGCATTCTGATCGGCATGAACAGCCTGCTCACGCGCTGGGGCTGTCAGGTGTGGACGGCGCGCAACCGCGAAGAATGCGCGGCACTGCTCGACGAGGGCGTGCGCCCACAGTTGGCACTGGTGGACTATCACCTGGATCACGGCGAAACCGGCACCGATCTGATGGCCTGGTTGCGCACAAGACTGGGCGAGCCGGTGCCCGGCGTGGTGATCAGTGCCGACGGACATCCGGAAACCGTGGCCCAGGTGCACGCGGCGGGGCTGGATTACCTGGCCAAACCGGTGAAACCGGCGGCGTTGCGGGCGTTGTTGAGTCGCTACTTGCCGCTCTAGCAGAGCGGCTTATTCAGGCAGCTCGACCAGGCCGTCGGCGTCGGTCATCGCGCGTTCCAGCAGATCCGCCGGCAAGCTTTTGCTGGCCCGCGCGCCGAGCAACTTGAGCTGCTCGCTGCGGCTGACCAGGTTGCCGCGCCCTTCCGTCAGCTTGTTGCGCGCCGCGCTGTAGGCCTTGTCCAGTTGCTGCAAGCGATTGCCGACTTCGTCCAGATCCTGAATGAACAACACGAACTTGTCGTACAGCCAGCCGGCGCGCTCGGCGATTTCCCGGGCGTTCTGGCTCTGGCGCTCCTGCTTCCACAAGCTGTCGATGACCCGCAGCGTCGCCAGCAATGTGGTCGGGCTGACGATCACGATGTTGCGGTCGAAGGCTTCCTGAAACAGCGTCGGCTCAGCCTGCAACGCAGCGGAAAACGCCGCTTCGATGGGCACGAAAAGCAAGACGAAATCGAGGCTGTGCAAGCCTTCCAGACGTTTGTAATCCTTGCCGGCCAGGCCTTTGACGTGGCTGCGCAAGGACAGCACGTGCTGCTTCATGGCGATCTGGCCGATGGCATCGTCGTCGGCGGCGACGTATTGCTGATAGGCGGTGAGGCTGACCTTGGAGTCGACCACCACCTGCTTGTCGCCCGGCAGATAAATGATCACGTCCGGCTGGAAACGCTCGCCATCCGGCCCCTTGAGATTGACCTGGGTCTGGTACTCGCGCCCCCTCTCCAGCCCGGCATGCTCAAGCACGCGCTCGAGAATCAGCTCGCCCCAGTTGCCCTGGGTTTTCTGGCCCTTCAGAGCGCGGGTCAGGTTGGTCGCTTCATCGCTCAGGCGCAGGTTCAGTTGTTGCAAGCGTTCCAGTTCCTTGGCCAGCGAAAAACGCTCGCGGGCTTCGGCCTGATAGCTTTCCTCGACGCGTTTTTCGAACGACTGGATGCGCTCCTTCAACGGATCGAGCAATTGGCCGAGGCGTTGCTGGCTGGTTTCGGCGAAACGTTGTTCACGCTCATCGAAGATCTTGCCGGCCAGTTCGGCGAACTGCGCGCGCAGCTCGTCGCGGGAACCTTGCAGGTCATCCAGGCGTTGTTGATGGCTTTCCTGTTGCTCGCGCAACTCGGCATTCAGCGAAGCGGCCTGGGCGTCCAGGCGGCGCAATTCAGCTTCCTTGTTGGCGCGCTCGAGGTTCCAGGCGTGGGCGGCGTCACGAGCGTCATCGCGCTCGATCTGCAGCAGCTCGACTTCCCGGCGCACGGCGGCGAGATCCGCCTGCTTGGCGGCATTGGCCTGGCCGAGGTCGGCGATTTCATCGCGGCAGGCTTCAAGTTGAGCATTGAGGCCATCCTGGGCCATCTGCGCCATGGCCAGCCGCTCTTCGAGCAACGCGACTTCAGACTGGTTCTGACTGGCCCGACGTTGCAGTTGCCAGGCCAGTGCCAGCAGCGGCACCGCCGCACCTGCCAGCCCCAGCAGGATGCTGGTCAAGTCCATCGCCATAGTGATTCCCGCCAATCCGATAAAGCCTGAAGGTTAACCAAGGCGTCTGGTCTTGGACAGCTCAGTCTTCGATCAGGCCGAGTTCCTGTTGCGCGCGTCGGTCACCGGCACGGGCGGCCTGGCGCAGCAGGTCCTGGCCGATCCGCCGATCCCGGGCATTGCCGCACTCGCGGCACATCAACTGGCCGAGGCGACTCTGCGCCGCGACCACCCCCTCCCGGGCCGGTTGCTTGAGCAGGCGGCCGGCGAGGTGCTTGGCATTCTGGCTGTCGCCCAGTCGGGGGCTGTCCAGCAGCCATTCGGCCACGCGCACGGAAAATCGCTTGGGAGCGGTAACACGAGGGGGTTGGGAGGTAACAGAGTCTGTAGCTGAACGAAACTTCATAAAGCACTGTGGGACAGATCGGAAGGCGCGCCACTCTACTCTTTTTTTCGCACAGGTAAAGTCGAAAAAAACCCGGCACGCCCGTGCTAGAGCAAGCGCTCGGGACAATCCACAGAAGCTGTGGATAACTCAGTGGACAACCGTCCTCCAGTCGCCGCAAAGCCTTGTGGAATGGGGCTCTCAGTCAAACTGACGATTTTTTCACCAGTAAAAAAAAGCGATGTTTTTCATTGACTTAAACTTTCGTTACAGGCAGCCACCGGGGTCAGGATCGTTATGACAGCACCGTTACAGTCTGCGCAACTAATGTGCACAAGTACCTGCTACGCGGTTATATCGATGCGCCTTTTCGGGTCGTTTTGGCATTCGGCCTGGGGATAGGCCTCTGCGTCGAGCTTCCGCGCCTGCCAGGTTGTGGCGACCGACGGTCATGATCTGAACCGGATCGGGGCAAGTTTCAAGGCCTGGGCGATATCTCGGGATTTTTTTGTTCAGCGGGTTTGCCTTCTTTGGAGCGTTCGGTTAGTATCCGCGGCGTTAGTACCAAGCTGAAAGTCAATTCCGGTCGAATACACCCCCACGGTCAAGGTTCTCTCACAGAAGCCTTCACCGAAAAAAGCGGGATCGACCCCTCGATGGTTTCCAGGTAAATCTTGCGACGACACAGCCTTTGAACTGAATGCAAAGGGTGTTGCGAAGACCATTTACTCTGACCTAACCAACCTGCAAATTGATCAGGATCTTCACCCCGGGCCCAGAACCTCTGCCCTCGATGTGTTGCCTGTCCTCCTAAGTACCTACCTGCCAGCCCAAGCGCGCCAACTTTTATAGCGCTCGAACTGGCTGCCTTGTTCCAGTCGGGTTCTTCGTTCGACCAATGGTGGTTGACGTTACTGGAACGTTTTAACGTTGCACGGTTCTTATCCGTGTCATTTGTAGGAACACCTAATAACTATGTCGACTCAAATCCAGACTCAGGATGCCATTCGCACCCTAACCAACGCTTTTGCCCCAATGAACTGCCTGATCATGGCCGCTCGCAAAGGCTGCTTCAGCTTCACCGTGGTCAATGAACACGGGATCGCCCGCCACAGCGAGCGTCTGTACCCCGATCAATACTCCAGCGCCGAACCGCTGCAGGCCGTGATTGATCGCACCCGTCAGGCATTGATCGCCTGAGAGGCCGAAATGGCTGCAAAAGCAAAAGCCCCGCTGAAAATGCGGGGCTTTTTATTGCCCGATATTTCACCCTTACCCTTTTCGCTTAAGCACCAACCGATATAACGGTTATAACGCGTCACCGGAAATATTTTAAAAACAGGCCTTTACGTCGCGAATATGACACTACACTTCAACTCAAGCGGCGTGATCCGCTTCCGGCGAGCCTGAGTCGATCCACAGCTGCCAAGCTCCCCTTCAGGTCTCGCCGCCCGAATAACAAGATCCGAGGGTTTTATGGGTATCGCTGCCAGCGAACTGTGCCGCTACGTGATCCGTCCTACGCTGATCTACCTGGGACGCCACTGCGCAACTGCCGAATCCCTTCTGCTGGGCATTGCCGCCAGCCAGTCCGCCCTCGGTTCCGCCCTGCATGACCGCCGTGGCCACGGCCTGTACCGGATTGCCGAACACCGTCATCAGGCCCTCTGGGACCATTACCTGGCGCTGGATCCGGAACGCGCCAGCCTGGTGCGCGGCCTCGCCAGCCAACATGCATTTCTCAGCGGGCCGCACCTCGAACTGACCGTCAACCTGCGTTACGCCACGGCCATCGCCTGGCTGCTGGTGGAAGAACAAAACCCCATCCTCCCCGAGCCGGACGATCTGCTGGGCATGGCGCGCATCTGGCGTCAGACCTTCCAGCCTCAAGGTCGTCTGCGCGATTTCACCTGCGCCTGGCAAACCTGTGTTTCACCGCTGAATCAGGTCGCTTGCTGACCCACCGGTTTTGCAACATCGCCCAACGAGTAGCGAATCTGGTCGGATTGTCCTACAAAACCGCTCTAACTCAAGGCATACGGACTATAGCGCCGGGACGAAAATGTTGGTAATTTTCGCCCCGGTGATCACCAGGAGTTCTAATAATGAAAAAAGTCATGCTCAAAACCACCCTTAGCCTTGCCGTAACCGTGGCATCCACCCAGATCTTCGCGGCTGGCTTTGCCATCAACGAACACAGCATCAGCGGGATGGGGACTGGGTACGCCGGGCGATCTTCTTCTGCCGACGACGCAAGCACTGTTTACGGCAACCCTGCCGGCATGTCGCGCATCACGCGCGAACAAGTCACCGGTGGCGTTGCATTCCTCGATGCAAAAACCGATATCAGCGACGCCAGCTCCAGCCCGAACGGCGGCAGCAACAAAGGCGACATGGTGCCCTTCACCTCCGTACCTATGGGCTACTACGTCAAGCCGATCGACGAGCATTGGGCATTCGGTCTGGGTGTGTACGTACCCTTCGGCCTGATCACCGACTATGAAAACGGCTTCGCCGGCCGTTACTTCGGCAGCAAGTCCGAAGTCAAGATCATTACCTTCCAGCCAACCGTCAGCTACAAGTTCAACGACGTCGTGTCGATCGGTTTCGGCCCGACCATCAACCGTATCGACGGCTCGCTTGAATCAAACCTGTCGATCACCCAGGCTGCGCCGGACGGCAAGGTCAAGATCAAGGGTGACGACACCGCACTGGGCTACAACATCGGGGTGCTGGTACAGGCTACCGACAGCACTCGCCTGGGTCTGACCTACCACTCGAAAGTCGACTACAAGCTCGAAGGCAACACCAAGGTCAACTACGGTGTGCTGGGCGCGATCGGCCTGGGTGCGAACCAGAAGTACGACGCTTCGCTGAAGATCACCACGCCTGAATCCGTGGACCTCTCGGTCACCCAGGCGATCAACGATCGCTGGAACGTCTACGCCGGTACCACCTGGACCCGCTGGAGCCAGCTGGAAAAGATCACCGTCAAGAACTCCGGCGTTCAGCCACTGCTGGCTGGCCAGTTCGGCGAGATCACCGAAGAACAGAACTGGCATGACACCTGGGCGTACGCCATCGGTACGTCCTACCAACTGAACAAGGAATGGGTACTGCGTACCGGTCTGACGTTCGACCAGTCGCCGACCAACAACGTCGACCGTTCGCCACGCATACCGACCGGCGACCGGACCATCTTCAGTATCGGTGCCGGCTGGAGCCCGACCGAAGACCTGACCATCGACGTTGCCTACTCGTACCTGAAGGAAGAGAAGGTCAACATTCGCAACACAAACGATCGTGGCCAGAGCTACAACTCGCAGTATGAAAACTCGGCAAACGGCTTCGGTGTCGGCGCAACCTACCGCTTCTGATGCTGCACGGCGAGGCTAACCCCTCGCCATAAAAAGCCCCGCTCTCTTCACAGAGGCGGGGCTTTTTGATGGGTGTCGATCAGGGTTTCAGCGACTGGGAGGCAATGGCTTTCTCGATGGCTGCCAGAAATTCCGGATCATCCGGTTTGGTCAGGCTGGAGAAGTTGGCAATCACCTTGCCCTGGCGGTCGATGACGTACTTGTAGAAATTCCACTTCGGCGCGCTGCTCTGCCTGGCCAGCACCTGGAACAAGTGAGTCGCATCGTCACCCCGAACCTTCTGCGGCTCGGTCATGGTGAACGTCACGCCGTAGTTGGCGTAGCAGACCTTGGCGGTCTCGGCGCTGTCCTTGGACTCCTGCTTGAAGTCATTGGACGGTACGCCGAGCATTTCCAGGCCCTGGGCCTTGTAGCGCTGATTGAGCGCCTCCAGCCCCTCGAACTGCGGCGCGAAACCACAGAAGCTGGCCGTGTTGATCACTACCAGCGGTTTGTCGGCGTAACGCTGACACAGGTCGATGGATTCCTTGGCCCGCAACTTGGGCAACGAACCTTGCAACAGATCCGGACAATCCGCGGCCTGAGCCAGTCCGGTCAACGCCATCAGCAACGCGGGAACAGCACACCAGCGCTTGAGCATGTCGGGCATCCTTGAGCAATCGTCAGACCTCGACGTTACTCGCCCTCCCGCCGATCTAGCAAGCACCCATGCCCAACTGCATCAGCGCCAGCCCGCCCTGATGCCAGCCCCACCACACCAGCGCCAGCAACGCGGCGCCGAGTGCGGTGACGACGATCTGCGGCCAGAAACGGTTCATGCAGCGCTCGCACGCGGTTGCAGGCGCTCGACCGGACGCTCGCGCACCGGCCAGTTCAGCGCTGCCGCCAACAGGCTCAAGAGAATCGCCACTTGCCAGATCAAGTCATAACTCCCGGTCCGGTCATACACCACCCCGCCCAGCCAGCCGCCGAGGAACGAACCCAACTGATGGAACAGGAACACGATCCCACCGAGCATGGACAGGTTTCGCACGCCGAACAAGGTCGCCACCGTACCGTTGGTCAATGGCACCGTGGACAGCCAAAGAAAGCCCATGGCCATACCGAACAGATAGGCCGAGGTCGTCGTCACCGGCAACCACAGGAATAGCACGATCACCACGGCGCGCAGCAGATAGAGCCCGGTCAGCAGACGCGGTTTGGACATCCGCCCACCGAGCCAACCGGCGGTGTAAGTGCCGAAGATGTTAAACAGGCCGATCAACGCCAGCACGGTGGTGCCGACGGTGGCCGGCAGGTGCTGATCGACCAGATACGCTGGCAAGTGCACGCCAATGAACACAACTTGAAATCCGCAGACGAAGAAGCCGAACGCAAGCAGCCAGAACCCGGAGTGCGAACACGCCTCGCGCAAGGCTTCGGACAGGGTTTGTTCATGGCCGAGTACCGGCAGCGGTTTGTCCTTGAGCATGCTCACCAGCGGCACGATCAGCGCCACCAGCAGGCCCAGCACCAGCAATGCCGCCGACCAGCCGAGCCAGCCGATCAGCCCGAGGGTGCCCGGCAGCATCGCGAACTGGCCGAAAGAACCGGCAGCACTGGCAATACCCATGCCCATGCTGCGTTTTTCCGGCGGCACCGCGCGGCCGACCACGCCGAGAATGACCGAAAACGAGGTGCCGGACAGACCGATACCGATCAGCAAGCCAGCGCTCAGGGACAAGCCCAACGCGGTTTCCGACAGGCCCATGAACACCAGGCCCAAGGCGTAGAGCACCCCGCCGATCAGCACCACTTTTGCTGCGCCGAAGCGGTCAGCCAGTGCGCCGGTAAACGGTTGCGCCAGGCCCCAGATCAGGTTCTGCAAGGCGATGGCGAAAGCGAACACCTCACGGCCCCAGCCAAACTGGGCGCTCATCGGCGACAGAAACAAACCGAAGCCGTGCCGCACGCCCAATGACAACGCCAGAATCAGCGCACTCCCCAGCAACACCCAACCGCACGTACGCCACATCGAACTCATTATTATTCTCCAGTCGCGGGTATATACCCGCTTAGATTCGGAAAAAACCGGCCCTCAGGCCAGTTCATCCAATAGCCGCAGCAAGGTTTCACGCTTCTCGGCACCCAGTCGGTCGATCAACCGCTGTTGCGCCGCTTCCCAGGCTGGCAGTGCCGCTGCCAGGCGTTGCGCACCGGTTTCGGTGAGCCGGACGATGCGGTTGCGCATGTCTTCGCCTTCAGCCAGCGCCACCAGCCCCTCGCCTTCCAGTACCCGCAGATTGCGCCCGAGGGTGCTGCGATCCAGGCCCATCGCCTCGGCCAGTTCGGAAATGCTCGGTTGATCCAGCCGCTGCAGATTGCACAGCAAAGAATACTGGGCAACGTTGATCCCGAAGCCGTCGAGAGCGCCGTCGTAATGCCTGCTGACGCCACGTGCGGCGCGTCGCAGGTTGGTGCACAAACACTGAGATGGAAGCATGATGCGTGTATATACCCGCGACTGTGTTAAATCAAGTTACAGATCAAAGTTACTTATCAAAACAAGGCCAGCCCGACCAGCACTGACATCTCCAGCAATTCCAGCAACGCACCGGCCGTATCACCGGTGGTCCCACCCAGTCGTCGCACCATCAAATGCCGCAGCCAGATGAACACGATGACCGCCAGCAGCAACGCCACGACAGCATTGAACCCGGCAATCACCAAACACACCGCCGCACTCACCGCCAGCACCTGCCAACCTGTCTTGCGTGGCAGATGATCGGCCAGCGCCTGCCCCAACCCGCCGGCCCGCACATAGCTCGTGGTGAGAAACAGTCCGAGCAACGCCGCTCGGCCGATCAGCGGCACGATGATCAACGCCATGCCCTGCTGTTGTTCGATCAAGGCCAGCAACGCGGCGTACTTGAGCAACAACACCAACACCAGCGTCACCACGGCAATCGGCCCGCTGCGCGGATCTTTCATGATCGTCAGCGTACGCTCGCGATCACCGAAACCGCCGAGCCATGCATCGGCGCTATCCGCCAAACCATCAAGGTGCAACGCCCCGCTGAGCAGTACCCACACCGTCAGCAACAGCGCCGCGTGCAACAGCAATGGCGCGCCCGCCAACGCAATGTTCAGCGCCCAGAGAATCACACCGAACAGCAAGCCCACCAGCGGATAAAACAACAGTGACCGGCCGAGCTGTTCCGGCGCCGGCATGCCCGGCAGACGAATCGGCAGGCTACTGAGAAATTGCAGGGCGATCCACAGAGGCAGCATGTCAGAGCACTTCCCTGAGCGAACCGTCGGCCTCGACGATCAGCGAAAACAGCGCGCCGTGACCGACCTCGACATTGAGCAGTTGCTCACGGGGCAAGCCACGGGCCCGCGCCAGCAACAGACGCATCACGCCGCCATGACTGACCAGCAACACCCGCTCACCCGCGTACGCCGCGTGCAGGCGCATCACCGCCGCCAGCACCCGCGCAGAGAAATCGCTGACCGGCTCACCCTGCGGCGGAGTAAAGCCATAAGGATCCGCCCAGAACAGACCCAGCGCCTCGGCATCGGTTTCCATCAACGCTGCTGCACTCTGCCCTTCCCAGGCACCGAAATGCAGCTCCTGCAGATTCTTGTCCAGAGATACCGGCAGATCCCGCTGCGCGCTCAACTCTTCAGCAAACCGCGCGCAACGCTGCAACGGCGAACTGACCAGCCGATCCCACGGCCCCTGCCCAATCACCGCCTCGCGCATCTGCGCCCAGCCCTTTTCGGTCAGTGCATCGTCGAGACTGCCGCGCAGGCCGCCGCCGAGTTCGGTTTCTCCGTGGCGCAGCAGGTCCAGACGCAAGGTCATGCCGGGCGATCCGCCACTGCTGCTTCGGCGAAGGTCGCCATCTGACCGTGCAGGTCGCAGGCCAGACGCAGCAACGGCACCGCCAGCGCCGCGCCACTGCCCTCGCCCAGACGCAGACCCAGTTCAAGCAGCGGCTCCGCGCCAAGGGTATCCAGCACATGGCGATGGCCCGGCTCGGCACCGCGGTGACCGAACAGCAGCCACTCACGGCAAGCCGGATTCAGACGCACCGCCACCAGCGCGGCGACCGTGCAGATAAAACCGTCCACCAAAACCGCCACACCTTCCTGCGCACAGGCCAGATACGCGCCGACCAAAGCCGCAATTTCGAAGCCGCCGAGATTGAACAGGGTCTGCAACGCATCGCCGCATTGTGCTGCGTGTAGCGCCAGCGCTCGCTCGATCACCTGCGCCTTGTGACTGACGCCTTCGGAATTCAACCCGGTGCCCGGACCGGTCAGATGAACCACTGGGCAATCGAGCAGCGCACAGGCCAGCGCACTGGCAGCCGTGGTGTTGCCGATGCCCATTTCACCGCCGATGAACAATTGCGCGCCTGCCGCTTTCGCCCGCAGCACACTGTCGCGACCGCCCTGCAAGGCGAGTTCACCCTGGGCCCGAGTCATCGCCGCGCCCTTGGCGAAATTCGCCGTGCCCGGACCGATGTTCAGGTGACGCACGCCCGGCAGGTTCAACGACGGCGTCACCGTGCCCAGATCCACCACTTCCAGCTGCGCGCCAAGTTGTCGCGCCAGCACACTGATCGCCGCGCCGCCGCTGACGAAATTCAGCAGCATCTGCCCGGTGACCTCCTGCGGAAATGCGGAAACCCCTTCGGCGACAACACCGTGGTCACCGGCAAAAATCGAAATCCAGACGTGATCGAGTGTCGGTTTGACCTGGCCCTGCAATCCGGCCAGTTGCACCGCCACCGATTCGAGCTGCCCGAGGGAGCCGGCGGGTTTGGTCAATTGCTGCTGACGCGCCGCCGCGTTTTCAACGGCGTCCGTATCAACCGGTTTGCACGGGTTCAGCCACCAGGCTTGGGTCATAACGCAGGTCCTTTCAGAGTCAGAGGCAGGCCGGCGACCGTCAAGACGACTCGCTGACAACCCTCGGCCAGAGCTTGATGCAGCCAACCGGCTTCATCGACGTAGCGGCGAGTCAATTCGCCCAGCGGCACGACACCCATTCCGGTCTCGTTGCTGACAAAAATGGTTTCACCCGGCAGCGACGCCAGGCATTCGAGCAGGGCTTCGCGTTCGGCAGCGAGGCGCTCGGCGTCATCGAGCATCAGCAGATTGGTCAGCCACAGGGTCAGGCAATCCACCAGCAGGCAACGTTCGGCACTGGCGGTTTCGCGCAGGACCCGGGCCAGCTCCAGCGGCTCTTCGATCAGCGCCCATTCGGCGGGACGGCGCGCGCGGTGATGAGCGACGCGTTCATTCATCTCGCCATCCAGCGGCTGACTGGTGGCGATGTACGTCACTGCCAGCGCGCTGTCAGTGGCGAGTTTTTCAGCCAGGCGACTTTTGCCGGAGCGGGCGCCGCCGAGGATCAGTTGGAGCATGGGGACATTCCACAGAGTTCACGTAACAGCCCGGTATCCAGATGCTTCTCCACCAGATCCGCCAACCGCTCGATGTCGCGTTCGCGCAGGCCGTGGTAATCCACCTCCTGCACATCGTTCAGACCGGCCCAGCGCAACAGCGCCGCACTGGCCGCCGGCGATTCGAACAGGCCATGCAGGTAGGTGCCGAAAATCTGTCCATCGAGACTTTGCGCACCATCACAGCGGCCGTCGTCCAGATGCACAGCGGCGTTTTCCAGCGCAGCTCCCGTGGTCACGCCGGCATGAATTTCATAACCGCTAACCTCTGCATCTTCCAGCGCCAGACGTCCACGCACATTGCGCAACTGCTTTTCGGCTTCGAGCTGCGTTTCAAACGCCAACAAACCCAGACCGGCGCTGGAACCCGGCGCGCCTTCCAGGCCCAGCGGATCGTGCACCTGCTCGCCGAGCATTTGCAGGCCGCCGCAGATCCCCAGCAATTTGCCGCCGTAACGCAGGTGACGGCGGATCGCCGATTCCCAGCCATTGGCCCGCAGATACGCCAAATCACTGCGCACGCTTTTCGAGCCCGGAAGAATGATCAGATCGGCCGGAGGAATCGCCTGCCCCGGGCCGATGAATTGCAGATCCACCTGAGGATGCAGACGCAACGGATCGAAATCGGTGTGGTTGCTGATACGCGGCAGCACCGGCACCACCACTTTCAAGACTTGCTCGGCCTTGTCGGTCTGGCGCTGATCGATGCCGTCCTCGGCCTCCAGATGCAGGTCCATCACGTACGGCAGCACGCCCACCACTGGCTTGCCGGTGCGCTGCTCCAGCCAGTCGAGGCCCGGCTGCAGCAAGGCGATGTCACCGCGAAAACGGTTGATGATGAAGCCTTTGACTCGCGCCTGTTCACTCGGCGACAGCAGTTCCAGCGTGCCGACCAGATGGGCAAACACGCCGCCACGGTTGATGTCGGCAATCAACAAAACCGGGCAATCCACCGCTTCGGCGAAACCCATGTTGGCGATGTCGCCGGCGCGCAGATTGATCTCTGCCGGCGAGCCCGCGCCTTCGACCATCACCAACGGATAAGCAGTGCTCAAGCGTTCATGGGAAGCGAGAACCGCCTGCATGGCGATGGCTTTGTAGTCGTGATAGGCGACGGCGTTCATGCTGGTGACCGCACGACCGTGGATGATCACCTGGGCGCCAGTGTCGCTGTTGGGCTTGAGCAGCACTGGGTTCATGTCAGTGTGCGGTTCCAGAAACGCCGCCTGCGCCTGCACCGCTTGCGCGCGGCCGATTTCGCCGCCGTCGGCCGTCACCGCGCTGTTGAGCGCCATGTTCTGCGGTTTGAATGGCACCACCGCAACGCCCTGACGGGTGGCCCAACGGCAGAGCGCCGTCACCAGCGTGCTTTTGCCGGCGTCGGAAGTGGTGCCCTGCACCATTAATGTGGTCATGCTGGTTTTTCCATGGAGCAATGCTTGGCGAATGCTTGCAGGGCTTGCTCAAGGCGCGCCTCGTCGGCGGCATCGGCGGGCAGCCCGAATCGCAGGCTGCTGTTGTGCGCGAACAGACGCAGAAGAATGCCACGGCGGGCCATGAATTCGTGCAGCGCGGCGGCCTGTTCGGTGATCAGCCACTGAAACAGCGCGCAACCGCCCTGCGGTTTGAAACCGTGGCGCTCAAGCAGCGCAGCCAATCGTTCGCTGGCCTCGTCGCTGCGGATGCGCTGACGGGTATGGCCTTCGGTGTCGCGCAGACAGGCCTGACCCAGCACCCGAGTCGGCCCGCTGACCGCCCAAGGACCGACCTGCTCGGCCAGCAACCGGAGCACTTTGCGCTCGGCCAGCACGAACCCCAGCCGCACACCGGCCAGACCGAAAAACTTGCCGAACGAGCGCAGTACGATCAAACCCACTTGATGCGCATGCGGGGCAAGGCTCAACTGCGGCGTGTTGTCCATGAACGCTTCGTCGACCACCAGCCAGCCGCCGCGCTGGGCCAGCCGTGCGTGCCAGTCGAGCAGGCGCGCCGGGGTCAGGTTCAGGCCTGTTGGATTGTTCGGATTGACCACCACCAGCACGTCGAGGCTGTCGAGAAAGAAGTCGACTTCCTGCTCCAGCACCTCACGCACGATATAGCCGCTGCGCCGCCAGGCTTCGGCATGCTCGGCATAACACGGCGACAGCACACCGACCTTACCGGCGCGGCGCAATCGCGGCAGCAACTGAATGGCCATCTGCGAACCGGCCACCGGCAGCACCTGGCTGGCACCGTAGTAATCGCAGGCGGCCTGCTCCAGGCCGTCATCGTTTTCCGGCAAACGCGCCCACGCCCGCAGCGGAATCTCCGGGACCGGAAACGGCCACGGCGCCAGGCCCGTAGACAGGTCGAGCCAGTCTTCTTCCGCGATGCCGTATTCGAGCGCCGCCCTGCGCAACCGGCCACCGTGCTCAAGCATAGAATTCAGCCCCCACGCAGAGAATCAGCAGCCATAACCATACCCCGCGCTGGACCAATTGCCAGCCGCGATCAATGGAATCGGCATCCGCCGGCGCGCCCTCGCCCAGTTGCGGACGCTCGTGCAGCTCGCCGTGGTAAATCGCCGGGCCACCCAGCTCGACGCCCAAGGCACCCGCGCCGGCGGCCATCACCGGGCCGGCGTTCGGGCTGTCCCATTTCGGCGCCTGGGTGCGCCAGCATTTCAACGCCAGTCGGGTTTTGCCGAGCAAGGCGTAGGTCAACGCCACCAGCCGTGCAGGAATGTAGTTGAGGACGTCGTCGATTTTTGCCGCTGCCCAGCCGAAACGCTCGAAGCGTTCGTTGCGATAGCCCCACATCGCGTCGAGCGTATTGCTCAGACGATAGAGCACCACGCCCGGCGCACCGGCCACGGCAAACCAGAACAGCGCGGCGAACACTGCATCGCTGCCGTTTTCCAGCACCGACTCGGTGGCGGCGCGGGCGACGGCGGTGCTGTCCAGCTCATCGGTCTGACGGCTGACCAGATAACCCACACGCTTGCGCGCCTCCTCCAGATCATCGGCGCGCAAGGCCTTGGCCACCGGCTCGACGTGCTCACCCAGGCTGCGCATGCCGAGGGCGCAATACAGCGCAAGAATCTCAACGACCCAGCCCACATACGGCGCCCAGGAAAACGCGGTGGCCAGCAGGGTCAGCGGCAACACCGCGATCACCCACGCGGTGACGCCATGGCTGCGCCAGCCACGACCAGCGCTATTGAAACGTTGCTCGATGCGCCCGGCGAAATTGCCGAACGCCACCAGCGGATGCCAGCGTTTCGGTTCACCCAGCAGCGCATCCAGCGCAACCGCGGCGGCACTCAGCAACGCCACACTCATTGACTCACTCCCCAGAAATTTTCGTACAGCAGCTCATTCAGCGGACGCGCCTGCGCCCACCCTTCGAGTACCAGCATCGGCGCCGGATAGAATGCCTTGACCGGCCCCAGACAAAGCACCGCCAGCGGCTTGGCCCCGTCCGGCAGTTTCAGCAGATCGGCCAGCGCCTGCGGTTCGAACAGCGACACCCAGCCCATGCCCAGGCCTTCGGCACGCGCGGCCAGCCACAGGTTCTGGATTGCGCAGGACAGCGACGCCATGTCCATTTCCGGCAGCGTGCGACGACCGAAAATATGCCGCTCGCGATCGTCCATCAACGCCGCGACCAACACTTCGGCGCAGTCGTTGATGCCTTCGACCTTGAGCTTCATGAATTCGTCACTGCGCTCGCCGAGGGCTTCGGCGGTGCGCACGCGCTCCTCTTCAACAAGGTTCTGGATCTGGCCACGTAGCGCGCGGTCGCTGATACGGATGAAGCGCCACGGCTGCATCAGGCCGACGCTCGGCGCCTGATGCGCGGCTTCAAGCAATCGTCGCAACACGTCAGGCTCGACCGTACCGCCGCTGAAGTGGCGCATGTCGCGGCGTTCGGCGATGGCGCGGTAGACCGCTTCGCGCTCGGCGTCAGTGAAGGCGTTGTCGGTCATGGCACCAACAGTGCGGCAATCGCCGACGGATTCGACGGGAAGTAAAAATGTACGTACGAGGCGGTCATCCGCCCTTGCCGGTACACCGCTTCTGCGCCGCGCCCCCCATTGGGGCTGTGGCCACGGGCAATCGGCGTCAGTTCGGTGGTGGTCAGGGAATGGTGATAGGTGTGGCCGCGCAACAGGCCTTCCGGCAGGTCGACCTCTTGCAGCGCCAGCGCGGCGAGGCGCTTTTGCATCACGGCGTCGCCACTCAACAGGCCGACCAGCTCCGCGCGGGTGCCTTCGACATCGGTCAGCGAGTCGAGCAAGTACAGCATGCCACCGCACTCGGCGAGCAACGGTTTGCCGGCCGCGTGGTGCGCGCGGATCGCTTTGAGCATGTCGGCGTTCTGCGACAAGGTTACGTGGTGCAATTCCGGATAACCGCCGGGCAGGTACAAGCTGTCGGCGTCGGGCAATTGCGCATCGCGGATCGGCGAGAAGAAACTCAGCTCCGCCCCCATCGCTCGCAACAGATCGAGACTGGCGCCGTAGGTGAAGGCAAAGGCTTCGTCGCGGGCGACGGCAATTCGCACGCCTTCGAGCAGCTTTTCGGTCTCAACGATTTTTGGTGCGGCGAATTCCACGGCCGGTGGCAGCGCTACCTCGCAAGTGCCGGCCAGTGCTTCGGCGGCGGCGTCGAGACGTACGTCGAGGTCATTCAGTTCGCTGGCCTGCACCAGGCCGAGATGGCGGCTTGGCAGTTCGATCCCGGTTTCCCGGGACAACGCGCCGTACCAGCGCAGGCCTTCAGTGAGGCTGCCTTCCAGCAACTGCGCATGGCGCACGGTACCGACGCGGTTGGCCAGCACGCCGGCGAACGGCAGGTCCGGCTGATAGCGCGCCAAACCCAGAGCCAAAGCGCCGAAGGTCTGCGCCATGGCCGTGCCGTCGATCACGCCGAGCACCGGCACGCCGAAATGCCGCGCCAGATCGGCGCTCGACGGCGTACCGTCAAACAAACCCATCACGCCTTCGATCAGGATCAGATCGGCTTCGGCGGCGGCTTCCCACAACAGGCGACGACTTTCCTGCTCGCCGACCATCCACATGTCCAGTTGATAGACCGGCGCACCGCTGGCGCGCTCGAGGATCATCGGGTCGAGAAAGTCCGGGCCGCATTTGAACACGCGGACCTTGCGCCCCTGATTGCGATGCAGACGGGCCAGCGCGGCGGTGACGGTGGTCTTGCCCTGACCGGAAGCCGGCGCGGCGATCAGAACCGCCGGGCAGTGACGTGGTTGATTCAAAGTTCGACGCCTTTCTGCGCTTTGATACCGGCCTGGAAGGCGTGCTTGATCATGCCCATTTCGGTGACGGTGTCGCCCATCTCGATCATTTCCGGCTTGGCAGCGCGACCGGTGACGATCACATGCTGCATCGGCGGACGGGCCTGCAGATCGCTGAGCACCTGATCCAGATCGAGGTAACCGTGCTTGAGGGCGATGTTCAGTTCATCGAGCACCACCAGACCGATCGACGGATCACGCAGCAGTTCGCGGGAGACTTCCCAGGCCGCTTCGGCGGCGGCGATGTCGCGCTGGCGGTCCTGGGTTTCCCAGGTGAAGCCTTCGCCCATCACATGAAAACGTACTTGTTCAGGGAAGCGGCGGAAGAACAGCTCTTCGCCGGTGCTGTTGCGACCCTTGATGAACTGCACCACGCCGCACTGCATGCCGTGGCCCATGGCGCGGGCGAGCATGCCGAATGCCGAAC
Organism: Pseudomonas sp. lyk4-R2A-10; assembly: GCF_030209075.1. Taxonomy (NCBI): domain Bacteria; kingdom Pseudomonadati; phylum Pseudomonadota; class Gammaproteobacteria; order Pseudomonadales; family Pseudomonadaceae; genus Pseudomonas; species Pseudomonas sp. lyk4-R2A-10. Next base: position 126,872 of record NZ_JARVSR010000006.1, on the reverse strand, counting down.
TGCTCTTGCCTTTGCCATTGCCGGTGAGCACCAGCACCAGCCCGCACTCGTCTGGCGAATTGGCGATGCGTTCGTCGATCACCGCTTTTTTGCGCTGCATGCGCGCCAGGTGGCGCTCGTCGCGTTCGGGGGAATCAGTCATGGGGGAGCTCTCCGTTGAGGCTGGATAACGGCGGGCAGGCACAAGAATAGACGGCAACAAGCCTGGCATCGCCCACCGTGATGCCGCTGGATGGATCAGGCCGGTCTCCGGGCTCATGAGCGGCTGGTGCCTGGCTGCGCGCCTTCCCGCTCTTAAGCAGTGGCATCAGACGCAGCTTTTACTCATTTACCGTTGCGGGGGCAGCGCCGGGATCGTGAGGGTTCTTCGCTCGAAGACCCGCCTCACCGGCTTCCCTGTTTCACTCTGTCGACATGCGCCACAGAGCACCTGAAACAAGCCGCGAAGGTTAGAGGGTTGGGGGTGGAGCGTCAATTGAAGAGGGGCTTGTGCGGCGAATAACTGCCGCCGATCAATTAACTGACGCCAATCTTGTGCCACACTGCCATGAGTGATATCAAAGAGCCATGCTTTTTGACTGCAGAGAGCACATCACAATAACAAGGGAGAGCACCATGCAAGGCATGATCATCAGCAATCCGCGGCTGGAATTCCTGCGCCCGGTGCTGGAACGCTGGTTTGACTGTATCGACCGCTACAACGCCGTGCGCGGCGACAATGACACACCTTATTGGCACGACGAAAAAGCCAACCTCGGCCTGCTGTCGGCCGCTGCGTGGATGGCCGAACTGGTCACCCTGCGCGACACTGCCACCCGCAAACAGAATGAAGAAGGCGAGCGCAACGCCCGCGCCGATTTGTTTATTGCTGGCGCCGAGGATCGCGCCTTCATTCAGGCGACCCAACGCTGGCCGCGCGTCACCAGCCTGAATCTGACGCAGGCCCTGGCGGATATCACCAGCGACGCCAGGCGCATCAGCTACGCCAGCGACCTGAAACTCGGCTGCCTGTTCGTCGCCCCGCAAAAAGCCCAGCACAGCGCCAGCCCGGAAGAGTTGCAGGACATGGTCGACGACCTGCAAAAGGAACACACCTGCGCCGTCGCCTGGTACTTTCCCTACGCCTACCGCAAATTGCGCAGCGAAGCCGGCAACTATCACCCCGGCGTTGCCGTGCTGTTCAAGGAAGCCCGCGGCTGAGGGTTGAACCATCGGGCTTGTGCGCTTCTCTATGATTAGGAATGCATTCATAGGGAAGATCAGCAATGCGCAAGCCCCAGTTCGTTTTCGTCATCATGATCGCCGGAGGGCTCGCCGCCTGTGGTGAATCCTCCAGCCTGCAAGTCTCCGACGGCACCGGTCCGTCACCGAAACTGCCCGAACCGAACAAGACCCTGATCCCGACGGTGAACATCGCCCCGGCCATTGGCTGGCCGGCCGGCGCGAAGCCGACGGCAGCGGCAGGCACTCAGGTGGCGGCTTTCGCCGAAAATCTCGATCATCCGCGCTGGCTCTACGTACTGCCAAACGGCGATGTACTCGTGGCAGAAACCAACGCCCCGCCAAAACCGGACGACAGCAAGGGCATTCGTGGCTGGGTGATGAAAAAAGTCATGGGGCGTGCCGGTGCCGGCGTGCCCAGTCCGAACCGTATCACCCTGCTGCGTGACGCCGATCATGATGGCGTGGCCGAAACCCGCACGGTGTTCCTGCAGAACCTCAACTCGCCATTCGGCATGACCTTGGTCGGCAACGATCTGTACGTGGCCGATACCGATCGCCTGCTGCGCTTCAACTACGAGCCCGGCGCGACCGAAATCAAGAGCCAGCCGATCAAGGTCGTGGATTTGCCGGGCGGCACGCTCAACCATCACTGGACCAAGAACGTCATCGCCAGCAAAGACGGCCGTAAGCTGTACGTCACCGTCGGCTCGAACAGTAACGTCGGCGAAAACGGTCTCGATCAGGAAGAAGGCCGCGCGGCGATCTGGGAGGTGGACCGCGCCACCGGCAATCACCGGATCTTCGCCTCGGGCATCCGCAACCCCAACGGCCTGGCCTGGGAGCCGCAAAGCGGTGCGCTGTGGACCGCCGTGAACGAGCGCGACGAAATAGGCAGCGATCTGGTGCCGGACTACATCACTTCGGTCAAGGACGGTGCCTTCTATGGCTGGCCGTTCAGCTACTACGGCCAGCACGTTGATGTGCGCGTCGAACCACAGCGACCGGACATGGTGGCCAAGGCCATCGCTCCCGACTACGCCGTCGGCCCGCACACCGCATCACTGGGCCTGACCTTCGCCGAAGGCAACCGCCTGCCGGCGCAGTTCAAAGAAGGCGCATTCATCGGTCAGCACGGCTCGTGGAACCGCAAACCGCATAGCGGTTACAAGGTGATCTTTGTGCCGTTTGCCGCCGGCAAGCCGAGCGGAACGCCAGTGGACGTGCTGACCGGTTTCCTCGACAAGGACGAGAACGCGCTGGGCCGCCCGGTCGGCGTGGTGATCGACCAGCAAGGTGGATTGCTGGTGGCGGATGATGTGGGGAACAAGGTGTGGCGGGTTTCAGCGACCCGTTAATCTATTGCAGGCATAAAAAACCCGTGGGAGCCATTCAGCTGCCACGGGTTTTTATGTATCTGGACTACGGGTTATGCGCCAGATGCTCTGGCTGCAGAACGCGCTTGGCGCTCAGATAGGCTTTCTGCCAATATGCTTTCGACAGGCTGTCCAGCTTCACCGTGCCGCCGGTGGCGGGCGCATGAACGAAGCGCCCTTCCCCGACGTAGATCCCCGCATGACTGACCTGTGAACCGCCATTGGTGGCGAAGAAGATCAGGTCGCCGGTTTGCAAGCCTTCCTTGCCGACATTCGGCGCCTGCATGACGATCATCTCGCGGGTTGAACGCGGCAGGCTGATGCCGGCGGCATCGCGGTAGACAAAACCGATCAGGCCACTGCAATCGAAGCCCGAATCCGGCGTATTGCCACCCCAACGATAGGGCGTACCCACCAGCCCGAGCGCGCGAAACAGCACGTCTTCGGCAGCGGGTGAAAAGGCCTGGGAGGATCCGAACACGATCGGAGCGCGAACCACCGGCGCAGGCGGCGGAGTGCGGCTGGCGCAGGCGCTGAGCAGCGCTGCGAAGAACATCAGGGCAAAGCGGGCCGACATCGTCATTTGCAGAACATCCTGATCTGGCTGCGGCTTTGACTGCCGATTCGATAGAAAACAAAACCGCCTGCGTTGGGACGCAGGCGGTTTGCCATCAATATAGATCAGGATTCTAGCGGCTACGCGGCAAACTTCAAGTAAGACTTTAACTTCACCTTGTAAAGTTTAGGTCTATTGCGTCAGAAGGGCCGCTTTGTCGCCACGAGCGTAGCGACAATCGAGTGATTACTTGCGAGCAGTAACCACGGTCGGAGCGTTCGCCAAAGCGCGTTTGGCTTCGATGAAGGTCTTGCTCCAGTAGCTGTCGCCCAGGCTGTCGATGCGAACACCGCCGCTGCGACGAGAGCTGGAATGGATGAACTGGTTGTCGCCCAGGTAGATCCCGGCGTGGCTGACACGACCGCGACGACCATTGGTGGCGAAGAACAGCAGGTCGCCCGGCTCGAGGTTGCTGCGCGAAACCAGCGGCGCATCAACGTTGATCATTTCGCGGGTGGAGCGCGGCAGGTTCATGCCCGCTTCTTCGCGGAACAGGTAGCCGATGAAACCGCTGCAATCGAAACCGGCTTCAGAGGTACCGCCGAAACGGTAACGGGTACCGATCAGGGACATGCCGCGTTCGAGGATGCTGTCAGCCAGAACCGGAAGCTGGTAAGGCTTCTTGCCGTTGAAGTCGGCGAGTTCTTTTTCGGTGTCCAGCTCTTCCTGGTAAATAACGGAAGACTGTGCGGTGGCAGAATTTTTAACCTGTTGTTGCTGCTCTTGATTAACAGGTGAATGAGCAGCGCAACCGAACAACAGGGTGACGAGTGCGAGAGGCACGAGGGGTGCGAAGCGCTTTAGCATGGGCACGACCGTGGCTGATAGTTGTAAAGAAGCCGAGACTATGCCCGCTATCAGCCTCATTTGCAAATTCAATCGATCTTTTTGTGACTTCCCGGTTTCTCGGTAACATCTAAGCGCTTAAGCCTATTTGAATGGAGACGCGGCCTGTGCAACCCACAGGAAAGCGGGTTTTCTGGCGCCTGAAATATGCCAAAACCGGCTGAAAGCCCCGGTTTTACCAGCCCAGGGTTTCTTTCAGGAAGGGAATGGTCAGCTTGCGCTGAGCCTGCAAAGAGGCCTGATCGAGCTGCTCCAGCAGATCGAAAAGCGCGCTCATACTGCGGGTACCGCGAGTCAAAATAAAATGCCCAACCTCGTCAGTCAGGTGCAGACCGCGACGTGAAGCACGCAGTTGCAGGGCACGCAATTTGTCTTCGTCGGAGAGCGGACGCATCTGGAAGATCAGCGCCAGGGTCAGCCGTGATTTCAGGTCAGCCAGTTTGATCGGCAGTTCACGGGGTGAAGTGGACGCCGCAATCAGCAGACGCCGACCGCTGTCACGCAGACGGTTGAACAGATGAAACATTGCCTCTTCCCAGTCCGCCTTGCCGGCAATCACCTGCAAGTCGTCCAGACAGACCAGTTCGTACTGTTCGAGGTTGTCGAGAATTTCGATGCCGCGATCCATCAACTCGGCCAGCGGCAGGTACACCGCCGGTTCACCCATCTGTTCGAAGCGCAGGCACGCGGCCTGCAACAGATGCGTACGCCCTACTCCGTGCTTGCCCCACAGATAGATCAGGCTTTCGGTCCAGCCGGCGTCGGCTTCGCATAGACGCTCGACATAGCCGAGTGCAGCGGCATTGGCGCCTGGGTAGTAGTTGATGAAGGTGGCGTCGTCACGCAGACGCACACCTAGGGGCAGCTGAATCGGTTTCATGCTGACTGAACAGTTCCCAAGGAACCGTTAGTGGCCTCTGTGTAAAGTGAGCGAAGTTTATACCCGTGAAGCGGAGCGCACAATGCGACAGACCCCAAGCAAAATCAAAGGTTTGCGTTAACGTGCTGGTTTTATGACAGTTTCTTTGGCGCCATGGCCTGCAGGAGACGGGCCAACCCGGTAATCCACCGGACGGCCCGCGCTTCACGATTACAACTCCGGCTCATCCACCCCGCTATAAATCTCGGAATCCTTGTACAGATCGTGGACATGCCGCACCAGCACCATGATCACCGCCGCCACCGGCAATGCCAGTAGCACACCGGTGAAGCCGAACAGCTCGCCACCGGCCAGAATCGCGAAGATCACCGCCACCGGATGCAGACCGATCCGGTCCCCCACCAGCAAAGGCGTCAGCACCATGCCTTCCAGCGCCTGACCGACCATGAACACCGCGACGATTCCGATCATCGGATACAGATCGCCACCGAACTGAAACAACCCGGCAATCAACGCCGCACCGATGCCGATCACGAACCCCATGTACGGCACAATCGCCGCCAGCCCCGCGATCAGACCGATCAACAGGCCCAGCTCCAGGCCGACAATCATCAGACCGGCCGCATAGATCACGCCCAGCGCCAGCATCACCAGCAATTGCCCGCGCACGAACGCGCCCAGCACTTCATGGCATTCACCCGCCAGCGCCACCACTCGCTCTTCACGATCACGGGGCAACAGGCCGCGGATCTTGGCCATCATCACGTCCCAGTCGCGCAGCAGGTAAAAGCTCACCACAGGGATCAGCACCAGATTCGCCAACCAGCCGATCAGCGCCAGGCTTGAGGCCGTCGCCTGACTCAACACCACCCCGACGATGTCAGTGGTCTGGCCCATGTGTTCGCTGATCGCGGCTTTGACCTTGTCGAACTTCCAGAAGCCGTCGGACAGCCCCAGCTTCGATTGCGCCCATGGCACGGCGGTGTGTTGCAACCAGTCGAGCATTTGCGGCGCCAGTTCATACAGCCGCAGCAATTGCTTGGCGAGCATCGGCACCAGCACCAGCAACAGCGCGGTGACGATCAGGGTGAACAAGGCGAACACCGTGATCACACCCCAGGTGCGGGACAGCCCCAGGCGCTCCAGACGATCAACGAGCGGATCGAACAGATACGCGAGCAGCAGCGCCACTAGAAACGGCGTGAGGATCGGATGCAGCAACCAGACAAACGCGCAAAGCAGGAGCACCCCACCGAGCCAGAACCAACGCCGCGTATCGGCCATGTAACACTCCATTGCTTATATATAAGAAAGAAAACCTACCAGCGAAACCGCAAGGACGGCGCCGCCGGTGTCGGTGTCGGCGCAGCAACTGGCGGCGAACCGGCGACCGCAGGCTGAGGCGCAGCGACCGGAGCCGGCGCCTCGGCCGGCAGTTCCTGCAACTTCGCCAGCGACAATTGCGCTCGCAATTGATCGGCACTGCCGTTGACCCGATAGAGGATGCGATCGGCATCGACACTCTGCAGACGCACGCCGAACGGTTCGAGTAACCGCAGCAGCGCCGCGTAGTGCTCCAGATTCATGCCCTGCACTTCCAGGGTCTGCTGACCGGACGCGCCCGGCTTGGCAACAAAGCGAGGTGCCAGACGCTCAGCGACCGCCAGCATCACCGCATCGGTCACGGCAGCCTGATCCGCGCCCTGCACGTTGCCCGCCTCTTTTTTATCGCCCAGCCACAGTTGCCATTTAGCCTGCCATTGTCCGCCTTCTTCGCGGGCATGCACGGCTAGCAAGGCGTCAGCGCTGTAGCGCTCGGAAGCGTTGCGCAACGGCGCCGGGTCAGCACCCTCAAGCGCCGGCGCCGTGGCGACCAATTGCTCGCTCAAGTCCGCCAACGGCAGTCGCAACGGCAAGCCACGATGCTGAGCCGCACGGCGCAACGGTGCGGCACTGGCCTGACCGTCGCCCACCAGGCTCGAGCCTTCGCTCGAATCGTTCAGCCACCAGCTCAGGATCGAGGGCCGATTGGCGCCCCACAGCGCCAGCCCGGCGCGGCGCAACGCCTGTTCGGTGGTTCCCGGATCGAAATCGACTTTCAGCACTTCCGGCGGCCCGGCATCGAAACCGAACTGACTGATAATCTGCTGCGGATCCTTGCGAACCGGCGCCAGCCCCGGGTTTTGCGGGGCTTTCGGGTCACCGGTCAGACGCAACACCAGCGTATCCAGTGCGGCCTGGGTCGCGCGATCGCGCTCCTCTGGCGACTGGCCAGTGACCGGTTCGCGCACCTGATAGAGACCTTTGAGATTTTCGGCCTGACTCGCCAGGCTGATCAGAGACAAACCACCCACTAACAGCAATTTACACAAACCCATGGAGAATTCCCGTCGACAAGAGCGGCTGGAACAGGCCGCGTGTACCGTTCTGCAAGCCTGTGACCACAGGCCGTCGCAAAACATTCACACGCGGTCGGTAAGTTTTTGCACAGTCCTAACGATAGACGGTTCCTTATACAGGCACCCGTGATGTCGCCCACAGCGTCAATTGCAAAATTTTTCCACCGATATGCCCCTGCCCGTCGGCGTGAGGATGGCCGCTGCCCCTCAAGCCTGATAAAATCGCGCGCCTTCGCAGACCGGCAACAGCCGGGCACCCCGAACTTCGCGTGAGGCAATCGCCCCCTGTCGGATTCGGCGTTCCCGCTGAACTCGGTCGTTACCCCTGAATCCCCTCCCCTAAAGGCCTGGATCATGAGCAAGCAACCCTCCCTGAGCTACAAGGACGCCGGTGTAGACATCGACGCCGGTGAAGCATTGGTCGAACGCATCAAGAGCGTCGCCAAGCGCACTGCGCGCCCGGAAGTCATGGGCGGCCTGGGCGGTTTCGGCGCCCTCTGCGAGATCCCGGCCGGTTACAAGCAGCCGGTGCTGGTTTCCGGTACTGACGGCGTCGGCACCAAACTGCGCCTGGCGCTGAACCTGAACAAGCACGACAGCATCGGCCAGGACCTGGTCGCCATGTGCGTCAACGATCTGGTGGTGTGCGGCGCCGAGCCGCTGTTCTTCCTCGACTACTACGCCACCGGCAAGCTGAACGTCGACGTAGCGGCCACCGTGGTTACCGGTATCGGTGCAGGCTGCGAACTGGCTGGCTGCTCGCTGGTCGGCGGCGAAACCGCTGAAATGCCTGGCATGTACGAAGGCGAAGACTACGACCTGGCCGGCTTCTGCGTCGGCGTCGTGGAAAAAGCCGAAATCATCGACGGCTCGAAAGTCGCCACCGGTGACGCCCTGATCGCCCTGCCATCGTCCGGCCCGCACTCCAACGGTTACTCGCTGATCCGCAAGATCATCGAAGTGTCCGGTGCCGATATCGAAACCGTTCAGCTCGACGGCAAGCCGCTGACCGAACTGCTGATGGCCCCGACCCGCATCTACGTGAAGCCGCTGCTCAAGCTGATCAAGGACACCGGCGCGGTCAAGGCCATGGCCCACATCACCGGTGGCGGTTTGCTCGACAACATCCCGCGCGTTCTGCCAAAAGGCGCTCAGGCCGTGGTTGACGTGGCCAGCTGGAACCGCCCGGCCGTCTTCGACTGGCTGCAAGAGAAAGGCAACGTCGACGAAACCGAAATGCACCGCGTGCTGAACTGCGGCGTGGGCATGGTGATCTGCGTGGCTCAGGAGCACGTTGAAGTTGCGCTGAACACCCTGCGTGACGCCGGCGAGCAGCCTTGGGTCATCGGTCAGATCGCTGCCGCTGCCGAAGGCGCGGCCCAGGTCGAACTGAAGAACCTCAAGGCTCACTGATGTCCCAGACCTGTGATGTCGTGGTGCTGTTGTCCGGCACCGGCAGTAACTTGCAGGCCCTGATCGACAGCACGCGGACCGGCGACAGCCCGGTCCGCATCGCTGCGGTGATTTCCAACCGCGCCGACGCCTACGGCCTGCAACGCGCCAGTGACGCGGGTATCGCCACCCGCTCGCTGGATCACAAGGGATTCGAGGGCCGCGAGGCCTTCGATACCGCTCTGATCGAACTGATCGACGAATTCAATCCCAAACTCGTGGTACTGGCCGGCTTCATGCGCATTCTCAGCGCTGACTTCGTCCGTCACTACCAGGGTCGCCTGCTCAACATCCACCCGTCGCTACTCCCCAAATACAAAGGGTTACACACTCATCAGCGCGCGCTGGAAGCCGGCGACGCCGAACACGGCTGCTCCGTGCACTTCGTCACCGAGGAACTCGATGGCGGACCACTGGTCGTACAGGCAGTAATACCGGTAGAGTTGCACGATTCGCCGCAAAGTCTGGCGCAGCGGGTTCACGCTCAGGAACACCTGATCTACCCGATGGCCGTACGCTGGTTCGCCGAAGGACGGCTGAGCCTCGGCGAGCAAGGTGCTTTACTGGATGGCCAGTTACTCGGGGCCAGCGGTCACTTGATTCGAAACTAGGAGATTTTATGCGTCGCGCCCTGCTCTTCGCTTGCGCTCTGCTCGCCCTGCCTTTTGCCCAGGCGGCAGACCTTCAACCGTTCTCCGCCAGCTACACTGCCGACTGGAAACAGCTGCCCATGAGCGGCACCGCCGAGCGCAGCCTGACCAAACAGGCCAACGGCGTCTGGAAGCTCAGCTTCAAAGCCTCGATGATGATTGCCAGCCTGTCCGAGGAAAGCACCCTGACCCTGGACAAGGACACCCTGCTGCCACAGTCCTACCACTTTGAACGCGGTGGTCTGGGCAAGGCGAAAAAGGCTGACCTGGACTTCGACTGGGCCAACAAGCTGGTGACCGGCACCGACCGCGGCGACGCGGTGAAAATCCCGCTCAACCGCGGCATGGTCGACAAATCCACCTATCAACTGGCGCTGCAGCATGACGTGGCCGCCGGCAAGAAAAGCATGAGCTATCAGGTGGTCGATGATGGCGAAGTCGATACCTACGACTTCCGCGTGCTGGGTTCGGAGAAAGTCGAAACCAAGGCCGGCCAGATCGATGCGATCAAGGTCGAGCGCGTCCGCGATCCGACACAAAGCAAGCGCATCACCGTCCTGTGGTTCGCCAAGGACTGGGATTACCTGCTGGTTCGCCTGCAACAGGTCGAAACCGACGGCAAGGAGTACAACATCATGCTCCTCGACGGCACGGTCAACGGCAAGACGGTCAAAGGCAGCTGATCCAACGAAAAGCCCCGCAAATGCGGGGCTTTTTTTCGCCTGCCGAACGCTGATCAGACCGAGAACTTGGCCACCATGCTGTTCAGATCCACCGCCAGCCGCGACAGTTCCTGACTCGCGGCACTGGTCTGATTGGCCCCCGCAGACGTCTGCATCGCCAGATCACGAATATTCATCAGGTTGCGATCGACCTCCCGCGCCACGGCCGCCTGCTCTTCCGACGCACTGGCGATCACCAGATTGCGCTCGTTGATCAAGGTGAATGCCGAAGCGATTTCCTCAAGCGCAACGCCGGCGGCCTTCGCCAACTCCAGAGTCGAGCGCGCCCGGACGTTGCTCTGCTGCATCGAGCTGACCGCCGAATCGGTGCCCTGCTGGATGCCGCCGATCATCTGCTCGATCTCCTGCGTCGACTGCTGAGTGCGATGGGCCAGCGCCCGCACTTCGTCCGCCACCACCGCAAAACCCCGCCCGGCATCCCCCGCCCGCGCAGCCTCGATCGCCGCGTTCAACGCCAGCAGATTGGTCTGCTCGGCAATCGAGCGAATCACATCCAGTACTTTGCTGATGCTGTAGACCTTCTGCGCCAGATCTTCCACCTGCGCGGCATTGGCGGTGACATCGTCCGCCAGCAGCTCGATGGACGACACGGTCTGCTGGACCTGCTCACGGCCATGCTGGGCGATTCGATCTGACTCACGGGAGGCCACGGAAGTCGCGACGGCATTGCTCGCCACCTCTTCCACGGCAGCGGTCATCTGATTGACCGCCGTGGCCGCCTGTTCAATTTCCAGACTCTGCTGGTGCAGCCCCCGCGTGGCGTCTTCGGTAACACAGCTCAATTCTTCCGAAGCCGAGGCCAGTTGACTGGAAGACTCCGAGATCTGGCGGATAGTGTCGCGCAGGTTGTGCTGCATGCTCTTGAGCGCGTGCAGCAGTCGCGCCGGTTCGTCCTTGCCGGAAATGCTGATATCCCCGGTCAGGTCGCCACCGGCCACCACTTCCGCAACACTGAGTGATTGCGACAGCGGCAGCACGATGCTGCGGGTCAGCAACAACGCCAGGGCGACGGTAATCAGCGCGGTGATGCCGATCATCACCCCGACCCACACCCGCGAGTTAGTGAACACCAAACGTGCGGCCTCAGTGGCGAGGTTGGCGTTGTGCTTGTTCAGCTCGACCAGTTCACGCAGGGTCACCGCAATTTCATCCGCCAGCGGGCTCATCTGCCCATTGAGAATGGCGGCCGCCTCTTCCACTCGTCCCTGAGCAGACAAGGTCATCACCTGCGCTTGAAACTCCAGATACTTGTGTTCGGCGACCTTGAAGCGGTCGAACAGCGCGCGCTCTTCGGGCAATGCGATCAGGCTGTCGTAACGTTGCTGGGCTTCACTCAGCACACCGCGCAAATCATTGAGCTTGGCCACGTTCTGATCCAGCGCCTGCGGATCGCGATTGAGCAACAGGCGCATGGTCAACGCGCGCAGGCGCAGCATGTCCTGGCTCATCTCGCCCACCGCCATCACGCTGGGCAACCAGTTGTTGTCGACCTCGTCGGACTGCGCGCGCATGTTTGACATCTGCAACAGTGCGAACGCCCCAAGGGCAAACACCATCAGCGCCAGCACGCCAAAACCCAGCCCGGCCCGGGGTGCAATATTGAGACTACGGATACTCATTGCTCTGGTTCCTTCCAAAAGCGCTGCATCAACCCTGCAGCTGGTTGCTCTAGAAGGTATCGGCCCTTGTAAAAAATGCGTAAGACCAAAACGCGATATCAAAAGGCCTTGATCCTACGAACCGTCGGCATTAACGATTCAGCGCAGGTTGACCGGACTTGAGCGCTGTTCGCGGCAAGATCGCCAGGAAGTTGTCCCGTGCGACTTTTTTCGCGACTGCCTCAGGCAAGGCGTCGAGAAACGGCTTGAAGCTATGAATTTCCTTACCGAGTTTGTTGAATCGCCCGACCACGTCCGAACCGATCATGAAGCGATCCGGATAGCGCTCCACCAGTTGCACCCACTCCGCTCGCGGCTGGCCCTTTTCGTCCAGCAGATAAGGCGTCAGCAGGCTCCACGACAGATCGATGAACAGGTTCGGATACGCTTCCAGCATTCGCGTCAGGGTCGGCAGCAGAAAATCCAGTTGCGTCTGATGACGATGGATCTCGGCACTGGTGCCGGCATGGGCCCAAATGAATCGGGTGTGCGGATGATTACGCAGCGGCTCTTCGATTTCCTTCAGGTACAGCGGATTCTTCTCACGCTTGGAAGTGATGTTGGAATGCAGCATCACCGGCAGATCGTTTTCGGCGGCCAGGTGATAGATGCGGGTCATGGCTTCGTTGTTGGCGCGCGGCGTGTCGCCGGAGGTCAGCGCGGTCAGGTCGTCGTGACGGGTGAAGACCTCGCCGATGCCCTGCCACAAGCCGGGATACAGATCGAGCATGCGCTGAATGTGCGCGGCGGAGTTCTTGTCGTTGGGGTTGAAGCCTGAAAGAAACGGGTGAAAGGACTGGCGCTGCTCCGGCGTGAGCTTCTGCACCGCGTCGGCGACGATCACGTCCGTCGCGCTGTACCAATAGGCATCGGCATCATCGCCAGCGTAATAACGCGGGCGCTTCGGCTCGTCTTCGTGCCATTTCTTCGCCACGGGAATGCCGGAAATCATCACATGCTCAATGGAGTTTTCCTTCATGGCCGTGAGCAATTTCGGCATGCCGGCAGTTTCCTGGAAAAAATCCACGTAATGCAGGTGCGCGTCACTGTAGGTGTATTCCCGGGCGCTGGCGGCGCCGGTGAAAACCATCAGGACGGCAAGGCTCAAACGAAACACGGACACAAGCGTTCTCCGGCAGACAGGCATAGCCTAGACCCTCGCCGGGCAACGAGGGTTCACCCGGCAAGAAAGTGGAACGCGCCTGTGTGGGAAATGCTCTATACCTGCAAGGTCTTTTTTGATCGAATCCCTTTTCCTACTGCTTGCGAGGTTCACATGACCGTTACCGTCAATACCGTGTCCGCCGAGGGTTTTCGCCACACCGTTCAGATCGATGAGCATGAGCTGTTTGCCGATGTCCCGACGACTGCCGGCGGTGAAGGCTCGGCTCCCGAGCCGCACGATTACTTCGACGCCGCCCTCGGTGCCTGCAAGGCTCTGACCCTGAAGCTGTACGCGAAGAAAAAGGACATCCCGCTGACCGGCGTCGGCGTTGAGGTCAAACGCGACAACAGCCAGGAGCAGAAAGGCAAATACGCCCTGCACGTGACCCTCACCCTCAAGGGCGTGCTCACCGATGCCCAGCGCGAAGAACTGCTGCGTGTTGCCGACCGCTGCCCGATCCACAAGCTGATGACCACCAGCGAAGTCACCATCGAAACCCACGCACCCGTCGGCTTCGACAGCCAGTAATCACCCCGACGACACCGGCGGGTTATGCTCCACGCATCACCCGCTCAGCCTGGAATGGACCATGGACACCCAACCCCTGATCATCCGCCCGCGCGCCGAAGACGTCGAAGGCCAGCCGATTCTGCGCCCGCTGCCGTCAGCCAAATGCCGCAGCGTCGGACCTTTCGTGTTTTTCGACCACATGCTCGAAACGGTTTATCCGGCGGGCAAAGGCATGAACATCCGACAGCATCCGCACATCGGTCTGTCGACCCTTACGTATTTGTTCGACGGGCAGATCCAGCACAAGGACAGCCTGGGTTCGGATCAGGTGGTCAGCGCCGGCGATGTCAGCTGGATGACCGCCGGCACGGCGATCGCTCACGTCGAGCGCACGCCCGAACCGCTTTGGGAACAAAGCTTCAAGATGCACGGCCTGCAAATCTGGCTCGCCTCGCCCAGGGACCACGAACAAGGCCCGGGGCATTACAGCCACCACCCGGCCTCGACCTTGCCGGTCAGCGATAACCTCGGTGTACAGATCCGCATGATCGCCGGGTCAGGCTTTTGCCTGGAATCGCCGGTGCCGGTGCTTTCTCCTACGCTGTATGCCGAATTGAAGATGCAAACCGCGACCACACTGCTGATCCCGACCGAGCATGAAGAGCGGGCGCTGTACGTGTTGAGTGGTGATGTGCAGCTGAATGGCGAAGCGGTCGAACCCCATGCACTGGTGGTGTTGCCGACCGGGGAAGAGATGAGCCTGTTCGCCGAAAGCGACAGCCACGCGGTGCTGTTCGGCGGTGCGCCACTGGACGGTCCACGGCGGATCAACTGGAATTTTGTCGCGAGCGATCCGGCGGCGATCGATGAGGCGCGGCGCAAGTGGGCGGCCGGGGATTGGCCGACGGTGCCGGGGGAAGTCGAGCGGATCGAGCTGCCTAAATCGCGCAGCGAGCCGACACCGCTGTAAAGCAACACTCCCACACCAGGCGTGGGAGTGTGTTCAGCCGATTCAGCCCTTGAACACCTCTTCCAGCAAGTCATGCATCGACTTGAACGCACGCGCTGCGGTCTTCGCGTCGTACATCATCTTGCCCGGCACATTGGCGTGCGGATCGGTGAACGAGTGCACCGCGCCGCCGTAGCTCAGCAACTGCCAGTCCACACCAGCAGCGTTCATCTCGTCTTCGAATGCCGGCAACTGCTCTTTCGGCACCAGCGGATCGGAAGCACCGTGCAGCACCAGCACCGAGCCCTTGATGTTCTTGGCGTCCGCCGGATTCGGCGAATCCAGGGTGCCGTGGAACGACACCGCCGCTTTTACCGAGGCACCGGTGCGAGCCAGATCCAGCGCACAGCAGCCGCCGAAGCAGAAACCGAACACCGCCAGTTTCGAGGTATCGACCGCCGCTTCGCCCTGCTTCTGCAATTGCTCGAATGCGGCCTGCATACGCTTGCGCAGCAGCGCACGATCATTCTTCAGTGGCATCATCGCCGCACCGGCCTGATCAGCGTTCTGCGGACGCACGGCCTGGCCGTATACGTCAGCGATCAACACCACATAACCCTTGGCCGCCACCGATTTGGCGATCTCTTCAGCGCCAGCGCTGACACCCATCCAGTTCGGCGCCATCAGCAGGCCCGGACGCGCGCCCTTGTGCTCGGCGTCAAATGCCAGGCGACCTTCATAAGGCTGGCCGTCAATCCGATAGACCACGGAACGTACAGTGACTTGGCTCATTTCTGACTCCAGATTGGTTGAATTCCAGAATGAAAAAACCCGCCGAAGCGGGTTTTTCTACAGTTTGATCAAGCCGACAGCTCGACCAGCAGCTTGTTCAGACGGCTCACATAAGCGGCCGGGTCTTTCAAGCTGTCGCCCGCCGCCAGGGCGGCCTGGTCGAAGAGGATGTGCGACAGGTCGCTGAAGCGATCTTCGCTGGCCTCGTTGTCGAGCTTCTCGATCAGCGGGTGGCTCGGGTTGAATTCGAAGATAGGCTTCGAATCCGGCACCTTCTGCCCACTGGCTTCAAGGATCTGACGCATTTGCAGACCCAGGTCCTGCTCGCCAATCGCCAGGATGGCCGGCGAATCGGTCAGGCGATGGGAAACCCGGACTTCGGCAACGGAATCGCCCAGTGCGGTTTTCAGACGCTCGACCAGTCCTTCTTTCGACTTGGCGACTTCTTCTGCGGCCTTCTTGTCCTCTTCCGAGTCCAGGTTGCCCAGGTCCAGGTCACCGCGCGCGACGTCGACAAACGTCTTGCCGTCGAATTCGCTGAGGTAGCTCATCAGCCACTCGTCGATACGGTCGGTCAGCAGCAGCACTTCGATGCCTTTCTTGCGGAAGACTTCCAGGTGCGGGCTGTTCTTGACCTGCGCGTAGGTTTCGCCGGTGAGGTAGTAGATCTTGTCCTGACCTTCCTTGGCGCGCGCCAGGTACTCGGCCAGACCGACGATCTGCTCGCCATCGGTGCCGTTGGTCGATGCGAAACGCAGCAGACCGGCAATTTTTTCCTTGTTGGCAAAATCTTCTGCCGGGCCTTCTTTCATGACCTGACCGAAGTTTTTCCAGAAGCCCTTGTATTGCTCAGGCTCGTTCTTCGCCAGTTTTTCCAGCATGTCCAGAACACGCTTGGTCAGCGCCGACTTCATCGAGTCGATGATCGGGTCTTTCTGCAGGATTTCCCGCGACACGTTCAGCGACAGGTCGTTGGAGTCGACCACGCCCTTGATGAAGCGCAGGTACAGCGGCAGGAAGGACTCGGCCTGATCCATCACGAACACGCGCTGCACGTACAGCTTCAGGCCTTTCGGCGCTTCACGCTGGTACAGATCGAACGGTGCGCGGGCCGGCACATACAGCAGCGAGCTGTACTCGAGCTTGCCTTCAACCTTGTTGTGACTCCACGACAGCGGGTTTTCGAAGTCGTGGGCGATGTGTTTGTAGAACTCCTGATATTCCTCGTCCTTGACTTCGGTGCGAGGACGGGTCCACAGGGCGCTGGCGCGGTTGACGGTTTCCCATTCAACTTCAGGCTTCTCTTCGCCTTCGGCCGCGGCCGCTTCTTTCGGCAGCTCGATCGGCAGCGCGATGTGGTCGGAGTACTTCTTGATGATGTTGCGCAGGCGCCAGCCATCGGCAAACTCGTCTTCACCGGATTTCAGGTGCAGGACGATGCGGGTGCCGCGTTCCGGTTTGTCGATGGTGGCGACTTCGAATTCGCCCTCGCCTTTCGACGACCAGTGCACGCCTTCGCTGGCAGCGGTGCCGGCGCGACGGCTGTACACGTCAACTTTGTCAGCAACGATGAAGGCCGAGTAGAAGCCCACACCGAACTGGCCGATCAGGTGCGAATCCTTCTTCTGATCGCCGGACAGGTTTTTCATGAAATCGGCGGTGCCGGATTTGGCGATGGTACCCAGGTGGGTGATCACATCGTCACGATTCATGCCGATGCCGTTGTCTTCGAGGGTGACGGTCTTGGCGTCCTTGTCGAAGCTCACACGGATTTTCAGTTCATCGCCACCTTCGAGCAACTCAGGCTTTGCCAGGGCTTCGAAGCGCAATTTGTCGACGGCGTCAGAGGCGTTCGAGATCAATTCGCGAAGGAAGATTTCCTTGTTGGAATACAGCGAATGGATCATGAGGTGCAGCAATTGCTTCACCTCGGTCTGGAAGCCCAGGGTTTCCTTTTGAGTTTCCACACTCATGGTCATCAAACTCCAATCAGATGGCATTGGCCGCGACCTTGCCGGTCGGCGGCGGGTTGTTCTGTGAGTTGGGGGCGTGCTTCAGGATTTCAAGGGCTCATCGATTTTGAAATGCGCGCGGGCGGTGGCAATCGGTTCGCTTTCGGTGCTTTGCCAGGCCGTGACCGCGACGTTGGCCACCCGCCGGCCCTGACGGCAGACCTGACACCGGGCCCAGGTGTCGCGAAACTGCCCGGCCCGCAGGTAATCGAGGGAGAAATCGATAATCTTCGGCACACCCGGCGCGCCG
The DNA here is from genome assembly GCF_030209075.1 of Pseudomonas sp. lyk4-R2A-10. Taxonomy (NCBI): domain Bacteria; kingdom Pseudomonadati; phylum Pseudomonadota; class Gammaproteobacteria; order Pseudomonadales; family Pseudomonadaceae; genus Pseudomonas; species Pseudomonas sp. lyk4-R2A-10. The sequence goes on along the minus strand of NZ_JARVSR010000006.1, from coordinate 109,353 downwards.
GTGAAAATCAACAGGTGCAGGGCGGCGGACAGCTCCATGAACCCGGCAATCACCCCGCCGTGGATCGCCGGCAATAGAGGGTTACCAATGTTGTCCTTGTTTGCCGGCAGCTTGAACAGCAAGTCATCACCGACCCGCGAACACTCGACACCAATCAGCTCGGCATAGGGAATCAGCTTCAGCAGCGGCGCATAGTCACCCTTTGCGTGTGCCTCTTGCAGTTGCTGCTTGAAATCGTCGCTCATGAGCTTTCTCCCTTGATCGCGCCACCAAAGCCTTTCGTGCCTTTAAGGCCTTTGCCCATGCGCATGAAGGTGCCGACGACATGGGCAATCGGCTGCTCGGGATCATCCTGATAGGCAAAGCCGCGAGCGAAGATCACATCTGTGGTGACTCGATAACATTGGGCGAAGCCATACACGTCTTTATGTGGCTCGGCGGCGTGCATGTAGTCGATGCGCAGATCGAGGGTCGGGCAGACTTCGAATTCCGGCAGCACGCACAGGGTCGACATGCCGCATGCAGTGTCCATCAGCGAAGTGATCGCCCCGCCGTGGACCACGCCGGTCAGCGGGTTGCCGACGATCTGCGCACTGTACGGCAGCACCACCGTCAGGCCTTCGTGGCTGGCGCTGTGCACTTTCAATCCCAGTACCTGACAGTGACGCAGGGCCGAGAGAAACCATGTCGCACGCTCAAAAACGGGGTTTTCGGCCATTTGATAATTACTCTTGTTAGTCGCTGTTCCCGGTAGTGGAAAGAACAGCAAAAGTTCCATTGCAAAACAAACTTATATATCTGAAACAAATGAGGAACTTAACCCTTGGGCGCGAGTTCTTAAGGCCAGTAGTTATTTTCCATAAGGAGAAACACCCCATGCGTAAGACTTTAGCTATTGCCTTGATGTTGACCGCTTCCCTCGGTCTCGCTGCCTGCGATAAAAAATCCGAGGACAAAGCTCAAGATGCCAACCAACATGCTGAACAAGCTCAGCAGAAAATGAACGAAGCTCAGGATAAAGTGAACGACGCGGCGAAAGAAAATGCCGAAGCCGCCAAAGATCAGGCCGAATCGAACGCTGCAGCGCAAGAAGAAGCTGCCAAGAAGCAATAAGCCGCTTCTCGCTGGCCAAAAAGAAAACCCGCCAAGTGCGGGTTTTCTTTTGCCTGTGATTTTTTGCCCATGCCGGCTTAGAGCAAGACGGTTCTAAAAGTCGGACTAATCATCAGCAACAATGAACACACTAAGCCGACCAGCCAGACCAGACTGCGCAGCTTGGGAATATCCGCCAGGTAGAACCACAGATAGAAAATCCTTGAGATCACAAAGATGATCGCCAGTGTATCGATCAGCCATCCCGCCGTCTGCGTGGTGTGTGCCATCAGCACACCAACGGCAAACAGGGCGAAGGCTTCGATGCTGTTCTGATGTGCCGCCAGCGCCCGAGCCCCATAACCGGTGAGTTGCGCCTGCTGCTGACGCGGCAAGTGGTTGTTGTAACCGCCCTGCTCTTTCATGGCCCTGCCGACCGGCATGCGCGCCACGTAGATCAACAATGCACTGATAAACACACACCAGAACGGAATACTCATCAAGCAGCCTCTTTGTTCGCTTCGGGCAATGGCGCCTCTGTAGGGGTATAGACCATTACATCGAGCACGTCGGAATGAAACTCCCGGCGATACAACACCAGCACCACGCCTGCGCTCATCAACATGAACAGCCACGGGCTGACGAACCACGCCAGCATGCTCATCCCGAAGTAATAGGAGCGCAGACCGAAGTTGAACTGGTTGGCCGCCATCGAAATCACCCGCGCCGCCCGCGAGGCGAACGCCTTGCGCTCCTGCTCCGAGACCTGCCGCTCACCGATCATCGGGGCCGAGCCGACCAGAATGGCGGCGAAGTTGTACTGGCGCATGCACCAGCTGAAGGTGAAGAAGGCATAGACGAACACCAGCGCCAGGCACAGCAACTTGATCTCCGACATCCCCTGCGAGGCCTGTTGCACCATCGGAATGTCTGCCAGCAGCGACACCGCGCGCTCGGAAGCACCGAGCACGGTCAGGATGCCCGCCAGGATAATCAGTGTGCTGGAGGCGAAGAACGAGGCGTTGCGTTCAAGGTTGCCGATCACGCTAGCGTCGGCGATACGGTTGTCACGCAGCAGCATGCGGCGCATCCAGTCTTCGCGGTACAGGTGCAGCACGCTGGCCAGGCACGCGGTGTCACGGCCCTTCCAGGTGGCATAACGGGTGTAACCGCCCCAGCAGATGACAAACCAGAGCGCGGCCAGCAGATGGATCAGGTTGGCTTGGATGAACGACATGCAATTCCCTGTGATGAAGATTTCGGCTCCCCTTCGACGTTAGTCGAGGGAAAAAGACACTGCCTGAAGCCCATAAAAAATGCCCCGTATCGATTGATACGGGGCATTTCTGTTTAATCGCTCGGCAGCCGCTTGTGGCGACCCGGCAATCTTAAGCGAGTGCTTCGGCGCGCTTGCCCAGCAGGCGGTCGCAAACCACGGCAACCACCAGGGTCATCACGCACGGCACCAGCCACGCCAGACCTTGCTCGCTGAGCGGCAGGTGGGCCAGTTGCGATGGCATCCAGTCCGCCAGACCGGCGCCTTTCAGCGCATCGATGGTGCCGAACACGAACGACACCAGCATCACCGGGCCCATGATGCGGCTCTGCTCATGCCAGAACGCGGCGCAGAAGCTCAGGGCCACCAGCACGATGCACGGCGGGTAGATCGCGGTGAGCACCGGGATCGAGAACGCGATCAGCTTGGTCAGGCCCAGGTTGGATACCAGCAGCGAGAATGCAGCCAGGATGATCACCAGTGTCTTGTAGGACAGTGGCAACACGCGGCTGAAGTACTCAGCACAGGCGCAGGTCAGACCGACCGCCGTCACCAGGCAGGCCAGCGAGATCAGCACCGCAAGGAAACCGCTACCCAGCGAACCGAAGGTGTGTTGCACGTAAGCGTGCAGCACCGCCGCGCCATTGGTAGCGCCAGCGGCCACTTCATGGCTGCCGGAACCCAGACGGAACAGGCTGACATACACCAGCGCCAGACCGACGCCGGCAATCAGCCCGGCGATGATCGCGTACCGGGTGATCAGCGCCGGCGACTCGACGCCACGGGAGCGGATCGCGTTGACGATGACGATGCCGAACACCAGCGCGCCCAGGGTATCCATGGTCAGGTAACCATTGATGAAACCTTGGGAGAACGGTGCCGCAACGTATTCCGGAGTGGCCACGCCGATGTCACCGGCCGGCAGTGCGAATGCGGCGATGCCGAGCACGGCCAGAGCAATGATCTTCAGGGGTGCGAGGAAGCGACCGACGGTGTCCAGCAGACGCCCAGGGTAGAGCGAAATGAAGAACACCAGCAGGAAGTACACCGAACTGTAGAGGAACAGTGCCAGCGGGCTCTCGCCGGTCAGCGGCGCCAAACCCACTTCAAAGGAAACGGTCGCGGTACGCGGGGTGGCGAACAGCGGGCCGACTGCCAGGTAGCACGCGGCAGCCAGTACGCCACCGGCGACCTTGCCGATCGGGCTGCTCAGGGCGTCCATTGCGCCACCGACCTTGGCCAGTGCAACCACGGTGACCACCGGCAGACCGACTGCCGTGATCAGGAAGCCCAGCGCCGCGATCCAGACGTTAGGCCCGGACTGCAAACCGACGATAGGCGGGAAGATGATGTTGCCGGCCCCGACGAACAGGGCGAATGTCATAAAGCCAAGTGCCAGGATGTCCTGACCTTTCAAAACTTTCATTAAGGAAATACCACACTACTGAATCGGAATTTAGAGGGGGATTTCCCTGTGGGGTTAGGGAAATGCTGTCAATCCGTATAAGACTGACCCGTTTAGCGCGTTGCATGCCTTGTGGGCGGCAGACGCAAAATGGCGGCTAGCCTAACGAATTTGCCCGACAAACGCACTGTTAGAGGGCGAACTATCCGATACGCGACGTTTCTGTGTCGCGTTTTTGCATGTTATTGGGTGAGTGCTTATAAATTGCCATCGTCCACCCGAACGCCGGAAACGACAAAGGCCACCCGAAGGTGGCCTTTGTTGCTGGAGCAGAGAAGTCAGCCGAAGCTTACTTCTTCACTTCCCAGCCAGTCAGCTCGGCCAGGGCCTTGCCGATGTCTGCCAGCGAACGCACGGTTTTCACGCCTGCGTCTTGCAGAGCAGCGAATTTCTCGTCTGCAGTGCCTTTGCCGCCGGAGATGATTGCGCCAGCATGGCCCATGCGCTTGCCCGGAGGAGCAGTCACACCAGCGATGTAGGAAACAACCGGCTTGGTCACGTTGGCCTTGATGTAGGCAGCCGCTTCTTCTTCAGCCGAACCGCCGATCTCGCCGATCATGACGATCGCTTCGGTCTTCGGGTCTTCCTGGAACAGCTTCAGGATGTCGATGAAGTTCGAACCCGGGATCGGGTCACCACCGATGCCGACGCAAGTCGACTGACCGAAACCGGCGTCAGTGGTCTGCTTCACAGCTTCGTAGGTCAGGGTGCCGGAACGGGAAACGATACCGACCTTGCCTGGCAAGTGAATGTGACCTGGCATGATGCCGATCTTGCATTCGCCTGGGGTGATCACGCCTGGGCAGTTAGGGCCGATCAGGGTAACACCCAGCTCGTCGCACTTAACTTTGGCGTCCAGCATATCCAGGGTAGGAATGCCTTCGGTGATGCAGACGATCAGCTTGATGCCGCCGAAAGCCGCTTCCAGGATCGAGTCCTTGCAGAAAGGAGCCGGAACGTAGATTACGCTGGCGGTGGCGCCAGTGGCTTCTACAGCTTCTTTCACGGTGTTGAACACTGGCAGGTTCAGGTGAGTGGTGCCACCTTTGCCTGGCGTCACGCCGCCAACCATTTTGGTGCCGTAGGCAATGGCTTGTTCGGAGTGGAAAGTACCCTGCGCACCGGTGAAGCCCTGGCAGATTACTTTGGTGTCTTTATTGATCAGGACGCTCATTACTTGCCCTCCGCAGCTTTAACGACTTGTTGAGCAGCGTCGGTCAGGCTGGTAGCAGCGATGATGTTCAAACCGCTTTCTGCCAGTACTTTAGCGCCCAGTTCAGCGTTGTTGCCTTCAAGACGAACAACAACCGGGATTTTCACGCCGACTTCTTTCACTGCACCGATGATGCCTTCGGCAATCATGTCGCAACGAACGATGCCGCCGAAGATGTTAACCAGTACTGCAGCGACATTGCTGTCGGACAGAATGATTTTGAAAGCTTCGGTTACGCGTTCTTTGGTAGCACCACCACCTACGTCGAGGAAGTTGGCTGGCTTGCCGCCGTGCAGGTTGACGATGTCCATGGTACCCATGGCCAGGCCGGCACCGTTCACCATGCAGCCGATGTTGCCTTCCAGTGCTACGTAGTTCAGTTCGAACTTGGCAGCGTGCGCTTCGCGCGGATCGTCCTGCGACGGATCGTGGAAAGTCTTCAGCTTAGGCTGGCGGTACATTGCGTTGGCGTCGATGTTGATCTTGGCGTCCAGGCAGTGCAGATCGCCGTCAGCCTTGATCACCAGCGGGTTCACTTCCAGCAGAGCCAGGTCGTGATCCTTGAACAGCTTGGCCAGACCTACGAAGATCTTGGCGAACTGAGCAACCTGCTTGCCTTCCAGACCCAGCTGGAATGCCAGCTCGCGACCCTGAAATGGCTGAGCGCCAACCAGTGGATCGATAGTGGCTTTCAGAATTTTTTCTGGAGTGTCGTGAGCGATTTTCTCGATGTCCACGCCACCTTCGGTGGAAGCCATGAACACGATGCGACGGCTCGAACGGTCAACGACAGCGCCCAGGTACAGCTCTTTAGCGATATCAGTGCACGATTCAACCAGGATCTTGGTGACTGGCTGGCCGTTGGCATCAGTCTGGTAAGTCACCAGACGCTTGCCCAGCCACTGCTGTGCGAAGGCTTTGGCGTCTTCTTTGCTGCGAACCAGCTTGACGCCGCCCGCTTTACCGCGACCACCGGCGTGAACCTGGGCTTTGACAACCCACTCGTTGCCGCCGATTTTGTCGCAAGCTTCTGCTGCTGCTTCCGGGGTGTCTACTGCGAAACCAGTGGAAACTGGCAGGCCGTATTCAGCGAACAGCTGCTTACCCTGATACTCGTGAAGATTCATGCTTTTTACCGTCTTCGTTAGGTACTGCGCATTCGGCGCTGCGCTCTTTATGAGTGCCGCGCCACCTGTGACTGCTGCTTGCGTAGCCTTTCCGGATACCCGGTGCAGCTACGCAAGGCTGCGTCCAGCGGACATTCCGCGGTGAGTCTTGCACGCAAGGCTCACGACGGGCCGTACCGCCGTGGTTTCTTATTGTGTGTCTTAACGCTTCTTGCGGTTGGCAATGTGGATGGCGCCGCCATTCACTGCCAAAGCGGCTTCGTGCAAGGCTTCAGACAGGGTCGGATGGGAGAAAACCATCATGCCCAGATCTTCAGCGCTGGTGCCGAATTCCATACCGATCGCGCCCTGCTGAACCAGTTCTGCGGCGCTCGGGCCAATCACGTGCACGCCCAATACGCGGTCAGTCTTGGCATCGGCGATGACCTTGACGAAACCACCGGTATCGTTGGCGGCCATGGCACGGCCGGATGCTGCGAACGGGAAGGTGCCGACGTTAACTTCAACGCCTTCAGCTTTCAAGGCCTGCTCGGTTTTACCGACCCATGCGATTTCCGGGTGAGTATAAATAACCGAAGGGATCAGGTCATAGTTCATCTGGGCCTTGTGACCCTTGATGCGCTCGACAACCATGATGCCCTCTTCCGAGGCCTTGTGAGCCAGCATCATGCCGCGAACCACGTCGCCGATGGCGTAAACGCCCGGTACGGTGGTGGCGCAGTGATCGTCAACGTGCACGAAACCGCGCTCGTCCAGGGTCACGCCGCTATCGGCAGCCAGCAGATCAGTGGTCACCGGACGGCGACCAACGGCTACGATCAGCTTGTCGAAAGTGATGGTCTGTTCGCCGTTGGCGTCGGTGTAGTTCACAACGACTTCGTCGCCGTTCACTTTCGAGCCGGTTACACGGGCGCCCAGCTTGATGTCCAGACCCTGTTTGGTCAGGGTTTTCAGCGCTTCCTTGGAAACCGCGGTGTCCGCTGCCATCAGGAAGGTGTCCAGGGCTTCCAGAACAGTCACTTCTGCACCCAAACGCGACCACACCGAACCCAGTTCCAGACCGATCACGCCAGCGCCGATCACGCCCAGACGTTTAGGTACGGATTGGAATTCCAGAGCGCCAGTCGAATCGACGATGACTTTCTGATCGACCGGAGCCGGTGGAATGTCGATCGGACGCGAACCTGGAGCCAGGATGACGTTTTCGGCTTCGATGACTTCAACCGAGCCGTCCGGCTTGGTGACTTCGACTTTCTTGCCGGCCAGCAGTTTGCCGTGGCCCTGAATCGAAGTAACGCCGTTGGCCTTGAACAGGGTGGCAACACCGCCGGTCAGGTTCTTGACGATACCAGCCTTGCGGCCAACCATCGCAGCGACGTCCATTTTGACTTCGCCGGTCGAGATACCGTGGACGTTGAAGCTTTCTTTCGCTTCCTTGTATTTCCAGGAGCTGTCCAGCAGCGCCTTGGAAGGAATGCAGCCTACGTTCAGGCAGGTGCCGCCCAGGGCTTGCTTGCCTTCAGCATCGGTGTACTTCTCGATGCAGGCAGTGCTCAGGCCGAGTTGCGCGGCCTTGATAGCTGCCACGTAGCCGCCAGGGCCCGCACCGATCACTACTACGTCAAATTTCTGCGACATTCAAAAAATCCTCTTTAGCGAAAAGCTTCAAGCCGCGCGCTGCAAGCCAGGCTGCGTTTTCCCGCAGCTTGAAGCTTGCAGCGCGTGACTGCTTCTATCAGATATCCAGCAACAGACGAGCCGGATCTTCCAGCAGGTTCTTGATGGTCACCAGGAAGGTTACAGCTTCTTTGCCATCGATCAGACGGTGATCGTAGGACAGTGCCAGGTACATCATCGGACGGATCACGACCTGACCGTTGATGGCCATCGGACGCTGGATGATGTTGTGCATGCCCAGAATCGCTGCCTGCGGCGGGTTGACGATCGGGGTCGACATCATCGAACCGAAGGTACCACCGTTGGTGATGGTGAAGGTACCGCCGGTCATTTCGTCCATCGACAGTTTGCCGTCACGGGCTTTCTTGCCGAAGGTGGCGATGCCGCCTTCGATTTCAGCCAGGCTCATGTGTTCGGCGTTACGCAGAACCGGAACCACCAGGCCGCGGTCGCTGGAAACAGCGACGCCGATGTCGGCATAACCGTGGTAAACGATGTCGTTGCCATCGATCGAAGCGTTGACCGCCGGGAAGCGTTTCAGCGCTTCGGTGGCAGCCTTCACGAAGAACGACATGAAGCCCAGGCGTACGCCGTTGTGGGACTTCTCGAACAGATCCTTGTACTTCGAACGCAGGGCCATGACTTCGGTCATGTCGACTTCGTTGAAAGTGGTCAGCATCGCCATGTTCGATTGAGCTTCAACCAGACGCTTGGCAACGGTGGCACGAACGCGGGTCATCGGAACGCGCTTCTCGATGCGGTCGCCAGCGGCGAACACAGGAGCGGCGGCGGCCGGAGCAGCAGCCTTGGCAGGCGCAGCAGCCGGAGCGGCTTTCTTGGCAGCAACGGCTGCAACCACGTCTTCCTTGGTCACGCGACCGCCTTTGCCGGTGCCGGCAACGGAAGCGATGTTGATGCCGTTCTCTTCAGCCAGCTTGCGCGCGGCAGGAGCAGCGATCGGGTCGTCTTCGCCATCAGCGGCAGCAGGTGCAGCGGCGGCTGCGGCCGGAGCAGCAGCGGCAGCCGGAGCGGCAGCAGCAGCGCCGCCTTCAACGATGGAGCCCAGGACTTCGTCGGACAGGACGGTTTCGCCCTCGCCCTTGACGATTGCGCCCAGCACGCCGTCGGCGGTAGCCAGCACTTCCAGTACGACTTTGTCGGTTTCGATGTCGACGATCAGTTCGTCACGCTTGACGGCGTCGCCCGGTTGCTTGTGCCAGGTGGCAACGGTGCCATCGGCAACCGATTCCGGGAAAGTGGGGGCTTTGATCTCGATAGCCATTATCTGTGGTTCCTTAAATTCGGTTTCAGGTGCGCGAAGGCGTTAAACGGTAAACGCGTCTTGCAGCAGTTGTTCCTGCTGCTCGGCGTGCATCGATGCGTAACCACATGCTGGGGCAGCAGAAGCCTCACGGCCCGCGTACTCGAGTACGAGAGATTTGTTGAGGTTGCTGATGCTGCGACGCAGGTGGTGCTGGCTGCAGTACCAGGCGCCCTGGTTCATCGGCTCTTCCTGACACCACACGGCCGCTTTGGCGTTGGTGTAAGGAGCCAGGACTTCTTTCAAGTCGTCCTCAGGGAACGGGTACAGCTGCTCGATACGCACGATGGCGATATCTTCGCGGCCTTCGGCACGACGTTTTTCCAGCAGGTCGTAGTAGACCTTGCCGCTGCACAGAACAACGCGCTCGACCTTTTTCGGGTCCAGGGCATCGATTTCCGGGATAACGGTCTGGAACGAACCTTCGGCCAGATCTTCCAGGGTCGAGATGGCCAGTTTGTGGCGCAGCAGCGACTTTGGAGTCAGAACGACCAATGGCTTGCGCAGCGGGCGAATCACCTGACGGCGCAGCAAGTGGTAGATCTGGGCCGGAGTGGTCGGCATGCACACCTGAATGTTGTGCTCGGCGCACAGCTGCAGGTAACGCTCAAGACGTGCCGAGCTGTGCTCAGGGCCCTGGCCTTCGTAGCCGTGTGGCAGCAGCATGGTCAGACCGCAGAGACGGCCCCACTTGTGCTCGCCGCTGGTGATGAACTGGTCGATAACAACCTGTGCACCGTTGGCGAAGTCGCCGAACTGGGCTTCCCAGATCACCAGCGCGTTCGGCGTGGTGGTCGAGTAACCGTATTCGAACGCCAGTACGGCTTCTTCCGACAGGAACGAGTCGTACAGGTCGAAGCGTGGCTGACCTTCATACAGATGCTTGAGCGGAATGTAGGTACCGGCATCTTTCTGGTTGTGCAGCACAGCGTGACGGTGCGAGAACGTACCGCGGCCGATGTCCTGACCGGTCATGCGGATCGGGTGACCTTCGAACGCCAGGGTCGCGTACGCCATGGTTTCGGCGTAACCCCAGTTGATCGGCAGGCCGCCGGCTTGCATCTTCTGACGGTCTTCGTAGATCTTCGCGACCTGACGCTGAACCACGAAGCCTTCCGGAATTTCCAGCAGCTTGGCGGACAGTTCCTGCAGGGTCTTGAGGTCGAAGCGAGTGTCGTGACGCGCAGTCCAGGCGTGGCCCAGATACGGACGCCAGTCCACGAACAGCTCTTTGTTCGGCTCTTTGACCAGCGATTTCACGACGTGCAGACCGTTGTCCAGCGCGTTGCGGTATTCGTCGACTTTCGCCTGAACACGCTCGGCGTCCAGCACACCGGCCTGGGTCAGACGATCAGCGTACAGCTCACGGGTGGTGCGCTGCTTGGTGATCTGCTGATACATCAGAGGCTGGGTGCCGCTTGGCTCGTCGGCCTCGTTGTGGCCGCGACGACGGTAGCAGACCAGGTCGATCACCACGTCACGCTTGAACTGCATGCGGTAGTCGATGGCCAACTGGGTCACGAACAACACGGCTTCCGGATCATCACCATTCACATGGAGGATCGGCGCCTGGATCATTTTCGCAACGTCGGTCGCGTACTCGGTGGAGCGCGAGTCCAGCGGGTTGCTGATGGTGAAACCGACCTGGTTGTTGATCACGATGTGCACGGTACCGCCGGTCTTGAAACCGCGGGTCTGCGACATCTGGAAGGTTTCCATGACCACGCCTTGACCGGCGAATGCAGCATCACCGTGGATGGAGATCGGCAGAACCTTCTCACCGGTAGGGTCGTTGCGACGATCCTGACGGGCGCGAACCGAACCCTCGACCACCGGGGAAACGATTTCCAGGTGGGACGGGTTGAACGCCATGGCCAGGTGAACTTCACCGCCGGTGGTCATTACGTTGGACGAGAAGCCCTGGTGGTATTTAACGTCACCGGAACCCAGCTCGACCTTCTTCTTGCCTTCGAACTCGTCGAACAGCTCGCGCGGGTTCTTGCCGAAGGTGTTGACCAGTACGTTCAGACGGCCACGGTGGGCCATGCCAATGACGACTTCCTTGGTGCCGTAGGAACCGGAACGCTGGATCAGTTCGTCGAGCATCGGAATCAGGCTTTCGCCGCCTTCCAGACCGAAACGTTTGGTGCCCGGGTATTTGGTGCCCAGGTATTTTTCCAGGCCTTCACCGGCCGTCACGCGCTCGAGCAGGTGGCTCTTGATGTCCGCGGAATATTCCGGACGGCCACGCACGCTTTCCAGACGCTGCTGGAACCACTGGCGCTGCTCGGAATCGGTGATGTGCGTAAATTCAGCGCCGATGGTGCGGCAATATGTCTGCTGCAACGCTTCGTGAATTTCGCGTAGGCTCGCTTCCTCTTTGCCGATGAACAGGTCGCCGGCACGGAAGGTCGTATCAAGATCGGCATTGGTCAAGCCGTAGTGATTGATCGACAGGTCTGCAGGTGCAGGACGCTGCCACAGCCCCAGCGGGTCAAGCTGGGCTGCCTGGTGGCCACGCATACGGTAGGCCTGGATCAATCGCAGCACTTCAACTTGCTTCTTCTCGTGCTCACTGCTCACGCTGCCGGCGGAAACCGGTTGGGCGCGGCGCTGGTTCTTTGCCAGCAGCACGAAATGATCGCGAATTGTGGAGTGCGAAACATCGGTGGCAGAGCTGCCGTCGGCAGGCAGCTTCTGAAAGTAGGTGCGCCACTCTTCTGGCACAGCGTTAGGGTCGTGCAGGTAGAGCTCGTAGAGCTCTTCCACATAGGCAGCGTTTCCACCTGAAAGGTAGGCGCTGTTCCACATGCGCTGCATCACGCTTTCTTGCATGCTTGGTCACCCTCGGTTAGGGGAACACCATCGGTGCCGACACCGAGCAAGCTTGCAGAAGTCCGAATGCAGCGACCAAAACAAGCCACTTAGGATCACACTGATAGTCCGGGTACCAGCCCGGATGCCCCTGCTTGTCTCATTTCTTCAAAATAAGAGCCGCAGCTTATGGCTGCTGCTCTGGTTATAGCCATGGCGCGGGTTGAAGCCCGCGCCTAAGCCCTCTGCGGGTACAGCGGTTACAGCAGCTGAATCACACGCCGCTCGAAAGCAGCATGTTACGGATGTGACCGATGGCCTTAGTCGGGTTCAGGCCTTTCGGACATACGTTGACGCAGTTCATGATGCCCCGGCAGCGGAAGACGCTGAACGGGTCATCGAGGGACGCCAGACGCTCGGACGTCTTGGTATCACGGCTGTCTGCCAGGAAGCGGTACGCTTGCAGCAGGGCAGCTGGACCCAGGAACTTGTCCGGGTTCCACCAGAAGGACGGGCAAGAGGTCGAGCAGCAGGCGCACAGGATGCACTCGTACAGACCGTCGAGCTTTTCACGCTCTTCAGGGGACTGCAGACGCTCGATGGCCGGAGCCGGCGTGTCGTTCTGCAGGAATGGCTTAACCTTCTCGTATTGCTTGTAGAAGATGCTCATATCGACAACCAGGTCACGGATAACCGGCAAACCTGGCAGCGGACGAACGATCAGCTTGTTACCTTTGACGACAGCGGACAGCGGCGTGATGCACGCCAGGCCGTTCTTGCCGTTGATGTTCATGCCATCGGAGCCACAGACGCCTTCACGGCAGGAGCGACGATAGGAGAAACCTTCGTCCTGCTCTTTGATCAGGGCCAGCACGTCCAGCACCATCAGGTCTTTACCACCGGTATCAACCTGGAATTCCTGCATGAACGGCGCAGCGTCCTGATCAGGGTTGTAACGATAAACACTGACTTGCAACATGGCGGTCACCCTTAATAAGTCCGGACTTTAGGTTCGAAAGTCGGAACAGTCTTCGGCGAGAAGTTCACGGCACGCTTGGCGACGCGTTTCTCACCCGGGAAGTACAGGGTGTGGCACAGCCAGTTTTCGTCGTCACGATCTTCGAAGTCTTCACGGGCGTGAGCACCGCGGGACTCTTTACGTACTTCGGCAGCGATGGCGGTAGCTTCAGCCACTTCCAGCAGGTTTTGCAGTTCCAGCGCTTCGATACGGGCAGTGTTGAACGCCTGCGACTTGTCGTTGATCTTCACGTTGGCGATGCGCTTGCGCAGATCGGCCAGCTGGGCAATACCCTTCTGCATGTATTCGCCGGTACGGAATACACCGAAGTAGTTCTGCATGCAGCTTTGCAGCTCGCGACGCAGGGTAGCGACGTCTTCGCCGTCGGTACGGTTGTTCAGGGCGTTCAGACGTGCCAGGGCAGCTTCGATGTCGGCTTCGGTAGCGTCGTCGTATTCGATGCCGTCGGTCAGCGCCTTCTCCAGGTGCAGGCCGGCAGCGCGGCCGAATACCACCAGGTCGAGCAGCGAGTTGCCGCCCAGACGGTTGGCACCGTGAACCGATACGCAAGCCACTTCACCTACCGCGAACAGACCAGGAATGATCTGATCCACGCCTTCGGCGTCCTGGGTGATCGCCTGGCCATGAATGTTGGTGGCAACGCCACCCATCATGTAGTGGCAAGTCGGAACAACCGGAACCGGAGCAACCACCGGATCAACGTGTGCGAAAGTCTTCGACAGCTCGCAGATACCTGGCAGACGGCTGTGCAGCACTTCCTCGCCCAGGTGGTCGAGTTTGAGCATCACGTGGTCGCCATTCGGACCGCAACCATTACCGGCGATGATCTCTTTAACCATCGAACGGGCAACCACGTCACGACCGGCAAGGTCTTTGGCGTTCGGAGCATAACGCTCCATGAAACGCTCGCCGTGCTTGTTGATCAGGTAACCACCTTCACCACGGCAACCTTCGGTCACCAGTACACCGGCGCCGGCGATGCCGGTCGGGTGGAACTGCCACATTTCGATGTCTTGTACCGGCACGCCAGCACGCAGAGCCATGCCGACGCCGTCACCGGTGTTGATCAGGGCGTTGGTGGTGGATGCATAGATACGACCTGCACCGCCGGTAGCCAGTACGGTGGCTTTGGCGCGGATGTAGGTGGTTTCGCCGGTTTCGATGCAGATCGCGATCACACCGACGAATTCGCCTTCCTGGTTTTTCACCAGGTCGACAGCGTAGTACTCGTTCAGGAACGTGGTACCGGCTTTCAGGTTGCCCTGATAAAGGGTGTGCAGCAGCGCGTGACCGGTACGGTCGGAAGCGGCGCAGGTGCGGGCAGCCTGCCCGCCTTTACCGTAATCCTTCGACTGACCGCCGAACGGACGCTGGTAGATACGGCCTTGCTCGGTACGCGAGAACGGCAGACCCATGTGGTCCAGCTCGAAAACGGCAGCCGGGCCTTCCTGACACATGTATTCGATAGCGTCCTGGTCACCGATGTAGTCGGAACCCTTGACGGTATCGTACATGTGCCAGCGCCAGTCATCGTTCGGGTCGGCCGAAGCGATGGCGCAGGTGATCCCGCCCTGTGCGGACACAGTGTGCGAACGGGTCGGGAAAACCTTGGTGATCACGGCAGTCTTGTGACCGCCCTGTGCCAGTTGCAGCGCTGCGCGCATGCCGGCACCGCCGCCACCAATAATGATGGCGTCGAAAGAAATCGTTGGAATGTTAGCCATGAATCAGATACCCCAGAGAATCTGCACACCCCAGACGAAGTAAGCGAACATCGCGACGCCGCATACTGCCTGGAAAAGGAAACGTACTGCAGTCGCGGACTTGCCCAGCGCCATTGGCGTCAGGTAGTCGGTCGCGATGGTCCACATGCCGACCCAGGCGTGAGCGCCCAGGGCAACCAGTGCCAGCAGACTGAAGATACGCATTCCGTTGTGGGCGAACAGGCCGTGCCATTGGTCGTAGCCAATGCCCGGGTTCGCGGCGAGGTAGCCGATCAGGAATATGAAATAAGCCGCGAGAACGACCGCAGACACACGCTGCGCCATCCAGTCATAGAGGCCCGAACGCGAAAGGTTTGTAACGCTGGTTACCATATCCAAACTCCTGCCAGAACGATCAGCACCACGGAAACGGCGATGATCAGTTTCGAGCCCAGGCGGCCGCCTTCCAGCGTCTCACCGATGCCCATGTCCATGATCAAGTGGCGCACACCGGCAACCAGGTGATACAGAAGAGCGGACAGGAGGCCCCATGCTACGAACTTGGCCAGCGGGCTGGTCAAGCATGCCTTCACCTCGACATAACCTTCCTCGGAACCCAGGGATTTGCCCAATGCATAAAGCATGATGCCAAGGCCCAGGAAGAGGATGATGCCGGAAACACGGTGAAGAAACGACGTAACGCCGGTGATGGGGAGTTTGATGGTCCTTAGGTCTAGGTTTACAGGTCGTTGGCTTTTCACGGCTTTTTTTTCACACTGAAGAGCCCCTAACAATCAGGGCAAAGTTGTTGGGGAGTGCACTGGTCAGGTAACCACCACCCAGGGATGCGACCCCCAATGAAAGCAAGCCCAAAAGCCCTTGGCGGTCGGTCGCCGAGTATAGACAGTTAGGCTACTAATGACAACGCAATCGCCTACCCCCAATAGCGGATTGCACAAGTCGTATAAAAGGCGTAAATGGCAGGCAATTTCGAGGAAAAAGTACGGTTAAAGCCTTCTGGAGCAAGACTTTAGGCAAATTGACATTCGAATTTATCTCACTATAGTGGTGCGGGCCCTGCGTGGGGGGTCTGTCTGATGATTTCAAGCATAAATAGGAGGCCACATGGCTGACAAAAAAGCGCAGTTGATCATCGAGGGCGCAGCCCCCGTCGAGCTGCCCATTTTAACCGGCACCGTTGGTCCCGATGTTATCGATGTTCGGGGCCTGACGGCCACGGGCCGCTTCACTTTCGACCCCGGTTTCATGTCGACCGCTTCCTGCGAATCGAAGATCACCTATATCGACGGCGACAACGGCATCCTGCTGCACCGCGGCTACCCGATCGAACAGCTGGCTGAAAAGTCGGACTACCTGGAAACCTGCTACCTGCTGCTGAACGGCGAATTGCCGACTGCAGAGCAAAAGGCCCAGTTCGTCGGCACCGTGAAGAACCACACCATGGTTCACGAGCAGCTGAAAACCTTCTTCAACGGCTTCCGCCGTGACGCCCACCCGATGGCTGTCATGTGTGGTGTAGTCGGCGCCCTCTCGGCCTTCTACCACGACTCCCTCGACATCAATAACCCGCAGCATCGCGAAATCTCCGCGATCCGCCTGGTTGCCAAGATGCCGACCCTGGCCGCGATGGTTTACAAGTACTCCATGGGCCAACCCATGATGTACCCGCGCAACGACCTGTCGTACGCGGAAAACTTCCTGCACATGATGTTCAACACCCCGTGCGAGATCAAACCGATCAGCCCGGTACTCGCCAAGGCCATGGACCGGATCTTCATCCTCCACGCCGACCACGAGCAGAACGCCTCGACCTCCACCGTGCGTCTGGCGGGCTCCTCGGGTGCCAACCCGTTCGCCTGTATCGCCGCCGGCATCGCCGCACTGTGGGGCCCTGCCCACGGCGGTGCGAACGAAGCCGTGCTGACCATGCTCGATGAAATCGGCGATGTTTCGAACATCGACAAGTTCATCGCCAAGGCCAAGGACAAGAACGATCCGTTCAAACTGATGGGCTTCGGTCACCGCGTCTACAAGAACCGCGACCCTCGCGCGACTGTCATGAAGCAGACCTGCGACGAAGTGCTGAAGGAACTGGGCATCCAGAACGACCCGCAACTCGAACTGGCCATGCGCCTGGAAGAGATCGCCCTGACCGATCCGTACTTCATCGAGCGCTCGCTGTACCCGAACGTCGACTTCTACTCGGGGATCATCCTCAAGGCGATCGGCATTCCGACCAGCATGTTCACTGTGATCTTCGCCCTGGCACGTACTGTCGGCTGGATTTCGCACTGGAAGGAAATGCTCTCAAGCCCGTACAAGATTGGCCGTCCGCGTCAGCTGTACACTGGTTATGAGTCGCGGGATATCACCAAGCTGGAAGACCGCAAATAAGAGCTGTCTTGCGATAGCGTCTTAGCGTTTTACCGGGAACGGCCTCCATGTGAATGGGGGCCGTTTTTCGTTTTGGGCATCTCAGCGGCCTTTGGGCCGACTGTTTTTTTGTTGATTGGGTGTATATCCGTTGCTTCGGGTGCTGCCGCTGGCGGTTTCGCTCTTACAGCGAGTCCCTTTTTCAAACGCCAAAAAGGAACCAAAAGGCTTTTGCCCCGGCGTACGGCACTTCGCTTAGGCTCAGTGCTCCCTCGCTACGGTGTCCATCAGGGGGCATCGCCTACGGTTTGCTTCGCTGCACCTCCTCTCGATGTATGCGGCTGCGCCGCACGGCGCTGCGCGCCTACCCCCTGATGGACACCTCCGCTCGGCCTGCCGAAGGGGCTAAAGATCAAAAGCCAGAGCCAGAGCAGAAGCCAGATCAAGAGCCCCCCCCTCACCCTAGCCCTCTCCCGGAGGGAGAGGGAACTGACTGAGTGGTTTGGGAGAGGTTCGCCGACGTGCGATAACGCGTTGAACTCAGGTTTTGAAAAGCACAAAAATCGGCTCCCTCTCCTCGGGGAGAGGGTTGGGGTGAGGGGTAAATCCACCACAAATCCAAAGCCGAACACCCCACGCCCCTCCCCACTCACCACTCACCACAATGAGCGTTAGCTCGAGTACCGCTTTTGATCGCAGGGCCCGTCGGCAGGCTGAGTGGAGGGATTGATCCGGGGGTGGGAGCGCAGCGACCGTTTGGCGAAGCCAAACACATCGAGAGGAGGTGCAGCGAAGCAAACCGTAGGCGATGCCCCCGGATCAATCCCGGAGCGAAGGAACCCGAGCCACAGCGAGGGCCGAACGTCAGGGTAAAGCCTTTTGGGTTACCTTTTCGGCGTTTGGAAAAGGTGACTCGCCGTAAGGGCGAAACCCTAAGAAGCCGTTACCGCAGCAACGGATATACACCCAACCCCCAAGAACATCCGATAACCGCCCACAAAAAAATGCCCCAATCTCTCGACCAGGGCATTTTCATTCAACTCAACCTACACAAAAAGCCTCAGTGCGAAACCGCCCCACTAGCCCCCAACCCAGTCTGCGAACGCACAAACTGCGGGAAGAACAGCGCACGCTCATTCTCGGCTTCGGCCGACTTATCGGTGACCGAGAAGAACCAGATCCCGATAAACGCAATGATCATCGAGAACAACGCCGGATACTCGTAAGGGAAGATCGCCTTCTCATGATGCAGAATCTGCACCCAGATGGTCGGGCCAAGAATCATCAGACCCACCGCACTCACCAGGCCCAGCCAGCCGCCAATCATGGCGCCACGAGTGGTCAGCTTCTTCCAGTACATCGAAAGCAGCAGCACCGGGAAGTTGCAGCTTGCCGCGATGGAGAACGCCAGGCCAACCATGAACGCAATGTTCTGGCTTTCGAACAGGATGCCCAGGCCAATGGCCAGAACGCCCAGCGCGATGGTGGTGATCTTCGAAACGCGGATCTCATCCTTCTCGTTGGCCTTGCCCTTCTTGATCACGCTGGCGTACAGGTCGTGAGACACCGCCGAAGCCCCGGCCAGGGTCAGACCGGCCACGACCGCCAGAATGGTCGCGAACGCTACCGCCGAGATGAAGCCGAGGAACACGCTGCCGCCCACGGCATTGGCCAGGTGCACCGCCGCCATGTTGTTGCCGCCGAGTAGAGCGCCCGCCGCATCTTTGAAGGCCGGGTTGGTGCTGACCAGCAGGATCGCGCCGAAGCCGATGATGAAGGTCAGGATGTAGAAGTAGCCAATGAAACCGGTCGCGTACAGCACGCTCTTACGGGCTTCTTTCGCGTCGCTAACGGTGAAGAAGCGCATCAGGATGTGCGGCAGGCCGGCGGTACCGAACATCAGCGCCAGACCCAGGGAGAACGCCGAGATCGGGTCTTTGACCAGACCGCCCGGGCTCATGATCGCTTCACCCTTGGCGTGAACCTTGATGGCTTCGGAGAACAGGGTGTTGAAGTCGAAGTTGACGTGCTTCATCACCATCAGCGCCATGAACGAGGCACCGGACAGCAACAGCACCGCCTTGATGATCTGCACCCAGGTAGTCGCCAGCATGCCGCCGAACAGCACGTACAGGCACATCAGGATACCGACCAGAATCACCGCGACGTGGTAGTCGAGACCGAACAGCAGCTGGATCAGCTTGCCGGCACCGACCATTTGCGCGATCAGGTAGAACGCTACCACCACCAGCGAACCGCAGGCCGACAGGGTGCGGATCTGGGTTTGCCCGAGGCGGTAGGACGCCACGTCGGCAAAGGTGTATTTACCCAAGTTACGCAGACGCTCGGCGATCAGGAACAGAATGATCGGCCAGCCCACCAGGAAGCCGATCGAGTAGATCAGGCCGTCGTAGCCGGAGGTGAACACCAGCGCGGAAATACCCAGGAAGGACGCCGCCGACATGTAGTCACCGGCAATTGCCAGACCGTTCTGGAAACCGGTGATCTTGCCGCCCGCCGCATAGTAGTCGGCCGCCGACTTGTTGCGCTTGGACGCCCAGTAGGTGATGCACAGGGTCGCGCCAACGAACACCACGAACATGACGATCGCGGAAACGTTGAGTGGTTGTTTGTGGACTTCGCCGGTCAGGGCGTCAGCGGCCCAGACGGCCGGAGCGAACGCTGCGATGCTCAAAAGAGCCAGTAGACGCCGGATCATTGCTGAGCCTCCTTGAGAATCGCGTTGTTCAGGTCGTCGAACTCGCCATTGGCGCGGCGCACGTAAATGCCGGTCAGGATGAAGGCCGAGACAATCAGTCCGACACCGATCGGGATGCCCCAGGTGATGGATGATTCGGGACTGATTTTCGTCCCGAGCACTTGCGGCCCGTACGCGATCAGAAGGATGAAGCCGGAGTAGAGCCCGAGCATGATCGCCGAGAGTATCCAGGCGAACCTTTCTCTTTTCTTGACCAGCTCCTTGAAGCGCGGGCTGTTCTGAATCGAGAGGTAAATGCTGTCGTTCATTGTTTTTATCCTCGCAGCACAGATTTTTATTTTTGGAACATATCCACTGTATGCGGCTGCGAGCCGGGTTCCAGACGACCTTAGTAGTAGAACGCCATGACGTTTTTGCCAATTTCCAGACGGATCGAAAACGGCCAACGCTGCCTATTAATAGAGGACAAACAAAAAAGGCCGCCCGACGGTCATGTCGGGCGGCCCTGGGAAGCGCAGATTAGACGCTTCGGCTTAAATCACTTGGTCCAGTCGGCAACACGCTCAGGGTGCTTGGCAACCCAATCCTTGGCCGCTGCGTCAGGTTTTGCACCGTCCTGAATTGCCAGCATGACTTCGCCGATTTCGTCTTTCGAAGCCCACTGGAAGTTCTTCAGGAACTTGGCCACTTCCGGCGCCTTGGTCGCCAGTTCCTTGCTGCCGATGCTGTTCACGGTTTCAGCCGCGCCATACACGCCTTTCGGGTCGTCGAGGAAGCGCAGTTTCCACTTGGCGAACATCCAGTGCGGCACCCAGCCGGTGACGGCGATGGATTCGTTTTTCTTCTCGGCGCGAGTCAGCTCGGCAATCATGCCGGCGCCGGAACTGGCCTTGAGGGTGTATTTGTCGAGGCCGTAATCCTTGATCGCCTGATCGGTCTTGAGCATCACGCCCGAACCGGCATCGATGCCGACGATGCGATTCTTGAAGGAGTCGTCGGTTTTCAGGTCTTCGATGGTCTTGGCCTTGACGTACTCCGGCACGATCAGACCGATTTTCGCGTCCTTGAAGTTCGGGCCGTAATCGACGACCTGATCCTTGTTCTTGGTCCAGTATTCGCCGTGGGTCACTGGCAGCCAGGCCGAGAGCATGGCGTCGAGTTTGCCGGTGGCAACGCCCTGCCACATGATGCCGGTGGCGACGGCCTGCAGTTTCACGTCGTAGCCGAGTTTCTGCTTGATCACTTCGGCTGCCACGTGAGTGGTCGCGACGCTGTCGGACCAGCCGTCAACGTAACCGATGTTCAGGGTCTGTTTTTCAGCGCTGGCGAAAGTGGAGCTCATCGCAAGTACCAGAGCGGCACCTGCGCCTAAAAGTCGTCGCATCTTCATCGTTACTTCCCCGAAATGCTGCGCCCGGCGGATGCCGGGCATCGTCAACGTATTGTTATGGTGCACAGCGCCCCCATCACGCCTGACCGCAAACTCGTTAGAACATCAGCGGAGTACTGACGCTTTTGATCATCAACCTGACGCCCGATAAGACCTGCTCTGCCAGCGACCTCGAAGCAATGAGAAACGACATCAGAAAGCCATTAACTGCGTCCGGATATTTGGCGCCAGACAATCCGCCCGAACTTTGCATGTCAAAATCGTGCGGGCCACCAACCTGCTTATAAATGCAGGTAACATGCGTCGCTTTGCAGCCACTCGGCCTGACCATGTCCGCGACTTCCCGTTTCCCCTTTCTTCCCTATCTGTTCGCCTGCCTGCTCGGGCTGTTTGCCCTGTGCGGTTTCTGGTACGGCCTCGGTAAACCGGTGATCCTGCCGGACGTCGCCACCCCTACCCACAAGCTGCAATGCGCCTCCTATACCCCGTTCGACAAAGACCAGTCGCCGTTCGACGTGCCGTTCAAACTGCGCCCGGAGCGCATGGACGCCGACCTCGCCCTGCTCGCCACCCGCTTCGAATGCATCCGCACCTACTCAATGAGCGGCCTCGAAGCGCTGCCGGATCTGGCGCGCAAACATGGTTTGAAGTTGATGATCGGTGCGTGGGTCAACAGCAATCCGGTGGACACCGAGAAGGAAGTCGACTTGCTGATCGCCTCGGCCAACGCCAACCCGGATGTGGTCAGCGCCGTGATCGTCGGCAACGAAGCCTTGCTGCGCAAAGAGGTTACCGCGACCCAGCTGGTGAAGCTGATCAACAAGGTCAAGAGCCACATCAAGCAGCCGGTGACCTATGCCGATGTCTGGGAGTTCTGGCTCAAGCACCCGGAAGTCGCGCCGGCGGTTGATTTCCTGACCATTCATTTGCTGCCGTACTGGGAAGACGATCCGTCGAACATCGACGCCGCGCTGCATCATGTAGCGGAAGTGCGCCAGGTGTTCGGCAACAAGTTCGCCCCCAAGGACGTGATGATTGGCGAAACCGGCTGGCCGAGCGAAGGTCGCCAGCGCGAGACCGCCCTGCCGAGCCGGGTCAACGAGGCCAAGTTCATTCGTGGTTTTGTCACCCTCGCCGAAAAGGAGGGCTGGCGTTACAACCTGATCGAAGCGTTCGACCAGCCATGGAAGCGCGGCAGCGAAGGCGCGGTCGGCGGTTACTGGGGGCTGTTCGATGCTGATCGCCAAGACAAGGGCGTGCTGGCCGGCCCGGTGTCGAACGTGCCGTACTGGTCGCAGTGGCTGGCGGTCGGCGGGCTGATTTTCCTCGGAACATTGCTGCTGGGCGGTCGGGTTAGTACGACGCGTTCGGCACTGATCCTGCCGCTGCTCAGCGCCCTCGCCGTCTGTTCGATCGGTGCCTGGAGTGATCTGGCCCGGGTCACCACGCGGTTTGCCAGCGAATGGTTGTGGGTCGGGTTGCTGACGGCTTTGAATCTGTTGGTGCTGGCCCATGCCGCGCTGACCTTGAGCGCCCGTAATGGCTGGCGTGAACGGGCGTTCAACGCTTTCGAGCGACGGGCCGGCTGGCTGGTGGCGGCAGCCGGTTTTGCCGCTGCGGTGATGATGCTGGAGTTGGTGTTCGATCCGCGCTATCGCAGCTTCCCGAGCGTGGCGTTCATCCTGCCGGCGCTGGTTTACCTGTGCCGTCCAGTGCGAGTGGCCCGTCGAGAGATTGCCCTGCTGACCTTCATCATCGGCGCAGGCATTGCGCCGCAGCTGTTCCGTGAAGGATTGCAGAATCAGCAGGCGTGGGGTTGGGCGCTGGTCAGCGTGTTGATGGTGGCTGCACTTTGGCGCTGCCTGCGGGTTCGCGAGGGTTGACTCATAGAGATTACCCGCGATGACTGACGATCAGGCGTCGCGGGATTCCCGGACCAGTCGCAACCCGGCAATCACCACCGCAAACACCGCCAGCGTCGTGTTGTACAGCGCCAGCGCCGGCAACCCGAACACCAGCGCCAGCACCGCCAGCCACCACCCTGCCCGTCCCGGCACGACAAAACCGATCACCGCAGCCGCGACCGCCGCCCAGCCCAGCATCTGGAAATGAATCATCAGGCCCAGGTTCGAGCGCACCGAGCATTCCCAGCGGCTCGCCTCATCCACGCAGATGCCCACCCACTGCGCATCCTCCATGAAGCCATAACGCGCGCCATAACTGGCGGCCAGCCACAGCGGCAACAGAACGAGCAGCAGAATCACGGGCAAGCGGCGGGACATGGAACACTCCAATCGATGAAATCGGCGGCCAGCTTAATCTGCCGCCGCGCATACGCAAGGACTAACAACTCTTAACTGGTCATTCCTTCCTTGCAAAGTGTATCGTCCGGCTACTATTACTCCGAATTCCGTCAGTTTGGTGCCGTGGCATGGCACTTTGGCGCAAACCCGGTGGTCATAGCCTGCGAACCTCATTCGGCACCTTCCTCTAAGGGATCTAGTCATGCTCCGTTCCTTGCGCTTCGCCGCCCTGTTTGGCGGCCTTATTCTGAGTGCGTCCGCGCTGGCGGTGGATATCGACGCCGCCAGCTATGGCTATCCCCTGACCAACCCGTTCGAGGCGACCATCGCCACCACGCCGCCGGACTTGCGCCCTGATCTGCCACTGGACGAGGACATCGATCAGACTGATCGCAGCGTCACCCTGCGCCCCGAGCGCGAATTCATCCTGCCGGACAATTTCTGGCCAGTGAAAAAACTGACCTATCGCATCGCCACCCAGGACAAGGCCGCACCGCTGATCTTTCTGATCGCCGGCACCGGCGCGCGCTACGACAGCACGCTCAACGAATACCTGAAGAAGCTTTATTACAAGGCCGGTTACCACGTGGTGCAGTTGTCATCGCCGACCAGCTTCGACTTCATGAGCGCCGCCTCGCGTTTCGCCACCCCCGGCGTGACCAAGGAAGATGCCGAAGACATGTACCGGGTGATGCAGGCCGTGCGGGCGCAAAACCCGAAACTGCCGGTCACTGACTATTACCTCAGCGGCTACAGCCTCGGCGCGCTGGACGCGGCGTTCGTGGCCCATCTGGATGAAACCCGGCGCAGCTTCAACTTCAAGAAAGTCCTGCTGCTGAATCCGCCGGTCAACCTCTACACCTCTATCACCAACCTCGACAAGCTGGTGCAGACCGAGGTCAAGGGCATCAACAACAGCACCACCTTCTATGAACTGGTGCTGAGCAAACTGACCCGCTACTTCCAGCAAAAAGGCTACATCGACCTCAACGATGCACTGCTCTACGACTTCCAGCAGTCCAAGCAGCACCTGAGCAACGAACAGATGGCGATGCTGATCGGCACCTCGTTCCGTTTCTCGGCGGCGGATATCGCGTTCACTTCCGACCTGATCAACCGTCGCGGCCTGATCACTCCGCCGAAATTCCCGATCACCGAAGGCACTAGCCTCACGCCGTTCCTAAAGCGTGCGCTGCAGTGCGACTTCGACTGCTACCTCACCGAACAGGTGATCCCGATGTGGCGCGCCCGCACAGACGGCGGCAGCCTGCTGCAACTGATCGATCAGGTGAGCCTGTACGCCTTGAAGGATTACCTGCACGACAGCCCGAAAATCGCCGTCATGCACAACGCCGATGACGTGATCCTCGGCCCGGGCGACCTCGGTTTCCTGCGCCGGACCTTCGGCGATCGCCTGACCGTTTACCCGCTGGGCGGCCATTGCGGCAACCTTAACTACCGCGTCAACAGCGACGCCATGCTGGAGTTCTTCCGTGGCTAAATATCTCCTGCTGATTGCAGCGCTCCTCAGTGCAGGTATGGCCCAGGCCGACAACAGCAAAGCCAATGCACCGGTGGTCATCGACAGCGACGGCTTCAAGGAGCCGCTGTCCAAACTCAAATTCAACCCGGGGCTGGATCAGCGCGAGTTCGAGCGCTCGACCCTCAGCGCGCTGAACGTCTACGACCCGCTGGAAGAGTGGAACCGCCGCGTCTACCACTTCAACTACCGCTTCGACCAATGGGTGTTCCTGCCGGTGGTCGATGGCTATCGCTACATCACCCCGAGCTTCGTGCGCACCGGCGTGAGCAACTTCTTCAACAACATTGGCGACGTGCCGAACCTGGTCAACAGCCTGTTGCAGTTCAAGGGCAAGCGCTCGATGGAAACCACCGCGCGCCTGCTGCTCAACACCACTATCGGCATCGCCGGGCTCTGGGATCCGGCCACCGCCATGGGCCTGCCGCGCCAGAACGAAGACTTCGGCCAGACCCTGGGCTTCTATGGCGTGCCGGGCGGTGCTTACTTCGTGCTGCCAATCCTCGGCCCGTCGAACCTGCGCGATACCGCAGGTCTGGCCGTGGACTACACCGCCGAGTCCGCGATCAACTTCCTCAACGTCTCGGAAGTCAGCTCCAACCATCCGGAAGTCTGGGTACTGCGCGGCGTCGACAAGCGTTACCAGACCAGCTTCCGCTACGGCCAGCTGAACTCACCGTTCGAGTACGAGAAGGTGCGCTACGTCTACACCGAGTCGCGCAAGTTGCAGATCGCCGAGTAAAAATGCCAGCCACAAAAAAGGCCATTCGATGCGAATCGAATGGCCTTTTTGTTTGCTTCAGGATTTAGCCTTTCAGGGCTTTCCAGACTTTGCCGATCACGGACACGCCCGCCAGCACCACCGCACCCGCGATGATCCCCGCCACGCCGTTCAACAGCATCGGCACCACAAACCCGGCGCCACCGGCCGCTGCGCCGACGCTTTCGATCCAGTGATGCACCACCGGCACGCCGTGGGTCAGGATGCCGCCACCGACCAGGAACATCGCAGCAGTGCCGATTACCGACAGGCTTTTCATCATGTACGGCGCCGCACGCAGAATGCTGTTGCCGATGCTTTTGGCCATCTGCCCGGGCTTCTGGGTCAGCCACAGACCGAGGTCATCGAGTTTGACGATGCCGGCCACCAGACCGTAAACGCCTACGGTCATGACGATGGCGATGCCCGACATCACGATCACTTGCTGGGTCAGCGAAGCATCGGCCACGGTGCCGAGGGTGATGGCGATAATTTCCGCCGAGAGGATAAAGTCGGTGCGGATCGCGCCCTTGATCTTGTCCTTCTCGTACGCCACCAGATCGGTTGCCGGATCAGCCACGGCTTCAACCAACTGCGCATGCTCGGCCTCGTCTTCAGCCTTGCTGTGCAGGAATTTGTGCGCGAGTTTTTCGAAACCTTCGAAACACAGGTAGGCGCCACCGACCATCAACAGTGGCGTCACCAGCCACGGCACGAACGCACTGATCGCCAGCGCCGACGGCACCAGAATCAGTTTGTTGACGAACGAGCCCTTGGCCACCGCCCAAACGACGGGGATTTCCCGCTCCGCGCGTACGCCCGAGACCTGCTGGGCATTGAGCGCCAAGTCGTCGCCGAGCACGCCGGCGGTCTTCTTGGCAGCCATTTTGGTCATCAACGCAACGTCGTCCAGAACGGTGGCGATGTCGTCGATCAGCACCAGCAAACTGCTTCCTGCCATGAATCTTGTTTCCTTATGTGAATAATGCCGCGCAGCATACCGCGACTGCAGGCCACACGGGGCATTGTTGAGCGCCGCGCGAGGCCGGTGCTACCATGCGCAACCGCCAGAACAGGCAAGGAACCACCGGGTTTATGAGCACAATCCGCGAGCGCAACAAAGAACTGATCCTGCGTGCAGCCAGTGAAGAGTTTGCCGACAAGGGCTTCGCTGCGACCAAAACCAGCGACATCGCCGCCAAGGCAGGACTGCCCAAGCCCAACGTCTATTACTACTTCAAGTCCAAGGAAAACCTCTACCGCGAGGTGCTGGAAAGTATCATCGTGCCGATCCTGCAGGCCTCGACCCCGTTCAACCCGGACGGCGTACCGAGCGAAGTGCTGAGCGGTTACATCCGCTCGAAGATCCGCATCTCTCGCGACCTGCCCTTCGCCTCCAAGGTGTTCGCCAGCGAAATCATGCACGGCGCCCCGCACCTGAGCGCCGACCTGGTCGAGCAGCTCAACGGCCAGGCCAAGCACAACATCGACTGCATCCAGACCTGGATCGACCGCGGCCAGATCGCCCCGATCGACCCCAACCACCTGATGTTCAGCATCTGGGCCGCAACCCAGACCTACGCCGACTTCGACTGGCAGATCTCCGCCGTCACCGGCAAGGACAAGCTCGACGAAGCCGACTATGAAGCGGCAGCACAAACCATCATCCGGTTGGTGCTCAAGGGCTGCGAGCCGGACTGAAGACCGCCCTCCAGACACAAACAAGCCCGCCCTCACATCATCCTGTGAGGGCGGGCTTGTGCGTTTCAGCGACTATCCGGTTTTAGCCACTCAGGCCGCCACCCCCGCATCCGCCCGCAGGTCCAGAGCCTCCACGGCCTTGATTGCCACCTGCTCATCGATGTCCGACAGATCGCCGCTGATGCCGATCGCACCCAGCACGTTCCCCGCCTGATCACGAATCAACACACCGCCCGGTGCCGGCACGACGCTGCCCTGCCCCATGCTGTTGAGGGCGGCGATGAACGCCGGGCGTTGTTGCGCGTCCAGCGCCAGCAGGCGTGAGCCCTTGCCCAGGGCGATGGCGCCCCAGGCTTTGCCGATGGCGATGTTCGGGCGCAGCAGGCTGGCGCCGTCTTCGCGTTGCAAGGTGACCAGGTGGCCGCCGGTATCCAGTACTGCAATGGTCAGCGGTGCGGCGGAGATCGCCCGCCCTGCGCTGATGGCTTCGTTGACCAGCTTGACTGCGACTTTCAAGGTTAAAGCGCTCATGGTGCCGTCCTCATTTTGTTATTGGGAAAGTCGTTGGGCTGCGCTTTTCTGCCGCAGCCCGATGCAACAAATAGAACACAATGAATTATTTTTTTGTATACAATAATTCTCGAAAAGCGCCTCATGCGACGAAAAGCCACAGCAGAACAGGCTTCCGACGAATGAAACAGGCGCTTGAGAAAATGGATTGACCTGCGCCGTCCGCCGTGAATACACTCTGCGCAAAGCCACTTGTATACAATTACAAAACGTAAAGAGGCACAAAACCATGAGCAAAATGAGAGCAATCGAAGCCGCCGTTCTGGTGATGCGCCGTGAAGGGGTTGATACCGCTTTTGGCATTCCAGGCGCTGCAATCAACCCGCTGTACTCCGCCCTGCAGAAAGTCGGTGGCATCGATCACGTCCTCGCTCGCCACGTTGAAGGCGCCTCGCACATGGCCGAGGGCTACACCCGCACCAAGGCCGGCAACATCGGCGTGTGCATCGGTACTTCCGGCCCGGCCGGTACCGACATGGTCACCGGTCTGTACAGCGCCTCCGCGGACTCGATCCCGATCCTCTGCATCACCGGGCAAGCCCCCCGCGCCCGTATGCACAAGGAAGACTTCCAGGCCGTCGACATCACCAGCATCGTCAAGCCGGTGACCAAGTGGGCGACCACCGTTCTGGAGCCGGGCCAGGTGCCTTACGCCTTCCAGAAAGCCTTCTACGAAATGCGCTCCGGCCGTCCAGGCCCGGTGCTGATCGACCTGCCGTTCGACGTGCAGATGGCTGAAATCGAATTCGACATTGACGCTTACCAGCCACTGCCGCTGGCCAAGCCGAGCGCGACCCGCGTGCAAGTCGAAAAAGCCCTGGCGATGCTGGACCAGGCCGAGCGTCCATTGCTGGTGGCCGGCGGCGGCATCATCAACGCCGACGCCAGCGAGCTGCTGGTCGAGTTCGCCGAGCTGACCGGCATTCCAGTGATCCCGACCCTGATGGGCTGGGGCACCATTCCGGACGATCACCCGCTGATGGTCGGCATGGTCGGTCTGCAGACTTCGCACCGCTATGGCAACGCCACCCTGCTCAAGTCCGACGTGGTACTGGGTGTCGGCAACCGCTGGGCCAACCGTCACACCGGTTCGGTCGACGTTTACACCGAAGGCCGCAAGTTCATTCACGTCGACATCGAACCGACCCAGATCGGCCGCGTGTTCACCCCGGACCTGGGCATCGTTTCCGACGCCGCTGCCGCGCTGACCGTGTTCATCGAAGTCGCCCGTGAATGGCAAGCCGCCGGCAAACTGAAAAACCGCAGTGCCTGGCTGCAGGATTGCCAGCAGCGCAAAGCCAGCCTGCAACGCAAGACCCACTTCGACAATGTGCCGGTCAAGCCGCAGCGCGTTTACGAAGAAATGAACCAGGTGTTCGGCAAGGACACTTGCTACGTCAGCACCATCGGTCTGTCGCAGATTGCCGGCGCGCAGTTCCTGCACGTCTACAAGCCGCGTCACTGGATCAACTGTGGCCAGGCCGGCCCGTTGGGCTGGACCATTCCGGCAGCGCTGGGCGTGGTGAAGGCCGATCCGAACCGTAAAGTCGTGGCCCTGTCGGGGGACTATGACTTCCAGTTCATGATCGAAGAACTGGCGGTCGGCGCTCAGTTCAAACTGCCGTACATCCACGTCGTGGTGAACAACTCGTACCTGGGGCTGATCCGTCAGGCCCAGCGCGGGTTCGATATGGACTACTGCGTGCAGCTGTCCTTCGATAACCTGAACGCGCCGGAACTCAACGGTTATGGTGTCGACCACGTGGCAGTCGCCGAAGGCCTTGGCTGCAAGGCACTGCGTGTGTTCGAACCGGCTGACATCGCTCCTGCCCTGCGCAAGGCCGAAGAGCTGATCGAAGAGTTCAAGGTGCCGGTGATCGTCGAGATCATTCTGGAGCGTGTGACCAACATCTCCATGGGGACCGAGATCAACGCCGTCAACGAATTCGAAGACCTGGCGCTGGTCGGCAACGATGCGCCTACCGCGATTTCGTTGCTCGACTGAACGTAACCGGCTCCCTCTCCCTCCGGGAGAGGGTGGCTACATGTCCCTCTCCCCCAGGAGAGGGGACTTGATCGCGTTCAGTCTGACCAACCGTGTCAAAACTGTTTTAGGAGACCACCATGCCGCGTTTCGCAGCCAACCTGTCCATGCTGTTCACCGAACAGGATTTCCTTGCCCGTTTCGATGCCGCCGCCAAGGCTGGCTTCAGCGGTGTCGAGTACCTGTTCCCGTACGATTTCAGCTCTGCCGAAATCAAGGCCAGACTCGACGCCAACGGTCTGACCCAAGTGCTGTTCAACCTGCCGGCCGGTGACTGGGCCAAGGGCGAGCGCGGTATCGCGTGCCTGCCGGACCGGGTCGAAGAGTTCCGCGCCGGGGTCGATCTGGCCATCGCTTACGCACAGGTGCTGGGCAACACCCAGGTCAACTGCCTGGCCGGTATCCGTCCGCAGGGCGTGGACGATGCCACCGTTGAAAAGACCTTCGTCGCCAACCTCAAGTACGCCGCCGACAAGCTGCAAGCCGTCGGCATCAAACTGGTGATGGAAGCGATCAACACACGCGACATCCCGGGCTTCTACCTGAACAACACGGCACAGGCCCTGTCGATTCGCGAGCAAGTCGGCAGCGCCAATCTGTTCCTGCAATACGACATCTATCACATGCAAATCATGGAAGGCGATCTGGCCCGCACCCTGCAATCGCACCTGGCCGAGATCAACCATGTGCAGCTGGCCGACAACCCGGGCCGCAACGAGCCGGGCACTGGCGAAATCAACTACCGCTTCCTGTTCGAACACCTCGATCGCATCGGTTATCAGGGCTGGGTCGGCTGCGAGTACAAACCGCTGACCACCACTGAAGCGGGCCTCGGCTGGCTGAAGACCCACAACGCGATCTGACCCCTATTTGCTTGAGCAAGACAAAAACAAGAGGAATTTCTCATGGCTAAAATCGGATTTATCGGCACCGGCATCATGGGCCACCCAATGGCGGCGAACCTGCAGAAAGCCGGTCACAGCCTGTTCCTGTCGGCGCACCACGATGCTGCCCCTGCCGACCTGGTCGCCGCTGGCGCCGTCGCTCTGGCCAACCCGCGCGAAGTGGCTCAGGAAGCTGAATTCATCATCGTCATGGTGCCGGATACCCCGCAGGTCGAAGACGTGCTGTTCCGCGCCGACGGCGTCGCGGCCGGCATCGGCAAAGGCAAGGTGGTGATCGACATGAGCTCGATCTCGCCGACCGCCACCAAGGCTTTCGCCGCGAAGATCAACGAGAAAGGCGCGCAATACCTCGACGCCCCGGTGTCCGGCGGTGAAGTCGGCGCCAAGGCCGCGACCCTGAGCATCATGGTCGGTGGCGACGCCGATGCCTTCGAACGCGCACTGCCGCTGTTCCAGGCCATGGGCAAGAACATCACCCTGGTCGGTGGCAATGGCGACGGTCAGACCGCCAAGGTGGCGAACCAGATCATCGTTGCCCTGAACATTCAGGCCGTCGCCGAAGCCCTGCTGTTCGCCTCGAAAAACGGTGCCGATCCAGCCAAGGTGCGTGAGGCATTGATGGGCGGTTTCGCCTCCTCAAAGATCCTCGAAGTGCACGGCGAGCGCATGATCAAGGGCACCTTCGATCCGGGCTTCCGTATCAGCCTGCACCAGAAGGACCTGAACCTGGCCCTGCAAGGCGCCAAGGAGCTGAACATCAACCTGCCGAACACCGCCAACGCCCAGCAAGTGTTCAGCACCTGCGCGGCCATCGGTGGCAGCAACTGGGACCACTCGGCGCTGATCAAGGGCCTGGAACACATGGCCAACTTCTCGATTCGCGACAAGAAGTAAGTTGCGTCCCTGACCCGCTCCCTGTGGGAGCGGGCTTGCCCGCGATGGCATCGACTCGCTCGGCCTGAAAGACCGCAGCGCCTGAATCGCTGGCAAGCCAGCTCCCATAAGGATCGCGTCGCTGCATCGCTGTCGCTCTATCCCAATAACAAGAATTCCGGGAGCCCGCCATGTCGGTCGATCCGCAACAACTGCTGCGCGAGCTGTTTGCCACAGCCATCGACGCGGCCCATCCGAACCAGGTCCTCGAAGCTCATCTGCCGGCCGATCGCACAGGTCGCGTGATCGTCATCGGCGCCGGCAAGGCTGCCGCTGCCATGGCGCAAGTGGTCGAGCGCTGCTGGGAAGGTGAAGTCTCGGGTCTTGTGGTGACCCGCTACGGTCACGGCGCCCCGTGCGAAAAAATCGAAGTGGTCGAAGCCGCGCACCCGGTGCCGGACGCTGCCGGGCTGGCCGTGGCCAAGCGCGTGCTGGAACTGGTCAGCAACCTGACCGAAGACGACCGCGTGATTTTCCTGTTGTCCGGCGGCGGCTCTGCCCTGCTGGCGCTGCCGGCCGAAGGCATCACCCTGGCCGACAAACAATCGATCAACAAAGCCCTGCTCAAATCCGGCGCAACCATCGGCGAGATGAACTGCGTGCGCAAGCACCTCTCGGCGATCAAGGGCGGACGTCTGGGCAAAGCCTGCTGGCCAGCGACTGTTTATACCTATGCGATTTCCGATGTGCCGGGCGACCTTGCCACGGTCATCGCCTCCGGCCCGACCGTGGCCGACCCGAGCACCAGCGCCGAAGCGCTGGCGATCATCAAGCGCTACGGCATCGAGATCCCGGCCTCCGTGCGCAGCTGGCTGCAAAGCCCGGAATCGGAAACCGTCAAACCCGGTGATCCGAGCCTGGCCCGCAGTCACTTCCAGTTGATCGCCCGCCCCCAGCAATCGCTGGATGCGGCGGCGGTGAAATGCCGTCAGGCCGGTTTCAGCACGCTGATCCTCGGCGACCTGGAAGGCGAATCCCGCGAAGTGGCGAAAGTCCACGCCGGCATCGCGCGCCAGATCATCCATCACGGTCAGCCGCTGGCGGCGCCGTGCGTGATTCTCTCCGGTGGCGAAACCACGGTGACCGTGCGCGGCAATGGCCGTGGCGGACGCAACGCCGAATTCCTCCTCAGCCTCACCGACAGCCTCAAGGGCCAACCCGGCGTCTATGCGCTGGCCGGCGACACCGACGGCATCGACGGCTCGGAAGACAACGCCGGCGCAATCATGACCCCGGACAGCTACGCCCGCGCCGCCACCCTGGGCCTGAGCGCCAGCGACGAGCTGGATAACAACAACGGCTACGGCTACTTCGCGGCGCTCGATGCGCTGATCGTCACCGAGCCGACTCGCACCAACGTCAACGACTTCCGCGCCATCCTGATCCTCGAGAGCTCTAAATCATGACGCCTGATAAAAAGGTCAAAATCCTCGCCACCCTCGGGCCTGCCGTCGACGGCATCGAAGACATCCGCGAGCTGGTCGAGGCCGGGGTCAATATCTTCCGCCTCAACTTCAGCCACGGCGACCACGCCGACCACGCCAAGCGCTATCAGTGGATCCGCGAAGTCGAGCGCCAGCTCAACTACCCGCTCGGGATCCTGATGGACCTGCAAGGGCCGAAGCTGCGGGTCGGCAAGTTCGCGGACGGCAAGGTTCAGTTGCATCGTGGTCAGGCCTTCCGCCTCGATCTGGATGCGACACCGGGCGACGAACGCCGGGTAAACCTGCCGCATCCGGAAATCATCGCGGCGCTGGAAGCCGGGATGGATCTGCTGCTGGATGACGGCAAACTGCGCCTGCGGGTCGTCACCAAATACTCCGACGCGATCGACACCACCGTGCTCAACGGCGGCGAACTGTCGGACCGCAAAGGCGTGAACGTGCCGCAAGCGGTGCTCGACCTGAGCCCGCTGACCACCAAGGATCGTCGTGACCTGAGCTTCGGTCTGGAGCTGGGTGTGGACTGGGTCGCGCTGTCGTTCGTGCAGCGTCCGCAAGACATCCTCGAGGCCCGCGAACTGATCGGCGACAAGGCGTTCCTGATGGCGAAAATCGAGAAGCCATCGGCCGTCGAGCAGCTGCGCGAGATCGCCGAGCTGAGCGACGCGATCATGGTGGCTCGTGGCGATCTGGGCGTGGAAGTGCCCGCCGAGAGCGTGCCGCAGATCCAGAAAAACATCATCACCACCTGCCGTCATCTCGGCAAACCGGTGGTGGTGGCGACGCAGATGCTCGAGTCGATGCGCTTCTCGCCGGCCCCGACCCGCGCCGAAGTCACCGACGTCGCCAACGCCGTGGCCGAAGGTGCCGATGCGGTGATGCTGTCGGCAGAAACCGCGTCCGGCGAGTATCCGCTGGAAGCCGTGCAGATGATGAGCAAGATCATCCGCCAGGTGGAGAACGGTCCGGACTACCAGACCCAACTCGACGTCAGCCGCCCGAAAGCCGAAGCGACCGTGTCCGATGCGATCAGCTGCGCAATCCGCCGGATCAGCAACGTGCTGCCGGTGGCGGTGCTGGTCAACTACAGCGAGTCCGGCGCATCGAGTCTGCGTGCGGCGCGGGAGCGGCCGAAAGCGCCGATCCTGAACCTGACGCCGAACCTGCAGACCGCCCGCCGGTTGAGCGTGGCGTGGGGCATTCATTCGGTGGTCAATGATCGCCTGCGTCAGGTGGATGAGGTGTGCTCGACCGCGCTGGAAATCGCTCAGGCGCAAGGAATGGCCGAGCGTGGCGATACGTTGCTGATCACCGCGGGTGTGCCGTTCGGGCAGCCGGGGTCGACTAATTCGCTGCGGATCGAAACATTGATTTAAGCAACACCTGTGTGGCGAGGGAGCGTGCTCCCGTCGCCCGGCATGACGGTTTCCACAAGAGACGCCGCATGCACCGGGCACGAGCTCCCTCGCCACCGTTTCACGCAAGACCCTTTGATTTTCCTACTGCCCAGATTCTCCAGACATGCCTGCCAATCATTTCAACACCCACTGCCCTGACTGGGCCGAGGCTTTGCTCAACGGCTTCAGTCAAATCTTCCTCCAGCGCCATCCGCTGTGTGGCCTGCTGTGCCTTCTGGCCATTTTATTCACCGCGCCGGTGCTGTTCGCCGGCGCGCTGCTCGGTGCGGTCGCCGGTTTGCTCACCGCGCAACGGCGCAACTACGCCAAGGCGGATCGCCAGGCCGGACTGTTCAGCTACAACGGCGTGCTGGTCGGCCTGTTGCTGAGCCTGTATTTCCCTTGGTCGCCGATGCTGCCGCCGCTGATTCTGGCGGCCGGTGGCCTGAGCGCGATGATCACGCAGCAATGGCTCAAACGCGCACGCCTCACCGAATACCTGCCCGCCTACACCGCGCCGTTCGTGTTGCTGAGCTGGGTGTTCCTGTGTTTCGCCGAGCCTTTGTCCGCCGCACCGGTGCTTGAACTGAACACCGTGAACCTGCTCGGTGCCGCCCTGAAAGGTTTCGGTCAGGTGATGTTCCTCGATCATCCGCTGGCCGGTGGTTT
Organism: Pseudomonas sp. lyk4-R2A-10; assembly: GCF_030209075.1. Lineage (NCBI taxonomy): Bacteria > Pseudomonadati > Pseudomonadota > Gammaproteobacteria > Pseudomonadales > Pseudomonadaceae > Pseudomonas > Pseudomonas sp. lyk4-R2A-10. The sequence continues at coordinate 73,859 of NZ_JARVSR010000006.1, read as the reverse complement.
GATCGCTGCCGGTTTGCTGATCGCCGATCGCCGGGCCTTTGCCTGGGCGCTGCTGGCTTCGGCGATTGGCCTGGGTTCCAGCCTGTTGCACCACGACAGTCAGGTCGCGTTGCTCGGTCTGGGTGGCTACAACGCGGTACTTGCCGCCCTCGCCTTCAGCACCCAGCGCCAGCAACCGTGGCTGCCGCTGTTCGGCATCGGCCTGGCGCTGCTGTTGGCGCCGCTGTTCAGCGCCCTGGGTCTGGCGCCCCTCACTGCACCGTTCATTCTCGCCTGCTGGCTGCTGCGCACCGGCATTCGCCTGATGCGCCAACCGGAGATCAATGTCACGCCTTGCGCTCGCGGGGAGAATCAACCTAGGCTGCGCTGATCTTTGATTCAGGCGTGATCCATGGACAGTAACCAGCACTGGCGTGAACAGCTTTACGTCATGATTTTCCAGAGCGACACCCCCGCCGGGCGACGTTTCGACGGCATCCTGCTGTTGATCATTCTCGCCAGCCTGGTGATCGTGATGCTCGACAGCATCGACAGCGTTCACCGCAATTACGCCGATGTGCTGGCGTATATCGAGTGGGGGTTCACCATCATCTTTGCCGGCGAGTACATCCTGCGTCTGTACTGCTCGCCCAAACCGTTGCGCTATGCCTTCAGTTTTTACGGATTGGTGGATCTGCTGGCGATCGTGCCGGGCATCCTCGCGCTGTACTACAGCGATGCGCAGTATTTGCTGATTATCCGGATCATTCGGATGCTGCGAATTTTCCGCGTCCTCAAACTCAGTCCGTACCTCAAGCAAGCCAACTACCTGATGTCGGCGCTGCGCGGCAGCAAGCAGAAGATCGTGGTGTTTCTGGTGAGCGTCTGCACACTCGTGACGGTCTTCGGCACGTTGATGTACGTGATCGAAGGCCCGGAACACGGCTTCACCAGCATTCCCAAGGGCATCTATTGGGCTATCGTGACCCTGACCACCGTCGGCTTCGGCGACATCGTGCCGAAGACTCCGTTGGGCCAGGTGATTTCGTCGCTGGTGATGATCACTGGTTACTCGATCATCGCGGTACCCACCGGAATCTTCACCGCCGAACTGGCCAATGCGATGCGTGGTGAACAGTTGCAACACGACTGCCCGGTTTGCCAGAAAAAAAGCCATGAAAGCGGCGCCGCATTCTGTTCGCGATGCGGCAATCCGTTATTCAAAAAAATGGAATAAGCAAAGTTCTTTTTAATCTTTAAACGACTATGCGTGCCCCGCTATAGTCGCTGGCAAATGGCCTCATCTTTGTAAAAAAACACCCCTACAGAACAAGGAATGCGTAGTGAAAAAACTCTTTGGCGCCTCACTTCTCGCCGCAGGTCTTGCCTTCGGCAGCGTGGCTCAGGCCGCACCGACCCTGCTCAACGTGTCCTACGACGTGATGCGCGATTTCTACAAGGACTACAACACTGCGTTCCAGAAACACTGGCAGGCCGAACACAACGAAAACATCACGGTGCAGATGTCTTTCGGCGGTTCGAGCAAGCAAGCCCGTTCGGTGATCGACGGCCTGCCGGCTGACGTCATCACCATGAACATGGCCACCGACATCAATGCCCTGGCCGACAACGGCCAACTGGTGCCGAAGGACTGGGTCACCCGTCTGCCGAACAACAGCGCGCCGTTCACCTCGGCCACCGTATTCATCGTGCGCAAAGGCAACCCGAAAGCCCTGAAAGACTGGCCGGACCTGCTCAAGGACGGCGTGCAGGTTATCGTGCCGAACCCGAAAACCTCGGGCAACGGCCGCTACACCTACCTGTCGGCGTGGGGCTATGTGCTGAAAAACGGCGGTGACGAGAACAAGGCCAAGGACTTCGTCGGCAAGCTGTTCAAACAGGCACCGGTGCTGGATACCGGTGGCCGCGCCGCGACCACCACGTTCATGACCAACCAGATCGGCGACGTGCTGGTGACCTTCGAAAACGAAGCCGAAATGATCGCCCGTGAATTTGGCCGCGACCAGTTCGAAGTCATCTACCCGAGCGTCTCCGCCGAAGCCGAGCCGCCGGTGTCGGTGGTCGACAAAGTGGTCGAGAAGAAAGGCTCCCGCGCCGCTGCCGAGGAATACCTGAAGTTCCTGTGGTCGCCGGAAGGTCAGGAAATCGCGGCCGCCAACTACCTGCGTCCACGTGACCCGGCGGTGCTGGCCAAGTACACCGACCGCTTCCCGAAAGTCGACTTCCTGTCGGTCGAGAAGACCTTCGGCGACTGGCGCACCGTGCAGAAGACCCACTTCAACGATGGCGGGATCTTCGACCAGATCTACAGCGGCCAGTAAGGCGTGAGCTGATATGAAGAAGGCGACCTGAAGAGGTCGCCTTTTTTGTGGCCGGCTACATGGGTGGCTTGACGCCATCCTTGCCCGCCGAGATCGATTGCGCGGTCAGCGTGCCGTCCGCGCTCTGGGTCACGAAGGTAACGATCTTCACCCCGACCTTGAGCAGGCTGCGATCGCCCGGCGTCAGGTTGACGATCGGCACATCCTCCGGCACCAGGATCTTCTGCTGGCCGCCCTTGTAGTTGACGGTCAGCACCCGGCCGTTGCTGACCACCAGATCGCCGACGCTGCCGTTGGTCATGCTGCTGCCCTTGGCCAGGTCGAACGGCCGATGACCGTCGCCGCTGCCGGCCAGCTCCGGCGGAAACACATGAACCTCCAGCGCCTTGAGCGTGCCATCTTCCTGGGGAATGGCGGCCGAGCCGATGTAGCTGCCGGGCTTGATGTCTTCGATATTGGCCAGGGTGACCGCGCGAACCTTGGTGTCCGGGGTCAACTGGACCACCACGTTTTCACCCGTGTTGACGTGAATCTTGAGCGAGTCTGGACCGACCCCGGTGATTTCGCCGCGCACGCCCATGCGCATGCCGGGCGCTTCGGCGGCCTGCACGGCCGTGGCGCCGAGCAGACTGATCAGGGCAATCGTTGTGGTGTGGCGAAGCAACTGACGAAACATCGCAATCCTCCGTTGATGAATGCTGAAACCCGGTCACAACATAAGCACGCTATCGAACAAGATGTAAGTGAATGTATCATCGACGCTCAACGGTCGGACGCAAGGTTCGCCGATGAACAATGGGTTGTTCGGCGCCACCCATTCCGCAACGGAATAACTGATATCGATCAGAAGCCTCTACTGCCGGCTCGGCCCGTCCCTTAGCCTCACCGCATTCCTTTTCGCTGGATCGAGAAACCCTATGACCGCCACAACTCACGCAATGACCCGAGGCATGGTGCTGCTGTTCGCTTTCTGCTGCGGCGCCATCGTTGCCAACATCTACTACGCCCAGCCGATCATCGGCCTGATCGCGCCGGACATCGGCCTGAGCGACACCATGGCCAGTTTCATCGTGTCGCTGACCCAGATCGGCTATGCGCTGGGCCTGTTCTTTCTGGTGCCGCTGGCGGATCTGCTGGAAAACCGCCGTCTGATGATCATCACCACCGTGGTGGCAATTGCCAGCCTGCTGGGTGCGGCGTTTACCGATCAACCGAATGTGTTCCTGCTGATTTCGTTGCTGGTGGGCTTCAGCTCGGTGTCGGTGCAGGTGCTGATTCCATTGGCGGCGCATCTGGCGCCGGAAGAATCCCGTGGCCGGGTGGTCGGCGGGATCATGGGCGGTCTGCTGCTGGGGATTCTGCTGGCGCGGCCAGTGTCGAGCGTGGTCGCCGACCACCTCGGCTGGCGGGCGATGTTCATGATCGCGGCAGGCTTGATGGCCGCGATCAGCGTGGTTTTGGCGCTGACTGTGCCCAAGCGCCAGCCGGATCACAGCGCCTCCTACGGCCAATTACTCGGATCGTTGTGGACGCTGCTGCGCAAACAACCGGTGCTGCGTCAGCGCGCGTTCTACCAGGCCTGCATGTTCGCCACGTTCAGCCTGTTCTGGACTGCCGTGCCGCTGGAACTGGCGCGCAACCATGGCCTGTCCCAGAGTGAAATCGCGATCTTCGCCCTGGTCGGCGCCATCGGTGCCATCGCCGCTCCGATCAGCGGACGTCTGGCCGACGCCGGCCACACCCGCATCGCTTCGTTGCTGGCCATGCTGTTCGCCAGCCTGAGCTTCCTGCCCGCCTTCATCCACCCGGCCTACAGCGTGATCGGCCTGGCCGTGACCGGTGTGGTGCTCGACTTCTGCGTACAGATGAACATGGTGCTCGGCCAGCGCGCGGTCTACTCCCTCGACGCCAAAAGCCGCGGCCGCCTCAACGCGCTGTACATGACCAGCATCTTCGTCGGCGGCGCCTTCGGCTCGTCGGTGGCCAGTGCGGTATACGAGCATGGTGGCTGGTTGTGGATCGTGATTGTCGGCAGCGCGTTCCCGCTGCTGGCGCTGGTGCGGTTTTTGAGTGCTTCGCAGAAGCCTGTTCTGGCAACGGCCTAGAATCTGAAAGCACTGCCGGATCGCTGATCCGACAGTCCCTGATGCTCAATGCCGGACCAGTTTTTCCATGGCGGCATCCGCCAGAAAGGAAGAGCGGCTCTTGACATTGTGCTCACGCACATAGCGGTCAATGCGCTGGATGACATAGCCCGGCAACGTCACGTTGACCTTTTCGGTCTTGCCCATGTACGGCGAGATGTCCAGCTCGAGCATGCCCCAACCCATGTCCGCGAACTCCGGGTTGTTGCGATGGGTCGCCGCCGAAGTCGGCATCGGGATCGAATCACCATCCGCCGCGATCTCCTGCAGCATGATGTGGGCAATCTCGACGGCCGCGTTGTAGGCATCCTCAAACGTATCCCCGGCAGTAATCGCGCCGGGAATATCGGGGATCTGAATCCCGATGGCGGTGTTCTCGTCACCCCATTCGATGCAGATTGGGTATTGCATTACGGATCTCCTCTGTAACTGGCTGGCGGGTCGTACAACCCGGCACGCCTCCTGATGCTCTTGACCGTCCCGACCGGCAAATCCTTTTTCGGATGCGGGACGGGAATCGTGTATGGGTTGTAACGGTGCGTGAAGATGTGGTGGCTGCCGGTTATCCGGTCCAGCGTCCAGCCTGCCTCCTCCAGCTCCTTGATCAATAACCTGCTCTGCACCAACCGCCTCCTTGCTTCGGCTTAACAAAAGTAACCCTAGAGTTATCTTTACTCAAGCACAGAAATTCGCAGCACGACGTTCGGTTGTTTTGCAGCATGTGATTGATGCACTGCCCCAGCGAGCAGGCAATGACGCTTCTTGCAGAGCAAGCTCAGGCGTTGAGGACAGGATACGAGTGAGGTATTGCTCATTACCCCAGACAGCAAAACGGCGATCCAAGGATCGCCGTTTTTTTACTCCCCGAACTGCTTGCCCAGTCCCGCCGGTACGCCGTGGATGTTGGTTTCTTCCCACGGGCCGTTGGGGCTGATCGAGCGGCTCCAGCCGTTGTTCCAGCGGTAGTAGGTGCGCTGGCGGTAGAAGGTGTTGGTCTGGTCGTCGAGTACGTACACGCCCAGTTTCTGGTCCCAGTGGCTGTTGCCGCCCGGGGGCGGGGCGAAGCTGGCGGAGGTGCGCGGGACGGGTTTGGCGGGTTTGGCCGGAATGCCCGGTTTGCTCGGCGTCGGGGTGGTTGACGGGGTCGGGCCGGGTTGTGACGGCGGGATCGGCGGCAGCCTGGTGGTAGGCTCCGGTCGTTGCACCGCACATGCGCTCAAGCCCAGGGCCAGTGTGAGGACTGTGATTCGGGCGATGGCATTCATGGCGGTGCTTTCCTGTTGGTTCCGGCTATTTGTCCGGGCTGTCGATGGTCAGTGTCTGCGGCGCGGTGGTGCTGCTGGGCAGAGGCCCGCTGCGACCGACCCACTCTCCGGCGGTCGGCTGACCGGCACGGGAGATACGCGCAACCAGTTGGACTTCGGGGAAGTTCGACAGTTTCAATTGCGGCATCATTGCGTCGGCATCGCTCAGTTCGACGGTCACCGGCAGGTCGGCGACGGTCAGGCGCTTGGCCGCCAGCGGTGCCGGCGGGCCCGAGGTGGCCCGGGCAAAAATGAACACGCTATCGCCCGGTTGCACCTTGGCTTTGAGCTCGCTGGCCAGATCCACACGCACTTTCAACAACGCCGCCGCTTTCGCCGCCGGTGCCTGGGCGACCTTGCCGCCGCTGGCCTGCAGCTTTTCGGTGGCGCGGGTGATGCCGCCCTGCAGGGCCTCGCGGGATTTGTCCTGCGGCGGCAGTTGCGCCAGCAGACGGTTCCAGTAGTCGATGGCTTCCTGATAACGCTCGCCTTCGAACGCGGCGATGCCCAGCAGGCCGAGACTGGTGACTTCTTTCGGATCGGCTTTCAGCGCTTCATCGGTCAGAGCCTGAACCTTGTCCGACCATTTTTTGTTGTCGGCAAAGTACTGGGCCTGCGCCCACTGGCCGAGCAGTTCCGGCTGACGACCGGCGAGATTGACCGCGCGTTCGAACATCTTCGCCGCGTCCGCCGGGCGATCCTGGGCCATGTAGGTACGACCGAGGAAATACACGCCTTCAGCCGAATCCGGTTGTGCTGCGACTGCGCGCTCCAGACGTTGGGTCATCTCTTCCATCGACTGTGGCGCCTGGGCGAACTCGCGGGTCAGTTCGACCTTGTCGCTCGCGCCAAAGTGCAAGTACAGACCGAGGCCCAACACCGGCACCAGCACCGCTGCCAGCAATGGCAAAGGCTTGCCCAAACGCGAAACCCGCGCCGGCGCCACGCCTTCGGTGTCGGCCAGCAATTCACGGGCGGCTTCGGCGCGGCCGCTGTCCATTTGTGCGGCGTCGAGAACGCCTTCGGCCTGCTGCGATTGCAGTTCGGCGACGCGTTCCTGATACAGGGCGACGTTGAGAGCGGTTCGATCCTCCTCACGCTGGGCGCGACGTTCGCGCAGGACAGGGATCAGCAGAAAACTCAGGGCGACCAGAAGCAACAGCCCTGCGGCAAGCCAGAAATCAATCATTCTTGGTTTTTATCCAACAGTTGGTCGAGGCGCTGACGCTCTTCAGGGGACAGCGATTGCGGCGTCTCGGCGCGTTGCCCGCGACGGCGGCGGACGATCACGGCAATCACCACGAACCCACCCAGCAGCAGACCGGCCGGGCCGAACCAGAGCAAAGCGGTCTTGGCATTGAGCGCCGGTTTGTAGCGGACGAAATCACCGTAGCGATCGACCATGAAGTCGATGATCTGCTGATTGTCCTTGCCCTCGCCGAGCATGCGGAAAATCTCTTTGCGCAGGTCGGCGGCAATCGGTGCGTTGGAATCGGCGATGTCCTGGTTCTGGCACTTGGGGCAGCGCAGTTCCTTGGTCAGCTCGCGGAAACGCTCGCGATCGCCTTCTTTGGCGAACTCGTAGGTGTCGATGGCGGCGTGGGCCACACCGGCCAGGCTCAAGCCCAGCACCATGGCCGCTAAAAAGCGCTTCATGGCTTGGCCTCGTCAACCAGTGCCTGATACTTGGCCGCCAGTTTTTCCCGCCAGACCTGCTCGTCGATCACGCCGACGTACTTGTCGCGGATGATGCCCTTGGCGTCGATGAAGAAGGTTTCCGGTGCGCCGTAGACACCCAGATTCAAGCCCAGCGAGCCCTCATCGTCACGGATGTCCAGTTGATAAGGGTTGTGGAATTCGGCCAGCCACTTCAGCGCATCGGCGTTGGTGTCCTTGTAGTTGATGCCGTAGATCACTACGCCGCGCTCGGCGAGTTTGTTCAGCACCGGGTGCTCGACCCGGCAGGAAATGCACCAGGTGCCCCAGACGTTGACCAGCGCCGGTTTGCCGAGGATGTCAGCCTTGGTCAGGGTCTTGTCGCCCTGCACCGGCGGCAGGGAAAACTCCGGAAACGGTTTGCCGATCATCGCCGACGGCAGTTCCGCCGGATCCAGGTACAGACCGCGATAAAGGAATACGGCCACCAGCAGGAAAATCGCCAATGGCACCAGCATCAACCAACGTCTCATGCAGCGGCTCCTTCCATGCCCAGCGCTTCACGCACCTTGGCTTTGACCTTCACTCGATAACGCCGATCCAGCGCCGCCAGCAAACCACCGAAACCGGTCAGCAGGCCGCCGAACCAGATCCAGCGCACGAACGGTTTGACGTGAACCCGCACCGCCCAGGCGCCGTCACCCAGCGGTTCACCCAGTGCGACGTAGAGGTCGCGGGTGAAACCGGCGTCGATCCCGGCCTCGGTCATCACCGAGTTCTGCACGGTGTACAGGCGCTTTTCCGGGTGCAGCACGCTGACTTCCTGACCGTTGCGGATCACCCGAACGGTGCCCTTGTCGGAAGTGAAGTTCGGGCCTTCGAAGTGCTTGGCGCCTTCAAACACGAACTGATAACCGGCCAGATCCATCGACTCGCCCGGCGCCAGGCGCAGGTCACGTTCGGCACTGTTCTGGCTCGACAACACCACGCCCAGCGCACAGACGGCGATGCCCAGATGCGCGATCTGCATGCCCCAGTAGCTGCGGGTCAGGGTCGGCAGGCCTTTGATCAGGCCTTTGTGGCGGGTCTTGTCGAAGATGTCGCGCACGCCGGCCAGCAACACCCAGGCCGCGAGCAGGAACGTCGCGATGACGGCCCAGTTGAAATCGCCGTAAGCGACACCGGCCACCACCGCCAGCGCCACGCTGCCGAGCAGCACCGGAGTCAGCATGCTGACCAGCCATTTCACCGGGGTGTCTTTCCAGCGCACGATCACGCCGACCGCCATCACCAGCATCAACAGCGCCATCAACGGAATGAACAGCGCGTTGAAGTACGGCGGGCCGACCGACAGTTTGGCGCCGCTGATCGCATCAAGAATCAGCGGGTACAGCGTGCCAAGCAGGATCATCGACGCCGCCACTACCAGCACCAGGTTGTTACCCAGCAGCAGGGTTTCCCGCGACCACAGGTTGAAGCCGACCTGGCTCTTGACCACTGGCGCCCGCAGCGCGAACAGGGTCAGCGAGCCGCCGACCACAAACAGCAGGAAGATCAGGATGAACACGCCGCGCTCGGGATCGGAGGCAAACGCGTGCACCGAGGTCAGCACGCCGGAACGCACCAGGAACGTACCGAGCAGGCTCAGGGAGAATGCGGCAATCGCCAGCAACACCGTCCAGCTCTTGAACACGCCACGTTTCTCGGTGACCGCCAGTGAGTGAATCAGCGCCGTGCCCACCAGCCATGGCATGAAGGAAGCGTTTTCCACCGGGTCCCAGAACCACCAGCCGCCCCAGCCGAGTTCGTAGTAAGCCCACCACGAACCGAGGGTGATGCCGATGCCGAGGAAGGCCCAGGCGACGATGGTCCACGGACGCGACCAGCGTGCCCACGCTGCATCGAGACGACCGCCGAGCAATGCGGCGATGGCGAACGCGAACGCCACCGAGAAACCGACATAGCCCATGTAAAGCATCGGCGGATGAACGATCAGGCCGATGTCCTGCAGCAACGGATTGAGGTCACGACCGTCGGCCGGGATCTGCGGCAGGATCCGCGAGAAGGGGTTGGAGGTGAGGATCAGGAACAGCAGGAAACCTGTGCTGATCATGCCCATCACCGCCAGCACGCGAGCGAGCATGACTTGCGGCAACTGCCGCGAGAACACCGACACCGCGAAGGTCCAGCCGCCGAGGATCAGCGCCCACAGCAGCAGCGACCCTTCGTGGGCGCCCCACACCGCGCTGAACTTGTAGTACCACGGCAGCGCGCTGTTGGAGTTCATCGCGACGTAGGCCACGGAGAAATCGTCGGTCATGAAGGCGTAAGTCAGGCAACCGAAGGCGAACAGCAGGAACGCAAACTGCCCCCACGCCGCCGGTTGAGCGAGGCCCATCCACAGACGATCACCGCGCCAGGCACCGAGCAACGGCACCACGGCCTGCACCAGCGCAAAACACAGCGCGAGGATCATGGCCAGATGGCCCAACTCAGGAATGAAAATGCTGGATGTCATCGATCAACCCTCCTTCGCAGGGGTTGGCGCGGATTGACCGCTGTCCTTCAGGGCTTTGGTCACTTCCGGGGGCATGTATTTCTCGTCGTGCTTGGCCAGCACTTCATCGGCCACCACCACGCCGTCAGCATTGAGCTTGCCCAGTGCGACGATGCCCTGCCCTTCGCGGAACAGGTCCGGCAGGATCCCGCGATAGGTGATGGTCACGGACTTGTTGAAATCGGTGACCACGAATTTGACGTCCAGCGAATCTGTGGAGCGTTGCAGTGAGCCCTTCTCGACCATGCCGCCGGCACGGATGCGGGTGTCTTGCGGCGCTTCGCCGCTGGCGATCTGGGTCGGCGTGTAAAACAGGTTGATGTTCTGCTGCAGGGCGCTCAGGGCCAGGCCGACGGCAGCGCCGACCCCGACCAGAATTGCCAGGATGATGATCAGACGCTTTTTACGCAGCGGATTCACTTGCCATTCTCCCGGCGCAGACGACGCGCCTCTTGTTGCAGATAACGCTTGCGGGCCGCGATCGGCGCCGCCACGTTGAGGATCAGTACCGCCAGACAGATGCCGTAGGCCGACCAGACGTACAGGCCGTGATGGCCCATGGCGAGGAAGTCGCCGAATGACGCGAAACTCATCGAGCGGCCTCCAGGCTGTTCTGCACTTCTTCTTTCACCCAACTGGCGCGGGCTTCGCGCTTGAGCACTTCAAGGCGCATGCGCAGCAACAGCACGGCGCCGAAGAAACAGTAGAAACCCAGCACCGTCAGCAGCAGCGGCAGCCACATCTCGACGGGCATCGCCGGTTTTTCGGTGAGGGTGAAGGTCGCGCCCTGATGCAGGGTGTTCCACCACTCCACCGAGTATTTGATGATCGGAATGTTGATCACACCGACGATGGCCAGCACCGCGCAGGCCTTGGCGGCGCTGTCGCGATTGCTGATGGCGTTGCCCAGGGCGATCACGCCGAAATACAGAAACAGCAGAATCAGCATCGAGGTCAGGCGCGCGTCCCAGACCCACCACGAACCCCAGGTCGGCTTGCCCCAGATCGCCCCGGTGACCAGCGCCACGGCGGTCATCCACGCGCCGATCGGTGCGGCGCATTGCAGGGCGACGTCGGCCAGTTTCATCTTCCACACCAGCCCGACCACCCCGCACACCGCCAGCATCACGTAGATCGACTGAGCGAGCATCGCGGCTGGTACGTGGATATAGATGATGCGAAAGCTGTTGCCTTGCTGATAGTCCGGCGGCGCGAAGGCCAGGCCCCAGATGACGCCAACGCAGATCAGCAACAACGCGGCGAGGCTCAACCACGGCAGGAACTTGCTGCTGATGCCGTAGAACCACTTGGGCGAGCCGAGCTTGTGAAACCAGGTCCAGTTCATACTGTTTCCATCACGGGTGCCGCTCATCGGTGTGAGCAGTCTCAGGGTCTTTGCTGGTTAAATTTTAACCAGACCTCATTATTCGCCGACGCTGATCTTCAGGCCAGCCGCTATTGCAAAAGGTGTCAGGGTTATTGCCAGGGCGGTCAGGCTGCCAAGCCACAACAGATAACCAAGCGCCGGCATGCCCTGCAACGCCGCCTGCAAGGCGCCACTGCCGAGGATCAACACCGGGATGTACAACGGCAGAATCAGCAGCGCCAGCAACAGGCCACCGCGTTTCAGACCGACCGTCAGCGCCGCGCCCACCGCACCGAGCAAGCTCAGCACCGGTGTTCCCAGCAACAACGAAAGCAGCAATACCGGCAGACACGCAGCCGGCAACCCGAGCATCAACGCCAGTAACGGCGAGAGCAAAACCAGTGCCAGCCCGGAAAAAAGCCAGTGTGCCAGCACCTTGGCCAATACCAGAAGTGGCAGGGGGTGCGGCGAAAGGACCCACTGTTCAAGGGAGCCATCTTCGAAATCACTGCGGAAAAGCCCGTCCAGCGAGAGCAGGACCGACAAAAGTGCCGCCACCCAGACTAACCCCGGAGACAAGTTTTGCAATACTTGAGTTTCCGGTCCGACGGCCAGCGGGAACAGCGCGATGACGATAGCGAAGAAAATCAGCGGATTGGCCAGCTCCGCCGGGCGGCGGAACAGCAGTCGGGATTCACGGGCAACCAGCAGGCCGAACACACTCATACCGCCCAATTCCCCAGATCGATGTCGCGATAACCGGCCGGCATACGGCTCAGCGTGTGGTGGGTGGTGAGCACCACCAGGCCGCCCCGTTCGCAGTGCCCGGCCAGGTGTTCTTCAAGCTGTGCCACGCCCTGCTTGTCCAGCGCGGTGAACGGTTCGTCGAGAATCCACAACGGCGGGCTATCGAGATACAACCGCGCCAGCGCCACGCGGCGCTGCTGGCCGGCGGACAGGCTGTGGCAGGGAACATCCTCGAAACCGCGCAATCCAACCGCCGCCAGGGCCTGCCAGATCGCGTCGCGTTCGGCGGGTTGATGAAGGGCGCAGAGCCAGGTGAGGTTTTCTTCCGGGGTGAGCAAGTCCTTGATCCCGGCAGCATGGCCGATCCACAACAGATTGCGCGCCAGCTCGCTGCGTTGCTCGCCTAGCGGCTTGCCGTTGAGCAGCACCTGACCGTCGGTCGGCTGCATCAGACCGGCCAGCAAACGCAGCAAACTGGTCTTGCCGCTGCCGTTGGGGCCGCTGATCTGCACCATATCGCCACTGGCCAGTCTCAATTCGAGATTATCGAAGAGCAGTCTGAGATCACGCTCACACGCGAGGGCAACGGTTTGCAGGACAGGACTGGTCAAGGGTTCACGGGCCTTATACGGTTCAAGTCGGCTCTGGCGCGGCCGTTAAAGAGTTGCAGCATAAATGCAATGACGGCTCAATCCAGAGAGCTGCGTCAAACAATTGCTATGTTTTTTGAACGAATGGAAGGACGGGCGGCATTATACATGGCGCCCCCCGCTCTCCCGAGTGCATTTTCCTCAGGTTGTGTCCGCGTATGACAGGCGAAATGAACATCCTCCCGCTCCCGCCCACCACCCCGGCGACCGTTCGCCCGCAGGCGGGTGAGCTGCTGAAGTTGCTGACGCCGGTCGACGGGCTGATTGCCGCTGGCCAGAGCGCCAAGGCCGAGGTGTTGTCACTCAAGCAGGCGGATCAGACCTTTGAGTTGCTGCTCAAGGTGACACTGGACAGCGGTCGTCAAACCACCGTGCAGGCGACCAGCAATCTGCCGCTGCCTCAGGGCACCAGCCTGGCGATCACCCAGCCGTCGGCGGGCAATCTGGCGATCACCGTGCAACAGGCCATCGCCAGCAGCGTCGCCACCCTCACCCGCATCGACACCGCGCAACTGCCGGTCGGCACGCTGCTGCAAGGCAAGGTACTGACGGCTCAGGTCTTGCCGCAGGTGCCGGGGCAACCGACGGTGTACCGCTCGATGGTCAGCCTGCTCAACACCGCGTTGAGCGGCACCACCCTGAGCATCGACAGCCCGCAACCGTTGCGCATCGGCACCTTGCTGTCGGCGCTGGTGCAGGACTCGCAGACTTTGAAGTTTCTGCCGCTGAGCAATCGCCAGGAACAACTGGCGGTCAGCCAGCAACTGGTCAGTCAGCAAAGCCGTCAGGGTTCGCTCGATGGCTTGCTGAAAATGCTCCAGAGCCTGCCCCCCGCCACCGATCAGACCTCCCAGGATTTGCGCGCCGCCGTGGACAAACTGCTCGCCAATCTGCCGGACGTGCAGCAACTGAGCACACCGAAAGGTCTGGCCCAGGCGCTGGCCAACAGCGGCGTGTTCCTCGAGGCCAAGCTGTTGACCGGGCAGAACCCGACGCTGGCCCCGGACCTGAAAGCCGATCTGCTCAAGCTGATCGCCCAGCTCACCCCCGGCCTGCCCGGCAACACCAACCTGAACGCGATCATCGCCGCCAACACCCTGGCCCAGGCGTTGCCGAGCTTCGTGCGCAACGCCCTCGGCATGCTCGGTCAGGTCAGCGCGAAACCGGTGCCGAGCAGTTTCCCGCTGCCCGACCGGCTGCTGCAAAGTCTGGAAGGCGAAGGCGATCTGGAAAATTTGCTGCGCCTGGCCGCAGCTGCCGTTTCGCGCCTGCAAAGTCATCAGCTGTCGAGTCTGGAACAGACCGGCGTGACCGACGACGGCCGTCTGCTCAGCACCTGGCAACTGGAAATCCCGATGCGCAACCTGCAGGACATCGTGCCGTTGCAGGTCAAGTTCCAGCGCGAAGAAGCACCGGAGAAACAGGAAGCCAACGAGCAGCGCCGCGATGAGCGCGAACCGAAGCAGCAACTGTGGCGCGTCGATCTGGCGTTCGACATGGAACCGCTGGGGCCGATGCAGATTCAGGCGCAATTGATCAGCGGCAGCCTGTCCAGCCAGTTGTGGGCCGAGCGGCCGTACACCGCGAGCCTGATCGAAAACAACCTGAGCGCACTGCGCCACCGTCTGCTGGATTCCGGGCTGAACGTCGGCGACCTCGACTGCCACCTCGGCACCCCGCCGCAAGGCATCCAAACCCGCCTCGAACACCGCTGGGTCGATGAAACCGCATGAATGACACCACCGCTCCACGCCAGGCCATCGCCCTCAAATACGACGGCAACCACGCCCCGACCCTCACCGCCAAGGGCGACGAAGAACTGGCCGAAGAAATCCTGCGGATCGCCCGCGACTGTGAAGTGCCGATCTACGAAAACGCCGAGCTGGTGAAGTTGCTGGCGCGGATGGAACTGGGCGACAGCATCCCCGAAGAGCTGTACCGCACGATCGCCGAGATCATCGCGTTTGCCTGGAATCTCAAAGGAAAATTTCCAGCAGGTCAGGACCAGCCTGCAGCAGAGTCGGAAAAGGATGTAACCGATCGCGGAGATGATTACCTCGCACGCTGAGCCATCGCGCGCCCTCACACCCCAACCTTATGTCTCCACTGTCAAATCTGACAGTAGACATCCCGCACTCTGGAGCGCTTAGATGCCTGATCTCCTGTCACTCAGAAGCGGCTGAGGAGGCGCATCCCGAGATGATCAGAAAATCAGCAAAGGTTGATGGTACAGGGCCACAAAACCCCGTCGCAGAAGACGAGCTGCTCGTTCTGGGCGCACGCGCCTGTCATCGAGTGGTCGGCACCTTTCGCTCCAACAGCTACAGACTTGTGTCTCTGAACGCCCGGACCCTTGAGCCAATTGAGGCTGTCTGGCAATACGAAGATCACGATCAATCTGTAACGGGAATCGATTTCTTTGATACCAACCCCTCGCACCCCCTGCTTGTCACCTCGGGGAAGCAGAGGCTGGTCCTCTCCCGTTCGAACATCATTGGCAACTTCCCTGCCCTGTGCGCTCTTCGTAATGATCAAAAACTGCACGCATGGGGCTGGGGGGAAAATGGCGGTAATTTGCCTCCCCAACTGGCCGGCCTCAGGGATATTCGCGAAGTGGCATCTTCCATGGCCGCTTTTGCGGTCAGGCGCGCAAAAGGGAACGTCCTGGCCTGGGGCAGCGCTGGAAATCCCAGCTCCTGCGTCCCCGAGGAGATTGCAAAGCGAACCGACATTGTCGCTCTGTACGGAGGGGCCTATGCATTTGCGGCACTCCTGTCCACGGGAAATCTCGTGACATGGGGATTAAAGGAAACGGGAGGGGATCTTCCAGACAGGATTGCCCGACTCTCCGACATTGTGCATGTCCAGGGATCAGAGTTTGCATTTGCAGCCATACGCAAGAATGGTCACGTGGTGACTTGGGGCCACCCGGATTATGGCGGTGCTTTGCCTGATGACATCGGCAAGATGAGCGGTGTCGTTCAATTGGCAAGCAGCGGCTTCGCTTACGCCCTGCGCCGCGATGACGGAAGTGTTGCCGTCTGGGGCCGTATTGCCCCCATGCCTGAACGTATTGCCGGGTTGAGGGACATTGTCAATATACAGGGTAATGCGGGTGCATTCGCAGTACGTCAGGCGAGTGGCCAAGTTGATGGCTGGGGAGACTTCACCTGGGATACGCCTCCCGCCCCCATTACTGAATACAGAGACATCGTGCATTTTAGTCCGACATCGGATGGTTTTGTGGTACTGCGCGCCAATGGTCAGGTGGATGCATGGGGAGCCGGCGCGGCTGCCAACGTGCCGGATACGATCAAAGCGCTGACAGATGTGGTGGGGATAAGTACCAATCATGAGGCAGCCGTCGCCTTACGCAGCAACGGGGAAGCCGTCGCCTGGGGAGACCCTGAGGCAGGCGGTGACAGCAGCAACGTTGCTCCTCTGCTTCAAAACGTACGGGCTGTCTATGGAGGGACTCGAACATTCGTCGCACTGAGGGAGGATGCAAGAGTAGTGGCTTGGGGTGACGCACACAAAGGTGGCACCGGCGAACAAAAAGCACTCTACCGACGGATCGCTTACTCAAGGAAGGTTGCGCCTTGACCAGGAAGGGGCCTGGCACTCAATCATGGCGATAACGAGATGACGGAAAAAATCGCAGCGTTCGTCAGCGCCTACAGGGATCGAACACCTCTGTAGACGCTGCCGAACGCTGCGATCTTTTGATCTGGTCTTTGCTTCAGCTTTTATGCAGCTTGCGCATCAACTCCGCCTCAGCCTGGGTCAACCCGCAGGACTGGGTCAGCTCATCGACACTCGCGCCCATTCCCACCAGTTTCGCCGCCTGGGCGAATGACAGGCTGGAAGGATCGCGCTGTTCGAGCTGGGAAAGCTTGTCCGGAATCGGACTGACTACCGCGCGCAGCTCGTGCAGGGCTTCGCCCATGCGCACGTTGCCGTTCTGGTAATCGTCGACACGTTTGGCCAGGTCCCTGATGCGCTGATCACGCAGCGCATCGCCCTGGGCCTGTTGCGCAGCGATCACGCGCTGCGCCTTGATGTACGCCAGAAACATTGCCAGCGTGCCTGCCCAGAACAGGAACAGGACAATGACCGCTACCTCGAGAATCAATCAGATGTTCTCCAGTTCCGACCACTCTTCTTCGCTCATCATCTTGTCCAGCTCGACCAGGATCAGCAACTCGTTGTTCTTGTTGCAAACGCCCTGGATGAACTTGGCCGACTCTTCGTTACCGACGTTCGGTGCGGTCTCGATTTCCGACTGACGCAGGTAAACCACTTCAGCCACGCTGTCGACCATGATGCCCACGACCTGCTTGTCGGCTTCGATGATGACGATACGGGTGTTGTCGCTGATCTCACCGCTCATCAGGCCGAAGCGCTGACGGGTATCGATCACGGTCACCACGTTGCCGCGCAGATTGATGATGCCCAGTACGTAGCTTGGCGCACCCGGAACCGGAGCGATCTCGGTGTAGCGCAGGACTTCCTGAACGCGCATCACGTTGATGCCGTAGGTTTCGTTGTCCAGCTTGAAGGTCACCCATTGCAGGATCGGATCTTCGGAACCCTTTGCCGCCGTAGCCTTGTCGTTCATACCCTAGCCCCTCGAAAAACCGCGCCTGGCGGTGTGTGTTTCGTTCGCCGGCATTTGAATGCCGGTACTGTCTTTATGTCGGTTTGTGGTTCGGCTTACTGCCGGACATGTGCTTTGCCCCACCGCTGGCGATCAACTCGGCCAGTGCGGAAACATCGAGCAAGGCGCACATGTGTTCAATCACCGTGCCGGCGAGCCATGGCCGCTGACCCCGGTGACTTCTCCATTTGATTTCATTCGGGTCCAGGCGCAACGAGCGACTGACCTGATGCACCGCCAGGCCCCACTCGTAACCCTGAACCGAAATCACGTATTGCAGACCCTGACGGAAATCGTCGCGATAACGGTCCGGCATGACCCAGCGTGCGGTGTCCAGCACCTTCAGATTTCCGGCCTGGCTCGGCAGAATCCCGAGGAACCATTCCGGCTGACCGAACAGCGGCGTCAGCTCATGGCCGGCCAGCGAATAGATCGACCCCAGGCACACCAGCGGCACCGCCAGCGTCAACCCGGCGACGTCGAACAGCAGGCATTCGAACGCTTCCGAAGCCCAGGCCGGACGACCGTCGGTTTCTACCGGTGGCGGCGTGTTGCTGGGCGGCAGATGCACTTCCACCAGCGGCGCAACCAGGGTTGGTTCGACCGGCGCTGGCGCAGGCGCTACAGGCTCGGGTTCTGGCGCTGCCGGAACCGGAGGCGTTTGCAGAAGTTGAGTTTGCAACAGCGGTGCCAGGGGCGAGATCACGCGCACCGGCTCAGGCTCTTTGATCAGGGTCGCGGGCGCTTTGGCCGCCACAGCGGCAGGCGCTGCAACCGGGGCGATCGGCCGGGCGGCTTTTTGCGCATCCCGGGCCTGTTCTTCAAGCACGGCAGCCTGGAATTCATCGAGTGCCGCAGTGGTCTCGACCACCTCGACCGGCGCTGCGATTTCCTGCTCGACCTCGTCCGTCACTTCCTGCAGCAAGCCGTCCAGATAGGACTGCAGCGCCAGTTGCGGCTTCGACGTCAGCTTGATCGGCCGATTCATGCTCAAGCCACCTGCGGAACGAGTTGCTGCGCCAGCAGATGCTTGAGCAGCGCGCGATAAGCCAGCACGCCACGGCTCTTGCCGTCGAACTGCGAAGGGGTGACACCGGCACGACTGGCGTCGCGCAGACGGGTATCGACCGGGATGTAACCCTGCCATATCTCGTCGGGGAATTTGTCACGCAGCACGCGCAAGGTGCCCATCGACGCCTGAGTGCGGCGGTCGAACAGGGTCGGCACGATGCTGAACGGCAGCGCCTGTTTGCGCGAGCGGTTGATCATCGCCAGGGTGTTGACCATGCGCTCCAGGCCTTTGACGGCCAAGTGCTCGGTCTGCACCGGGATCACCAGTTGCTGACTCGCGGCCAAGGCGTTGACCATCAACACGCCGAGCAACGGCGGGCTGTCGATGATCGCGTAATCGAAGTCCTGCCACAGTTGCGCCAGACTCTTGGCGATCACCAGACCCAGGCCACTCTGCCCCGGCGACTGGCGCTCGAGGGTGGCCAGCGCGGTGCTCGACGGCAACAGGGAAATGCGTTCGTCGCTGGTCGACAGCAGCAGTTGGCCCGGCAGACCTTGTGGCACGCCGCCCTTGTGCAGAAACAGGTCGTAGTTGCTGTGTTCCAGGCTGTCGGGGTCGTAACCGAAATAGCTGGTCATCGAGCCGTGCGGGTCGAGATCGACCACGACCACGCGCTTGCCCGCCTCTGCCAGCAAACCGGCTAAAGCGATGGAAGAAGTGGTTTTACCAACACCACCCTTTTGATTGGCGACTGCCCAGACTCTCATTCGGATCGTTCCTCCCGGCCGGAATACTCGGCCGAGACATGGTTCAGCGTATTAATGCGGGCGACGGAGAATTGACGGCACTCTCGCGTCCCGGCGTCTTGACCGGGGTCGGTGCAGTTTGTGTGCCAGCACGCTTCAACGCGGCATCCGGTTGCGCATGGGCGGTTCCGGTGCCGGTCAGGCTGCGACGAACATCCAGATTGCGCGACACCACCAGCACCACGCGACGGTTCTTCGC
The DNA here is from genome assembly GCF_030209075.1 of Pseudomonas sp. lyk4-R2A-10. NCBI lineage: Bacteria > Pseudomonadati > Pseudomonadota > Gammaproteobacteria > Pseudomonadales > Pseudomonadaceae > Pseudomonas > Pseudomonas sp. lyk4-R2A-10. The sequence goes on along the minus strand of NZ_JARVSR010000006.1, from coordinate 54,440 downwards.
CCGACCTTCGGCGGTGGCGTTGTTGGCCACCGGCTGGAATTCGCCGTAGCCCACCGAGGCCAGGCGGCCAGGGTTCACACCCTGCATGGCCAACATGCGCACGATGCTCGCCGAACGCGCCGAGGACAGTTCCCAATTGGTCGGGTACTGCGCGGTGCGGATCGGTTGATCGTCGGTGAAACCTTCGACGTGGATCGGGTTGTCGAACGGTTTGAGGATCGCTGCGACCTTGTCGATGATGTTGAACGCGATGTCGCTCGGCATCGCATCACCGCTGCCGAACAACAGGCTGGAGTTGAGTTCGATCTCGACCCACAGCTCGTTGCCGCGCACGGTCATCTGGTTCGAGGAGATCAGGTCGCCGAACGCGGCACTGATGTCATCGGCGATGCTTTTCAACGGATCGCTGGCCCCGGCGATGCCGGCGTCAACCTGTTCGGCGTCCTTGACCAGCGGCTTGGCCGGGGTCACGGTCTTCGGTCGTTCTTCACCGATCGGGATCGGCTTGAGCGCGCGGTCGGAGTCGGTGAAGACCCCGATCAGCGCTTCGGAGATGATCTTGTACTTGCCTTCGTTGATCGACGAGATGGAGTACATCACCACGAAAAAGGCAAAGAGCAAGGTGATGAAGTCGGCGTAGGAAACCAGCCAACGTTCATGGTTTACGTGCTCTTCATGCTGGCGACGACGTGCCATGAGGTCAGTCCCTTAATCCATGAAGCCCTGGAGCTTCAACTCGATGGAGCGTGGGTTTTCACCTTCAGCGATCGACAAGATCCCTTCCAACAACATTTCGCGATAACGCGACTGTCGCAACGCGATTGACTTGAGCTTGGCAGCCACCGGCAACAGGATCAGGTTGGCACTGGCCACACCGTAGATGGTGGCAACGAACGCGACCGCAATACCGTTGCCCAGTTGCGACGGATCGGCCAGGTTGCCCATCACGTGGATCAGACCCATCACCGCACCGATGATGCCGATGGTCGGCGCGTAGCCGCCCATACTTTCAAACACTTTGGCCGCTTCGACATCGCGGGCTTCCTGAGTGTAGAAATCCACTTCGAGGATGCTGCGGATCGCTTCCGGCTCGGCGCCGTCGACCAGCAGTTGCAGGCCCTTGCGCGAGTAGGCGTCGGGCTCGGCATCCGCCACGCCTTCCAGACCCAGCAGGCCTTCCTTGCGGGCGGTGAGGCTCCAGTTGACCACGCGGTCGATGCCGCCAGCCAGGTCCACCCGCGGCGGAAAAAAGATCCAGGCCAGAATCTGCATGGCGCGCTTGAACGCGCTCATCGGCGATTGCAGCAGCGCGGCACCGATGGTGCCACCGAGCACGATCAGCGCTGCCGGGCCGTTGGCCAGCGCGCCGAGGTGACCACCTTCAAGGTAGTTGCCGCCAATGATGGCGACGAACGCCATGATGATCCCGATAAGGCTTAGAACATCCATCAGACGCACGCCTCGACGATGTGCTTGCCGATATCGTCCAGGCTGTACACCGCATCGGCGAGGTCAGCCTTGACGATGGCCATCGGCATGCCGTAGATCACGCAACTGGCTTCATCCTGGGCCCAGACCGTGCTGCCGCCCTGCTTGAGCAGGCGTGCGCCTTCACGGCCGTCGGCGCCCATGCCGGTCAGTACGACCGCCAGAACTTTGTCGCTGTAGGATTTGGCTGCGGAACCGAAGGTGATGTCCACGCACGGCTTGTAGTTCAGACGCTCGTCGCCCGGCAAGATTTTCACTGCGCCTCGGCCGTCGATCATCATCTGCTTGCCACCCGGTGCCAGCAGCGCCAGGCCCGGACGCAGGATGTCGCCATCCTCGGCTTCCTTGACGCTGATGCGGCATAGCTTGTCCAGGCGTTCGGCGAAGGCCTTGGTGAAGGCCGCCGGCATGTGCTGGATCAGCACGATCGGCGCCGGGAAGCTGGCCGGCAATTGAGTCAGAACCCGTTGCAGCGCTACCGGGCCGCCGGTCGATGTACCAATCGCCACGAGCTTGTAGTTCTTGCGTTTCGGCGCTGGCGACGAAGCGCTGGCCGCTGGCGCGCGAGTCGGTGCAGGCGCAGGAGCCGGACGGGCCGGAGCGCTGTGGCTGCCAAAGCTCGACGGCGCTGCTGCCGGAATCGGTGCAGGCGTAGGTGCAGCGGCAGGCGCCGGCGCACTGTAGGCACTGAAACGACGGTTGCTGCGCGAGATGCTGTGCACCTTCTCGCACAGCAGTTGCTTGACCTTCTCCGGATTGCGGGAGATGTCTTCGAAATTCTTCGGCAGGAAATCCACCGCGCCGGCATCCAGCGCATCCAGGGTGACCCGGGCGCCTTCGTGCGTCAGCGAGGAGAACATCAACACCGGGGTCGGGCAGCGCTGCATGATGTGCCGCACGGCCGTGATGCCATCCATCATCGGCATCTCGTAGTCCATGGTGATCACGTCCGGCTTGAGGGCCAGGGCCTGATCGATCGCCTCTTTACCGTTGGTTGCCGTGCCGACAACCTGGATGCTCGGATCCGCTGAAAGAATTTCCGAGACGCGGCGGCGGAAAAAACCCGAATCGTCCACCACCAGGACTTTGACTGCCATAAACACTCCATTAGGTGCGGCGGGACGTTGTCGCCCCGCCACCCCGGATTCAAATACGCCGTGCGGCGTAACGCTTGAGCATGCTCGGAACATCGAGAATCAGTGCAATGCGGCCGTCACCGGTGATGGTGGCGCCGGACATGCCCGGGGTTCCCTGGAGCATCTTGCCCAATGGCTTGATGACCACTTCTTCCTGACCGACCAGTTGATCGACGACGAAGCCGATCCGCTGGGTGCCCACCGAAAGAATCACCACATGGCCTTCGCGCTGCTCTTCGTGAGCGGCGGAGCTGACCAGCCAGCGCTTGAGGTAGAACAATGGCAGCGCCTTGTCCCGCACGATCACCACTTCCTGGCCGTCCACCACGTTGGTGGTCGACAGGTCGAGGTGGAAGATTTCGTTGACGTTCACCAGCGGGAACGCGAACGCCTGGTTGCCGAGCATCACCATCAGGGTCGGCATGATCGCCAGCGTCAGCGGCACCTTGATGACGATCTTCGAGCCCTGGCCCTTGGTCGAGTAGATGTTGATCGAACCGTTGAGCTGGGAAATCTTGGTCTTCACCACGTCCATGCCGACACCGCGGCCGGACACGTCGGAGATCTCGGTCTTGGTCGAGAAACCCGGGGCGAAAATCAGGTTGTAGCACTCGGTGTCGCTCAGACGATCGGCGGCATCCTTGTCCATCACACCGCGTTTCACGGCGATGGCACGCAGGACGTTCGGGTCCATGCCTTTGCCGTCGTCGGAGATCGACAGCAGGATGTGGTCGCCTTCCTGCTCGGCCGCCAGGATCACCTTGCCGCCACGGGCCTTGCCCGAGGCTTCGCGTTCTTCCGGCGACTCGATGCCGTGGTCGACGGCGTTGCGCACCAAGTGGACCAGCGGGTCGGCCAGTGCCTCGACGAGGTTCTTGTCGAGGTCGGTCTCTTCGCCCACCAGTTCCAGGTTGATCTCTTTCTTGAGCTGGCGTGCCAGGTCGCGAACCAGACGCGGGAAGCGGCCGAAGACTTTCTTGATCGGCTGCATCCGGGTCTTCATCACCGCGGTCTGCAAGTCGGCGGTGACCACGTCGAGGTTCGACACGGCCTTCTGCATCGACTCGTCACCGCTGTTCAGGCCCAGGCGCACCAGACGGTTACGCACCAGCACCAGCTCGCCGACCATGTTCATGATTTCGTCGAGACGTGCGGTGTCCACACGCACGGTGGTCTCGGCTTCAGTCGTCGGTTTTTCCGGTGGCGGCGTCGCCGGTGCACGGGCCGGAGCCGGTGCCGCAGCGGCTGGCTTGGCCGGTTCAGCTTTCGGCTCAGGTGTTTTTGCAGCAGGTTTTGCCGCAGCGGCCGGGGCCTTCGCAGCAGGCGCTGCAACTGCCGAAGCACTGCCGGCAGTCACGACGGCACCGGTGGCGACGTCAGTGAACTTGCCTTTGCCATGCAGATCGTCGAGCAGCGATTCGAACTCGTGGTCGGTGATCAGATCGCTACCGGCCGCAGCCGCTGCCGGAGCAGCCGGCGCAGGCACCGAAGCAATCGCCGATTCCAGCGCATCAACAGCAAAGTTGCCCTTGCCATGCAACTGATCGAGCAAGGCTTCGAATTCGTCGTCGGTGATGTCCGAGCTGTCGCCCGCCGCCGGAGCAGCAGGTGCCGCAGCAGCCGGAGCCACGGCGTCGGCCGCGAACTGGCCCTTGCCATGCAACTGGTCGAGCAGCGACTCGAACTCGGCGTCGGTGATTTCATCGCTGGCCGCTCCGGTGGAAGCAGGTGCAGCAGCAGCCGGGGCTTCGGCTTCGGCCTTGACGGCGTTCAGCGAGTCCAGCAGCTGTTCAAATTCGTTATCGGTGATGTCGCCCGAATCGCCTTCGACGACCAGTTCTTCGATCATCTCGGCAACCGGCGAAGCCGGGGCTTCATCCGCCGATTGCGGTTCGGCCAGACGCGCCAGGGCGGCCAGCAGTTCCGGGGTGGCGGCGGTGATCGGGCTGCGATCGCGGACTTCGCTGAACATGCTGTTCACCGCGTCCAGCGCTTCAAGCACCACGTCCATCAGTTCTGCATCGACGCGTCGTTCACCCTTGCGCAGGATGTCGAACACGTTTTCGGCGATGTGACAGCACTCCACCAGCTCGTTGAGCTGAAGGAAGCCGGCGCCCCCTTTTACAGTGTGGAAACCGCGAAAAATTGCGTTGAGCAGATCTGCGTCATCCGGGCGGCTTTCCAGCTCGACCAGTTGTTCGGACAGTTGCTCAAGAATCTCGCCGGCCTCAACCAGGAAATCCTGAAGGATCTCTTCATCGGCGCCGAAGCTCATTAATGGGGTGCTCCTACAGGTCTAAAAACCCAAAAAAACTCAAAATCCAAGGCTGGATAACAAATCGTCCACATCGTCCTGACCGGACACAACGTCTTCTCGTTTATCGGCATGAATCTGCGGACCTTCACCCTGCGAGAGATGTTTTTGTGGATCTTTTTCAGCAAGCATCGCCGCACGGTCATGTTCGATGCCCGCAAAGCGGTCCACCTGGCTGGCCATGAGCACGAGCTTGAGCAGGTTGCTTTCGACTTCGGTGACCAATTGGGTCACGCGCTTGATCACCTGACCGGTGAGGTCCTGGTAATCCTGGGCGAGCAGAATGTCGTTCAGATTGCTCGACACCGCGCGGTTGTCCGCGCTGCTGCGTGCCAGAAAACCGTCGACCCGGCGCGCCAGCTCACGGAACTCTTCAGCCCCGACCTCACGGCGCATGAAGCGGCCCCAATCGGCGCTCAAGGCCTGGGCTTCGTCAGCCAGGCCATTGACCACGGGGGTCGCGCTTTCCACCAGATCCATGGTGCGGTTGGCGGCAGCTTCGGTCAGTTTGACCACGTAGCCCAGGCGCTCGGTAGCGTCGGTGATTTGCGACACTTCCTCAGCCTGCGGCATGTGCGGATCGATCTGGAAGTTGACGATCGCACTGTGCAGTTCACGCGTGAGCTTGCCCACTTCCTGGTACAGGCCACGGTCACGGGTCTGATTGAGCTCATGGATCAGTTGCACGGCGTCGCCGAACTTGCCTTTTTCAAGGCTTTCGACCAGTTCGACGGCGTGTTTTTTCAGAGTCGACTCGAAGTCGCCCTGTGAAGATTCGTTATGCTCCATAGCTCCCCCGCGCGTCATCAGCCGATGCGTTCGAAAATCTTCTCGATTTTTTCTTTCAGCGCCTGAGCCGTGAAAGGTTTGACCACGTAGCCGTTAACGCCGGCCTGGGCCGCTTCGATGATCTGCTCGCGCTTGGCTTCAGCGGTCACCATCAGCACCGGCAGGTGCTTGAGCTTTTCATCGGCGCGCACGTGGCGCAGCAGGTCGATACCGGTCATGCCGGGCATGTTCCAGTCGGTCACCAGAAAGTCGATGCTGCCGCTGTTGAGCACCGGAATGGCAGTAGTGCCATCGTCGGCTTCAACGGTGTTGGTGAACCCGAGATCACGCAACAGGTTCTTGATGATCCGCCGCATCGTTGAGAAGTCATCAACGATGAGGATTTTCATGTCTTTGTTCAATTCGACCTCCAAGCAGTCTTAAACGCGCCCAGCACCTGGACGCGCCATTTCAATCAATCCGGCAAAACACTCGATGACTGTCTGGAGCACAACAGAGCAAGACCGGTGCCGTTCACCACCGCACCAGCCTCGTTCGCAGTGTCCCCACACTGCCTTCAGCGCGCTCGCCACTCCCCCAAACGCCCCCGCAAGCGGGCCGCGCACTGGCTGTGTAACTGGCTGACCCGCGATTCACTGACGCCAAGGACTTCACCGATCTCCTTGAGGTTCAGCTCTTCGTCGTAGTACAGCGCCAACACCAGTCGCTCACGCTCCGGCAAATTGGCAATCGCGTCCGCCAGCGCGGCCTGGAAACGTTCGTCTTCCAGATCGCGCGACGGCTCCAGATGAGCACTGGCGCCATCCTCGTGCAGCCCTTCGTGTTCGCCGTCCTGCAACAGGTCGTCGAAACTGAACAGGCGGCTGCCCAGGGTGTCGTTCAAAATCCCGTAGTAATCGTCGAGACTCAATTGGAGTTCGGCCGCAACTTCGTGATCTTTAGCGTCACGGCCGGTTTTAGCTTCAATCGAGCGAATCGCGTCGCTGACCATGCGGGTATTGCGGTGAACCGAGCGTGGTGCCCAGTCCCCCTTACGGACTTCATCGAGCATCGCACCACGGATCCGGATGCCCGCGTACGTTTCAAAACTGGCGCCCTTGCTGGCGTCGTATTTGGTCGAGACTTCGAGCAGGCCGATCATCCCGGCCTGGATCAGGTCTTCGACCTGCACACTGGCCGGCAACCGCGCCAGCAAGTGGTAGGCGATGCGTTTGACCAGTGGCGCGTAACGCTCGATCAGCTCGTACTGCGCGTCACGCGCCGACTTCTTGTAGAAATTCATACCGCTGGCGGTCATAGCACAGGTCCTGCCGTTTGCTGCACGAGGCGCTCGACGAAAAATTCGAGGTGGCCGCGCGGGTTGGCGGGCAGCGGCCAGGTGTCGACCTTCTGTGCGATCGCCTTGAACGCCAGTGCGCACTTGGAACGCGGGAAGGCTTCATAGACCGCACGCTGCTTCTGCACCGCCTTGCGCACGCTTTCGTCGTAGGGCACCGCGCCGACGTATTGTAGGGCGACGTCGAGGAAGCGATCCGTGACCTTGGTCAACTTGGCGAACAGATTGCGACCTTCCTGCGGGCTCTGGGCCATGTTGGCCAGGACGCGGAAGCGGTTCATGCCGTAATCGCGGTTGAGCAGTTTGATCAGCGCGTAGGCGTCGGTGATCGAGGTCGGCTCGTCGCAGACCACCAGCAACACTTCTTGCGCTGCGCGAACAAAACTGACTACCGAGTCACCAATACCCGCAGCGGTGTCGATCACCAGCACGTCGAGATTGTCGCCGATGTCGCTGAAGGCCTGAATCAGGCCGGCATGCTGGGCCGGGCTCAGGTGAACCATGCTCTGGGTGCCGGAAGCGGCCGGCACGATGCGGATCCCGCCGGGGCCCTGTAACAGGACGTCGCGCAGCTCGCAGCGGCCTTCGATCACGTCGGCCAGGGTTCGTTTGGGTGTGAGGCCCAGCAGAACGTCGACGTTCGCCAGCCCCAGGTCGGCGTCCAGCAGCATGACCCGACGGCCAAGCTCTGCCAGGGCCAGGGACAAGTTCACTGACACATTAGTCTTGCCGACGCCACCTTTGCCGCCGGTCACCGCGATCACCTGTACGGGATGCATGCTGCCCATGTTATTTCTTTACCTTGTCTTGCATAGACGGAGGCCACATTACTGGCTGCGCGTTCACAACCGGAACAATGCGTGGCAGGCCATCGATGTAGGTACGAAAACTGTTCATTACCTCAGCCAACCTGCTTGGTCGGACTGTGGTAGATATCAGCGAACATGTCAGCCATGGCTTCTTCGCTGGGTTCTTCCTGCATTTGCACGCTGACGGCGCGACTGACCAGTTGATGACGCCGCGGCAGATGCAGATCATCCGGAATCCGTGGGCCATCGGTCAGGTAGGCAACCGGCAGTTCGTGACTGATCGCCAGGCTCAACACTTCGCCCAGACTGGCCGTCTCATCCAGTTTAGTCAGGATGCAGCCGGCCAGCCCGCAACGCTTGTAACTGTGATAAGCGGCGGTTAGAACCTGTTTTTGGCTGGTGGTTGCCAGAACCAGATAATTTTTTGACCGAATGCCACGACCGGCCAGACTTTCCAGCTGCATGCGCAGGGCCGGATCGCTGGCCTGCAGGCCGGCGGTATCGATCAGCACCACGCGCTTGCGCAGCAGTGGATCCAGCGCCTGCACCAGGGACTGGCCCGGATCGACGTGGGTCACCGAAACGTTAAGGATGCGGCCCAGCGTCTTGAGCTGCTCCTGCGCGCCGATACGGAAACTGTCCATGCTCACCAGCGCGATGTTCTGCGCGCCGTACTTGAGCACGTAGCGGGCGGCCAGTTTGGCCAGGGTGGTGGTCTTGCCCATGCCGGCAGGACCGACCATCGCAATCACCCCACCCTCTTCCAGCGGCTCGACTTCCGGCACGGCAATCATCCGCGCCAGGTGCGCCAGCAGCATGCGCCAGGCCTGACGAGGCTCGTCGATCTCGGTGATCATCGACAGCAGATCCCGGGACAACGGGCCGGACAAACCGATGCGTTGCAGACGACGGTACAGATTGGCCTGGGCCGGACGGCTGCCTTGCAGCTGGTTCCAGGCCAGGGTGCCGAGTTGCACTTCCATCAGTTCGCGCAGGCTGTTGAGTTCGAAACGCATCGAGTCCAGAGCACGCGGATCGACGCCAGCGGAAACCGCTGCAGGCGCTGGTGCCGGACGAGCCGGAGCTTCGTAGGTCGGTTCGGTCAGCGGCTCGGCAGCGGTCAGCGGCAGGCCGGCCGTCAACGGCAGCCCGGCGAACAACTGGCGATTGGTGTTGCCGTCGGCTTCGCCACGCAGGCTCAGCTCGGCCTGGGCGGTGACGATGCGCGACTGGGTCTTGCGCAGCTCATCCTCGAGTTCCATGTTCGGAACACGCGGGGCCAGCGCAGACAGTTTGTAATCGAGCGCCGCGGTCAGCTCGACGCCGCCAGCGATGCGGCGGTTGCCAATGATGGCGGCATCAGCGCCCAGCTCATCACGAACCAGCTTCATGGCCTGACGCATATCGGCGGCGAAAAAACGCTTAACTTGCATAAACCACTACCTCAGCCGTTGGGCCCTACTGTCGCAACGATGGTCACTTGCTTGTTGTCCGGAATTTCCTGGTAGGCCAGCACATGCAGTCCGGGAACTGCCAGGCGACCAAAGCGCGAGAGCATCGCGCGAACCGGGCCTGCTACCAACAGGATCACCGGCTGACCTTGCATTTCCTGGCGCTGCGCCGCTTCGATCAGCGAACGCTGCAGCTTCTCGGCCATGCTCGGCTCCAGCAGAACGCCCTCTTCCGAGCCTTGCCCTGCCTTCTGCAGACTATTGAGCAATATTTGTTCCAACCTTGGCTCCAGCGTGATAACTGGCAGCTCCGACTCAGTCCCTACAATGCTTTGGACGATGGCGCGCGATACGCCAACCCGCACAGCAGCCACCAAAGCGGCGGTATCTTGACTCTTGGCGGCATTGTTGGCGATGGCCTCGGCAATGCTGCGGATATCGCGCACCGGCACGTGTTCGGCCAGCAACGCCTGCAATACTTTGAGCAGCTGCGACAGCGTGACCACGCCTGGTACCAACTCTTCAGCCAGTTTCGGCGAGCTCTTGGCCAGCAACTGCATCAATTGCTGCACTTCTTCGTGACCGATCAGCTCGCTGGAGTGCTTGTACAGAATCTGGTTCAAGTGGGTCGCAACCACGGTGCTGGCGTCTACCACGGTGTAACCGAGCGATTGCGCCTGGGCGCGCTGGCTGACTTCGATCCACACCGCCTCCAGGCCGAAAGCCGGATCTTTGGCGGTAATGCCGTTGAGCGAGCCGTAGACCTGCCCCGGGTTGATCGCCAGTTCGCGATCCGGGTAGATCTCGGCTTCGGCCAGAATCACGCCCATCAGGGTCAGGCGATAGGCGCTCGGCGCCAGGTCGAGGTTGTCGCGGATGTGCACGGTCGGCATCAGAAAGCCCAGATCCTGCGAGAGCTTCTTGCGCACGCCCTTGATCCGCGCCAGCAATTGCCCGCCCTGGTTGCGGTCCACCAGCGGAATCAGGCGGTAGCCGACTTCCAGGCCGATCATGTCGATCGGGGTCACGTCGTCCCAGCCCAGCTCCTTGGTTTCCATGGCGCGGGCCGGCGACGGCAGCAGTTCCTGTTGACGCTGAACCTCTTGCAGCGCCTGCACTTTGGCGACGTTCTGCTTCTTCCAGAACAGGTAAGCACCACCGGCAGCCAGGGCAGCCATGCTCAGGAACGAGAAGTGCGGCATGCCCGGCACCAGACCCATGACCGCCATCAGACCGGCCGCCACCGCCAGCGCTTTGGGCGAGGCGAACATCTGGCGATTGATCTGCTTGCCCATGTCTTCCGAGCCGGAAGCACGAGTCACCATGATCGCTGCAGCTGTAGATAACAACAGTGATGGCAATTGCGCCACTAAACCGTCACCGATGGTCAGCAAGGCGTAAACCTTGCCCGCGTCGGCGAAAGTCATGTTGTGCTGGAAGATACCGACGGCCATGCCGCCGATCAGGTTGATGAACAGAATCAGCAGGCCGGCGATGGCGTCACCGCGCACGAACTTGCTGGCACCATCCATCGAGCCGTAGAACTCTGCCTCTTGAGCCACTTCCTGACGACGGGCCTTGGCCTGCGCCTGGTCGATCAGACCGGCGTTGAGGTCGGCGTCGATCGCCATTTGCTTGCCGGGCATCGCATCGAGGGTGAAGCGCGCGCTCACCTCGGAGATCCGGCCGGCACCCTTGGTCACCACGACGAAGTTGATGATCATCAGGATCGCGAAGACCACGATACCGACCACGTAGTTACCGCCGATCACCACCTCACCGAAGGCCTGGATCACCTTACCGGCGGCGGCGTGGCCGTCCTGACCGTGGAGCATCACCACCCGCGTCGACGCCACGTTCAGCGCCAGTCGCAACAGCGTCGCCACCAGCAGGATCGTCGGGAACACCGCAAAATCCAGCGGCCGCAAGGCGTACACGCAGACCAGCAGCACGACGATCGACAGGGCAATGTTGAAGGTGAAGAACACGTCGAGCAGGAACGGCGGCACCGGTAACATCATCATCGCCAGCATGACCAGCAGCAACAGCGGCACACCCAGATTGCCCCGACTGAGATCGGCAATGTTCGAGCGAGCACTGTTGATTAACTGAGAGCGATCCACCGGTTTTCCCCGTTCCTTTAAAGCAAACTTTTGACGCCCAGAGCGGGCGCAGTGCGGCTATTGCAAGAAGCCTTCCAACTTTTGCCGATGATTGAAACAGAGGGGGTCGGGCGTGGTTTTTCTGCTGGGCGGGATGTCGCTTTCGCGAGCAAGCTCGCTCCCACAGGGGAACGCATTCCAAATGTGGGAGCGAGCCTGCTCGCGAAGGGGCCCGAGAACTCAGCACAAAATGCCTTTTAAACTCGGGTGTTTAAAAGACACCTCCAGACACGCCTTACAGGCTACGAATCCTTGCGCCGTTGCCTACGGCTACGCCAGAATCCGCCGGCTTGTGCGCTGTGGGGTCGGGTTCTATTGTGGATCGGTCGCTGACGAATCAGCGATCGGGTTTAGCGATCCGGCACTTTACAGACACAACATGCCCAGTCTCGATTGCAGGTTTTTCCTTCCTACAATTGGCGTCATGGTGGCTGTGCGCGGGAGACCTTAGGGTCTACCCGGGGTTCCTGTGGCCCGGATCGCTAACCTGCGTACAGCCGCCACCTTTACTTGTTTAGCGATGAGCCGTGGCGGCTAAATCAACCACGGAGCTTCACCATGATCAAACCAACACCCAACCCACCCGTAACCGACCCCGCCTCGCCCTACGAATCCGCCGATTCCAGAAAGCTTCACGAAGCCGCCGACCGCGCCCTCGATCACTATCTCTGCCCGCCCGGCTCCACGCCACCACCGCGCAAAAACCGCAGAATGTATGCCGTCACCGCGGACTTCAAAAACGAAGAACTGCTGGCCGATGCCTGCGAAACCCTGGCCTCAGCCAGAACCATCGTCAATGACTTCACCCACCTCATGCCCGCCTCGCAGCGCAGGACGCTGGTGGGGATTGCGCAACTGATCATGCTCGGCGAGCTGGCAGTGAATCGGGTGCTGGATAATCTGGAACTGCCGCCATCGCAGACCTCCGCGTAAAGGCTTGAGAGATGTGTCGCGAAGGCGGCCTCACAGGCAACACAGGTCATCAGGCATAAAAAAAACCGCCACCGGCTGCAACCGGATGGCGGTTTTTTTGCTTCATCACAATCAGGAATCACGCCGCAGATCCGGCGGGATCGGCAGGTCGTCCTTGAGCGGTTCCGGGAACTTGCCCTTGCCCGCGCGGTGCTGGCGGATCTGGTAGACGTAGGCCAGTACCTGGGCGACCGCCAGATACAGCCCCCCAGGGATTTCTTCTTCCAGCTCCGTGGAGTAATAGATCGAACGCGCCAGCGCCGGCGATTCGAGAAGCATGACGTTGTTGGCCACGGCGATTTCGCGGATCTTCAGCGCCAGGAAGTCGCTGCCCTTGGCCAGCAGCATCGGCGCCCCGCCCTTCTCGGCGTCGTACTTGAGCGCCACGGCGTAGTGGGTCGGGTTGGTGATGACCACGTCGGCATCCGGAATCGCCGCCATCATCCGCCGCTGCGACATCTCGCGCTGGAGCTGGCGAATGCGCTGCTTGACCTCCGGCCGACCTTCCTGATCCTTGTGCTCGTCGCGCACTTCCTGCTTGGTCATCTTGAGCTTCTTGATGCTTTCCCAGATCTGCACGGGCACGTCGACGGCGGCGATGATGATCAAACCGCAGGCCAGCCACAGCGAGCTCCAGCCCACCAGTTGCAAGCTGTGAATGATCGCCCGGTCCAGCGGCTCGTGGGCAATGCGCAGCAGGTCGTCAATGTCCGAATTGAGCACCACCAGCGCCACACCCAGCGTGATGAGAAACTTGGCCAGCGCCTTGAGCAGCTCGACCACAGCCTTCATCGAGAACATCCGCTTGAGGCCTGCCGCCGGGTTCATCCGACTGAACTTGGGCGCCAGCGAACCGGCGGCGAACAACCAGCCACCCAGCGCAATCGGCCCCAGAAAGGCCGCCAGCAACAGGGTGATCATGATCGGCTGAATCGCCAGCAACGCCTGCAATCCGGAGCTCATCAGGAACGTCGCCATCGAGCGCTCGTCCATGATCACTTCCCGCGACAGCGTGAAGTTCTGGCGCATCAGGTCCATCAATTCCTGCGCCAGCATCCCGCCGAAAATCAGCAGCGCGGCAGAGCCGGCGAGCATGATCGCCAGCGTGTTGAGCTCCTTGGAGCGCGCAATCTCACCCTTTTCCCGGGAGTCTTTCTTGCGCTTCTCCGTGGGGTCTTCTGTTTTATCCTGACCGCTCTCGCTCTCAGCCATGACTCAGCGCGCCTGTGCCAGTTCGCGTAAAAACTGCAAGGCCTCGGTGGCCAGCGGTTGATACTGATTGAGTATGTCCGCCAGCCCGACCCAGACGATGAACAGGCCGAGTACGAGGGTCAGCGGAAAGCCGATGGAGAAAATGTTGAGCTGCGGCGCGGCGCGGGTCATCACGCCAAACGCGATGTTGACCACCAACAGCGCGGTGACCGCCGGCAGCACCAGCAACAACGCGGCGCCCAGTACCCAGCCGAGTTTGCCGGCCAGTTCCCAGTAATGCGTGGTCATCAACCCGCCGCCGACCGGCAGCGTGGTGAAGCTTTCGGTGAGCACTTCGAAGACCACCAGGTGCCCGTTCATCGACAGGAACAGCAAGGTCACCAGCATCGTGAAGAACTGCCCGATCACCGCCACCGACACGCCGTTGGTGGGGTCGATCATCGACGCGAAGCCCATGCCCATCTGGATCGCGACGATCTGCCCGGCCACCACGAAAGCTTGAAAGAACAATTGCAGCGAGAAACCCAGCACCGCGCCAACGAGAATCTGCTCGGCGATCAGCAGCAGGCCGCTGAGGTCCAGAGGACTGACCGCCGGCATCGGCGGCAGGTTGGGCGTGATCACCACGGTGATCGCGAAGGCGAAATACAGACGGATCCGCCGGGGCACCAGCGTGGTTCCGAAGACCGGCATCACCATCAACATCGAGGCGACGCGAAACAGCGGCAGCATGAACGTCGCCACCCAGGTACTGATCTGGGCATCGGTCAGCTGAAGCAGCGATTGCATGGCTTAGCCGATGACCATCGGAATGTTTTTGTACAACTGGGTGATGTATTCCATGAACGTCTGCACCAGCCACGGGCCGGCGACGATCAGCGTCACCAGCATCACCAGCAGACGCGGCAGGAAGCTCAGGGTCTGTTCGTTGATCTGGGTCGCGGCCTGGAACATCGACACCAGCAGGCCCACCAACAGACTCGGCACCACCAGAATCGCCACCATCATGGTGGTCAGCCACAGGGCTTCGCGAAAGATGTCGACCGCTACTTCTGGCGTCATGGCGATACACCTCCGAAACTGCTGGCCAGGGTGCCGATGATCAGCGCCCAGCCATCCACCAGCACGAACAGCATGATTTTGAACGGCAGGGAAATGATCAGCGGCGAGAGCATCATCATACCCATCGCCATCAGCACGCTCGCCACCACCAGGTCGATGATCAGGAACGGGATGAAGATCATGAAGCCGATCTGGAACGCGGTCTTCAGTTCAGACGTCACGAACGCCGGCACCAGAATGGTCAGCGGCGCCTGATCCGGCGTCGCGATGTCGGTGCGTTTGGACAGGCGCATGAACAGCTCCAGATCGCTGGAGCGGGTCTGGGCGAGCATGAAGTCCTTGATCGGCACCTGGGCCTTTTCCACTGCCTGCTGGGCCGTCAGCTTTTCCGCAAGGTACGGCTGCAAGGCATCGTTGTTCACGCGATCGAACACTGGCGCCATGATGAACAGCGTCAGGAACAGCGCCATGCCGGTGAGGATCTGGTTCGACGGAGTCTGCTGCAGGCCGAGGGCCTGACGCAGGATCGAGAAGACGATGATGATCCGGGTGAAACTGGTCATCAGGATGACGGCGGCCGGAATGAAGCTCAGCGCCGTCATGATCAGCAGGATCTGCAGGCTGACCGAGTACTCCTGCGCGCCCTCGGCGTTGGTGCCCAGGGTGATCGCCGGGATCGACAACGGATCGGCGGCAAATGCCAGCGGCGCGGCCAACATCAAGGCCAGGGTCAAGACGATGCGCAACGCACCCATTACTTCTTATCCTTCTGATCCTTGCCGAGGATCTTCAACAGATGCTGGGCAAATTCCGGTGTCGCTTTGTCGGCGGTGCTCGGCACCTCGACCGGCTCTTTGAGCACGTGCAACGCAGTGATGGTTCCGGGGCTGAGGCCGAGCAGAATCTGCTCGTTGCCGACCTGCACCAGCATCAGACGGTCACGCGGCCCGAGCGCGCGGGAGCCGATCAATTCGATCACCTGACCCTTGCCGGCGGGACCGGCCTGCTGCACCCGGCGCAGCAGCCAGGCGAGGAAGAAGATCAACCCCAGCACCAGCAACAGACCCAGCACCAGTTGCGTCAGCTGACCGGCCACGCCGCTGTTGACGGCTGGCGCAGCAGCCGCCGCGGTGGTCGCCACCGGCTCGGCCGCCAGCACGCTGAACGGCAACGCCAGCGCCAGACCGAACAAGGCACCCAGAACCTTTTTCACTCAGCGCAGCTTCTTGATGCGTTCGCTCGGGCTGATCACGTCGGTCAGACGGATGCCGAACTTTTCGTTGACCACGACCACTTCACCGTGGGCGATCAGGGTGCCGTTGACCAGCACGTCCAGCGGCTCGCCGGCCAGGCGATCGAGCTCGATCACCGAACCCTGGTTGAGTTGCAGCAGGTTGCGGATGTTGATGTCGGTGCTGCCCACTTCCATCGAGATCGACACCGGGATGTCGAGAATCACGTCCAGGTTCGGGCCGTCGAGGGTCACCGGGTCGTTGTTCTTCGGCACGCTGCCGAACTCTTCCATCGGCAGACGGTTGGAGCTCGAAGTACCTGCGTCGGCGGCCAGCAGCGCGTCGATGTCGGCCTGCCCGGCTTCACCGGTTTCTTCCAGGGCGGCAGCCCATTCATCGGCCAGTGCCTGATCGTCCTGGGTGTTCATATCGTCGTTCATCATTTGTCCTCGGCGGGCAAAAAACCGGTAAAAGAATCAGGGAGTGAGGGCGCCGCTTCAGCGGCGCTCGATCGGCTCGATCACCTGCAACGCAAGGTTGCCTTTGTGCGAGCCCATCTTGACCTTGAAGGCCGGCACGCCGTTGGCGCGCATGATCATGTCTTCCGGCATCTCGACCGGGATCACGTCCCCCGGCTGCATGTGCAGGATGTCGCGCAGTTTCAGCTGGCGACGAGCTACGGTGGCGCCGATCGGCACGTCGACATCCAGCACGTCCTGGCGCAGGGCATTGACCCAGCGCTCGTCCTGGTCGTCGAGGTCCGACTGGAAACCGGCGTCGAGCATTTCGCGCACCGGCTCGATCATCGAGTACGGCATGGTCACGTGCAGATCACCGCCACCGCCGTCGAGTTCGATGTGGAACGTGGAAACCACGATCGCTTCGCTCGGACCGACGATGTTGGCCATGGCCGGGTTCACTTCCGAGTTGATGTACTCGAAGTTGACTTCCATGATCGCCTGCCAGGCTTCTTTCAAATCGACGAACGCCTGCTCCAGCACCATGCGCACCACGCGCAGTTCGGTCGGGGTGAATTCACGCCCTTCGATCTTGGCGTGACGGCCGTCGCCGCCGAAGAAGTTGTCCACCAGCTTGAACACCAGTTTGGCGTCGAGGATGAACAGCGCGGTGCCGCGCAGGGGTTTGATCTTGACCAGGTTGAGGCTGGTCGGCACGTACAGCGAGTGCACGTATTCGCCGAACTTCATCACCTGTACGCCACCGACGGCAACGTCCGCCGAGCGGCGCAGCATGTTGAACATGCTGATGCGGGTGTAGCGGGCAAAACGCTCGTTGATCATTTCCAGAGTCGGCATGCGTCCACGGACGATGCGATCCTGGCTGGTCAGGTCGTAGCTTTTGACACTGCCGGGTTCGGCAGCGTTATCGGTCTGTACCAGACCATCGTCGACGCCATGCAAC
This sequence comes from Pseudomonas sp. lyk4-R2A-10, assembly GCF_030209075.1. Lineage (NCBI taxonomy): Bacteria > Pseudomonadati > Pseudomonadota > Gammaproteobacteria > Pseudomonadales > Pseudomonadaceae > Pseudomonas > Pseudomonas sp. lyk4-R2A-10. Next base: position 37,055 of record NZ_JARVSR010000006.1, on the reverse strand, counting down.
AGCGCGTCGATTTCATCCTGGGACAGCAGATCCTGCACGGCCATGTCGTGTTCCTACTGCAGTACGAAATTAGTGAAAAGCAACTGTTCGATCACCACTTTGCCCAGCTCTTTCTGCGCCACTTCCTGGACGCTGGCTGTGGCCTTCTGGCGCAACATCTCTTGACCGACCGGGGTCGCCAGCGTGGCGAAATCCTGACCGGAGAAGAGCATCACCAGGTTGTTGCGGATCACCGGCATGTGCACTTTGAGCGCTTCCAGATCCGCCTGATTGCGCGCCAGCATGGTGATGCTCACCTGCATGTAGCGCTGACGGCCGTTCTGGTTGTAGTTGGCCACGAAGGCCGGCGCCATGGGCTCGAAAATCGCCGGTTGCTTGCCGACCGGGGCCGCTTCGGCGGTCGCCGCAGGCTTGCTCTGGGCACTGTGCATGAAGAACCAGGTCGCCCCCACGGACGTGCCGATCGCCAGCAACAGACCCAGCACGATCACGATGATCAGTTTGAGTTTGCCTTTGGTTGCGGGGTCTTTTACTGCTGCAGCTTCGCTCTTCGCCATGCCAATAATCCGTCACTAATCGGGTTTTCACAGTCGCACGGCAAGGCAAGAGCAAGTGTTATGCCAGAAGTGTCGGAGGAAAACGGAGAGCGGTGGCAAAACGGACGAGGGAGCGGACAGGGCCGCTTCCTCGGGGGAGGATGAATCAGGCGTAGTAGTCGACGGCGCTGGAGCCGATCACGTGAGTGGCGGTGGCCGCAGCTTCAGCGACAGCAGTCGGCGTCAACTCTTCTTCAGCCGAATCCAGGCGACCGCCGGCAGCGCTGGTGCGACCACTCTGCCCCTGCTGCGCCTGTTCCTGGCCTTGGCCCTGCCAGCCACGGTTCTGGTCGGAAACGTTGACGTCGACCTGCCCCATGCCTTGCTGGTTGAACATGTCGCGCAGGCGGTGCATCTGACCGTCGAGGGCTTCACGCACGCTCGGATGCGCGCTCATGAAGGTCACCTGGGTCTGCTGGTCCGGGACCATGTTCACCCGGATATCCAGACGCCCAAGCTCCGCTGGCTGCAACTGGATGTCAGCCGCCTTCAGGTTGTTGCTCGACAGGTACATGACCCGGTTGACCACTTCTTCGGTCCAGCCGTTCTGGTGCATGGCAATCGGTTGGTTCACCGGCACCGCGTTGGCGGTTTTCGGCGTGGCAGCCTGGGTCAGCGCCGCCAGACGGTTGGCGAAATCATCCACGCGGGTGTCGCTGGTGGCGGTCTTCAGGTCTTTCAGGCCGTCATCGATCAGGCCGCTGAACGCCTTTTCACCGCCCTGGCTGGTGCTGTCCTTGTCAGCCTGCACATCGAGCATGCTGGCCATGCCGGCAGCGAAGTTCTGCGCCGAGGTCAATTCGCCGTCAGCCTGAGCCTGGGCCGGGGTGGCCTTGGGCTGGGACTGGCTGGAAGCAGAAATGTGACCACTCTGCTCCATGGCCATGCGCACGGCGGGCAGTGAATCGAGCGGATCCGCCTCGGGGTCGAAAGCCGGGTCAGTGGCCGGCGCCGGATCCTTGACCATACCCGGCAATGCCGCCACGGCAGGTTGATCGGTTTCCGTTTTTGCGGCGGTTTCGACGACGGGGGTAGCCACTACCGGCGCAGTGACGACAGGTTCTACCGCTGCCACCAGCGCCGGGTCCACCGGCGCCGTATCGACAACGGGAGCCGGCGCGGTGTCGGCCAAGTCATCATCAGTAGCGGTCTTGTCGTCCGTTGCCGGCGTCGCCGGTTTGTCGGCGGGCAAGGCTTTGCCGCTATCGGCAACCGCCGGCTCCGGGGCGGCAGACTGATCCTTGCCGAGGTCTTTCTTGCCGCCGTTGTCGGCCACCTTGTCACGGGCAGGTTTTGCCGAATTGTCGACGGTCACCGAAGGCTTGTTCGAGCCTTGATCGGCAAACACCTGAGCGAAGCTGGAGGCCTTGTCCCCGGGCTCTGCGGCCACTGCCGATGATTTGGCCGAGGCAGCTTGTGCCTTGGCCTGGGCGGCGGTCTGAAGAAGAATGTTGGGGCTTGCAGGCATGGCACGGTCTCCGCTGCACTGGGATCGTAGGTACAGTTGGGATAGATGACTGCAAGTGCCGGGCCAGTTTCGTCAGAAATCCGACAAAACCGCCCAACGGCAGGATCAGTGTGTCAGCGAGCGCTGCCGCTCGGCGACATAAACGGGCCGCACATCGGCGAATTCGCTATGAATATCGGCGACCAGTTTGATGATCTCGGAAGGGCTTTTGTCTTTGGCATGCTGTTCCAGCTCCTGGCACAGCACGGCAAGACGGGTCGCGCCCATGTTGCTGCTGCTGCCCTTGAAGCTGTGCGCAACGGAAGACAATGCGTCGGCATCGGCAGTCTGCTGCAACTCCCGCAGGCGGTTTTCGGAATCGGCGAGGAAGGTATCCAGCAGTTCCGGATAGCTGTCTTCCATCACTTCCCGCAGCGCGCTCAGCGCCTCGTGGTCCACATGTGTATCAGCCACTTGTTCACTCCCTGATCAAGAATGCGCGGATTATGCCAGAGCCTCCCAGAAAAACTCCACGCGAGCACTGCGACCATCGTCTGACCAGCTGGCATTTCGGGCCAATTGCCGGATCAGGCTGACTCCGCGTCCCGACAGACGGACACCGTCCAGCGGCCGCTCCATCACGCGCGAGACATCGAATCCCTGGCCGCTGTCTTCGACCCGCACCACCAGACAACCGCCCTCGCCTTCCGGCCGCACCTGCAAATGCACGCGCACATAACCGTCCTGCAAGGCTTCGAGACGGGCATTGCGCTGCTCGTAATATCGGGCGAAACCCGACGCATCGCGCTTGAGGCTCGAATCCAGGCCCAGCACGCCATGCTCCAGCGCGTTGGAATAAAGCTCGGCCAGCACGCTGTACAGTGCGCCACTCTGCGCCCGCAATCCATGCACCTCAAGCAGTAACTGCAACAGGTAAGGCAGCGGATTGAAGCGCTTGAGCGTGGCACCGCGAAATTCGAAGCTCACCGACCAGTCCAGCGGACAGGACTGACCACTGTCCGAATACACCGGCGCCGGCGGGTTGACCTGCTCGGCTTCCAGCAGGCTGACCTCGACCATGCTCACATCGTCCCGGGCCTCTCCGCGAAAGTCCTGCAGCGCCTGCTCGATGTCCTCGAACAGCCGATCCGGCTGGCGATTGGCGGCGAACACCTTGTGCAAGCGCTCGACACCGAACAGCTGGTCGTTGGCATCGCAGGTGTCGATGACCCCGTCGGAGAGCAGAAACACCCGATCGCCCACCGCCATCGAGTGAACCTCGGTGCGGTCATCGAAGGTCTGCGGGCTGAGCACACCCAGCGGCAAGTGGCGCGCCGCCAGTGGCTTGCGCTCCCCGGTGGCGAGGCAATGCAGATAGCCGTCGGGCATGCCGCCGTTCCAGACTTCCACCGAGCGCCGCTGAAAACTCAGGCACAACAGCGTCGCGCAGCAGAACATGTCCACCGGCAGGATGCGCTTGAGCTTGGCATTCATTTCCCGCAGGGTTTCGGCCAGGCCGTAACCCTTGGCAGTCATGCCGTAGAACACCTCGGCCAGCGGCATCGCGCCGACCGCCGCCGGCAAGCCGTGACCGGTAAAGTCACCGAGCAACACATGCATGTCGCCGGCCGGGGTGTACGCGGCCAACAGCAGATCGCCGTTGAACAGCGCATAGGGCGATTGCAGGTAACGGATGTTCGGCGCGCTCAGGCAGCCGGAATGCGCGACCTTGTCGAACACGGCCTTGGCGACCCGCTGCTCGTTGAGCAGATACTCGTGGTGTTTGGCGATCAGGTCGCGCTGCTGAAGAACCGTGGCCTGCAAACGCCGCAAGCGATCCATCGCCTTGATTTTGGCGGCGAGGATCACCTGGTTGTAGGGCTTCGCCAGAAAGTCGTCACCGCCGGCCTCAAGACAACGAGCCAGGGCTTCGCTTTCCGTCAACGACGTGAGAAAGATGATCGGCACCAGGTTCTCACCCGCCAGCTTCTTGATCTGCCGTGCAGCTTCGAACCCGTCCATCACCGGCATCATGGCGTCCATCAATACCAAATGCGGCTTTTGCCGGATAAATGTCTCGACCGCCTCCCCACCGTGGGTGGCCGTCAGCACTTCATGCCCCTGGCGACGGACGATGGTCGACAACAGCAACCGGTCAGCGGCGCTGTCTTCGGCGATCAGGATCGTCAGCGGCTCTTGCGGCTGCATGGCCGTCAACTGATGTCGAACAGTTTGTCGAAGTTGGAGATGGCGAGAATCTTCTTCACATCGGAACTGCTGTTGACCACGCGGATTTCCGAATCGTCGCCACCGACGTGATCACGCAGCAGAAGCAGCATGCCGAGGGCCGAACTGTCGAGATAGGTCGCCTCCTTGAGGTCGACAATCACCGATTCGGGCTGCTCTTTTTCGTAGGATTGGCGAAATTCCTGATGCTTGGCGAAATCAAATCGCCCCTTGACCGAAATCGTCAGTTTTTTCTTGTCCGCAGAAACTTCTGTAACGACTGACATGTACTGGCTTCCTTGTCATTGACGAACCTGTACAAGGTTTAGCACTTGGAGGGGCCATGGGCAAGGTGCGATGGCGTCGGGATCTGTGCGAGATCTGCCCGTCAAAATGCCTCGTGGCGCGGCAAACGCTGGGACAACTCGTCGAGCAGCTTCTGTTCGCGCTTGTCTTCGGCACGCTGGGCTTCGTCGCGGTAGCGTTGTACAAGTTTGCGCAGACCTTCGACCCGGGCGAATGCCTGTTGCCAGGCATCACGGGCCTTGTCCAAATTGTTCTGGTGCCACTGCAGACTTTGGCGCTGCTGATCGACGGCGGTGTCGAGTTGCGCCAGAAAGCCCTGAAAACCCAGCAGCCATTGACCGGTCACACCGGTGCTGCCGCGCACGATCCACTGCTGCGAGTAATCCAGACGAAAGGCGTTGAGGTCGGCGAGTTTGCTCTCAGCGACTTTCACCTGCCCCTGAAAATAACCCAAACGCTGCACGGCGGTTTTTTCGGCCTTCTCGGCCATGTCCACCACCGGCGCCAGACGCGCGGCGCGACTCAGGGCCATGACCGGTTACCCGCCGGCCGCCGGGGCGAAAATCGTTTCGAGGTACGCCTCGCTTTCACCCAGGCTGATTTTGTCGTTGAGCCCCTGACGCAGGTATCTGACCAACTGTGGTTGCAGATTGATGGCAAGGTCAGTCTCGCGGTCACCGCCAGCGACATAGGCGCCGACGCTGATCAGGTCGCGGCTCTGCTGATAGCGCGACCACAGCTGTTTGAAGTACTGCGCGCGCTGCATGTGTTCCGGCGCCACGACTGCCGGCATCACCCGGCTGATCGAGGCTTCGATGTCGATGGCCGGGTAATGACCTTCCTCGGCCAGCCGCCGCGACAGCACGATGTGCCCGTCGAGCACGCCCCGTGCGGAGTCGGCAATCGGATCCTGCTGGTCATCGCCTTCGGACAATACGGTGTAGAACGCGGTGATCGAACCCCCGCCCTTCTCCGCGTTACCGGCACGCTCCACCAGTTTCGGCAGTTTGGCGAATACCGACGGCGGATAACCCTTGGTCGCCGGCGGCTCACCGATGGCCAGGGCGATTTCTCGCTGGGCCTGGGCGAAACGGGTCAGGGAATCCATCAGCAACAGGACGTTCTTGCCCTTGTCGCGGAAATACTCGGCGATCCGCGTGCAGTACATCGCCGCACGCAGACGCATCAGCGGCGCATCGTCCGCCGGCGACGCGACCACCACGGAGCGCTTGAGGCCTTCTTCACCGAGGATGTGCTCGATGAATTCCTTAACCTCACGACCCCGCTCGCCGATCAGGCCGACGACGATGATGTCGGCCTCGGTGAAGCGGGTCATCATGCCCAGCAACACCGACTTACCGACACCGGTACCGGCGAACAGACCCAGACGCTGACCACGACCGACCGTCAACAAACCGTTGATGCTACGAATGCCGACATCCAGCGGCACGCTGATCGGGTCACGATTGAGCGGGTTGATGGTCGGGCCGTCCATCGGTACCCAGTCTTCGGCCTTCATGCCGCCCTTGCCGTCCAGCGCACGTCCGGCGCCGTCCAGCACACGACCGAGCATGCTCATGCCCATCGGCAGGCGGCCGGTATCGGCCAGCGGCACCACGCGGGCGCCCGGGGCAATGCCGGCCACGCTGCCGACCGGCATCAGGAACACCTTGCTGCCGGAGAAGCCCATGACTTCGGCTTCCACCTGGGACGGGTGATAGGTGTCGTCGTTGATCACCATGCAGCGGGTGCCCATGGCGGCGCGCAGGCCTTCGGCTTCCAGCGTCAAGCCGACCATGCGCAAAAGGCGCCCTTCGAGGATCGGCGCACCGGCGATTTCGGTGGCCTCGGCGTAAGTGCTCAGGCGCTTGGCGAAGCTGGTGCGTTCAAGGCGCATCGGGGGCGTCCGCGAGCGGCTCTTCTGTAATCGGTGCCGGCTTCGGTGTTTCCGGCAGGTCCAGGCTCAGGTCCGGCTCGGCCGGGTGCAGGGCCTGTTCGTGCAACTGGTCGAACAGCTTGGCCATGACCTGGCTGACGCGGGTTTCGATGCTGGCATCGATCCGGCTGTGGTCGGTCTCGACCCGGCAACCGCCCGGCAGCAGGGATTCGTCCTCGACGATGCGCCAGGTTTCCTCATGACGTTCGCGCAGGGCTTTGACCTGTTCGAAATCCTGCGGATTGACGTACAGCCGCACATTGCCCACGCCCAGCGGCAACAGCTTCAGCGCGTCGCGCATGACGTGTTCGATCTGCGTCGAGTCGATGGCCAGTTCGCGCTGAATCACCTGTTTGGCGATGTGCTGCACGAGGTCGACCAGCGACTTTTCGATCTGGGTGTCTTGCTCGGCGATGGGCTCGAACAGGTGCGCCATCAATTGCTCAAGGCTCTCGACCTTGGCCGTCAGGACCACTTCGGCTTCCTGGCGCACCTTGAGGGTGGCGCTGTGAAAGCCTTCCTTTTCACCGATGGCGAAGCCCTCGTTGTAGGCCTCCTGACGGATGCTTTCGAGCTCTTCCAGCGTCAGTGGCTGGACTTCCTCCAGCGGCACCTCTTCCATTTCCGGCGGTTCAGGCTCCGGTTCCGGCTCGGGCTCAGGTTTCGGCGGGTCGAAGCTGGGCAACGCCCAAGATTCGAAACCGCGGACGTCCCGGGCACGGATCAGGTCCGTCACATCGTCGTCATGCTTGTCCATGGGCTTAGATCATTTCCTCGCCGCCCTTGCCACCGAGCACGATTTCTCCGGCTTCGGCCATACGGCGGGCGATGGTGAGGATTTCCTTCTGTGCGGTCTCCACGTCGCTGACGCGCACCGGGCCCTTGGCCTCGAGGTCGTCGCGCAGCAGTTCGGCGGCACGCTTGGACATGTTCTTGAAGATCTTCTCCTTGACGCCTTCGTCCGAACCCTTGAGGGCCAGCACCAGCACATCGGAAGACACTTCGCGCAACAGCGCCTGGATACCGCGATCGTCGACATCGGCCAGGTTGTTGAACACGAACATGAGGTCTTCGATCTGACCGGACAGGTCTTCGTCGACTTCGCGGATCGAGTCCATGAGCTGGCCTTCGATCGAGCTGTCGAGGAAGTTCATGATGTCCGCCGCGCGCTTGATGCCACCCAGGGTGGTGCGCGAGGCGTTCGAGTTGCCGGAGAACTGCTTCTCGAGGATCTGGTTCAATTCTTTCAGCGCGGCCGGCTGCACGGTGTTCAACGACGAGACGCGCAGGATGATGTCCAGACGTACCTTGTGGTCGAAGTTGCCCAGCACTTCACCAGCCTGATCCGGATCGAGGTACGCGACCACGATCGCCTGGATCTGCGGGTGCTCGTAACGGATCACGTCGGCAACGGCGCGCGGCTCCATCCATTTCAGGCTGTCGAGGCCACTGGTGTTGCCGCCCAGCAGAATGCGGTCGATCAGGCCGTTGGCCTTGTCTTCACCCAGGGCCTGGGTGAGCATTTTGCGCACGTAGTCGTCGGAGCCGACGCCCAGGCTGGTCTGGTCGCCGACGATGTCGACGAACTCGCTCATGACCTGCTCGACCTGCTCACGGTGGACGTTGCCCATCTGGGCCATGGCCACGCCGACTCGCTGGACCTCTTTGGGGCCCATGTGGCGCAGCACTTGTGCGGCATCGGTCGAACCCAGGGACAGCAGCAGAATCGCGGCTTTATCGACCCGGGACAGTTTGGCGACGGCGGCTCGGTTATCACTCATCTGCGTTAATCCACTCTTTCACGACCTGGGCCACACGACCCGGGTCTTCTGCCACCAGACTCTTGATTGCGTTCAACTGAGCGTCATAACCCTCGCTCGGGCTCGGCAGCAGAATGCTGGTCGGGCCGCCGAGGCTGACGCGATCGTTGGACAGTTCACCATCCAGACCGCCCATGCCACCGAGTTCCATGTCGCCGCCCAGACCGGCCAGCTCCTTGCTTTTGCCGCCACCGGTGATGTTGTTGAGCACCGGACGCAGCACGCCGAACACCAGCACCAGGATGAACAGCACACCCAGCACTTGTTTGACGATGTCCCAGAACCATGGCTGGGAGTAGAACGGAATGTCGGCGATCACTTCGCCGCGCTCGGCGGAGAACGGCATGTTGATCACGCTGACGCTGTCGCCACGGCTGGCGTCGAAGCCGACGGCGTCCTGTACCAGACGGGTGAAGCGCGCCAATTCGTCGGCGCTCCACGGCGCGCGAGTCGTTTCGCCGTTGGCCGGGTTGATCTTGACCTGATCGTCCACCACCACCGACACCGACAGGCGATTCAGGCGACCCTGCTGCTGTTTGGTGTGGCTGATGGAGCGATCGAGCTCGAAGTTCTTGGTGGATTGTTGACGCTTGTCCGCCGGGTACGGCGCGAGCATCGGCTGGCCGGTGGCCGGGTCCATGATCTGCTGACCGTTGGCATCAACCAGTGGCTGACCTGGCTGCACCATGCTCGCCGGAGCGGCTGCGCCACCGGTGGTCTGCGGCGCCGAAGCCGGCGACGGTGGCTGGTTGCTCAGGGCACCCGGCACACCTTGCGGGCCATTGCTGGCGGTGCGTTGTTCGTTGACCGACTGTTCGCTGCGCAGGGCCGGTTGATCCGGGTTGAACTGCTCGGCAGTCGATTCTACGGCACTGAAATCGACGTCGGCCGAGACTTCAGCCTTGTAACGATCGTTGCCCAGTACCGGTTGCAGAATGTTGTGCACGCGCTGGGTGAGCATGCTTTCCATACGGCGGCTGTAGTCGAACTGCTTGCCGGCCATGGTCATTTCGGAGTTTTCCGCCTGATCCGACAGCAGGTTGCCCTTCTGGTCGACGACGGTGATCTGCGATTTGCTCAGCTCGGGAACGGAGGTTGCCACCAGGTTGATAATGGCAACGACCTGGCCCGGCTCCAGCGAACGACCGGAGTACAGCTCGACCAGTACCGAAGCGCTTGGCTTGCGTTCGTCACGCACGAACACCGAACTTTTCGGGATCGCCAGGTGAACGCGCGCGCCCTTGACGTTGTTCAGGCTGGAAATGGTGCGAGCCAGTTCACCTTCGAGGCCGCGACGATAACGGGTCGCTTCCATGAACTGGCTGGTGCCCAGACCCTGTTCCTTGTCGAGGATTTCAAAACCGATGTTGCCGTCGCTGGGAGTGACACCAGCGGCCGCGAGCTTGAGCCGCGCACGGGACAGGTCATCGGCCTTGACCAGCAAGGCGCCGGAATTCGGTTCGACGGTGTAGGGAATGTCAGCGGAGGCCAGGGTGTCCATGACCTGCTTGGCGTCCATGCCGGCAAGGCTGCCGTACAGAGGCCGGTAATCCGGTTGCTGCGACCACAGCACCACGGCAAAGCCAATCGCCACGCTCGCGGCCAGGCCGACCAACAGGCCCACCTGACGCAGCACGGTCATCTCGGAGAGGTTTTCCAGGAAGGACAGGCCGAACAACGGCGGTTTGCCGTCTATCGGGGTGGCCTTGGCCGGAACGTTATCGGCGACTGCTTCTGCCATGACTCAATCTCGTCCTTAAACCGGCATCTGCATGATGTCTTGATAAGCCTGCACCAGCTTGTTGCGCACCTGGGTCAGAGCCTGGAACGAAACGCTGGCCTTTTGCGAGGCAATCATCACGTCCGTCAGATCGACGCCGCTCTTGCCGATTTCGAACGCGTTGGCCAATTGGCTCGACGCCTGTTGGGTATCGTTCACTTTGTTGATGGCCTGACCAAGCATGTCGGAAAAGTTGCTGCCTGCCAGTTCCGGGACAGCGGAAGTCGATTTCGGCTTCGACATGGCGTCCATTTGCATGGCCTTCATGTCCATCATCAACCGATTAAATTCAATACCTTGGCTCATGGTCTACTCTCTTGGGCGCCCCGCAATTTTTTGACACTCACTCGGCGGGTACTCAGGTGTTAGCAACAACGGTGCCAGCTCATGGGCACCGCTTTCAGAAAAAGCCGTTTCAAACGTTTGCGCCACCCGTCAGGTGGCGAACAGGTAGCCTTCGACATCCATGCCCGCATCGCGCATTTGCGCCAGTTTGTACCGCAGGGTGCGCGGACTGATGCCGAGTTTTTCGGCGGCTTCCTTGCGTCGGCCGCGCTCGGTACGCAGGGTGTCGATGATCATCTGGAACTCCCGGCGACGCAGGTCATCGCCCAGTGCACCGGCCGAATCCGCGTCGATTTCGACCTCTCGAATGATCGACGCGGCGGGCACCACCGCCGGCAATGGAGCAAACAACGCAGGGCCGGAGAGACAGAAATCCTGCGGCTGGATCAAGCCGCCCTGCTGCAGAATCAAGGCCCGCTGAACCGCGTTATCCAGCTCGCGCACGTTGCCCGGCCACGGATAACCGATCAGGCACGCTTGCGCCTCGGGCGAGAACTTCGCCATCGCATGCTTCATTTTATTGACGTGTTTGGCCAACAGACGCTCGGCCAGCGGCAGGATATCGGCGGTGCGCTCGCGCAACGGACGCCAGGCCAGCGGAAATACCGACAGACGATAATAGAGGTCTTCACGGAATCGCCCCGCTGCTACTTCACCGGCCAGATCACGGTTGGTGGTGGCTACCACGCGAATATCGAGGGTGATCGGCTTGCGTGCGCCGACCCGCTCGACTTCCCGCTCCTGCAACACCCGCAGCAGCTTGGCTTGCAGGCCGAGGGGCATTTCGGAAATCTCATCGAGCAGAATGGTGCCGCCGTCCGCCTGTTCGAACTTGCCGGCCTGGGCCGCGATGGCGCCGGTGAACGAGCCTTTTTCGTGACCGAACAGGGTAGCTTCGAGCATGTTGTCGGGGATCGCCGCGCAGTTGATCGCAATGAACGGCTGACTGGCACGATGGGATTGCTGGTGAATGTAGCGCGCCAGCACTTCCTTGCCGGTGCCGGACTCGCCGGAAATCAGCACGGTGGAATCACTGCGTGCGACCCGCGCCGCCAGATCCAGCAATTGTGCGCTGGCGGGCTCGACCGCGACCGGGCCTTCGGCGTCGCTGGCGCCAAGACTGCCCAAGGCGTGACGCGCTACCAGATCCAGCAGAGCCTTGGGCTCGAACGGCTTGACCAGATAATCCGCCGCGCCCTGGCGCATGGCATCGACCGCGCGCTCGACCGCGCCATGGGCGGTCATCAGCAGCACCGGCAATTGCGGTTGCCGTGCGCGCAGCAGGCCGAGCAATTGATGGCCGTCCATGCCCGGCATATTGACGTCACTGACCACCAGACTGAACGCTTCGCGCTCGACCGCGCTCAGCGCCTCTTCGGCCGAACCCACCGCGTGATAGTCGTGACCGGCCAGCAGCAGCGTATCGGCCAGCGCTTCGCGCAACGAGCGGTCATCCTCGACCAGCAGAACCTTGATGCCCATGACCTTCACTCAGCTCCCTGTACAGCAGAAAACAACGGCAGGATGACCTGCGCGCACGTACCGCGCCCGACCCGCGAACGCAGCTGCAATTCTCCCTGATGCGCACGCGCCACGGCCTTGACCACGGTCAGGCCCAGGCCCGTCCCGGTAACTTTGGTGGTGAAAAACGGCTCGCCCAGCCGCGCCAGCACCGCCGCATCAATACCGCTGCCGCTGTCACTGACACACAAACGCAGGGTGTTGTCGCGGGTATAGCAATGCACCTTCAGACGCACCTCACCGGCACTCGCCTGAATGGCGTTTTCAATCAGATTGAGCAGCGCCCCGACCAGCGTGTCGCGATTGCACAGCAACTCGCCGGCATGGCTGTCGCACTGCCAGCGGATCGGCAGGTCCTGCACGTGGGTCAGCGCCGCGGCCTGCAGCGACTGCATCAAGGCATTCGGCGTGACACGGTCGGTCAGCGGCAGCTCACCGCGGGCGAACACCAGCATGTCGCGCACCTGATGCTCCAGTTCGTGCAGGCGCTCCTTGAGGCGCCCGGCAAAACGCTGCTGGGTGGCGACCGGCAGTTCCTGCTCGGTCAAATGACTGGCGTACAACAAGGCGGCGGACAATGGCGTGCGGATCTGATGCGCCAGCGACGCGACCATCCGCCCCAGGGACGACAGCCGCTCGTGGCGCGCCAGTTGATCCTGCAAGTGACGGGTTTCAGTCAGGTCGTTGAGCAGCACCAACTGCCCCGGCTCGGCATCCAGCGAGCGGGTGGCAATCGACAGGCGTCGACCGTTCTTCAAGGAAATTTCGTGACCGTCGTCCTCACGGGGCGCAAAGCAACGGGCGATGACATGGCGCCACAGCTCACCTTCCAGCGGCAGGCCGAGCAATTCGATGGCGGCAGGATTGGCCTCGCACACAATGCCGTGACCGTCGATGACGATGACGCCACCGGGCAACAGATCGAGGAGATTTTGCAGACGGTTGGCCAAGCGTTCTTTTTCCGCCAGTTCCTGCATGCGCTGGGCGCTGACCACGGCCAGCTCGCCCTTGAGCTCGGTGACCCGGGCTTCGAGCATGCTGTAGGAATCGGTCAACTGGCTGGACATCTGATTGAACAGTGCGAATGCCTGCTCAAGCCCCTGGCGGCTCGCCTGCTCTACGGACGGCAGTTGCCCCGAGGACTCGGGAACAGAAGACATCTGGGAGGCTTGGGGCATTGTGCTCTCTCGCTTGGCTGACCGTCAGTTAAACGGAACGTTGCGAGGGACTTAGCAATACCCGTGCCTAAAAAAAACCGCTTATAAATGAAGCGGTTGAAAAACAGGCGTCAATCATCCGCCTGTTCATCTCCTTCACGGCGGCTCATGCCGTACTTGCGCATCTTCTCCACCAGCGTGGTGCGGCGAATACGCAGGCGTTCGGCGGCACGGGCCACGATGCCGTTGGCGTCGTCCAGCGCCTGCTGGATCAGCCCCTGCTCCAGACCACCGAGGTAGTCCTTCAGGTCGAGACCTTCCGGCGGCAGCATGGCGTTGGCGGTGAAGTCCGGCGTATGGCCGTTGATCGCCACGCGCTCTTCCAGATCGCTGCGCAGGCTGTCGACCATTTGCTCGTCTTCGTCGTCGACGTAGCGGAATTTCTTCGGCAGCTCGACCACGCCGATCACCCCGTACGGATGCATGATCGCCATGCGCTCCACCAGGTTGGCCAGCTCGCGGACGTTGCCCGGCCAGCCGTGGCGGCACAGGGACATGATCGCGGCGGAGTTGAAGCGGATCGAACCGCGCTTTTCGTGCTCCATGCGCGAGATCAGCTCGTTCATCAGCAACGGAATGTCTTCGACGCGCTCACGCAGCGGCGCCATCTCGATCGGGAACACGTTCAGGCGATAGTAGAGGTCTTCGCGGAAGGTGCCGATCTCGATCATGCTTTCGAGATTCTTGTGGGTCGCGGCGATGATGCGCACGTCGACGCTCTGGGTCTTGTTGCTGCCCACACGCTCGAAGGTGCGCTCCTGCAGCACGCGCAGCAGCTTGACCTGCATCGGCAGCGGCATGTCGCCGATTTCGTCGAGGAACAGCGTACCGCCGTTGGCCAGCTCGAAGCGGCCGGCACGGCTGGTGATAGCGCCGGTAAAGGCGCCCTTCTCGTGGCCGAACAGTTCGCTTTCCAGCAACTCGGCCGGGATCGCCCCGCAGTTGACCGGTACGAATGGCGCGTCACGACGCTTGGAATGGTAATGCAGGTTGCGCGCAACCACTTCCTTGCCGGTCCCGGACTCGCCGAGGATCAGCACGCTGGCATCGGTGTCGGCCACTTGCTGCATCATCTGGCGCACGTGCTGGATCGCGCGACTGGTGCCGACGAGACTGCGGAAAAGGTTGGGTTCGCGATGACGGCCGCGTTCGCGGGCCTGGTCGTACATCTCGCGATAGACCTGGGCACGGTGCAGGGAGTCGAGCAGCTTGCTGTAGCTCGGCGGCATTTCGAGGGTCGAAAGCACCCGGCGGCGCTGGTCTTCGGGCAGGTCCACCGAAGAATTATCGCCCATCAGCAAAACCGGAAGGAACTCATCCCAGGTTGAGAGTGTCTTTAGCAAGCCCAAAAGCGCACCAGGAGCATTGACCGTCCCGATCAGTACGCAAATGACCTCACGACTAGACGACAAAGAGCCGACTGCCTGCTGCCAGTCATGGCTTCCGCAGGGTAAATTTTCTTCGCCAAGAAAATTTAAAATCACCGCCAGGTCGCGGCGGCGGACGCTATCGTCATCGATCAGCAGAATTTTGGTTTCACGCCACATGCAATAGCAACTTCCCTAGTCAACTCAATGCCCAAAATGAGGGGCAAGCGAGACGCTTGCAGGACACCTTGTGCCTGTAGACGCCTGAAATCTGAAAACAGCCACTAGTTAAGTCAAAAAACCGTGCACAGTCAAATTTATGGCGCACATGTCTGGATTAACTGAGGGTTAATTAACCAAACAGATGGTAAACCTTTGCCGCGTTCTGCGCTTGGGTGATCTGCGACATCTCGTCGACTATCGCCTGACGCTCACCCATCGCCACTTCAAGCAGCTGCTTGTAGACATGCAGCAACTCCTCAAGATTATCGCGCAGCGCCACTTCATCAAGCGAAGCCTCACTCAAGACATCTTCCATGCAGGAACGGCAATCGAGATCCAATTGACCGATGGCTTCCCAGTTGCGCTCGGCCAGGGCACCGACCAGCGCTACTCGGGTTTCTTCGATTCGCTGCAATACAAGACTCATGATGATCTCCTCAGAACTGCGGAGCAGGCGCAGGCGCGATTGCGTCCCAGCCTTCCTTGACCGTGCTCAGCAAGCCGGCGACCTCGTCAAGGATGCGTGGATCGCTGTCGATGTTCGCCTCGGCGAGACGCTTCATCATGTAGATATAAAGACCGTCCAGATCAGCCAGCGTATCGGCGGACTTTTCCAGATCCAGACCTTCACGCAAGCCGCTGACGATGCCGATGGCCTTGCTGATCGCCGTGCACTTGGCGGCAATGTCCTTGCGCTCGATGGCGCCCTTTGCCTGAGCGATACGGTCCAGACCACCTTCCATCAGCATTTGCACCAGACGGTGGGGACTCGCTTCGGACGTCTGGGCCTGAGCGCCGACTTTCTGGTATTGCCGAAGGGCCAACATCGGATTCATGTTCTACCTCATTTGCAACTATGACTCGTATGAGCAGTGTATCGCCTGCAAGCCAGAAAACTTTAGACCATAAGACAAAAACCCGGCACACGCTCAAAAGCGTAGCCGGGTTTTTGTCGCTCTTGCATGTTACTTCGCGGATTGCTGAGCGTTGAGCGAGGCAAAGAAGGACGTAATGTTGCTTGCCGTCGCTTTCATTTGCCCTACCAGCAAGTCCATGGCGTTGTACTTGGCAGTCAACGTCTTGGTCAGGTTGGCCACACGCAGATCCAGCGCCAGCTGCTGGGAAGTAATATTGCGGGTGTTGTTGTTCAGGATCGTCATGCGCTGGTCAAGCAGACCCGTGGTGGTCTTGCCGTCAGCCGATGGCTTGAGATACGGATCCACTGCCTTGCTCATGCGCGTCAGCAGACCGTTCTTGTCGTCAGTGCCGGTGAACATCTTCTGCACCTGACCAGTCATGCCCGGCGTGGCCATCGCCTTGTTGAACGCCGTCGTGTCGAGGGTCAGGTTACCGGTGAGCCGGTCGGTCATAACTCCCATTTGCGACAGGTATTTCAATGTATCGCCTGCGCCGCCCTCAGTCAGTTGAGCACGGATATCGGCAATCAGAGAACGCGGCAGGGAGTCACCAGTGAAGGCCGCCTGAACGGTCAGCTTGCCATCTTCGTCCGGCGTCGCCTTGGACAAGGTATCGATGGTGCTCTTCAAGGTGTTGAAGGCGTCGACGAAGGCCTGAACCGACGTCTGCAAGCCTTTGGTGTTGGTGTCGACAGTGACCGTGACTGGCGTACCCGGCGTGGCAGGGACCGTCAGCAGGTTCATCGTCAAACCGCTGATGGCTCCGGTTACCGTGTTGCTTTTGCTGCTCACCGAAAGACCGTCGATGGTCAGCTGCGCATCCTGTGCAAGACCATTGACGGAACCGGCAGCGCCAGGCGCCGGAGTCGCACCCAACTGCTGGGTACCATCAATTTCCAGGCCGGTAATGCCACTGACACTCAGGTCAGTACCCGCACCCGTTTTGCTGGAGCTGATCACCAGGCGCGAAGCACCCGTGCTGTCAGTCACGATGTTGGCAGAAATACCATTGACGCCCTGAGCCGTGTTGATTGCGTCACGAGTGCTCTGCAAGGTCGCGTTGGCTGGAATCGTGACATTGTAATCAGTGCCATTCTGACTGATTTTCAGGGTACCACTCGGAATGGCACTGGCCGCACCGCCGGCGAAGGATGCACTGGCTACTTTCGAGCCGGTGGCCAGCTTAGTCACAACAACGCTGTAAGTACCGGAAACTGCGGTGTTATCCGAAGTCACACCCAAAACTGCGGGCGTACCCGAAGTCGCGGTATAACCGGCAAACGCAGGACTGGTCTTGCTGCCCAGATTGGTCATCGTCGTCTGAAATGCGGTCAGCGCACTCTTCAACGTGCCAATGCCGGAAATCTTCAGCGTATTGGTTTTTGTCGCGTTATCGATCTGCGTCTGCTTCGGCGACTTGTCGGCGTTGACCAGCGCAGTAACGATTGCACCGATGTCCAGGCCGGAACCCAGGCCCGAACCCGGTAAAATTGGACTTGCCATGTGCATCTCCCTAGGGTTGTTGCCAGTCTTTTGACCAATACCTGCGTCTAAAGAACTTCAAACACTATTCATGCCAGCTATCAGACTTTGGCGTCGAACAACACGTGACTCGCATTGGCGAGGCTGTCTGCCAGCTTCAGGGCTTCTGCGGAGGGAATCTGTCGAACGACTTCACCCGTCTCGCTAGCGATCACCTTGACGATGACTTTTCCGGAATGCTCGTCGATCGAGAATTCCAGGTTGCGCTTGATCGACTGGACGAACTTCTCGATCTCCTGCACCGCCAGCTTCAATTTCGCCTCATCCGTGTCCTGCTTCTTGTCAGCAACCGGAGCGACGGTATTTCTGGGAGCCTCAGGCGTCTCTGACGGCTTATCAACAACCGGAGCTGTTGGCTTGGGAGCCGGATAAGACACGTTAAGCTTTACGCTCATGTCCATGCCCATCACCTCCTAACATGAAAAAAGCGAGAGAGCACGCCAAGCGCACTCCCCCGCCAAAACTCATTCCGAAATTACTGAAGCAGCTTCAGTACAGCGGAAGGCAGTTGGTTGGCTTGAGCCAGAACAGAGGTCGAAGCCTGTTGCAGGGTTTGCTGCTTGGTCAGGTTAGCAGTCTCTGCGGCGAAGTCGGTATCTTGTACGCGACCTTGTGCAGCAGTGGTGTTCTCGGTGATGTTCTGCAGGTTGGAGATGGTGCTGGTCAGACGGTTTTGCGAAGCACCCAGAGCAGCGCGGGTGGCGTTGATGTTCGCAATTGCAGCGTCGATCGCGGTGATCGCGTTGTCGATGTTCGAAGCGGCGGCTGCGGAAGTAGCACCGGTCAGAACAACAGTACCGCTACCTACCGACAGGCTTGCAGCGTCGAACTTGCCGCTCAGTACCAGGTCGATGTGGTTGGCGGAGCCAGTGTTGGCGCCAACTTGCAGAGTTACAGTACCAGCCGAACCGTCCAGCAGGTTTTTGCCGTTCAGGTTGGTAGCAGCCGAGATACGGGTGATTTCGTCAGACATCTGAGCGAATTCAGCGTTGGTTGCGGTCTGGTCAGCAGTGCCGTTGGTACCGTTACGAGCTTTAACAGCCAGTTCACGCATACGCTGCAGGATGTCGGTCGAAGCTTGCAGAGCGCCTTCAGCGGTCTGAGCAACGGAGATACCGTCGTTGGCGTTCTGGATCGCCTGAGTGTTACCACGGATCTGCGAGGACATACGGGTAGCGATCTGCAGGCCGGCGGCGTCGTCTTTAGCGCTGTTGATTTTCAGGCCGGAAGACAGGCGCTGCATCGAAGTCGACAGAGCGTCGGAAGCGCGGTTCAGGTTTTTCTGAACGTTCAACGACGTGGTGTTGGTGTTTACTGTTAAAGCCATGACGAATTCCTCGTTGGTTGGGTACTGCGGCTTCCGGCCCTGGCAACCGCCGGGTATGGCCTAGAGAACCTTCGTAATAGTTATCGTCGGGTTTGCAGGTTGCTTGAGGGCTTTTTTGAAAAAATTTGCCATCACCCTGCCACCCCCTAGAAAACAAAGACTTAGCAGCACTTTACTTTCGAAAAAATGGCGTCATAAAACCGTCCGCGGCGCAAACCTGCGAGCCAGCGCCTTCAGCCCTCTTCAGGCAGATGGCTCTTCCAGCAATTGAATCAACTCGTACTCCATGAAATCGGCAAGTCCCAGCCAGTCCTGACGCTCCTGGCACTCGAGCATTTGCGTGAGCAATTGCGCCCAGACTTGCTGCGTCTGCGCGCCGGCCGACAGCAATGACTGCTGCGCGCCCTCGAACACATCGACCATGGTCAAAGCGGCCTCGACATCACGACCCAAGCGAAAAAGCCCGGCGCACTGGCGGCATTCGTCTATCCAGCCTTGCAGCGCAGTCATTGCACAAACTCCTGATTGAACGCTGTACCGGCAATCTGCGCCCCCGCGCGACTACTGTTGAAAAACGCCACCTGCGGCTGACTGGCGATGTATCGCTCGAGCACGCACAGATAACCGCGAAAATTGAGTTGGGTACTGACGCGCTCGCCATACCCGTCACGCACCCAGTGCCGCGCCTGATTCACCGACGGCCCCAGGTCACCATCACTCCAGCCGGCATGGGTCTTGTTCATCGGGAAGGCAAAATCGGCGCCGAACAGGGTGATGCGTGCAGCGCCCATCTTCACTGCCAGATCCACGGCCGGGTGAATCACGCTGCCGCCCACATGCAACAGCGCCCTCGGGTACTGCTCACGCAATGCCGCATAGACCGGACTGGCAGAGTAAGCGCCATAACGCTTGCCCTTCCAGGCCCTCAGCACTTCGGGGTCACTCATGGGCAGATACACCAGCGGGATGCCGTCGGAGTCCTCGAAAGGCAAATGCCGGAAGCTGATGCGCTGATCGATGCTCACCACATAGTCGGGCACGATCCCGTGCTCGCGCAGCGGCCGGTACGCGGTATCGACACAAATGTACAACGGACGATCGGCCCGCTCGCGGATCGCCGCCAGACGTTCGAAATGCTGCTCCAGTGTCGGCCCCGTGCCAATCACGAAAATCTCCCGACCGGCACAGGTGCCGAACAGCGTCGCCACATCATCGTCATCCAGCAATACCGGCAAGCAGTCCTGCAGACGCTGTTGAATGAACGGTGACTGCGGATCGAACTCGCGGTTGTTGAAGCTCAGGTGCACTTCGCTGACCAGCCGATCGCGAATCTTTGCGTTGAAGTCATCGGCCAGCAGCATCTCGGCAGGCAATGCAAAAAACGGCGTGCAGATGTCGGGCAGGTCGCCGGCGTAGAGCAATTCAACTCGCGGATCCTGCAGCCACTGACGCTGATCGATCAATTGCAGCACCAGGGCGAACAGCGCGCCATTGAGGATGTGTACGTAAAGTCGCTCAAGCCCGATGCGCTCCAGCAACACCGCGGGCAAATCCCCGAGGCCGGTGCCGTAGACATGCAGTTGCGGCTTGTCCGCCGGCAGGCTGGCGGCCTGAATCTGCGCCTCGCGGACACGGTCATGTCGGCTGGTGAGCTGAATGCCGCCAATGCTCAGCGTCGAGCCCAGCCCTTGCGTCAGCTCAGCCTCGATCGCCGAACCGTCTTCGTTCAGCAATCTCGCGAACAGCGCCGGCCAGCGTCGTTCGATGACTTCAGCATTGGCCTGGAAAAACTCACTCATGACGCCTCGCGCTCCCTTCAGGCAAAAAAATAGCGTTCAAGGTTAACCCTTGAACGCTATTTTTGTATCCGTCGTTCTTAGCGGATTCAAGGACGATAAATAATCGCCGAACCCCATGACAAACCGACACCGAAACCACTGATTGCAATGCGATTCCAGTCGGAATCCATCACGTGTTTTTCCAGCAGCAGCGGCACACTGGACGACACGGTGTTGCCGGTCTCGACCATGTCCTTGATGAACTTCTCCGGCTCGCCTTCGAAGCGCCGCGCCACGGCGTCGACAATCGCCGCACTGCCCTGGTGAATGCAGAAGGCATCGATGTCATCGGCCTTGAGACCGGAATCGTCGAGCAGTTCGTGCAGGTGGGCCGGCACCTTGAGCAGCGCGAAGTTGAACACCTGACGGCCGTTCATGAAGAACACGCCATCGGTGACTTTCAGGTGCGGTGCGCCGGAACCGTCGGTGCCGAACTTGGCCTTGCCCAGCGCCCAGACCGGGTCTTCGCCCATCCAGGTGGCGGTAGCAGCGTCGCCAAACAGCATGGTGGTGTTGCGGTCTTCCGGGTCAACGATCTTCGAATACGGGTCAGCGGTGATCAGCAGGCCGTTCTTGAGGCCGGCAGCTTCCATGAAACCTTTGATCGCATAGATGCCGTAGACGTAACCGGAGCACCCCAGGGAAATGTCGAACGCGGCCACGTTGGTTGGCAGACCAAGCTTGTCCTGAACGATGGCTGCGGTGTGCGGCAGGCCTTCTTCGTCACCGTTCTGGGTGACGACGATCAGTGCGTCGATGGACTCGCGTTTCAGATCCGGATTGCTGGCAAACAACGCATTGGCCGCTTCAACGCACAGATCGGAGGTCTCCTGTTCCGCGTCTTTGCGCGGCAGGAAGGCCGAACCGATCTTGCCAAGGATGAACTCTTCATCCTTCTCGAATTTCGCACCTTGTGCGTAGTTATCCACGCCGGCTACAGGAACGTAGCTCGCAATGCTTTTTATGCCAATCATTACGGCTTCCCAATAATAAACTGCCCAATACCACCGCTCGCAAGGATTCGAGGGGCGCCGACAAACAGAAAACGGCCGCCACAACGGGCAGCCACGGGGAGCGCAAAGGGCTATCACTGGGCCGAAAACGGGCCAGGCGCCATCTCCCCGGTCATTACAATACAGTGAAGATGCGCGTTATGACTCGCAGGTCACGCTATTTTGCCGAATCGGTGGCAGATTGGGTCATTCGACCAATGACCAGTCCAGCGGTGTACCACGCTTGATCGGCTGGCGCGCACGGCGCCCGAGGACCGCATCGGTGTGCTTGGGCGGCAGACCGAGACCGGGACGAATGGCGCGCAGGTTGGCCGCCGTGAAGGGTTCACCGACCGCCATATCGGCCGTGACGTACAGCGACCGACGGTAAACCAGCGACTTCTGCTCAGCCTCGGTCACCCCGTAATGCACCTGGCCCATGGCCTGCCAGGCACGTTCGGTCTCGACCACCAGGCTGGCCAGTTCCGCCGGCTCCAGCGAGAAACTGGCGTCCACCCCTCCGGCTGAACGGTCGAGGGTGAAGTGTTTTTCCACCACGGTCGCGCCGAGTGCCACCGCCGCCACCGACACGCCTACACCCATCGAGTGATCGGACAGCCCGACCTCGCAGCCAAACAGCTCACGCAGATGCGGAATCGTGCGCACGTGGCTGTTGAGCGGCGTCGCCGGGTAGGTGCTGGTGCATTTGAGCAGCACCAGATCCTTGCAACCTGCCTCACGGGCAGCGCGCACGGTTTCATCGAGTTCGGCGATGCTGGCCATGCCGGTGGAAATGATCAGCGGTTTGCCGGTCGCCGCGACACGGCGAATCAACGGCAGATCGGTATTTTCGAAACTGGCGATCTTGTAGGCCGGCACATCGAGGCTTTCGAGAAAGTCCACGGCGCTGTCATCGAACGGCGTGGAAAACGCGAGCATGCCCAATTCCCTGGCCCGGGCGAAGATCGGCGCATGCCATTCCCAGGGCGTGTGGGCCTTTTCATACAGGTCGTAGAGCGAGGTGCCCGCCCAGAGACTGTTCGGATCCTTGATGAAGAACTCGCCTTGCGCCAGATCCAGAGTCATGGTTTCGGCGGTGTAGGTTTGCAGCTTCAGGGCGTGCGCACCGGCCTTTGCTGCCGCTTCGACAATCTGCAGGGCTACGTCCAGCGACTGGTTATGGTTGCCGCTCATTTCCGCGATGATGAACGGCGGCGCATCGGCACCGATCTGACGGTTGCCGATCTTGAAACTGCTCATTGACGGGATTCCTTCAATACCTTGGTGAACGCACAGGCACTCTGGGTGAACCCGGCGTCACGAAAAACATTCATCGAGGGCCGATTGGCCGGCAACACCTGAGCGGTGATGGCGGTCATTTGCGGCCAGTGCGCAGCCAGAAAGGCTTCACCCTGCGCCAGCAGCGCCCGGCCCCAGCCGAGGCCGAAACGCCCCTCAAGCAGATACAGCGAAACCTCCGCCTCAAAGCCGCGCAGATCGTAGCGCAGGATCCCGACCGGGCCGTCATCCGCCTCGGCCACCAGCAGCAACCGCTGAGGATTGCGCAGGCTCGCGCCCAGCCAGTTAACGTGCTGCGTCCAATCAATCGCGGCGCTGTCCAGCGACCATCGGCGCACCGCCTCGGCATTGCGGCCATCGAACAGCAACTGCGCGTCATCCGGCGTAGCCGGACGCAACTTGAGCACCGCGCCGGCCAGTGCCGCCGCTACCCGCAGCGCGCCGCGCCCGTCGACCAGTCGCCGCGAACGCTCGGCCAGGCTCTGGCGCAGATAAAAGTTGCCCACGACAAAGCCAATCGCATCACGCAGTTGCTCGACGCTGACCTGCTCCCGCGCGCCCATGAACACATGCGCCCCGGCCGCCGCCATCGCTTCGCCGTTGGCCTGCTGGTTGTTCGACACCGCAATGCAGATCGTCGGCAGGCCCAGGGCCGCGCGTTCCCAACTGGTGCCACCGCCGGCGCCGATAAACAGGTCGGCCTCGGTCATGCGCCGATGAAAATCACTGACGAAACTGTGCAGGCGCCAGTGCGGCCGCGTTTCGGCCAGCGCCTGCATCTCTGCCCAGGCCGGGTTGTCGGCGCCGGCGACAAAATCCACTTCAAGCGCCGAAAAATCCGCCAGCGCCAGCATCGCGTGATGAGTCTGGCGTGCCGCATCAAAGCCACCGAAATTCACCAGCACCCGGCGCGCCACCGGTTTGATCTCGATGGCCGGGCCACTGAATTCTTCACGCAACATGGCAAAGCGCGGACCGAGCAGCGTTCGGCAACCGGCCGGCAGCAGCGGCTGATAGTTTTCGCTGAGCCCGGAGAGGTTCTGATTGAGCAGCAGATCCACGCTGTACCGGCGGGTCGCCAGATCGTCGACGGCGGCGATCCGTGGCGCGAAGCGACGGGCAGCGGTCTGCCAGTGATGGTCGAGGCCGTAATGGTCGGCGATCACCCAGTCAAATCCGGGCTGCCCTTCCAGCTGCGCCGCCAGTGCATCGATATCCGCCTGCCACGGCAGCATCGATTCGATGGCTTGCTCCGGGTCTTCACCGGCATAGCGATCCGGCAACGCGAAGGTCTCGAAGCCTTCGCTCTGCAACGCATCAAGCCGATGCCCCGGCAAACGACGGCAGGCAAACGCGACATGACTGCCTTGCGTGCGCAATACCCGCGCCAGCGTCAGGCACCGGGCGATGTGGCCGCTGCCGATGGTCGGCGAGGCGTCGGCGCGGATCAGCACTCTCATTGCAGTTCTCCGCCGGCCTTGAGTGCCGCGTAAAGGTACTCGGCGCGCTTCCAGTCTTCGGCGGTATCGATGTCCTGCACCAGATGGCGTGGCAGGATCACCGGCAGACTGGCCGGCGAATACAACACCTCGCTACCCAGCCACGCCTCGCGGCGACCCCAATAGAACTGGCCGGCATCCTGAAAGGCAGCCGGCAGATCCTGCGAACGGGTATTGCGAAACTCGGGGTACAACGCCGTCAGTGCGCCCTGCCCGTCCAGGGTCAGGGCGCGCTGCACCGGAAAGCCGAAATCGGTGACTGAAAAAGCAAAGGACTTGTCCGGGTGTCGCTCCAGCAATTCAACGCCCTGACGCAGAAACCGTGCCTGCAACAGCGGCGCCGTGGCGTACACACAGCAGGCGTATTCGAAGGCCGGCAGTTGCTGCAAGGCATGCACGATCACTGCCGCAGTGCCGGTGAAATCATCGGCCAGCTCCGCCGGACGCATGAACGGCACGTGAGCACCGTTGGCCCGCGCCACGTCGGCGATCTCTGCGTCGTCGGTGCTGACCACCACTTGCTCGAACAACCCAGAATCGAGGGCCGTGCGAATCGAACGGACAATCATCGGCACACCGTCGAACGGCTTGAGATTCTTGCGCGGGATGCGTTTGCTGCCCCCGCGGGCCGGGATGATTGCGACGTTGTTCAAGGACGTTTTTCCAAAAGGAACCAGGTGATGTCGTCCACCGGAAACTGCGGATCGCGGTGATAACCGAAGCCGTAATCCAGCAGTTGCAGATCAGGATAACGATCAAGCATTTCACCGGCGAAATCACGCTTGAACAGCTTGCCGCTGTTGCCGCGATAGGACACTTCCACCGGCGACGGATTGTAGTACTCGGCGATCAGGATGTAGCGCGAACTCAACGCATACAACTGCGCATACGCCGTCGCCAGTAGTTCCGGCGCCAGATGGATCAGCACGCCTTTGCTCAGGGTCAGGTCGTATTGGCGTTCACGGGGAAAGTCGAACAGCGAACCGTGCCAGATGTTCGCAATCTCCAGCGCACGCGCCTGGGCACAGGCACTGGCATTGATTTCGACCCCGAACAGCTCGCAGCGGGGCAACAACTGACGCAGCGCCTGCAAGTTGTTGCCGGCGTTGGTGCCCAGCTCCAGCAGGCTGTCGATCCGCCCGGCCCGGGTCAGCGCCTTGGCGAACAACGCCAGATTGGCCGCCACCAGTGGCTGGCCGACGTTGCGGTCAACGTACTGGTTGCCGAATTCGCCCTGCCAGAATTGTTCCTGCTCGCTGAGATCACGCATTACCGTTTTCCATCCACCGCCGTGGCGGCAATCATTCAGTCAACCGACGCAATTGCTCAACCACATAATCCTGCTGCTGATCGCTCAGCAACGGAAACAGCGGCAGGCTGATCGCTTCGGCGTAATAACGCTCCGCTTCGGGGAAGTCACCCTCGGAGAAAACCAGGTCACGATAGTACGGCTGCAAATGCACCGGAATGTAGTGCAGGTTCACGCCGACGCCGGCGGCGCGCAAGCCTTCGAACACCTGACGGTGGCTGAGGCTGATGCGTTCGGTCTGCAAACGCACCACATAAAGATGCCAGGCCGATTCGGCGTCCGGCTGGAGGCTCGGCACAGTCACCGGCAAGTACGCCAGCAAGCGGTCGTAACGCGCGGCCAGCTCCCGGCGACGGGCGATGAACTCGTCCAGTTTGCCCAACTGTGACAGGCCCAGCGCGGCTTGCAGATCGGTGATCCGGTAATTGAAACCCAGTTCGACCTGCTGGTAGTACCACGGGCCGTGGCTGGGTTCGGTCATCTGCTGCGGATCGCGGGTCATGCCGTGGCTGCGCAGGCGTTGCAGGCGCTCGGCCAGTTCCGGGCGATTGGTCAGCACCATGCCGCCTTCAGCGCTGGTGATGATCTTCACCGGATGAAAGCTGAACACGGTCATCGCGGCAAATTCACCGCAACCCACCGGGCGCCCGGCGTAACTGGCGCCGACCGCGTGGGAGGCGTCTTCGATGACCGTGAAGTTATAGCGCTCGGCCAGTTCGGCAATCCGCCGCATGTCGCAGCTCTGCCCGGAGAACGCCACTGCCACCAGCACTTTGGGCAGCGTACCATCGCGTTCGGCAGCATCGAGTTTGCTTGCCAGAACTTCGGCATCGAGGTTCCAGGTCAGCGGATCGATGTCGACGAAATCAACGTCGGCACCGCAATAACGGCCGCAGTTGGCCGACGCGAGAAAGGTGTTCGGCGTGGTCCACAAGCGGTCGCCCGTTCCCAGCCCCGCCGCGAGACAGGCAATGTGCAGCGCCGCCGTGGCGTTGCACACTGCCACGGCGAAATCGGCCTGACAACGCTCGGCCATCGCCTGCTCGAAGCGTTCGATGGTCGGACCCTGGGTCAACCAGTCGGACTGCAACACCTCGACCACCGCGTCGATGTCCGTCTGGTCGAGGCTTTGCCGGCCGTAGGGAATCATACCGACAGCTTCGCGTGCAGGTCGGCGATCTGCCCCACCGAGAGGAAGTGCGGGTTGGTGTCGGAGCGGTACTCGAAATCTTCACCGACCGGCACGCCACGCTCGCCGAGTTTGTCCTCGGCAAAATCCACGTCGACGCTGGTGAAACGAATCGACGGCTGGATCGTGTAGTGATCGGCAAACTCCAGGGTCATCCGTGCATCGTCCAGCGGCACCATCAGTTCATGCAGCTTCTCGCCCGGACGGATGCCGACGTTCTTGTGCGGCAGGTGCTCGGCCATGCCACGCGCGAGATCGACCACACGAATCGACGGGATCTTCGGCACGAACACTTCACCGCCGTGCATCCGCGCAAAGCTGTCGAGCACGAATTGCACGCCGTGATCGAGGGTGATCCAGAAGCGGGTCATGCGCTCGTCGGTGATCGGCAGTTCTGTCGCGCCATCGGCAATCAGCTGGCTGAAAAACGGCACCACTGACCCGCGCGAGCCCGCCACGTTGCCGTAGCGCACCACGGCAAAACGCGTCTGCTGTTCACCGGCAATGTTGTTGGCCGCGACGAACAGCTTGTCCGACAGCAACTTGGTGGCGCCGTACAGGTTGATCGGGCTCGCGGCCTTGTCGGTGGACAGCGCGACGACTTTCTTCACGCCGTTGTCGATGGCGGCGGCGATGATGTTCTCCGCGCCGTTGACGTTGGTGCGGATGCATTCGGTCGGGTTGTATTCCGCCGCCGGCACCTGCTTCAACGCCGCGGCATGCACCACGTAATCGATGCCGCGCATGGCCTGGCGCAGACGATCGGCATCGCGTACGTCACCGAGGAAGTAACGCATGCACGGCGCGTTGAACGTCTGCTGCATTTCGTATTGCTTGAGCTCATCCCGGGAAAACACCACCACGCGCTTGGGCTGGTATTGCTCCAGCAGGCGCGCGATGAACTTGCGCCCGAACGAGCCGGTGCCACCGGAGATGAAAATCGATTTACCGTTGAACATGTCTTGAATCCTGTTCCCTGTGCGAAGGCTTAGGCGAGCAACTGCGCCCAGTCCAGCGAAGCACTTTCGTTGAGAACAAAACCTTTGCCGCTCAGGCTCAGGTTCGGGTTATACGCCGTGTCCCGGGCAAAAGCGCCGGACCATTTTTCACGCAGCGCTTGCAGTGCCTGTGGAGCCTGCGGCACCTCGCCCGAATGGATGACCTGAACCAGCGGCGTCCAGACGGTGAGGAAACCGGCTTCACCCGCCTTCAGGCACAGATCGACATCGCTGAAGCCGTCAGCAAATTGCGCGTCATCCAGACCATCCAGCGCATTGAACAGTGCTTTGCCAATCATCAGGCAGATGCCCGACACCGCCGAGTAGTTCTGATCCACGGCCAGACGCTGCATGTAGCCCTCGGCGTCATGTTTCTCACCGATGAAGGCAGAACCGACACCATCGTTCAGCCCCAGAATCAGACCGGCCTGAGCGATCTTGCCATCGCGGTCCACCAGTTTCGCACCGACCACGCCGACTTCCGGACGCTGGGCATGGTTGAGCAGCGACTCGATCCAGTTCGGATTGACCACTTCACCGTCGGCGGCCATCAGCACCAGGTATTCACCCTGCGCCTGCTGGCTGGCGGCGTTGCTCAGCGCCACAGCACCGAGTGGCTGATCGGCACGCAAGACCTGCACCTTGGCGTGCTGCAGTGTGCCCAGCCAGTCATTGACCGCGGCGGACAGATTGGGACCTGCGGCGATCAACACCTCATAGCGGGTGTAGCGGGTTCGCAGCAGTACGCCTTCGATGCAACGCTGCAGCGCAGGAAGATCATCGATTGCCGGCACGATGACCGACACCAATGGCTGTTCGCCGTGACGGTAGTCGACCTGATAAGTGCCCGGTTTCGACGAGGTGATTTTCGCCTTGTAACCACGATTGCCCAGGTGACGCAGCAGCGCCTGACGCTCATCGGCGTTTTCTTCCAGCACCGAAGCACCGGCAATCAACAGCGGTTCGTCAAGGTGAGCCAGGCCATCCAGACCACCTTGCTCAATGATGCGCAGCAGCAGATCGAATTCCAGCGCCTTGCTGAAGTCGGCCTGATAACCACCGGCCTCGATCAACACTTCACGACGGATCAACCAGTGCCGTGCCATCAGTGCCGGCAGGCTTTGCAACAGATCGAGGTTGAAGCCCGGACGGAAGACATCCACCAGTGCGCCATCGGCGGTGCGCTGGATTTCGTCGGTGGCCACCGCGCGGCACCCGTCGGCAGACGCCAGCTCCAGACCGGCGCGCAACAGACCGCCGGCGGTGAACTCGTCGCCCGCTTCGGCCAGCAACAGCCAGTCGCACGGCGACTGATTGACGCTCAGGTTCAGCTTGTCGACAAAATTGCTCGGCGAGACCCGGACAAAGTGCAAAGTGTTTTGCGCAGTGGTCGCGGCCGGCGGCTCACCCGTGGTGAACACCACCACCTTGAAGGCCTTGCTGTGACCTTCGAGCAGGCTGTCCAGGGTGATCTGCAACTTGTCGATGTCGTTGTCCAGATCGAGCAGGAAGATGCCGAACTGCGGACCGCCATCGTGGGCTGCCAGGTGACCGGCGATAGCCTCGAGCTGTCCGGCATCCGGTTGACGCGCCGCGAGCCATTCAAGCAGGCGACCGGTCCTCATCTTGCCGAATGCCTGATCGTTGCCTTTGAGGGAGGTCGCTTGCAGACGCGCGATCCAGTCGCGCAGTTTTTGCGCGTCCTCTTCTTCGCCCATCGATTGCAACTGGTCAATCAGACGCGTGATGACCTGGCGGTTGAACACGTTGCTGTCGTGGGCCTGCCACAAACGGTCGACCACACTTTCCGGGGTGTCGTTGTTGCGGGCCAGCATCAGGTTCTGCTGGCGCGCCCAGATGCCTTCCAGGCCTTGCAACTGCAGGCGCCCTGCCGGCATCGAGTGCAGCAGGAATTCGAACTGGGTCAATTGATCGAAGAACGCCTGATTGTAGAACGGCATCTCGACGTACTGTTTCGGGCCGAAACGGCGCTGTGGGCCCGCCTCGATATCGGTCCAGGCCGACTCGAATACCAGCTCGGCAGTCAACGCGCGACCGGCGCGCAGGCTATCGGCCAGTGCTTCGAAGCTATCCAGCACGAACTGTTTGCCCTGCTCCGGATCCTGATGCTTGACCTGGGTCGGCAACCCGGCAAGGAAACCGGCAAAGGCTTCGCGTTCGGCGACGTGCCTGGCGTCGGTGTAGGCCAGCGAGTGATAAATCTCGGTGTTGTGGTCGGAGTGCTGATAGTTGAGCTCACGCACCACGTACGGGATCGGCAGAATCCGCGCCTTGCCCCGCGCCAGCATGTAGTAGGTGTGACCGACTTCCTGCCACTGGAAGATCGTGTCTTGCGGCATGGCCGCATACCAGTCGCGCAGAATCTCCGTACGTTGCACGGCATAGAACGGCGGCAGGTACTGATACATGTAGTCGATCAGGCGATCCTGGGCGAGATCGGCCGAGTAGTCCTCGCAGACCTTCTTGTCGCGACGGTAGTAGCTGACGCTGTTGGCCAGCGACAGGTACATCATGCTGTAGCCATGGCACAGGCTGTAATCGGGGTTGGCATTCATGAAGGCGACGGCTTCATGCAAGGCATCGTGCACGAGGAAGTCGTCGTCCGCCGCAAACACCATGTACGGCGTCTGCAATTGCTCGACACCGTAGGCCAGCTTGGCGCGGATGCCCCAGTAGCCATACTGCGGCAAGTGCTGGTAGTCGACGTTGGCAAACTGCCCGAGCATGTCCGGTTGTGCCTCGGCCGAAGAATCCAGCACCAGGATCCTGCACGGCAGGGTGCTGTAGAAACGCACGGCCCTGCGCAGAAACGCCGGGCGTTCGTGAGATATCAGCACAACGGTCAACTGTTCGTTGAGTGCCAAACCGTGTCCAGAACTGTTCTTGCCTTGCATAAATTCCCCACAAGCGACGAGTCGCCGAAAACTCAACGTTGTTTTTGTCGATTAACGAACGCGACGCAGATAGCCATCCGGCGCGACAGTGATCAGCAACTTGCTGTGAATGGCCTGATCGATTTCGAAATCGCTGCTCTCTTTCAGGTAAGCCCACACAGCAGTTTTCGGGTTGTCACCCTTGCCCCACGGGCGATCCGGGAAGGCGTCTTGCGGCATGTCTTCGACCACGGTGTCCATGACCACGCAGTAGCTGCCCACCGACACCAGCGGTGCGTACAGACGCAGCTCTTCGAGGACGTGCTCGTGGGTGTGATTGGAATCCAGCACCACCAGCACTTTCTTGCCCTGCACGCGTTCGCGCACCTGGTCGACGATCGCGGTGTCGATGCTCGAACCCTGGATCATGCTGATCCGCTTGAACATCG
Source organism: Pseudomonas sp. lyk4-R2A-10 (assembly GCF_030209075.1). Classification (NCBI taxonomy): domain Bacteria; kingdom Pseudomonadati; phylum Pseudomonadota; class Gammaproteobacteria; order Pseudomonadales; family Pseudomonadaceae; genus Pseudomonas; species Pseudomonas sp. lyk4-R2A-10. Next base: position 6,019 of record NZ_JARVSR010000006.1, on the reverse strand, counting down.
GGTGCGCTTCGATGGCTTCGCGATTGTGCTGGCGGATGTCGATATCGATGCCCAGGACTTCGCCGTGACCGATCAGCTCGAGGATCGAGGCGTAGAACACCAGCGAACCGCCGTGGGCGATACCGGTTTCCACGATGATGTCCGGGCGCAGGTTCCAGATGATTTCCTGCATGGCGACCATGTCCTGCGGGAACTGAATGATCGGCCGGCCCATCCAGCTGAAGTTGTAGGTGTACTTGTGTTTAGCGGTAGTGCCGACCCAATCCAGAGACTCGGTTTGCAGCGCCTTGTCCTGTTGCAGGCCTTCGATGTTGGCTTTTACTTCTTCGCGAAACTGCTCATGTGGATTCATTGCGACTCTCCAAAAATTCGGGAAAACGGCTTACCTGAACACCCTGGCGTCAGGGTATGGCACGGTGTTGGTCTTGATGATCCTGGCGGGATTGCCCACCACGACCGAAAAATCCGGGACATCCTTTGTCACCACAGCGCCGGCGCCGATGGTCACCCAGCGACCGATGCGCAGACGCGGCAGAATCGTGGCGTTGGTACCGATAAACGTACCGTCGCCGATTTCCACACAGCCGGCGATGCACACGCCCGGCGCCATGAACACTGAATGGCCGATCCGCCCTTCATGCCCCACGACGCTACCGGCGCTGATGCTGGTGTTGTCGCCGAGTTCGACTTCGGCCTGCATCAACACGCCTTCCTGCAGGTAACTGCCCTGCCCCATGCGGATCATGCTCAGGTCGATACCGGGATGAACGAACTGGCCGAGCTTCGCCCCTGCCTCCACCAACTGACAGGTGGTTTCGTAGCGTAACCGGGTACTGCCGGTGATCAGATTGACGAAGCGCACGTCCGGGCCATTGAGCTCGGCGACCCGCTCCGAACCACCCACCACCGGCACCCCGTAAAACAGCGTGCCGTGCTTGCGCGGATCGTTGTCCAGAAAGGCGAACTCGACATTCGGCGTACTGCGCTTGACCGCGTGCAGCATGCGCACCGCTTCCGGGTTGGCGGCCCCCAGCAGATACATCTTCACAGCGCGGGCCTGCCTGCCAACATGTCCAGCACCACTTGCACCACGCGCTGCTGATCGGCGTCGGTCATGTCGTGATAGCTCGGCAGATTGAAGGCGCGCTCCGGCAGGGCGAATGACACCGGGGTGTCAACGTTGTGCCCGCTGAACATCGGCAACGTCGACAGCGGCCAGAAGAACACCCGGGCATCGATGTCAGCCGCCTGGAAAGCCGCGATCAACTGGTCGCGATGGATACCGGTGTCGGCATCGAACACCACGGTCGGCATCCAGTAACCGTTGCGCCCGTGAGCCGGCTCGGGATTGAGCGACACGCCCGGTACGCCTTCCAGCGCCTGTGCATAGTTGGAAAAGATCGCCCGCTTGCGCGCGATCAACTCTTCGATCCGCTCGACCTGCGCGCAACCGACGGCCGCCTGCAGGTTGCTCATCTTGTATTTGAAACCGACGAACTCTGGCCAGAACTGCTTGGTGCAGCCCGCCACGCGACCGTGGTTGGACAGGGTCAGCACGCGCTCGTACAAGGCCTTGTCCGAGGTAACGAACATTCCGCCCTCGCCGGTGGTCATGGTCTTGGTGCCGTGGAACGAGAAAGCACCGAAGGCTCCCATCGAACCGGCCGCCTGACCGCGCCACTGCGAACCGATGGCTTCGGCCGCATCTTCGATCACGGGAATCCCGAATTCCTTGCCGATGGCCAGCAAGGCATCCATGTCACACAGATTGCCGTACAGGTGCACCGCCAGAATGGCCTTGGTGCGCGGGCTGATCGCGTTTCTGACCTGCTGCGGGTCGAGGCACCAGCTGTCGGCCAGCACATCGACAAATACCGGGGTCGCGCCCAGGTAGGTGATCGGCGCCGCCGAAGCGATCCAGTTGGTATTGCCAAGGATCACTTCGTCACCGGCACCGACCCCCAATGCCGCCATGCCCATGTGCAACGCCCCGGTGCAACTGGAAGTAGCGATCGCATAGGTCGCGCCCAAATGCTCGGCGAAGCCGTGTTCGAAGCGGGTCAGGTATTCGTAGCAGCGCGCGCCCCAGCCGTTCTGCACGGCATCCAGGGCATATTGCGCTTCGAGTTCGCCGACGCTGGGTTTGGTGTAGTGAATTCTGCTCATTGAATGCTCAACTCCGGAACGGCGACGACAAAGCGTGCACCCCATGTTTTGGCTTCGGCCAGTTGTTGCGTCACTTCGCTCAACAGGTTCCAGGGCAGAACCAGAATGTAGTCCGGCCGCTCTTGCGCAATGCGCTCGGGCGCCACGATCGGAATGCGACTGCCCGGCAGGAACTTGCCCTGTTTGTGCGGGTTGGCATCGGCGACCCAGGCCAGCAGATCCGTCCTCACACCGGCGAAGTTGAGCAAGGTATTTCCTTTGGCTGCCGCGCCATAACCGACCACGCGCTTGCCCTCGGCCTTGGCCTGCAACAGGAAGCGCAGCAGCTGGTGCTTGATGTTTTCGGCGGCAGGCGCCAGCGTCGCGTAGTACCCGGTGGTTTTCACCCCGGCGTCGAGCTCGGCCTGCAACTGCTGCTGCACCGCTGGCTGCACGGCGCGGCGTAAACCGTCCTTGCGCTGGACGAACACCCGCAGCGATCCGCCATGGGTGGTCAGCTGGCTGACGTCGAACACTTCCAGGCCGTTGCGCTCGCACAGCGTCTGCACGGCGGTCAGGGACAGGTAGGAATAGTGCTCGTGATACAGCGTGTCGAACTGCGCGCCGGCCATCAGCGTCAGCAGTTGCGGGAATTCGAAGGTGGCGACGCCGGTCGGCTTGAGCAGCGTGGCGAAACCACCGAGGAAATCGTTGATGTCCGGCACATGGGCCAGCACGTTGTTGGCGGCCATCAGGTCGGCGGCCCAGCCTTCGCTTTTCAGCTGGGCGGCGGTGTCGCGACCGAAGAACAGTTCACGAATCTCCAGGCCTTTTTCCCGTGCCGCCTGCGCGGTGCTGCGGGTCGGCTCGACGCCCAGGCACTGGATGCCGCGACCGGCCACGTATTGCAGCAGGTAGCCGTCGTTGGCCGCGACTTCCACCACGCGGCTGTCGGCGGTCAGGCCGAAGCGCTCGACCATCTCGGCCACATAACGCTCGGCATGAGCCAGCCAGGTGCTGGAGAACGAACTGAAGTAGGCGTATTCGGCGTCGAACAGGCTGTCGGCAGAGGTGTAATCCTCGGTCTGCACCAGCCAGCATTGCTGGCACACGGCGACCTTCAGCGGCACCCATTGTTCGGCCTGCTCCAGCCGATCGACGTGCACGTAGGCGTTGGACGGTGGCGAGGTGCCGAGGTCGATCAGCGGCAAGCTCAGCGGTGCGGCGCACCCACGGCAGTTCATAGACGCACTCCAGCAAAGTGTTGATCGAGCGCGGGATGGCTGGAATCACGCGCTGACAAATTATTGACAGGCAACGGCCAGGCGATCGCCAGCCGTGGATCGTTCACCGACAGACCGCCCTCGTGCTCCGGCGCGTAATCGGCGCTGTGCAGGTAAAGCAGTTCGGCGTCTTCGGTGAGGGTCTGGAAACCGTGGGCGAAGCCGGCCGGAATCAACAGGCTGCGACCGTCACCGGCCTTCAGGTGCTCGGCGTGCCAGTGCAGGAAGGTTTCCGAGTCCGGGCGCAGGTCTACCGCTACGTCCCACACTTCACCTCGCAGGCAGGTGATCAACTTGGCTTCCGGCGCATTGGCGTTCTGGTAATGCAGACCGCGCACGCTGCCCTTCTCGCGGGTGCAGGAATGGTTGATCTGGCGGATGTGAAATTCACTGCCGAACGCTTTCAGGCTGCCTTCGCAGAACAGACGGGCGAAGTGCCCGCGCTGATCTTCGAAGCGCTTGTGCTGGACGCTGAACAACCCGGCCAGCGGCAACGGTTTCAAGGAAAACTCGCTCACAGCGCGCCCCGGTACAGGTTCAGTTGGCCGAGGGTCACGGTGCGCATGTCGTCGCCGTTCTGCCACGCCAGGTGCCAGTCGAGGGTCTGGGTCAGGCATTGCTGCAACGTCCAGCGCGGTTGCCAGCCGAGCACCTGACGGGCGCGGCTGCTGTCCAGGCGCAGCAGACCGGCTTCGTGCAGGTCGCTCTTTTCGAGGCGCAGCCCACGGGCCTGAGGCCAGCGGTTGGAGAGCAGTTCGACCACTTCACCGACGCTGCACATGTCCGCCTCGCCCGGACCGAAGTTCCACGCGCCGGCGTACTCCGGGCCTTGTTCGTAGAGCCCGGCGGCCAGTTGCAGATAGCCGGCCAGCGGCTCCAGCGCGTGCTGCCACGGGCGCACGGCTTGCGGGTAACGCAAGGTCACCGGCTCGTCGGCCGACCAGGCTTTCAGTACATCGGGAATCAGCCGTTCTGGGGCGAAGTCGCCACCACCCAACACGTTGCCGGCGCGCGCGGTGGCCAGGGCCAGACCATGCTCGGCGTACTTGTCGGCCGGGAAGAACGATGCCGCGTAAGACTGCGCCAGCAACTCGCAGCAGGCCTTGCTGCTGCTGTAAGGATCGTGACCACCGAGGGCTTCGTCCTCGCGGTACGGCCACAGCCATTCCTTGTTGGCGTAGACCTTGTCGGTGGTCACCAGCACGCAGGCCCGCACGCAACCGACCTGACGAATCGCTTCGAGCAGATTGAGGGTGCCCATGACGTTGCTGGAATAAGTCCCCAGCGGATCGCGATAACCTTCACGCACCAGCGGCTGGGCCGCCAGGTGCAGGACGATCTCAGGCTCGGTGTCAGCGATGATCTCGAGCAAGGCGCCGAGGTCACGCAGGTCGCCGCGCTGGTCGTTGATGCCTTCGCTCACGCGCGCCAGTTCGAACAGGCTCGGCTCGGTCGACGGATCGAGGGAAAAACCGCTGACTTGCGCGCCGAGGCTTTGCAGCCACAGGGTCAGCCAGCTGCCCTTGAAACCGGTGTGGCCGGTGACCAGAACCCGCTTGCCGCGCCAGAATTCCGGACTCAGTCCCATTGCTTCCATGGGGCCTCCCCGCTCTGCCACAAGGCTTCGAGGTGGTTCTTGTCACGCAAGGTGTCCATTGGCTGCCAGAAGCCTTCGTGCTGGTACGCCATCAACTCGCCGCGCTCGGCCAGACCGTCGAGCGGGCCGGACTCCCACGAGGTTTCGTCGCCTTCGATCAGCGGCAAAACCTTGGGCGAGAGCACAAAGAAACCACCGTTGATCCAGCCACCGTCACCGCGCGGTTTTTCCGTGAAACCGAGAACCCGGTCGCCGTCACGATCCAGCGCGCCATAGCGGCCCGGCGGTTGTACGGCGGTGACTGTCGCCAACTTGCCGTGAGTCAGGTGGAAATCCACCAGCGAGCTGATATTCAGGTCGGAGACGCCGTCGCCATAGGTGAAGCAGAAGGCTTGTTCGTTTTCCAGATAGCGTGCGGCGCGGCGCAGACGGCCACCGGTCATGGTTTCCTCGCCGGTGTCGATCAGCGTCACGCGCCACGGTTCGCTGTAGTTCTGGTGAACGTCCATGCGATTTTCACGCATGTCGAACGTCACGTCGGAGGTGTGCAGGAAGTAGTTGGCGAAGAAGTCCTTGATCGCGTAGCCCTTGTAGCCAAGGCAAATCACGAAGTCATGAATCCCGTGGGCGGAATACTGTTTCATGATGTGCCAGAGAATTGGCTTGCCACCGATCTCGATCATCGGTTTCGGCTTGAGGTGCGACTCTTCACTGATGCGCGTGCCCAGGCCACCCGCCAAAATAACTGCCTTCATGGTCTCCCCTCTCGTTCGTCACAGGGCTGCGCGCTGCTTTTTGCGCATTGCGGCCTTCTGGCTAAACCTTTCTGCCGGTACGGGCGCAGGGGCAATGACCGCGAGCGCTCGTTTTATGGCGATTTGAGGGGGACTTGCAGGAAACGCGCCAGCTCCGCTGGCTGCGCGTCGGCAGGACAGCTGCTGTCTAGTCCTGAAATAGGTTTACACCTGTTTCAGCCTCAAAACGCCCGATGCAC
>NZ_JARVSR010000001.1:0-494191 GCF_030209075.1 Pseudomonas sp. lyk4-R2A-10 | reverse complement strand
GTGACCGCTCGGTTCGTAGCCGAGTACTCTATCCAGCTGAGCTACGAGTGCATTTGTTGCGCCGCATTATAGCCCGTCTAATCTCTATTCCAACCACTTTTTCTATAAATTTCAACAACTTACAGAAAAAGCCAGATTACAACGTACTAAGCAAATAATGGCGGAGAACGGGGGATTCGAACCCCCGACACCCTTTTGAGGTGTACTCCCTTAGCAGGGGAGCGCCTTCGGCCACTCGGCCAGCTCTCCGCAACACGGGGCGTATATTAACCACCTTCTTCCCCGTTTGCAAACATAAAAATCGATAAAAATTAATGGCTTGGTTCTTCGTCCTTCTCTTTCTTTATACGCAGATAGATTTCTTCACGGTGCACGGCCACCTCTTTCGGGGCGTTGACGCCGATACGCACTTGATTTCCTTTAACGCCGAGCACGGTCACGGTGATTTCGCCATCACCGATAATCAGGCTTTCTGCGCACCGACGAGTCAGAATCAGCATACCTTTCTCCTCACGCGAATCATTTCAGGGACAACAGTCTGCAAAAAAAAGGCACCCGACCTACAACCGGAGCGATCGTAGCCCTACATGCCTGAGTATTGACCAGCGCGAGCAAAAGAACAGTTCAGGGCTCACGCCATTCAAAAAATAAAGGGCGCGGTCAGACCGCGCCCTTCAGACAACGCATCACTCGCCCTGACGGGCCGGAGCGTCGAGTTCGAAAGCCGTGTGCAGGGCGCGCACGGCCAGTTCCAGGTACTTCTCTTCGATCACCACGGAAACCTTGATTTCCGAGGTCGAGATCATCTGGATGTTGATGCTTTCTTTTGCCAGGGATTCAAACATGCGGCTGGCCACGCCTGCGTGGGAACGCATGCCGACGCCGACGATCGAGACCTTGGCAATCTTGGTATCGCCCACCACTTCACGGGCACCGATCTCGCGAGCGGTGTTTTCCAGCACGGTTTGCGCGGACTGGTAGTCGTTGCGATGCACGGTGAAGGTGAAGTCGGTGGTGTTATCGTGCGCGACGTTCTGCACGATCATGTCGACTTCGATGTTCGCGGCACTGATCGGGCCGAGAATCTTGAACGCCACGCCCGGGGTGTCTGGCACGCCACGGATGGTCAGCTTGGCTTCATCGCGGTTGAAAGCGATGCCGGAAATGATCGGCTGTTCCATGGTTTCCTCTTCATCAATAGTAATGAGGGTGCCCGGACCCTCCTTGAAGCTGTGCAGTACGCGCAGCGGAACGTTGTACTTGCCGGCGAATTCCACCGCGCGGATCTGCAGCACCTTGGAACCGAGGCTGGCCATTTCCAGCATCTCTTCGAAGGTGATCTTGTCCAGACGCTGAGCAACCGATACCACACGCGGGTCAGTGGTGTAGACACCATCGACGTCGGTGTAGATCTGGCACTCGTCAGCCTTCAGCGCAGCGGCCAGCGCCACACCGGTGGTGTCGGAACCGCCACGACCCAGGGTCGTGATGTTGCCGTGCTCGTCGACGCCCTGGAAACCGGCGACCACCACCACGCGACCGGCTTTCAGGTCACCGCGAATCTTCTGGTCATCAATCTGCAAGATACGCGCTTTATTGTGCGCACTGTCCGTCAGGATCCGCACCTGGTTGCCGGTGTACGACACCGCCGGCACACCGCGCTTGATCAGCGCCATGGCCAACAGGGCGATCGTCACCTGCTCACCGGTGGAAACGATCACGTCCAGCTCGCGCGGAACCGGTTGATCTTCGCCACTGATTTGCTTGGCCAGATCGATCAGACGGTTGGTTTCGCCGCTCATTGCAGACAGCACAACCACCAGGTCATCGCCGGCATCGCGGAATTTCTTAACCTTGTCGGCGACCTGCTCGATTCTCTCGACAGTGCCGACCGAGGTGCCTCCAAATTTCTGTACGATCAAAGCCATTTCAAAGCCGCCTCTGCCCATGAAGGGCGCCCAATAATCACTCGAACAGCCGCCGGGTCCGCCACTAGACTGCGGGCCCGACGGGCCGTCTTATAAACCCTGCTCGACGAATGGAACGGTCAGCGCCAGTGCGCCATCCAGTGCGCCGGCGTCGACACCGCCGCCCTGCGCCATGTCCGGACGACCACCGCCCTTCCCGCCCACTGCCGCAGCAGCCTGCTTCATCAAATCACCGGCTTTGAGTTGGCCAGTCAGGTCCTTGGTCACGCCTGCGACCAGTACGACCTTTTCCTCATGGACACTGCCGAGCAGGATCACTGCGCGGCCGAGTTTGTTTTTCAGCTGATCGACCAGCGCCAGCAGCGCCTTGCCGTCCTGACCATCCAGACGCACGGCCAGCACTTTCACGCCCTTGACGTCCACGGCCGAGGCCGACAGATCGTCGCCCGCGGCAGCAGCGGCCTTGGCCTGCAACTGCTCGAGCTGCTTTTCAAGCGCACGGTTGCGCTCCAGCACCGCCGACAGCTTGTCGATCAGGTTGTCGCGGCTGCCCTTGACCAGGCTGGCCGCTTCCTTGAGTTGTTCTTCAGCAGCGTTCAAGTAAGCCAGCGCCGCAGCGCCGGTAACTGCTTCGATACGACGCACACCCGATGCCACACCGCCTTCGCTGATGATTTTCAGCAGACCGATGTCACCGGTACGGTTGGCGTGGATACCGCCGCACAGCTCGACGGAGAAATCACCGCCCATGCTCAGCACGCGCACGTTGTCGCCGTACTTCTCGCCGAACAGCGCCATCGCGCCTTTCTGCTTGGCGGTTTCGATGTCGGTTTCTTCGGTTTCAACGGCGGAGTTCTTGCGGATCTCGGCGTTGACGATGTCTTCCAGCGCTTTGATCTGCTCCGGCTTGATCGCTTCAAAGTGGCTGAAGTCGAAACGCAGGCGCTGACTGTCGACCAACGAACCTTTCTGTTGAACGTGGTCGCCCAGCACTTTGCGCAATGCAGCGTGCAGCAAGTGAGTGGCCGAGTGGTTCAGCGAAGTAGCGTGACGCACGTCGGCTTCGACGTGGGTTTCCACCGGTGCGCCAACGATCAGGCTGCCCGACGCCAGTACGCCGTGGTGCAGGAACGCGCCACCGGTCTTGGTGGTGTCGCGCACGTCGAAACGGCTGTTGCCGGCCTGCAGGTAACCGCAATCGCCGACCTGGCCGCCGGATTCGGCGTAGAAAGGGGTCTGGTTCAGAACCACAACGCCTTCCTGCCCTTCACTCAAGACGTCCACGGACTGGCCATCTTTATAGAGAGCAACGACTTTCGCCGAACCGCTGGTGGCGTGATAACCGGTGAACTCGGTATCGACGTCAACCTTGACCAGGCTGTTGTAGTCCAGACCGAACGAGCTGGCGGAACGTGCACGGACGCGCTGGGCTTCCATTTCACGCTCGAAACCGGCTTCGTCGATGGTCAGGCTACGCTCGCGGGCGATGTCCGCGGTCAGGTCCATCGGGAAACCGTAGGTGTCGTAGAGTTTGAACACCACGTCGCCCGGCACCACGTCGCCTTTGAGCTCGGCCAGATCCTGCTCAAGGATTTTCAGGCCCTGTTCCAGGGTTTTGGCGAATTGCTCTTCTTCGGCTTTCAGTACGCGCTCGATGTGCGCCTGCTGGGATTTCAGTTCCGGGAACGCTTCGCCCATCTCGGCCACGAGTGCGGCAACGATCTGGTAGAAGAAGCTGCCCTTGGCGCCCAGCTTGTTGCCGTGACGGCAGGCGCGACGGATGATCCGGCGCAGCACATAACCGCGACCCTCGTTGGACGGCAACACGCCGTCGGCAATCAGGAAGCCGCAGGAACGGATGTGGTCAGCCACGACTTTCAGCGATGCCTGAGCGTCGTTGGTGCAGCCGATCGCCTTGGCCGATGCGGCCAGCAGGCTCTGGAACAGGTCGATTTCATAGTTCGAGTGAACGTGCTGCAGCACGGCACTGATCCGCTCAAGACCCATGCCGGTGTCCACCGACGGGGCTGGCAGCGGGTGCAACACGCCATCGGCGGTGCGGTTGAACTGCATGAATACGTTGTTCCAGATTTCGATGTAACGGTCGCCGTCTTCTTCCGGCGAGCCCGGTGGGCCGCCCCAGATGTCGGCGCCGTGATCGTAGAAAATCTCGGTGCAAGGACCGCACGGGCCGGTATCACCCATGGTCCAGAAGTTGTCGGACGCGTAAGGCGCGCCTTTGTTGTCGCCGATGCGCACCATGCGCTCGGCCGGCACACCGACTTCCTTGGTCCAGATGTCGTAGGCCTCGTCATCGCTGGCGTAGACGGTGACCCACAGTTTTTCCTTCGGCAGGTTCAGCCACTTCTCGGAGGTCAGGAAGTTCCAGGCGTAGGTGATGGCATCACGCTTGAAGTAGTCGCCGAAGCTGAAGTTGCCCAGCATTTCGAAGAAGGTGTGGTGACGGGCGGTGTAACCGACGTTTTCCAGGTCGTTGTGCTTGCCGCCGGCGCGCACGCATTTCTGGCTGGAGACGGCGCGGGTGTAGGCGCGCTTTTCCTGGCCCAGGAAGCAGTCCTTGAACTGGTTCATCCCCGCGTTGGTGAACAGCAGGGTTGGGTCGTTGCCCGGAATCAAAGAGCTGGAGGCTACACGGGTGTGGCCTTGCTCTTCGAAGAAGCGAAGGAAGGCTTCACGGATTTCTGCGCTTTTCATTAGGTTCTTCCACGGAGGCTGCGGCCAAAGGCCTGTACGAAACGTCAACAGACGAAACGACGGCAAAGGGCCGCATTATATCGGCCCTGCGCGCGGGGTACAGCGTGTTTATACGATAGAAACGGTCAATTGGGCCGCTAACGCTGTCACTTGCGCGAAAACTCGACGAATGTCGCGATCACTTGCTCGATTTGCGAGCGATTGACGTCCATGTGCGTGACCATCCGCAGACGGGCGGCAGCGCTCAACTTGATCCCGCATTCGGCGGCAAATGCCTTGATCGCCTCGGCACGGTCGCCCATCTGCACGTAAACCATGTTGGTCTGCACCGGCTCGACACTGAAACCGGCCTCGCGCAAGCCTTCGGCCAGCAACTGTGCGTTGGCATGGTCATCGGCAAGACGCTCCACGTTGTGATCCAGCGCATACAGCCCCGCCGCCGCCAGCAGTCCGGCCTGACGCATGCCGCCACCGACCATTTTGCGCAGGCGCCGGGCCTTTGCAATCAACGCCGACGAACCGCACAGCACCGAACCGACCGGCGCGCCGAGGCCTTTGGACAGGCACACCGAGACCGAATCGAAATACTGGGTGATTTCCCGGGCATCGACCCCGAGCTTGACCGCCGCGTTGTACAGCCGCGCGCCGTCCAGATGCAGTTGCAGGCCGTTGTCCCGAGTGAACTGGCGGGCCCGGGCCAGATAGTCCAGCGGCAACACTTTGCCCTGCATGGTGTTTTCCAGCGCCAGCAGGCGCGTACGGGCGAAGTGGAAATCGTCGGGCTTGATCGCCGCGGCCACCTGATCCAGGTCCAGCGAGCCGTCGGCCTGCACTTCCAGCGGCTGTGGCTGAATCGAGCCGAGCACCGCTGCGCCGCCGCCTTCGTATTTATAGGTGTGTGCCTGTTGACCGACGATGTACTCGTCACCGCGCTCGCAGTGCGCCATCAAGCCCAGCAGGTTGCTCATGGTGCCGGTCGGGACGAACAGCGCGGCAGCAAAACCGAGCCGTTTTGCCAGTTCGGCTTCCAGACGATTGACCGTCGGATCTTCGCCATACACGTCGTCACCGGTGTCGGCGCGGGTCATCGCGTCGAGCATGGCGGGAGTCGGTTGAGTGACGGTGTCGCTGCGAAGATCGATAACGCTCATGAACCTGGCCTCAAGTCAGCAGGGGAAATCCCTTTTCGAAGAGGAATTACTGCGGGCATGGCGCGGATTAATCAACCCTTGCGCAAGGAAAAGTCGTTTTCACGCTTCGAATAATCCGATGGCAATCATCACAAAGGCGCAATGCACAGCCCGGCAATCTGTGTTAAAAACGCTGCGCCGTCCGATAAAGGGCGGCGAAACGTTCTCAGGGCGGGGTGCAATTCCCCACCGGCGGTAATTGCGCGCAATGTGCATAGCCCGCGAGCGCTTGGTGACGGACACGGCATAAGCCGTGAGCGGCAGCAAGGTCAGCAGACCCGGTGTGATTCCGGGGCCGACGGTCACAGTCCGGATGAAGAGAGAACGGGATTGACGCCAAAGGGCCGTCCGCCGTGTTCGCGCGAGCGTGCGTACCCTTGAATCCCTTTCGATTCATAACGCCCTGTTTTTCACACAAACAGGAGTCAGAACATGCAACCCACCGCTATCGACAGCAAAAGCAAACACACCCACGGCGAGCGCGTCGCGTTCATCCAGGCCTGCTGGCACAAGGAAATCGTCGACCAGAGCCGTAAAGGCTTCCTCGCCGAAATGATCGCTCAGGGTTATCAGGAATCGGACATCGATTTCTTCGAAGTCGGCGGCGCCTTTGAAATGCCTCTGCACGCCAAGCTGCTGGCCAAGACCGGTCGTTATGCCGGTATCGTTGCCGCCGCGCTGGTGGTGGACGGCGGAATCTACCGTCACGAGTTCGTTGCCCAGTCGGTGGTCAGCGGCCTGATGCAGGTTCAACTGGAAACCGAAGTGCCGGTGTTCTCGGTGTCGCTGACCCCGCACCACTTCCATGCCGGCGAAGAACACCAGAAGTTCTTCTTCGAGCATTTCGTGCACAAGGGTCAGGAAGCGGCGAAGACCTGCGCCGATACGTTGCAGAAAGTGCGTGCATTGCGCCGCACCGAGCCGCGTGCTGTAGCGGTCTGATGCAATAACGATCTCCCCCGCGCGCTGCGTGGGGGAGATTTCAGTGTCAGGCAAGACTTTCGTCAGTGGTCGGCACGATCAGAATACCCGCCCGCAGGCCGTTCTTGACCTTGGGGTTGGGGAAGATGATCCGCGCGCCCTGCTCTTCGATGATCCAGCGGGTATTGGCCAGGTCTTCGGCCAGCACATAACCCACATCCAGTTCGGAAAAGTTTTCGATGTCCGCCGGCAGGTTCAGGCGGAACGCATCGCTGTGCTTGATGATTTCCCGGGCCACGCTGAACAGTTGCAGACCATCCAGCCCCTGCTCGGCCATCTCCGGTTCGGTGCCTTCGATGATCTGCTTCAGGCGGGTTTCCAGCAGCGACACATTGACCCCGGCGTTCTGCCCGAATGGCCGCGCCTTGCCCAGTTCCAGCGTGAAGGACTCGGCCCCCAGCTTGTCGTAGGTGTAAGAGCTGAACACGATCGACGGCTTGTTCTGCAACAGCACCGCCTCCATGCCGGCGGCGCGCAGGCGGGCCAGCTCAAGACGGGAATGCTGGCGACCTTCCTTCCACGGATAAAGGGCGAACTGCTCGATCTTCGAACCGCGAATCGCGGTGTGCAGGTCGTAGTGCAGGCGCTGACGATCAGGAAGACTGAAGAAACTCGCCGCCAGACGTTCCAGCTCGCAGGCGCGCAGGGCTTCGGAACCGCTGCTTTGTTCGTGACGGCCGTTGAACAACCGATTGACGTCCTGCTCGACGAAACGCTCGCCCTTGCGAATCGCTTCCGGGTTGCCGAACAGGAACAGAATGCGTGCGCGCGGCTTCAGATCGCCGCGGGCGATGTCATGCAGCAACCGGTCGAGCAATTCGATCGGTGCCGTTTCGTTGCCGTGGATGCCTGCAGACAGCAGCAGGTCCAGGCCATTGTCGCGCGCTTCGGGTGGCCGGACTTCCAGCGCACCCTCGCTCAACCAGCGCATGCGCACGCCTTCGACAGTCAGTTGAGTCTTCTCCGCCGGTTCACGGCCGGCGAGGGTCAGTTCAAGCAGTTTGCCGAGGGCGAGCATAGAGCGGTTTCCTTAGTGGTCGTGATTGCAATCCGGGCCGTGCACGTGGCCGTCATCGTCGCCGAGGTCAGCCGGTTCCATCTCCAGTTGCAGACTTACCAGATTAGTCGCCAATGGGCGCAACAGCAGGTTGGCGTACTCTTCGTCGCCCTCTTCGACGTCCACGCCGATCAACAGTTGGCCGCGGCCGTCCTGCTGGATCCACAGCTCTTTGCCTTGCCACATGACCGCGACGCGGGTGCAGGAAGTTTGCAGTTGCGTGCCGTCAGTGTCTTCAAGGATCAGCTGCAGGGAATCGCTCATGTTTTACGCTCTCTTGGGGAGATGGAACCGTGCGCCGCGACGAGGCGGCGCATCGGTCATCAATTGATCTGGAATGGATAAACCGCGCCCAGTTTAAGGATTTGCGTCAGTTCATCCAGTGCCGTCCGGCATTCAAGCAGCAATTGCGGATCCGCCAGATCGCTTTCGGTCAGGCGGTCGCGGTAGTGCTTTTCAACCCATGCGGTCAACGAACCGTACAACGGGGCAGTCATGATAACCCCTGGGTTGACGGCCGCCAGCTCGGTTTCGTTGAGCGCGACGCGCAGTCGCAGGCACGCCGGGCCACCACCGTTCTGCATGCTTTGCTTGAGGTCGAAGACTTTCACTTCGCGGATCAGGCCGCCGGAGCTGGTCAGGCCTTGCAGGTAATTCCACACGCGCTCGTTGCCACGGCACTCTTCCGGCACGATCAGCAGCATCGAACCGTCAGGACGCGACAGCAACTGGCTGTTGAACAGGTAGGAACGCACCGCGTCGTCCACGGTGACCGCCGAACGCGGCACGCAGACCGACTGGAACTTGCCGCCGACCTTGGCCAGTTTGGCTTGCAGTTCAGCCAGCATCTGATCGGTGTCGAGGAACGCGTCCTCGTGATAGAACAGCACCTCGCCGTTGCCCACCGCGATCACGTCGTTGTGGAACACGCCCTGATCGATAACGGCGGGATTCTGTTGCGCGTAGACCACTCCGTCGTCACGCAGACCGTGCAAACGAGCGACCGCTTGCGACGCTTCGAGGGTCTGACGCGCCGGGTATTTCTGCGGCGCCGGGTAGCGGGTGTCGAACGCACTGCGACCGAACACGAAGAACTCGACACCGGCATCGCCGTACTCACGGCAGAAACGCGTGTGGTTGGCTGCGCCTTCGTCACCGAACTGCGCCACTGCCGGCAACGCGGCGTGGTGAGCAAAGTGTTGCTGGTTGGCGAACATCGCGCCCAGCACGCGACTGGTGGTCGGGTGCTCGATGCTGCGGTGGTATTTGCAGTTCAGGTTGGCGGCGGTGAAATGCACGCGACCGTCAGCGGTGTCGGCACTCGGGCTGACCGTGGCGGCGTTGGCCACCCACATGCTCGACGCCGAGCAGCTGGCGACCAGCAACGGCATCGCTTCTTTGGCGGCGCGCTCGATCACCTGAGCGTCGGTACCGCTGAAACCCAGACGGCGCAGAGCAGCCACGTCCGGACGCTCCTGCGGTGCGAGAACGCCCTGCTGAAAGCCCATTTCCATCAGCGCTTTCATTTTCGCCAGACCTTGCAGCGCCGCTTCCTTCGGGTTCGAGGATTGCTGGCTGTTGCTCTGGGACGCAACGTTGCCGTAGGACAGACCACCGTAGTTATGGGTCGGCCCCACTAGACCGTCAAAATTGACTTCATAGGATTTCATCAGCGAGGCTCCACGAGAATCTGTTGTTATAGGCTTCAGTAACTATTCTTTGAGACCGCGGCGCGGCCATCGCTGGCAAGCCAGATCCCACAGGGATCTCATCGCCCTTGTGGGAGCTGGCTTGCCAGCGATGGGCATCATGCCATCTTCACGCCAGGCGTCAGGGCCGCCGGCAACACCAGGCTCGGGGTTTCCAGCGAGGCCACCGGGTACGCGCAGTAATCCGCCGCGTAGTAGGCGCTGGCGCGGTGGTTGCCCGAAGCGCCGACACCGCCGAACGGTGCGCTGCTTGCAGCACCGGTCAGTTGCTTGTTCCAGTTGACGATCCCGGCACGGCTTTCCAACCAGAACTGCTGGTAGCGCTCTTCGGAATCCGACAGCAGACCTGCGGCCAGGCCAAACGCAGTGTCGTTGGCTTCGGCAATCGCCGCCGCGAAATCGGCGTAGCGGATCACCTGCAGCAACGGGCCGAACAGTTCTTCATCGGAACGCTCGGCAACCGCCGTCACATCAACGATGCCCGGGGTCAGCAGTGCCGATTGCGCCTGTGGCTGAGTCATCGCCAGCAACGACACAGCGCCGTTGGCCAGCAGATGCGCCTGGGCATCCATCAACGCTTTCGCCGCGCCAAGGGAAACCACCGAACCCATGAACGGTGCCGGCTGCTGATCGAACGCACCGACCTCGATGGTCGAGCTGACTTCCACCAGACGCTTGAGCAGGCTGTCGCCCCACGCGCCTTCCGGCACCAGCAGACGACGGGCACAGGTGCAGCGCTGACCGGCGGAAATGAACGCCGATTGAATAATCGTGTACACCGCAGCATCAATATCGGCGACCTGATCGACCACCAGCGGGTTGTTGCCGCCCATTTCCAGCGCAAGAATCTTGTCCGGACGACCGGCGAACTGCTGGTGCAGGTGATTGCCGGTACGGCTCGAGCCGGTAAAGAACAGACCGTCGATGCCCGGGTTCGCCGCCAGAGCGATACCGGTTTCGCGGGCGCCTTGCAGCAGGTTCAGCACGCCGGCCGGCAGACCGGCTTCAATCCAGCACTTGACCGTCAACTCGGCGACTTTCGGGGTCAGCTCGCTTGGTTTGAACAGCACGCTGTTACCGGCCAGCAGCGCCGGCACGATGTGGCCGTTCGGCAAATGGCCGGGGAAGTTGTAAGGGCCGAACACCGCGACCACGCCGTGGGGCTTGTGGCGCAACACGGCGGTGGCGTCGCCCAACGGGCCGCTCTTCTCGCCGGTACGTTCGCGGTAGCTCTGCACCGAGATCGCAATCTTGTTGACCATGCTGGTGACTTCGGTCGCGGCTTCCCACAACGGTTTGCCGGTTTCCTCACCGATGGTGCGGGCCAGTTCGTCAGCATGGTTTTTCAGCGCAGCGGCGAATGCTTCGAGCACGCTGATGCGATCTTCCAGGGTACGCCGGGCCCAGCCCGGGAACGCCTGACGCGCAGCCTGCACGGCCGACTCGACCTGAGCGGCGGTGGCGCCCTCCCCCGACCACAGCACTTGCTGGGTCACCGGGTTCAGCGATTGAAAGGCCTCGCCCTGACCGGCCAGCCACTCACCTGCGATGTATAGCGAATTCATTATTTCGACTCCCGGGCAGCGGACAACGCTACGGCGCGCACCTGATCGCCAGCGTTGAGTTGAAGACGTTTGGCGGTCAGCGGATCGACCACCAGGGTGCCGGCGGCCAGACGGGCCGGCGCAGCCGTGATGCGGCAGTCTTCGCGTTTGCGGTTATGGATGATGAACGGCGTGGCGTCGTCGCCCGGCGTGCCGATAGCCAGCACCAGCGCTTCGCTGTCACGCACCGCGCGGATCTTGCTGGTCTCGCACTCGATGGCGGGGCCGGCGTCGAAGATGTCGACGTAACCCTGATAGCTGAAGCCTTCGCTCTTGAGCATTGCCAGCGCCGGCTCGGTGTCCGGGTGAACCTGACCGATAACGTTGCGCGCGTCCGGCGACAGGAAGCAGGTGTACAGCGGGAATTTCGGCATCAGTTCGGCGATGAACGCCTTGTTGCCGACACCGGTCAGGTAATCGGCCTGGCTGAATTCCATCTTGAAGAAGTGACGGCCCAGGCTTTCCCAGAACGGCGAACGGCCGGCGTCATCCGACACGCCGCGCATCTCGGCGATGATCTTGTTGCCGAACAGTTCCGGGAATTCGGCGATGAACAGCATCCGCGCCTTGGACAACATACGGCCGTTGAGGCCGGTGCGGTAGTCAGCGTGCAGGAACAGCGAGCACAGCTCGGAGTTGCCGGTCAGGTCGTTGGCCAGGAACAGCGTCGGGATCTCGCGATAGATGTTCAATTCCTGCGAGGCGCTGACGGTCAGGCCGACGCGGAAGTTGTACCAAGGCTCGCGCAGACCGACCGCGCCGGCGATGGCGGAAATCCCCACCACGCGACCGTTGTCGTCTTCGAGCACGAACAGGTAATCCGCGTCGCCACGACCGGCTTCACCGCGAAAGGTCTTCTCGGCCCAGCCAACCCGGTGGGTCAGGCGCTCTTCGTTGGCCGGCAAGGTGGTCAGGCCGGTGCCGGTGCTGCGGGCCAGGTCGATCAGAGCGGACAAATCGCTGCTGCGTACGGGACGAACAATCATGCTATCTCCTCAAACGGGCCGCCGTGGCCACCCGTGAAACTCGCTAAGGCGTTAAACCGCCACCAGGCGCACGCTGGCACCTTCACCGACGCCCAGGGCTTCGGCCGCTTCCAGATCCAGGGTCACCGGTTTGCCCGGCGCGTAATCCAGCTCGAGCAATACCGCGCGGTAATCCTGCAACTGGGCGTTGGCCACCAGATACTGGCGACCGGCACCTTTGACCGGCTCGCCGAGCTTCACCGGCACCACACGGCTCTGGGCGATCGAACGGATCCCCGAGACACGCGCATGCAGGGTCGGGCCACCGTCGAAGATGTCGATGTAGTGATCGGTCTCGAAGCCTTCGCGCATCAGGATGTCGAAGGTGATCTGCGCACGCGGGTGTACCTGGCCCATCGCTTCCTGAGCGGAGTCCGGCAGCAGCGGCACGTAGATCGGGTAATGCGGCATCAGCTCGGCGAGGAACGTCCGGCTTTTCAGGCCACACAGACGTTCGGCCTCGGCGTAGTTCAAATCGAAGAAGTTGCGACCGATGGCGTCCCAGAATGGCGAGTCGCCGTTTTCATCGCTATAGCCGACGATCTCGGTTACCACTGAATCGGCGAACCGCTCCGGATGGCTGGCGACGAACAGCAGACGGCCACGGGAGTTGAGCTCGGCCCACGGCGACCCCACCAGCTCGCGCTGCACGTAGAAACTGGTCAGCAAGCTGTTGCCGGTCAGGTCGTGGCATTGCGAGAGCACGTGGATCTTGTTGTGGATCTTCAGCTCGCGGGAGGCGTGCACGAAGGTCTCGTTGCGAAAGCTGTAGAACGGCTCGGAGTAACCGGCCGACGCGACGATCGCCGAGCAGCCCACCAGCTTGCCGGTGGCGGTGTCTTCGAGGACGAAGAAGTAACTTTCTTCGCCGTTGAAGCTCACTTCGGCGGCAAACGAGGCTTCGCTCGCAGCGATTTTGTCGCTCAGGCGTTCAACGTCATCCGGCAAGGAAGTGACACCAATCGGGCTGTCCGCAGCCAGACGCTGTACCTCGCCCAGATCAGCCATTTGCGCGGGGCGCATCACCAGCATGGTGTCACTCCTTTCTCTACTTCAGGTCGGCGAAAGCGCCGACTCGGGAAAAAAATGCCGGGCAGGCCCGGCACAGGAAAATGGTCCCGGCACCTGTCGATGACGACAGACGCCGGGCGGTCTTGCATGAATCAGGCTTGGGTCAATTTCGCCGCAGCACGCTCGAAACGATCCAGACCGGCGTCGATGTCTGCGTCTTCCACCACCAGGCTCGGGGCGAAACGGATCACGTCCGGACCCGCCTGCAGAATCATCAGGCCTTCTTGTTCAGCGGCGTTGAAGATGTCCTTGGCCTTGCCTTTCCAGGCGTCGCTCAGCACGCAACCGATCAGCAGACCGAGACCACGCACCTGGGTGAACAGGCCGTACTTCTCACCGATCTGTTGCAGGCGGGTCTTGAACTTGTCGTGCTTGGCATGGACGCCGTTCAGCACCTCAGGGGTGTTGATCACGTCGATCACCGCTTCGGCCACGGCACACGCCAGCGGGTTGCCGCCATAAGTGGTGCCGTGAGTGCCGACGACCAGATGCTTGGCCAGCGCTTCGGTGGTCAGCATCGCCGCGATCGGGAAACCGCCGCCCAGGCTCTTGGCGCTGGTCAGGATGTCCGGGGTCACGCCGTAATGCTGGTAGGCGAACAGGTTGCCGGTACGGCCCATGCCAGTCTGCACTTCGTCGAACACCAGCAGCGCGTTGTTGGCGTCGCACAATTCACGGGCGCCTTGCAGGTAAGCCAGCTCGGCCGGCAGCACGCCGCCCTCGCCCTGGATCGGTTCCAGAACGACCGCGCAGGTCTTGTCCGAAACAGCGGCTTTCAGCGCCGCCAGATCGTTGTACGGTACGTGGGTGATGCCGGTGATTTTCGGACCGAAACCGTCGGAGTACTTCGACTGGCCACCAACGTTCACGGTGAACAGAGTACGGCCGTGGAAGCTGTTGAGCGCGGCGATGATTTCGTATTTCTCGGTGCCGAAACGGTCGAACGCGACACGACGGGCCAGCTTGAAGGCGGCCTCGTTGGCTTCGGCGCCGGAGTTGCAGAAGAACACGCGCTCGGCAAAGGTGGCGTCGATCAGCTTGTGCGCCAGGCGCAGGGCCGGTTCGTTGGTGAACACGTTGGACACGTGCCACAGCTTGTTCGCTTGCTCGGTCAAGGCACCGACCAGCGCCGGGTGCGCATGGCCCAATACGTTGACGGCGATGCCGCCGGCGAAGTCGATCAGCTCGCGGCCGGCCTGATCCCAGACGCGGGACCCGGCGCCACGCACCGGAATGAAAGCGGCAGGCGCGTAGTTGGGAACCATAACCTGGTCGAAATCGGCGCGTTGTACCGCAGCGTGCTCAACGGACATCGGAGTCTCCTGATGAGGGCCACCCGCCTGAAACTGGCGAGCGATGGGGGGATTGTAAGGACAGTTTTGTGCCCGGCCTTGCCGCCAAGCGACAACTTCTTATAGCGCAAACCCCGGATTTTCCCGGGTTTACGGCAATGCGACATATAGCGTCGCAAAGGCGCAGTTTAAACCGTCGCCAGCAATTGCAGCAGGCCTGAGAGGATATCAATTGCGGCAGCCGCCAATGTCATATCTATGTACCGCACTTTGTCGAAAGCAATTTGATTTGCTGGGCTCCTTTTCCGGATGCCGAAGGCAGGATCACCATGCAATCTCCGATCAATCGGGCCAGCGCCACGGCCGACACCGACGACCGACACAACCCGCCCTCTCATTATCAACCGCTCGTCAACGCCATGCCCTCATGGCTGGGCAATGCCTCGGACAAAAGGCGCGAGGCACTGAAGAACAATCGCAAGACACTTCCCGACACCCTCAAGACTGCACCGCAGGCGGATCACGACGAATTGAGAGCCGCGATCGCCAACCACATGTCAGCTCAGAACACCGTGGATCAGAGGCTCGAACGCGTGCAGGACGCCAGCGCGTTTGCAACACCGCTGCTTGCGCAAGCGTTGAAGTCCCGGTTCGGCGTGGAAGTGGATGTCAAGGAAACCTTCCTGCGCCTCTACATACCGGTGACCGTGTCCGGCTTTGCGATCAAAACCGGCGCCCGGGTCTGGACCGTATCGCTGGTAGAGGCGGCGCTGCACAATTTCGAAGAGAAGGAAACACGGCAAGGGGCTTACGAAAGTGGCTCGTCCTTTATTTCCAGACCGACTGCGACAGGGCAGTTCGAGCCGCTGCCGCAGGTCAACGGCAAAATCACTATCCCGGCCTTCACCAGCCTTTGCCGGGAGCTGGACATCGGCGCCCGCTACAAAAACTACCTTGAAGACAGCCTCGGTTTCACCAGTCCGGTCGCCGCCGCGGTGTTATCCCGCGAGGTCAAGGACAGTCAGAAAGCCGCACTGAGGGCCGCCCTCCAACTGGCACGGATGAACCAGGACATCGGAGAGTTATATTTTCGACTGATCGGCGGCTTGCTCGATGGTCTGGAAGGCATGCGGATCGACCGTCAACCGCTGCGCTGTCACGATTTGACGATGATGTCGGCCACACTGACCGGCATCGTGATATTCACCCCGGATCTGGAACAGGCCAGGGCCTCGACCCGGGTGGTTGCTTACATACCCGATGATCCCGAGCACCCCGTCAAGGAATACGCCTCGCCCGTCGAAATGGAGAAAGAACTGACCCGCCAATTGCGCGCCCCCGACTATCAGCGTTTCTTCAGCCGTTTCGTACTCCATGAACAACGTGGTCATTTCTTCAGCGAACTGAACCGGCGACTGAGCAAGGTGACATGGCACAAGCCTGAGGCGGGAAGCCCGCTGCCTGCCTGGCGAGACACCCCTGTAAACAAGCCGAAACTGCAACTTGCCGTCACGCCCATCACCACAGAACTATGGGAACACCTCTACCAGGGCAAGCTGAACAAGATCCTCAATGACGCAGCGACTATCGCCGTATCAACGGCCACGACGGACGCTAACGCCCGCTGGGCGCTCTGGGACTCCTTCGTCAACGTGGCGTCATCGATTCTCGAGATCGCCTCCTTCGTCCTGATGCCGTTCGTACCGTTTCTCGGAGAAATCATGATGGCCTACATGGCCTACCAATTTCTCGACGAAGCCTTCGAGTGGATTGTCGACTGGGCCGAAGGGCAGATTACAGAGGCCGCCGAGCATTTTTTCACCGCATTGGAATCATTGATTCAGCTGGGAGCCTTCGCCCTCGGTGGCGGGATTGCCCTGGCAGAACTTCCAAAAATACTGCCGGCAGAAGTCATGTCATTCATTGACCGGTTCCAGCCCGTCAAACTGCGCAATGGCAAAACCCTCTACTGGAAACCGGATCTGAAACCTTACGAGCGCCAGGTCAAGCCACCCGAAGGGACCGGGCCCGACCGCCAGGGCCTGCATCACTATCAGGGCGAAAGCCTGCTGCCACTCGAGCAGACGCATTACCTCGTCAGTCCGCATGAACATCCCGGCAAACTCTACATCGAACACCCCGCACGGGCAGATGCCTACCGTCCCATCGTGCGCCATAACGGCGAAGGCGCCTTTCATACCGAGCTTGAACGACCGCTTGAATGGGACGCCCCTACCGTATTGCAACGGATCGGTCACAGCGTCGAGTCGTTCCCTGCGGTGCGACGTGAGCAGATCCTCAAGGTCAGCGGTTATTCGCAAGACGCACTGCGCAAAATGCACGTCAACCAGGAGCGCTTGCCCCCCCTGCTGGCTGACAGCATTCAGCGCTGCCGGATTGATCAGGACCTGCAGGACTTCATCGACCGGATGGCCAGCGACCGCCCCGAGGATTATTCAGGTGCGGATCCGCTGCTCCAGCTCCGGCTTATCGCAGAGCAAACGCCCTGGCCGCAGCGCAAGACATTGCGTTTCATCAACGCTCAAGGTGAGATTGCATGGCAATCCTCTGCCGACGAACAGCTTCCTATGACTGAGATTCGACAGGACAGCCTCTCCGATGGCGACGTCCTCAAGACGCTGCTGCAAACGCTCAGCGAGCCGGAAATCAATACGCTGCTGGGAGAGGATTTCGCAGAGATGCACGCTATCGAAGCGCGCACGCGCAAGCTCAGAGCCAGACTGGCGCAGATCGCCCGAGAGCAGCGCACTTCGCTTTTCGAGCAACGCTACCAGGCGCTCCAACAGCGCGACGAGCCCTTGATCAGGCGTGCGGCCCTGCATGAGCCGCAGCTGCCTGCCAGGGTGACTGAAGAGTTGCTGAACACGGCCACCGGTTCGGAACTGGTGATGATCAGCAAAGGACAATGGCCCGAACGGCAACAGGCGCTGGCAGAACATGCCAGGCAGGAACTGCGCGTCACTCGCGCCTTCGAAGGGTTGTTGCTGGATTCTGTGCGCAATCCTGATACCGATACGCTGGCGCTGCACAGCCTGCAACGATTGCCAGGCTGGTCCGCAGACGTACGCCTTGAAGTGCGCGGTCAAGATCCCCAGGGACAGTTGATCGACAGCACCGGCCCGGTCGATGCCGCCATTCAGAAGGTGCTGGTGCTCAAATCCGATGGGCTCTGGCAGCCGTACGACGAGCAGGGACTGCAACTGCACGGCTCCACCGATTTCTACACTGCCGTCCTGCAAGCCCTGCCGGACGCGCAAAGAAACGCCTTGAACCTGCAGATCAGCGAGGGGGGAAAACTCAGACAAGCCATCAGTGACAATCCGCTGCCACGTACCGAACTGCGGCTGACAATCACGCCCGATCCCGTGCCGCCTCCCGTCATGGATACCTTGCGGTTGCTGGGCACGGACGGCTATTCACGCAACCCGCCACCGGC
Source organism: Pseudomonas sp. lyk4-R2A-10 (assembly GCF_030209075.1). NCBI lineage: Bacteria > Pseudomonadati > Pseudomonadota > Gammaproteobacteria > Pseudomonadales > Pseudomonadaceae > Pseudomonas > Pseudomonas sp. lyk4-R2A-10. Next base: position 476,162 of record NZ_JARVSR010000001.1, on the reverse strand, counting down.
GCTGCGAGCACCCCGCACGCTGGACAACCGGATCAGACAGATCTACCCGAGAATGCCTGAAGTCGAACGAATCGCCATGGCGCAGCGCCTGGCCAACCATCCGAACGGCGCGATCGCCGAACTGTCCCGGCTTCAGCTGGAATACGCGCAACTCGATAGCGATCTCAATCAATGGCTGTTCGACCTACCGGAGATCAACCCGGCTGACGGCACCCGTCGATCGGACGAGCAGCAGATGGCCGCCATCCGTGATCGCCAGACATTCGCCAACGACCTGCGCAGTTGCTGGCGCAGAGAGATGCATGGCCCGCATGGTTACCAGATGCGTTTTTCACAGCCGATCGTGGGTGACCTTCCTGCCCTGACGGCCGACTTTTCCCACGTCGACAATCTGGAACTGATCGGCAGCGGCGAGCCGGGTGCCATGAACCACTTCCTCGAAAGTTTTTCGGGACTTGTACGCATGGACCTGCGCGACTTCGACCTGCACAATCTGCCGCCGCGCCTGACAACGCTCGCAGGTCTGAAACAGCTGACGCTGCAAAACTGTGGCGTCGTCCTGACACCGGAAAACCGATCGATTCTGTCGAACCTCAACGGGCTGACCGCACTGGATCTGGAAGGCAATCCACTGGGTGTGACGTTCGACTTCACCTTCATGCCGAACCTGACGCATCTGAACCTTTCCAGTACCGGCCTCTCCGAAATCCCCAGCGGCGTCCTGGATCACCCACGCCTGACCAGCGCATGGCTTACCGATAACCAGATCACCACACTGCCCGATGCCTTGTTCGAACAGCCGGCTGCTTCCACCGCAGGGTACGATTTTTTCGGCAACCCGCTTTCTGCTGCGACCCGTGAAAACGTGAAGATCTACTTCAACCGGACCGGCAGCGATCTGGGCGTTCGTCCCGAGCAAACGGATATAAACCGGATCAAGGCACTGTTTCCCGACCTGAATGACCGTCAATCCAGCGAACTGATTTACAGCCTGCCCGGCTCGCTGTTACAGGGTCGGCTTCAACTGGATCGCTGGGAGAGCGAAATAACCCGGCTGACCAGCGAGCTGGCCACATGGGCGCGGGACACACCCAATCGTGATCCGTCCACGGGTGAAATGCTGACCCCCAACGAACATTTCAATCAGTTTTATGAGCGAGAAGTTTTCGCCGGAAGAATTGAGCGGCTGTGGCGTCACCGATCGACGGCACATCCGCTGACGAGAGCGGATGTGTTATCGGCGCAAGCCAATTTCATCGGTGACATGCCGGAGCTGTCGGCGGATTTCAGCCACATCACCGCACTGTCGCTCAACGGGAACAAACAAATACGTGCCACCTCAACCTTTCTGCGCAGCTTTCCCCGGTTGAAACGCCTGATCCTGCATGACTTTGCACTTGAACAACTGCCACAGTCCCTGGCGGCCCTGCCCGTGCTCGATACCCTGGTTCTCAACAACTGCGGCGTGACCTTGACTGGCGAGCTGCAGCTTGCACTGGCGGGGATGCGCGAGCTTGAATCACTCGAACTGCCTAACAACCCGCTGGGCAGTGCGCCCGACGCAGGCAGTCTGCCAGCGCTCATGTATCTGGACCTCTCTCGCACAGGCATCAGCGATGTTCCTCCCGGATTGGCCGGCCATCCGAGATTGAAAACGGCCATTGTCAGTGATAACCGGATCAGCGAGTTGCCCGAGGCGCTCTTTGACCTGCCCGCCGAAGCCAGCGCAGGATTCGATTTCTCCGGCAATCCGTTGACCGCCGACACACTGGAACGGATCAAACGTTACTCGCGCGACACCGGCATGGATTTCGGCGTGATCGCCAAACAGGCTGACATCGATGCCACCCAGGCGCTGTTTCCCGACCTGGACGGCGAAGAGGCCAGCGAGGTGTTTTACGGGTTACCCGGTGACCTGGAACACGGACGCCGCCAGCTCAGGCACTGGAAAGCCGAGCTCGAGCAACTCACCGCCGATCTGTCGCAATGGAAAATGGCAGTGCCCCACGAGCATCCTTTCAGCCATCAACCCCTCTCACCACGGGAGTTCCTCGCCGAACATTCGGCACGAACAGCGTTTGCCGAACAGTTGCAAACCCTGTGGCGCTCACGAATGCCGGAAAACCCCAGGCAGCGGGGCGATTCACTGGTAGCACGTGTGACATTCATCGGCGAACTGCCCACCCTGACGACCGACTTCAGCCACATCCGCGAAGTCTCACTCACAGGGCATGACGCTCTCCGCAACGTCGACGGTTTCCTGCAACCCTTCAACACCTTGCGCCACCTGGAACTGCACGATTTCAACCTGGGCCAGAACCCGCTGACGTCCATGCGCATGCCTTCACTGCAGCGCCTGGTTCTGGAGCATTGTGGATTGACGCTGACCCCGCAAAGCCGCACATCCCTGTCGTCTCTTGAAGATCTTCGGTATTTGAATCTGAGCCGAAACCCGCTGGGCGCCCATCCGCCCCTCGAAGCGCTGCCAGCCCTGGTGCAACTGCGCATGATCGATACCGGGATTTCGAGCCTGCCCGACGGTTTGCTCGGTCATCCACGACTGCTCGTCGCCATGCTCGAACGCAACCGGATCCGCGATCTGCCCGACATCCTTTTCGATATTTCCGCCCGCCCGCCCAAGCAACTCAGCCTCGCCGACAACCCGTTGTCATCCAGCACGCGCGAACGCATCAAGCTCTGTTACCAGCAGTTCAGGCAGCACTTCGGCGTTTCAATGCCTCGAGAAGACCTCGAGCGGATCCGTGAGCTGTTTCCATCCCTGAGCGATGATGACGCCAATCGAGTGCTGTACCTGCTGCCGGGAACTCTCGACTTCGGTCGATTACAGATCGAGCGCTGGGAGACCGAACTGCGGCAGCTTGAAGGCGACCTCGAAAAATGGGTGACCGACGTCCCTGATCGTTATCCGGCAAGCGGCATCGAGCTGACCGCCAGTGATCGATCCGCAGAGCATGCCAGTCGCAGGATGTTCCGACAGGAGATCGAATCGTTCTGGCGCGAAAGGTCTCGCGAACACCCCGAGAGGCGAAGCACGGTGCTCAACCTCAATCCGGCCTTCATCGGTGACCTGCCGGACTTGAGTGCCGACTTTTCTCACGTGACAACGCTATCGATCACCGGCAATGCTCAGTTACGGGCAGGCACAGGCTTCCTGCGAGGGTTCACCGGCCTCGACTCGCTCGAATTGCGTGATCTGGCATTGACCGAAGTGCCACCCGCACTGACCGCAATGCCGGATCTTCAGCAACTGGTGCTGAGCAACTGCGGGGTCGTACTGGATGACAAGGGCAGCGCTACGCTGGCGTCACTGAAGCAACTGGTCAGACTCGATCTTTACAGCAATCCGCTGGGCCGGCTGCCGGATATCCGCGGCCTGCCGGAACTGGAATTTCTCGATCTGTCGAACACCGGGATTACCCGGCTGCCATCGAGTTTGCTGGATCCTCCCTGGCTGGAAACCGCCATCCTCAGCGGCAATCGCGTGACCGAACTGCCCGCCGAGCTTTTCGATTTGCCTGCCTCCGCCAGCAACGGCATTGACCTGGGCGACAATCCGCTGGACGCGGCCACCCGCGAGCGCATCAAGGATTACTTCCGCCGAACCGGGGAAGACCTTGGCGTGCTGGCCGAGCCGTCGGACATCGCACGCGTCCAGACGCTCTACCCGGCCCTGAGCGATAAACAGGCCAGTAATTTCATCTATCACCTCGAAGGCACACTGGCCGATGGCCGGATCGAGCTGGCACGCCGGGAAGCCGAACTCGAGCAATTGCTGGGTGATCTTGCCGCCTGGGAAAACGACATACCCGATCATCCGGTGACCGGGCTGCCACTCCCCCCGGACCAGCGCCTGATGCAAGAGCAAATCAGAACGGCATTGCGAGAAGCATTGCTGACTTGCTGGCGCAAAACCCCGGTCGAAGGAGCAGACGCCAGTGACCACCAGTTTGCGTTCAGGCTGCCGATCATGGGGGAGTTGCCAACACTGACCGCCGACTTCGGCCACGTTTCGGATCTCTATCTGGTCAGCACCAGTAATCACTCGCCGCGGATCGGTCGATTCCTCGAGGCCTTTACCCACCTTGAAAGCGTCGATATTCAAGGTTACGACCTGCCCTCCATCCCCGAAGCCGTGTTCCGGATGAAGCGACTCACCACCTTGAGCCTGCCGACCTGCAATCTCACGTTATCGCCGCAGGACGTGGCCGGGCTGGCAAGTCTGGACCAACTTGATCTGCTGCATCTGCACAATAACCCGCTCGGACTGACACCTGACCTCAGCAATTTGCAGAACCTCACCGACCTGGACCTGAGCACCACCGGCATCAGGGAAATCCCCAAGGGTGTACTGGAGAATTTCAACTGGATGGAAGTGGATCTGTCGGGCAATGAAATCACTGAAATGCCCGATGCACTCATGGAGGTGCCTGCCCACGTCGGCGATCGCTACGACCTGTACGGCAATCCCTTCTCCGCCCAGGCCATGCAGCGAATTCGGGCTTACTACCAGGAAACGGGGATGACCCTGAACGTTGACGACGTCATGGAACATCCACAGGTGCAAACTCGCCCCAGTGCCGAAATCGAAGATTGAAGGACATCTGAAACGCCAGCGCCATGGGGTCGATCTCCATGGCGCAGGGGCTAACCGGTCAACCGCGCTCTGGCGGCACCGACGACAGTTCGAAAGGACTGCTGCTGCGCCGCTGGTTGCGGTCTTCCCGCGGCGTGGCGCCGAAGAAGTTGCGGTAGGCGCTGGAGAAATGCGGCCCCGACGAGAATCCGCACGACAGGCCGATCTGGATGATCGACTTGCTGGTCTGCATCAACATCTGCCGGGCCTTGTTCAGGCGCAGTTCCAGGTAGTACTGGCTCGGCACGCGGTTGAGGTATTGCTTGAAGATCCGCTCCAGCTGCCGACGGGACACGCACACGTGCTGGGCGATTTCGTCGGTGGTCAGCGGCTCTTCGATGTTGGCTTCCATCAGCAGCACCGCTTGGGTGAGCTTCGGATGGCTGGAGCCGAGGCGGTTCTGCAATGGAATGCGCTGACGCTCGCCGCCTTCGCGGATGCGCTCGACCACCAGTTCTTCGGAGACCGCACCGGCCAGCTCCGCACCGTGATCGCGAGCCAAAACTGCCAGCAACAGATCGAGCACCGACATGCCGCCGCACGCGGTCAGGCGATCGCGATCCCAGTCGAACAAATGGCTGGTGGCGATGACTTTCGGGAAGCGTTCGGCGAAATCGTCCTGCCAGCGCCAGTGCACCGCCGCGCGGTAACCGTCGAGCAGACCGAGTTGCGCCAGCGGATACACACCGGCCGACAGACCGCCGATCACACAACCGGCGCGCACCAGTTGCTTGAGTGCGCTGCTGAGTGCCGGCGCCAACGTGGTCGGTGGCTCATCGGCGAGCAGGAACAGTTTCTGGAAGTTTTCGAGCTTGCCGGCCCAGGGTTCGCCGGGCAGTTGCCATTCACCCTCGGCCGGTGCTTCGGCCTGCAGGAAGGACAACTCGTAAACCACGTCCGGATGCACACGCTGGGCAACACGCAAGGCCTCCTCTGCCAGCGCCAAAGTCAGAGCTTTAGTGCTGGGCCAAATCAGGAAACCAATTCGATGGGCAGTCATGGCGGGCGATCCGAAACGTAAACAGAGGGAAAAACCGAAATCGGCTGCAACCAAATTAGACCATCTGGCGCGCTGCGCAGCATGACCTAATCTGGTGCATAACGGGAGCGATTACTTGAGGCTGCCCGAGAGGAATTGTTGCAAACGTTCCGATTGCGGATTGACCAGCACTTCACGCGGGTTACCGCTTTCTTCGACGACACCTTTGTGCAGGAACACCAGCTGGTTCGACACTTCACGGGCGAAGCCCATTTCGTGGGTCACCACCACCATGGTCCGGCCTTCCTGAGCGAGGGCCTGCATGACTTTCAGCACGTCGCCGACCAGTTCCGGGTCGAGGGCGGAAGTCGGTTCATCGAACAGCATCACTTCCGGTTCCATCGCCAGCGCACGGGCGATTGCCACGCGCTGCTGCTCGCCACCGGACATGTGCCCCGGGAACGCATCCTTACGATGAGCCACGCCGACCTTGTTCAGGTAGTGCTCGGCTTTCTCGCGGGCTTCGGCCTTGGACACACCCAGCACGTGAACCGGCGCTTCCATGATGTTTTCCAGCGCGGTCATGTGCGACCACAGGTTGAAGTGCTGGAACACCATCGACAGGCGCGAACGCATGCGCTGCAGCTGTTTCGGATCAGCGGCTTTCAGCGCGCCGTCCTTGTTCGCCACCAGTTTCAGCTCTTCGTTGTTGAGCAGGATCTTGCCCGCGTGCGGCTGCTCAAGCAGGTTGATGCAGCGCAGGAAAGTACTTTTGCCGGAGCCACTGGAGCCGATGATGCTGATCACATCGCCGGCGGCCGCTTTCAGGGAAACGCCCTTGAGCACTTCGTGACTGCCATAGCGTTTATGCAGGTCTTGGACTTCAAGTTTGTACATGCGGTCGGTTCTCACAAAAACAGTCAGTCGTTGAGCAAAGGGCCGTCGCGCAGCGCATCGCGCCCCGCCACTTTGGCCAGCCAGAAACCGGGTTGGGCGTAACGCAGCCGCTCAATGGCAAACAGCACCCCGGACGTACCAGCACACACCGTGCTGACCCGATCCGACAGCGGATCGATCACTTCGAAAATCTTGTCACCGGCTTCAACCCACTCGCCGGGCTTGCGCAGAAAACTCACCACGCCGGGATGCGGCGGCAGGAGCATTTCGGTGCCTTCGAACGGCATGCCTTCGCATGGTTCGTGCGCCGCGCTCGGCCACTCGCCACGGATCAGGCCCTGCTCGGCGAGGAACGCCAGAATGCCTTCGGCCCAGGCTTCGGCCTGCGCCGGCGTGGTGTCAGCCTGACCGCCGAGTTCAACGGTGGTCGCCAGGCACGCCAGTGGAATTTGCGCGTCCGGGAACAGACGCGACAAACGCAGCCACGGCAGCGAACAGGCTTCGTCGAACGAGCTGCCGCCGGAATCTTCCGCCAGCAAGCCGACCTTCACGTCCAGGTGCGCAGCGAGCGAACGCCACTGCGGCCAGTGCTGCGGCAACGCGTACATGTGCAGCGCGGCTTCACAGTCGCAATGCAGATCCAGCACCACATCGGCGGTGGCGGCGTGTTGCAGCAGGATGCGCTGCATGCCTTGCAACTGGCTACTCGCTTCAGGCAATTCGGCCAGATGGTCGGCCATCGCCTGACGGATCAGACGGATGTTGGCGTGCGGATCATCACCGAGTTGTCCTTCCAGCTTGGCGGCCACGGGGGCGCTGAGCTCGACGAAATCACGGTTGAAATTCTTGCCGCTGCCGGCCTCGAAACGGCCCTGGTGGTTGCCTTGCAGCAACTGGCCAAGACCCAGCGGGTTGGCCACCGGCACCAGCTCAATGACGCCGTTGAGCAGGCCCTTGGCTTCGAGTTCGCCGAGGCGTTTTTTCAGTTCCCATGCGGTGCGCATGCCGGGCAGTTCGTCAGCGTGGAGGCTGGCCTGGATGTAGGCCTTGCGCCCACCACTGCGCTCTCTATTTCCAAAGCTGAACACCGAAATCCGGCGCTCGCTGCCCAGGTGGCTCCACGGCAGAACGTGGTCGATGCGTTCCATATCAGTGCTTCCTCGGGGCCAGGTAGCTCAGCCAGCGACGCTCGGCCAGCTTGAACAGGCGCACCAGAATGAAGGTCAGGCACAGGTAGAACACGCCGGCGGTGATGTACGCCTCGAACGGCAGGTAGAACTGCGCGTTGACGGTGCGGGCCGCGCCGGTGATGTCGATCAGGGTCACGATGGACGCCAGACTGGTGGTCTGCAGCATCATGATCACTTCGTTGCTGTACTGCGGCAGCGCCCGGCGCAGGGCCGATGGCAGCAGGATGCGCTTGTACATCTTGACGCGCGACATGCCCATGGCCTTGGCCGCTTCGATCTCGCCGTTCGGCGTGGCCTTCAGGCTGCCGGCGATGATTTCGGCGGTGTAGGCGCTGGTGTTGATCGCGAACGCCAGGCACGCACAGAACGTTGCGCTGGACAGCCACGGCCAGAGGAAGCTCTCGCGCACCGCTTCGAACTGGGCCAGACCGTAGTAGATCAGGAACAGTTGAACCAGCATCGGCGTGCCGCGAATCACGTAGGTGTAGAGCCAGGCTGCGCCATTGACCACAGCGTTCTTGGATACGCGCATCAGCCCCAGCGGCAGGGCCGCGAGCAGACCGAAGAACAGCGACAGCGCGAGCAACTTGAGGGTCGTGACCAGACCGCCGAAGTACAGCGGCAGGGCCTCCCAAATGACGTTGTAGTCGAAGATCATAGATCAGCCGCCCTTACGCCTACCGAGTAGCGCTTCTCAAGGTGACGCAGCGCCAGCAACGAGACACTGGTGATCACCAGGTACATCGCCGCCACTGCGAGGAAGAAGGTGAAAGGCTCGCGGGTGGCGTCGGCCGCCTGCTTGGCCTTGAACATCATGTCTTGCAGACCGACCACGGAAATCAGCGCGGTGGCCTTGGTCAACACCAGCCAGTTGTTGGTGAAGCCCGGAATCGCCAGACGAATCATCTGCGGCACCAGCACCCGGAAGAACACCTGGAAGCTGCTCATGCCGTACGCCATGCCCGCTTCGGCCTGACCTTTGGGGATCGCCATGAACGCGCCGCGGAAGGTTTCCGACAGGTACGCACCGAAGATGAAGCCGAGGGTGCCGATACCGGCGGCCAGCGGGTTCAGGTCGATGTAGTCGTCATAGCCGAGCATAGGCGCAACGCGGTTGAGCAGGTCCTGACCGCCGTAGAAGATCAGCAGGATCAGCACCAGGTCGGGAATCCCGCGAATCACCGTGGAATACAGATCGCCCAGCCACGCCAGCCAGCGCACCGGCGACAGGCGCAACGCGACGCCGATCAGCCCGAGAACGATGGCCAGGGCCATGGACGACAAGGCGAGCTGAAGCGTCAGCCAAGCGCCATCGAGGATGACAGCCCCGTAGCCTTTCAACATGATTCAGGTCCTCGAAAGTTGGGATGAAAAAATGGCGCAAACCGCAGAGATCCTGTTGCTTGCGCCATTTCGGACGGGTCGAGCGACGTCTTTACTTGCCGTAAATGTCGAAGTCGAAGTACTTGTCCTGGATTGCCTTGTACTTGCCGTTCTCGCGGATGGCCGCGATGGCGGTGTTGATCTTGTCTTTCAGGGCGTCGCCCTTGCGTACCGCGATGCCTACGCCGTCGCCGAAGTATTTGACGTCGGTGAACGCCGGACCCACGAACGCGAAGCCTTTGCCGGCGTCGGTTTTCAGGAAGCCGTCATTCAACAGCGTAGCGTCCGCCACGGTGCCGTCGAGGCGGCCGGCGGCCACGTCGAGGTAGATTTCGTTCTGCGAACCATAAGGCTTGATCTCGGCACCCAGCGGGGCCAGGACTTCGCGGGCGAAACGCTCGTGGATCGAACCACGTTGCACGCCGATGTTCTTGCCCTTGAGCTCAGCCAGACCTTCGCTGACCTGAGTGCCTTCCTTCATCACGAGGCGGGCCGGGGTGTTGTAGTACTTGTTGGTGAAGTCCACGGACTTCTTGCGGTCGTCAGTGATCGACATGGACGACAGGATCGCGTCGATCTTGCGCACTTTCAGTGCCGGGATCAGACCGTCGAACTCTTGCTCGACCCACTGGCACTTGACCTTCATCTCTTCGCACAGCGCGTTGCCGATGTCGTAGTCGAAACCGACGATGCTGCCGTCCGGCGCTTTGGAGGCGAATGGAGGGTAAGCCGCTTCGATACCGATTTTCAGAGGCTTTTCATCGGCGAATGTCGGCAGGGACAGCACGGACAGTGCCAGGGCGCCAAGCAGCACAAGTTTCTTCATCTTGGGACTCCATCGGTAAAGGGCAAAAACGGCAGAGTGAGCGACAGCCCAATATGCGAATGGGTGTAACGAAATCGGTTGCTGCGTGCGTGGGACAATTCCAGTCAAAACCGCGAAGGCTTCAACGCAAGCCACGACGAGCGAGTGATCGGCATTCTAACGACAGGCCCGAAGCCGATATTTCTTCAATGCGACAACTAATTACAGATGCACTGAGAAACCCGCTTGAGCACATTGACAGCCCTGCAATTTCATGCAAGAGCGAAAGACAGTGAACCGATCTATGCTGCAAATTGCGGGCCTATTATTCGCAAACCCTTCTAATCCGGCAAGCGCGGGGTTGTGTCTTATTTTTCACCGGGGGTTTTGAGGCCCAAAAACGGGGCAATGCGTTTCCGGACGCCCCGTTGCGGAGCGGGCGGTTACACATTCAGTTACTTGAAGGCGGACGGGTAACAGTGGGAATTGCCTGACGGACGAAACCGATAATTATTGGAAAACAAAAAGCCCCGCCCGGCGCAATGCCGGGCGGGGCTTTTCAGCCTTCAGACCCGTCGCTTACGCGACGTTCATGGTCTTGTGCGTATCGATCAGATGCTGCACCACACCCGGATCCGCCAGGGTGGAGATGTCGCCCAACCCTTCGTATTCGGCGGTAGCGATCTTGCGCAGGATGCGGCGCATGATCTTGCCCGAACGAGTCTTCGGCAGCCCCGGCGCCCACTGGATCACGTCCGGCGAAGCGATCGGCCCGATCTCCTTGCGCACCCAGTTTTTCAGTTCCAGGCGCAGTTGCTCGCTCGGCTCTTCGCCATTTTTCAGGGTGACATAGACATAAATGCCCTGCCCCTTGATGTCGTGCGGCACACCGACCACCGCCGCTTCGGCGACTTTCGGGTGAGCAACCATCGCACTTTCGATCTCGGCGGTACCCATGCGGTGGCCGGAGACGTTGAGCACGTCGTCCACGCGACCGGTGATCCAGTAGTAACCGTCGGCATCGCGACGGGCGCCGTCACCGGTGAAGTACATGCCACGGAAGGTCTTGAAGTAGGTGTCGACGAAACGGTCGTGGTCGCCGTACAGGGTGCGCGCCTGACCCGGCCACGAATCGAGAATCACCAGATTGCCCTCGGCCTCGCCCTCGATGATGTTGCCAAGGTTGTCCACCAGCGCCGGCACCACACCGAAGAACGGACGTGCGGCCGAACCCGGCTTCAGCGCATGGGCGCCCGGCAACGGGCTCATCATGTTGCCGCCAGTTTCGGTCTGCCACCAGGTATCGACGATCGGGCAACGGGACTTGCCGACATTCTTGTAGTACCAGTCCCAGGCTTCCGGGTTGATCGGCTCGCCCACCGAACCCAGCAGGCGCAGGCTGCTGCCGTCCGCACCTTCAACAGCAGCGGTGCCGGAGGCCATCATCGCGCGGATCGCGGTCGGCGCGGTGTAGAGGATGTTGACCTTGTGCTTGTCGACGATCTTCGCCACCCGGGTGATGTCCGGGTAGTTCGGCACGCCTTCGAACAGCAGCGTGGTCGCACCGTTAGCCAGCGGGCCGTAGACGATGTAGGAGTGACCGGTGACCCAGCCCACGTCAGCGGTGCACCAGTAAATTTCGCCCGGACGGTAGTCGAACACGCGCTCGTGAGTCATCGCCGCGTACAACAGGTAACCGCCGGTGGTGTGCTGCACGCCCTTCGGCTTGCCGGTGGAGCCGGAGGTATAAAGGATGAACAGCGCTTCTTCGGCCCCCATCTCTTTCGGCGCGCAAACAGTGCCTGCCACTTTCATCAGGTCTTCGTACCAGATGTCGCGATGCTGGTTCCACTTGATGTCGCCGCCGGTGCGCTTGCACACGATGACTTTCTGGATGCTGCTGGTTTCCGGGTTGGTCAGGGCGTCGTCGACGTTGGCCTTGAGGGAAATCTTCTTGCCGGCACGGATGCCTTCATCCGCGGTGATCACCACTTTCGAGCGGCAGTCGATGATGCGGCCGGCCAGGGCTTCCGGCGAGAAACCGCCGAACACCACCGAGTGAATCGCGCCGATCCGGGTACAGGCCAGCATGGCGACCACGGCTTCGGGGATCATCGGCATATAAATGGTCACCACGTCGCCGCGGTGCACGTCCTGGCCACGCAGGGCGTTGGCGAGTTTGCACACTTGTTCGTGCAGTTCGCGGTAGGTGATGTTGCGGCTTTCGGAAGGATCGTCGCCTTCCCAAATGATGGCGACCTGGTCGCCGCGCTCGGCCAGATGACGGTCGAGGCAGTTGTAGGAAACGTTCAGGGTGCCGTCGGCAAACCACTTGATGTCGACGTGGTGATCGTCGAACGAAGTCTGTTTCACCGTGGTGAAAGGCTTGATCCAGTCGAGGCGCTTGGCTTGTTCGCGCCAAAAGCCGTCAGGGTTGACGACCGACTGTTGGTACATGGCTTTGTAGGTCGCCTCGTCGGTCAGCGTATTGGCCAGAACCTCGGGACGAACGGGATACAGGGAAGCCGCACTCATCTTTCCTACCTCGGTGTAATAGTTGTTTTTGTATGACCCTGTTGTAGCCGGGGCGCCCGTATAGAACCATTCGACGATGGTAGTAACAAGCCCCTACAAAACATCCAGAAATGCCCGAACCACCTTTGAAGCAACGCATGCAACCCTTGTGGGGGCTGGCCTGCCAGCGATTCAGAGGACCCGGTTTCCCGAGAAAGCCGCAGCGCTGGTAACACCCTCTCCAAGGATTGTTACCAAATCTGCCAAAGGTGTTTATCAAAACCGGGTCTGTTTACCCCTGCCCCGCCTCCCTAAAATTCACCTCGCCGACAAGGCAAAGCGATTAACAAGGTTACAGCCCCCACGAAGGCCGTTAATCCAGTTCTGAAGTAACAAAGCAAAACGATGAAGTTCCACACGCAACCCCAAAAAGGTTGCGTGACCCCACTCGACCTCAAGAAGGTAAATTTCAAATGAAAGCTTTATTGGTTCTGGCCCTCAGCAGTCTGTGCGCAACCGCCATGGCAGACGAGGTTCCGACTGATGTCGCCCAGCAACAACCGGCTATCGAGGAATACACTTACTCCACTCACCTGGACATCGCCAAAGTTGTTTCCATGAGCGAAGTTCCGAATGTCTGCGAAGTTGTTCCGGCGAAAATGGAATACGACGACTCCAAGGGTCAGCGTCACATCCTGCGTTACAGCATCATGGGCAACGGCTGCACCAATTGATGCGTTGAGACTGCACCGAATCGGATCACTCAGCGCTACATCGAGGGTCGATTCCAGCCCGGCTTCGGTCGGGCTCAGTTGTGTTTGAAGCGGCGCAAAAGGGTTGCAAAACACAAGATATAGTGAAAAACGCGGTTTTTTGCTCGTTTTTTGAGCAATCAATCACACGCCAAAAAATTAATGAAAAAATTTTCTCCGGGGCCAATCCCGGCGAAAGCCCTGTAAACCCTCGCTCCGATCGAAATCACCCGCGCGCTCGACCGCCCTGCGCTGTTTCGCCCTCCCCCACGCCCGTGTTTTTTTCCCTATAATGCCGCCCTAATCGGGTCAGCAATATTCCCTTACAGGGATCAAAGCCATTCTGAAGCCCCGCAGCAGCGACAACGCTGACCTGCGCCCGTCAGAGGCTCTCGGAAACCCGTAAAAATTTTCTGTTTATTGCCTGCGTAGCACCGCTGCAAAAAACGACATCCAACGCGGCCTGTACGGCCGTGTGAAAAACCAACCAATCAGTTTTCACACGGGCACAGGCCCTCACGCAGGAGACGACACGTCATGCTGAGCTGGGACGAATTCGACAAAGAAGACAGTGAAGTAGCAGCAGTGAAAGGCGCCAACGCCGGCCACGCTAGCGAAGCCAACATGGACCGCCTCGACAGCGCCGGCGGTGCCGCCGCCCTCGAAGCCCGCGCCGTGACCGCCGAAGACTCGGCCGCCGTGGCCCGCGCCAAGGCTGCACTGGATTCCCTCGACGTCGCCGAAGGCCTCGCCGAACTCGAAGGCTCCGCCGCCCGTGTCGCCGTTGACGAAAAGCGCATGATCAACTGCCGCGCCGACCTCAACCAGCTCGTGCCATTCAAGTACGACTGGGCCTGGCAGAAATACCTGGACGGCTGCGCAAACCACTGGATGCCGCAAGAAGTCAACATGACCGCCGACATCGCCCTCTGGAAAAACCCGGAAGGCCTGACCGACGACGAGCGCCGCATCGTGATGCGCAACCTCGGCTTCTTCTCCACCGCCGACTCCCTGGTTGCCAACAACCTGGCCCTGGCCGTGTACCGCCTGATCACCAACCCGGAATGCCGCCAGTACATCCTGCGCCAGGCGTTCGAAGAGGCGATCCACACCCACGCCTACCAGTACTGCATCGAATCGCTGGGCATGGATGAAGGCGAGATCTTCAACATGTACCACGAGATCCCGTCGGTCGCGAAAAAAGCCGCCTGGGGCCTGAAATACACCCGCGCCATCTCCGATCCGGAATTCAACACCGGCACCGTCGAAACCGACAAAGAGTTGCTGCGCAACCTGATCGCCTACTACTGCGTTCTGGAAGGCATCTTCTTCTACTGCGGCTTCACCCAGATCCTCTCCATGGGCCGCCGCAACAAAATGACCGGCGTCGCCGAGCAGTTCCAGTACATCCTGCGCGACGAATCCATGCACCTGAACTTCGGCATCGACGTGATCAACCAGATCAAAATCGAAAACCCACACCTGTGGGATGCCGAAATGAAGGAAGAAGCTTCGCAGATGATCCTGCAAGGCACTCAGCTGGAAATCGAATACGCGCGTGACACCATGCCTCGCGGTGTGTTGGGTATGAACGCGGCGATGATGGAGGACTACCTGAAGTTCATCGCTAACCGTCGTCTGTCGCAGATCGGTTTGAAGGAAGAGTACCCAGGGACTACCAACCCGTTCCCTTGGATGAGCGAGATCATGGACTTGAAGAAAGAGAAGAATTTCTTTGAGACTCGGGTAATTGAGTATCAGACTGGTGGTGCGTTGAGCTGGGATTGATATCTGCTAATACTTAAGCCGACAAAAGGATATCACCAAAAAAGCCCCGAATAATTCGGGGCTTTTTTTTGCACCTCTGAACTTAACACTGAAAAGTGCAAAAAACCAAACATGAACCAAATGAAAAATCAAGATAACTTAAACTTAATCGCTAACCACCTTGTACCCTCACAAAGAAATATATCCCTGATCGATAAGTGAGGCTCTAATCCTCCAGATCTCAATGCATTGTTTTTCCGTAGGTAGTTTATTAGGGATTTGTATAGCAACTTTCAGGAGGGATTCTTGCTTTGGAGTGAGCCTTGCCCCTCTTAGGCCCCACGTGAGCATTCGAGACCATTCATAAGAAGGTGTTTCAATCACGGAAATTTGAATCGCAATTCCATTGTCTGTCTTTTGCAACTCTTTGGAAGTAATAGCTTCCTCAGCACTATTCCGCAAATCTTGTAGAGAATCAACAAACCCCGGAACAAAATCAATCGACAAATCTTTCACTTGTTCCCAACAAGCCTGCATTTTTGCCCATTCAGTTACGTTCTCTTTAGGTCGATCGGGATCAGTGAGAACATCAAACACTCTTTTAGCAATTTGTTCGATCTGCTGCAACAACGGCCCAACTACGGATTGCTTATCCCACGTACTGCGAAGATTCAGCTGTTTACCCAAGGCTTGTTCAGCAACCATATTATGAAGTTTAGCCAGTGAGTACGTTACGATATTTGCTCGATAGCCGCCTTGATACCATTCTTGCTGAGACACAAGACTCTCAGTCTGTTTAAAAATAATTGCCAATGCCACTATATTTTTATAATAATCTTCATTAAACGCTTTCCCATCAGACATCCATGCTTTAGCAATGACGTCTGCAAAAACCATAAAATTTTTCTGAGCTCCCATACTGACTTTATGAGGCAGCTCCCGCCAAGTATTCTCTAGCTTCGCTACATCCGTTTTAGAAAATAACTGTTTACGTGGATTTTGTAAGATGAATTTCGATTTATCTGCGCCGGCCAGTTTAGCTTGCTCATTTAAATATTGACCACGAGCTCTCTCATAGAACCAGTGAGTACCATGCTGCGCGCCACCAGTGGAGGGTGCAAAAATTCGTCGAGAAAACTCCTCCAGCCTTACATGATAAGGGTGGTTAGAAAAAAAGTCCGCATCGCTGACCTTATTTTGGCTGTTGGCATAGCGAGCTATTTCAGGAGTTAATTCCCCAGCCTTTTCTGGAGGCAACACAGACAGTTTCATTTGGACCATGACTCTAGACAAATCTACGCCATCTTTCTTTCCTGAACTACCTCGCTTAGCCAAAGCAAGCGATGCAGTAGTCTGCCCACCATTTACTATTTGTAAATTTGTTGCACTAATTATTTTAGTACCACCACTCTCCGCTTTCAAAACTACGTTCTCTGCGGTAGCAGCAATACCATTATTGAATGCAAAAAACATTTCTGGCTGAGTCTTGATGGTATGCTGAATTTTTGAGTTAACTTTACCTTTTGCACTTAAAAATGTACGAACGTTCCCTTCTAATAACCGGCTACCATAATCCTCGTAGATATCCGCCAACATATCACCGCTAATCATGCAGAGATAAGCTTTATAATCACCATCAGATTCGGCTGCAGCAAGACAGCTCAACCCACTCTGTCCGGAGCCCTCAAAACTCACCACAAGCTCATCTCGACCTGTGGCAGAAACATAAGCAACGTGAAACCTCGCAACATCCCAGATGTGAAATTCCGTAGGGATGCCACTTATAGTATCCTCTGGCCAATCTTTCAAACGCGACTTCAACTGCCCATCGGATACATAATAAAATCTAAACTTTGTGATTTTAGATTGCCAGTCCATCAAATCGCATGCCAAGCCGTATCCTGGTTGACTTTCGTCAAACGCACCGTCAGTAACAAAACCATCTAGAGATTCTTGAACATAGTTCTTAACCGTAAGAAATGCTTTTTTTACCTCATCGGTATTAAACGTTAAAATTTCATCCTCATTTGAAAAGCTCCCAATCAACAATGATACCGAATTATCTGCGTCATCCAAATAATAGCCATCAACGCGCAGCTTTTTCTTATTACTCACCCCTTCAAATCTGCAACTTTCAAAACTAGAAAACTGCTCTGATTCAGTCAGTCTATAGCCACATTCATCAATAAAACTAGCGCTCAGAAAATCTCGAGCAGACTCTGCGCGAGATCGGACGGACTCAAGAAACTCCCGATGAAACTCTTGCAGCGTCACGACACACCTCCGATTAATAAGCGACTCGTTCTATCAAAAAACTTTCTAATTCTTTCAGTTCAATTTCGTAGCAGATATTCACAACCCCGGCAGGTACCATTTCTCTGCTAACATGAGGAAAGCCTTCAGCTATAGTAAAACTAGCCAAGCCGCGGATCTTGAAAAAAACACTTCCATACTCTTCTCTAGCTACATACCCAGCAATTAATAACCGATTATCAAATTCGAGCAAAGCCTCATAACAACTTGATAATTTTTTTCGCAATTTTGAAACTTGAATATTCAAAGTAAACATACCATCCGAGCTACTGCTAACGTCAGCAATCTCAACGACCATTAGTTGTATGTTTTTATCGACACTATCCAACTGTCGCTCTGAGGAAATCATTAACCTTTCAGCATCAGGCCTTATTGTTTTTACTTCCCACCCAGCACTACCAAATTGAAAATCTTGATCGGCCCCAAAGGGGCCGACCCATGACATGACTGCTTGATTGCCTCCAAGCTGGTCAATGAGCTGATCCAAAAAAACTAACTCGCCACACAACCCCCTAATACTAGTCATAGACAAAATATTATCAGAGGCGCGATCTAGTAAACTGCGCCAACTACTTAGCCGCCGAAGCACAAAGTTCAAAGGACTAATTCTTCCGTCAATATTTCTGGAATGCTCAATCAAATCCTCACTAAGTAAAGAAAACATTTCTAGAAGCACAAAATCCTCTAGAATCCATAGCAAAGCCCATCTACCGTCATCTCGAAGACTTTTCTTTAATGTGATTGTCCTCATATCCATCATGTGAGGAGGTTCTTCCGAACAAACGAATAACAATAGATGTCGCCCTTCGCCATCTAAACCCAAGTAAAAATCCAAAGGGTGTGTGGCATCGAATCGCTTAAATATAGATTGTGGGGGTTCTGGCTTTAAAGATTGCCATATTGACAAACACTTATTCGTCGACATTTTCATCTTCACCTTCATCACCTTCGAAGCTTTCCACCTCTTTTGTAAGAAGCTTCCTCAACTCAACCATATTAATCTGGTAGGTCATTTTTTGGCTACCTACAGCAAGTTCGGGAAAACTCAAACCGATAGCTACCAACGAACCGTCTGCTAGTAAGGGCACGTGTTTTTGGTCGCCAAATTCTGGACTCACCAAATGAACAAGCAGCAAAGGGTTTCTTCTAACTTCGTTATAAGCCTTACCCGGCACGTTTTTCTTATCTGCATTATCAGGAATCGTTCGAAAAATTCGTTCAGCTTCTTTAATTTCCTCTACCGTCAGACCAATTTTTTCGTCCGCAGCAGATCCAACCCTCATTTTCTTTTCATTGACTAATAGCGACTGCTTTTCTAGATCAACTTCAATTTTTCGACTTCTGCGAGATGCCAAAAGCCCCGGAACTATCTCGTAGGCACTCACGCTACCTTTCGGGATAGCGACGTACCAATTCTCCAGTCTAGGATCATCAGTTTTTTCTATGAAATCCGCGAGATCTTTAGATTGAAGTCTTAGATTAAGTGGATGGCTTATAAAGCTGTTCAAGAAATCAACAACAACACTCTTATCCACACCAACCCAAACAGGAAAATTATGCGCTTGATCCACTTTAAAATTAGAAGATAGAACTTTTTTAACTAGTGCTTGCGCAGCCTTATGGTTAGAAGATATAGCGTTAGCATCGCTGAGTAACCGTGCAGACTCGAGACTTTCCTTGCTGATAGAAAGCGTGTGAACAATCTGTTCGGAATCACGCATTTTATTTCTGGCAGTGATTATCAGTGATTCTGGATGAGAACGTACTCGCAGCCCAAAATCTATTGGCTTCAGACGAGAAAGCTGCATGCGGCGAACTTCGCCTCTCAATTCGTCGGTAGCCTCGGAAATCAATGAATACCAGTTAATTGTTTCTCGTGGCATCCAGATTTTCATCAAATCCTCGTAGCCGGTTCTATATCCAAACCAACGCCCCATTTGCAGCAGAGCATCGTACATCTGTGTCGATCTATAAAAATAGCTTACACAAAGCCCCTCTAGCGTGAGCCCCCTGGCGAGACTATTTCCCCCTACAGCGATAACTCTGAGACCATTCTCTTTGTATAGCGCATAATTCAAACTAGCGCCGCCACTCTTTTGGTTTACAGATCTGACTTCAATTGGCAACACCGAAGTAACTAGCTCGCGCTGAACCTGCTCCCAAGTACAACCACTATCACCATAATACTTCTCATAGACAGCACGCAACTCACCAATTGTTTTATTTTTTACGGCTTCTTCTACTCTTAGCGACGAATAGCTCCTAATATCTTCCTGCATTCCCCTAATAGCAAAGTCGACAATATCTTTTACTTGATCTTGTATGAGAGTGAAATGACTTACATTGATTAACATCGATCTATGCTTGGGCATTCCCGATCGAAGATCCATTATTGCATTGACAACTAAGAAGCATTTAACAGCTTCCATAAGTGAATCTGGAACTTCATCGATGAAACCATCTGACTTCTGACCTTTTGGAAATGAAGCCTCCGCATCAGAAACTTCTTCGAGACAATCAATCCGTGGATCATCCCCAAAAATGGCCGACGCACCTAAATAGTTAGTAGGAGCGTCTAGGGCATAAATAAAATCACGCGGAAAGAGATCATCCCCCTCCATTTCATTAGTAGTTTCAGGATTAATAAACACGTTCGCAAATGGCGTAGCGGTAAACCCAACGTAACTTGACTTTGGAAAAATATTCAGAAGAGTACGAATTCCGCTATTGATGGCGGTTGCTTTTTTTGGACTGGTATTGATTGACGCGTTATCTGCCTCATCATCAACGAGAAGCAATGGCAGATCGATTTTTCCCGAAGCCTCTGCGTTAAAATTTATCAACCACTCCGTTAAATTTTCTATAATTCTTTTATTTTTCTTAACCACCAGCAACACGGGCTCATTATAGTCTCGCAACTTGAATCCAAGTTGGTTTACAGTAATTGCCTTAAAATCACCTACCGTGGAGGTAAAAACGCCCGCACTCCTCGTAGCATTTATTAAGCCTACGCCTATTTCTTTTCGCCTACGACTTCGGCTGTCACTATTCACAACACCCGAGCTGTCCAACCCTACAAAACCTGAATCCAACCGCTCCTGTGTCTGTCTACGTAGACTTTCCAAAGTTCCTGTCAGGAGAATTACTAGCTTATATCCCGCATCTGCTGCTTTACATATCAAACCGGTATAATTTGAAGTCTTACCTGATTGCACATCTCCCATCACAAGCCCGCGACGAGGCCAGCCAGTCTTCCCTGCCGGATTCCCCATCAAATCTAATATCTCATCAGTTACTTTATCAAGTGATGTAACTACCTTAGCCCCCCACCCCTGTTTAATTAGATCCGTCCTATATCGACTCCAATAGAACGGGTTTATCTGTGCTTTCCTTGCTTGTAGCCATGGGTCGTGCTCATTTACTACGTAACTACCTAGCCCCATATCCAATGCTAAGG
Organism: Pseudomonas sp. lyk4-R2A-10; assembly: GCF_030209075.1. Classification (NCBI taxonomy): domain Bacteria; kingdom Pseudomonadati; phylum Pseudomonadota; class Gammaproteobacteria; order Pseudomonadales; family Pseudomonadaceae; genus Pseudomonas; species Pseudomonas sp. lyk4-R2A-10. The sequence continues at coordinate 455,451 of NZ_JARVSR010000001.1, read as the reverse complement.
CCACGTGAAGCTTTTTAATTACTATTTCAAACTCTTGATCCGAAACACTATAAATTTCCATTTTTCGCAATGCGCTTGCCAAGTCTAATATCTCGCTTTCTGTGGGTACACGATCCACGGTGAGAGATGTAGATACTGCCACTTCAAGCCGTTGCGCATTAACAGAAAGGAAATCTTCGGGTTTACTGTTCAAGATTTTTCAGCTCCTCTACAATTTTTTTTGTAAGCGCGGGGTAAAGATTGAAGGGTTCTATTACATGTAATGTACTTAGCAAATGGGCTCGAACAGGAGATTCAAGAGCCATTCCTTCAAATAGCGTTGTAGCCATTTCTCTAAGCTGACTTTCTAAATATTCGCCATTAAACCCGGGTTTCATATCAGAAGCCATCCGAGAATACAGCGCGTCAGCAGGAAAAGATCCTTCAATAACTTTTAGAATCATCTCAAACAATTGTTCTGCATACTTTCCCGGCAGCACAGTTTGAAACTCTTTTATAAGAGGATGTTCTCGATTTATGTCAAATCGAACACCACTCCTATCTACCACCTCGTTCCAGGTCGAGGTAAATTCGGACTTTTCCGAAATCCGACCTCGAAATGTTATTGTTCGACCACTTACAGCCCTAATTCTATCTATAGTTCTTTTTAGATTTCTACGGACTGCCTCTGGCGGATGAGCCGCAGACTTCTTAATATCAAGAGTCCACAAATGATCTAACGCATTTGGTATATCAACTCTAACGCGAGCCAGCTTACTCAACTCATCCTTACCTGCAAGCCGAAACCAAGTACCCCATATGATTAAACGCCTATTCCTATAAATGTAAAAGCCTTGGTGATTGCGAATACCATCCGTCCCTCCCGCTTGTTCAATTTCCTTTACAGATAGCTTGCTGTAATGAGGAATAATGAATGGCTTTACAATAACCTTTTCGCCCTCTATGGCAAAAGACTCTTGTTCCAATTGCTGAGTTGCCTGATGATTTACTAAGAACGGATCGACGGGCGGAAGATCCCTTCCATTTATAGAAATATTAACCCGCGCTTTTTTATCTTCTTTTGATAGAAATCTATGAAAAACCAAAGATAAATGGTCGTACACATGACTCATCTTCCCTACCAAAGCGGCTTCAGCAGAAACTTCTCCGGCAATTAACTTATCTAACTTTTGCCATAAAACTAAAGTACCGCTCTTTCTTTTAATCAACATTTCCATATGCGGAACACTCGAAAGATCTTCATCCTCTAGTTCCAAAATCACCCACGACTGACGATCTATTACAACGTCTAAATCCCAACACAAACCAGTTACGGTAGAATCCTGCTTGGAAATAACCGTCATTTTTCTGCACTGTGATAGAGAAGAGGTTTTTAACCCTAGGCCATAACGGCCCATGTCATCGGCGGCACGTTTATCCAACGGATTGGTACTGCCGTGACGCATAGCTTGCTGAAGAACGGAAGGCGACATACCGTCCCCGTCATCAATAATTGCTAGATACGGATCATCATGTGGTCGGAATTGGATATCTATATTCTTGGCATTCGCGGATAGACTATTGTCCAAAATGTCCGCCAATGCAGACTCTAATGTATACCCTATAGACCTCATTGACTCTAGCAATGACGCGGCGTGAGGGGGGTGCTCAATCTCCCTCATTTCCTTACATCTCTAAGAAAGCGCAGTTCCAAATACAAAAAACGCATCAACACTCCTTGTTTCATTTGCAAATCTAATGGCGCCATGATTACGCGCCATGATTAAGCCATCATTTGTACATAACCAAAAAAAAAGATCAAGTAGTCAATTGAACATGGCTCCCTCATTGCAGAGTCATCACTCCAAGATCTATTTATCGATTATGCGACAAGTTCTTATTTTTTAAGAAAAATTATCTTGGACTCGCTTTGACTCCTGCTCGGGGCTCCCGTTGACCATTCGTTCCACCACCTCAGCTATTTGTTGGGCAAGAAGGGGTGGAACAGCATTCCCAACTTGGTGAAATTGCTGAGTCCTATTTCCTAGAAAAAAATAATTATCTGGAAAAGTTTGAAGTCGAGCAGCTTCACGCACAGTCAAGCTTCTACATTGATGGGGATCATAATGAATAAAATAGTGCCCATCCTTAGAAATATGGCTAGTTATGGTCGACGAAGTTTTATCTCTCACCTGCACTCTAAAGCGATCACTAAATTTTCCCGTTTCCCAATTTTTATGGTCTGGAGCGAGACCAGGCAGATTGAACTCTTTATGCCCCTTCGGAGAAGCCTTGTGTGCATCTGCAAAAATAGACGCGTATAAGTATCGTTTAAGATCAGAAGTCATGTGACCGCGGGCTTCATGATTCAGCCAAACATTTAGTTTTTTATCATTGAACCACTTCTCAAGCGATGGATCTTCAAACTCTTGGCCACTCTCTATTCCCTTGCTTAATCGCAATGCACCATTAGTATATCTGGCGCCAGCAAATGAATTTCTTACTATTTTAATTTTTTTCTCTAGTAGAGGATCAACCCCTTTCATTACAAGTGTGCGATAGAGATCATCTAGATGAGATATCACCTCGCCGCACCATAAATCAGCTGTATCCCCTCCTCTAGACAGAGTGCTCCTTAACTTTGGCAGCCCTTTAATCATCTGACTTACCGAAGGACTGCTCTTAGCTTTAAGCTTGAACCCATTTAGCTGCCCTGAAAACTCCTCAGAAACACCGACAAGTATCACCCGATGTCTATTTTGAGGAATACCATAATCCTCTGACTTAATAACAAAGTTGTTTAAATTTAGCGAAAGCGGATCAGTGCCACTTTCGTAGACATCTTCACTGACCAACGAGCAAATTTTGTACTTTGGTTTATTAGAACCTACAATTCCCAGCGCCAAATCAGGATCAGCCAAATCTCTGAGAATTTGGGGAAATATTTTTTTACCACCGACTTGGGATGACAAAATCCCCTTTACGTTTTCCATCACAAATATTGCAGGACGCTTACTCTGGATTATCCTCAAGTATTCACGATATAAAAAATGCCGTTGGTCATCTTCTGCTTTATATTCGGAATTACCCTTGTTCCGAGCACGACCTACTATTGAATAGGCTTGGCAAGGAGGCCCACCGATCAGAACCCAAGGGCGACTAGTATCTAGCTTTTTTTCAAGAATGTAGTCCAGCTCTGCATTACCTTCCGGACTCCCTAGACGAATTTGTCGAGCTTCATTATCGGCCTCAATCCATTGAGCTCGGCTTCTTTCCGACCAAGGCTGGCTAACCTCAGAAGATTCACAGTAATTATAGTAGTCGCTTAAAGCCTCGGGGTTTCTCTCTCTCAAAGCCCTGTAGAAAGCCCTAAGTCGTAATGTCGACCTAGCATTAGAATCCATTTCTGCGGACACTATTACTTGAAAGCTACGCCCTTCGTTGAGGGAAGAAAAACCCTCGCCTAATCCGCCCGGCCCAGCAAAAAGGTCGACGACCTGCAAAGGTTGTTTAGTATTCATATGATGATTCTGCAAAGGAGTAATCAAGATGGATGTCGTGGATCAAGTGACACGTTCGAGAATGATGTCTGGTATTCATGGAAAAAACACGCAGCCTGAACTCAAAGTTCGACGTTTTTTGCACGCTCTTGGCTATCGGTTCCGCCTTCATAGAAAAGACCTCCCTGGAAAGCCAGATATTGTACTGCCCAAATTGATGACCTGTATATTTGTACATGGTTGCTTCTGGCACCGACATCCTGGTTGCCGATATTCAACATATCCTTCAACTCGTTCTGAATTTTGGAATGAGAAATTCAAGAAAAATGTTGATCGGGATGCAAGGCATCGGGCGTCCCTTGAAGCTATGGGTTGGATCGTATTAATCGTGTGGGAGTGCGAGCTAAAAGGTGCCGGATCTGCTTTGCTAAACCTCTCGAATGAGCTCGAGGCTATCAAAAAAAACGTCCAGCGACCCACCAAAAAAGCTCAGCTTGACGCGTTCTCTGGTTAATTCTACCCTTCAGACGAGCCTAAGAAACTCTACAAACCAGAGCGGTCCTCCGCACCCGACAGTCATGCGGCTTTTTTTCGTCTGCGGTTTCTCTACGCCTGCGAAAAGTCCCGTTATGTCGGGAGTGGGCGAATACAAGACCCGAAAGGGGAATATGTCCGGCCCGTCTCTGGTGGGTTTCTTAGCTCCCGACACCCTTAACGAATGCCCTAAGAAAGCAGCCAGAGGTAAATGGAAATGCCTGACTACTCAGCCTTCATGATGAAGGCGACTCGCTGTACCCGCCGTTTGAATCCCGTGCTCCCGACTCGGGAGGCACGCCATGTCTGAACCACTTCTTCCAACTCGATTTGTCCGTAACCAAACCCACCTGCATGCCCTTCTGGTGGAGAACCAGGCCTGGTTCTGCGTCCATGAACTGGGGCGGCTGATGGGCAAATATCTGGATGAGCGACAGCTGCGCAAACTCGATGCCGATCAGCGGCAGATGATGTGCGTGGAGACCTACGGCGAGCCCGGAGAACATCTGATGGTGAGCGAGTCAGGTGTGTATGCGTTGCTGATCTATCACTACTGCCCCGAGTATCGGCAGCTTCGTGAGTGGGTGACGCATCAGGTTGTGCCTGCGCTGCGAGATGCCCGTCCGATGCGCTCGGTTGAGCGTCCAACGTTGAGCGTTTTGAGCTGGCCCAAGATGTCGTTGAGCACGCTGCACTGGCAGGATGAGCCGTGGATTCGGTTGCGGGACATGCCGTGTTTGCTGGCGGAAGATCCGTTCAATCGGCAGGAATCCTGGTGGCGTAAAGCTTCACGAGTGCTGCGTAGTTACTGATATCAAAAAACCGCTGCTTGAAAACTCAAGCAGCGGTTTTTTATGACCCGAAGTGTCGGGAACAGCCAGTCCTCGGCAGACGGGTTCTGCATCATTCTGAAAACAATCAGTGCAACCCACCCCACCACCCGCTATTAATACCCCTCCCCCCACTCAAGGACCCGAGCCCCACCATGAAATTCGACCTCGCCTACTGCCTCAGCCTCGACGACAAGTTGTCGATCTATGACGTTCGCGATCTCAATTTCGATGAGACGGTGGCGTTCGATTCCGCGAAGGAACACTTCCAGTGCCCCAACGACGCCTGTCGTGCGGCGTTCGATGCTTCCAACGAGTTGGGTACGTTCAACGCCAAGAACGTGAATTACGTGCGCACGCCGCACTTCAAGAATCTGCCCGGTACGCAGCATGTGGCGGGTTGTCCGTATGTGAGTTTGAAGACGTCGGCGTCGGGAGTTGAGGCGGCGGATGGGGAATCGGATGACGGGCGGGAGGAGCATTTCCCGTCGGAGTTGTTACTGACGCGTCGTGAGTATGTGCGCAAGCCTGCTGCGCCAGCGGGGGCGGCGGATGCGTTGCGGGATGATCCGGTGCGGGTGGCGGCTACCCCCTCAAAAGAATCGCCGAGTCGTGAGACTGCGCCGGACAAGACCAGTGTCTTCGCCCATCCCGTGGAGTGTTTTGTTTCGAACTTCGCGGACAAGGATTTGCTCAAGCGCATGCCGTTGAAGATTGGCGAACATACGGCGCCGTACAGTTCGTTCTTCAAGAAGATCGAGTACTTGATGGACAACAAGGGGCTGATTTATTGGGGTCGGATCAAGAAGATCGAGGACTTTCACAGCGCCAGTTTCCGGATCGATTTCGAGGACAAGGTCTGGTTCAAGAAGCCGGACGACAACAAGAAGAAGCCTTATCCGGTCAGTGTCTATCTCAACAAAAAGCTGATCGACAACTACCGCAAGCGCAAGGCGTTTCTGGAAGAGATCAAGCACGCCATCGACAGTGATAAGGAGTTGTTCTGCTTCTTCTACGGTGTAACGCCGGAGTTGAAGCAGGTGCCGGGCAAGAAGAACCCCGAAAAGCCTTTCGAGGTCTTCAATGCCAATATCGAGAACCTGGATCACTTCATTATTCGTGAAGCGCCGGGTCTGGCGTGATGGTTAGCCCTGAGGCAGTTGCAGTTTGACGGCGCCGGGGTGTTGCTTGACGACTGAGTACGGCAGCACCGACCACTCGGGGTTATCGCAATTGCGCTGGTAACGGGCGAAGTAGGCGCCCAGGTAAATACCCTTCGGCGTGAAGTGCCAGTTGGAATAACCCCAGACGCTCTCATCGGTGTAATCGCAACTGCCGTCATCTTCAGCCGGTTTCTTCATTTCATCCGGGTACAACGTGGTGAACTGTTTGACCAGCCACGGCGCCATGACTTTTTGTTGATCGTATTCGCTGGCTGCGTTATCGGGTTTACCAATCCACAGGACGTCTTTGAGTTTCAACAACTCGCCCGTGTGAACATTCAAGTTGATCGGCGAACTGCCGAAGTCCGGGTGGGCGCCACCGCAACTGTAGCCGGTTGAGATGTCCAGGCTGACCACGTCGGGCGAGAGAAACTCTGGGGCAGCGCCTTGTTCGAACTCCGCGTATTCACCGCCATCCATCATGCAGCGGTGATAGTCGATGACTTCAGTCCAGAGCCGAACGAGCAGGTGGTTGTTGATGCGCTGCTGCTCTTCTTTTGTGTAGCCGGACTCGACACTGAACAGCGAAAGCTTCGACTCAGGCTCCACCCACCATTGCAGGTCGTAGCCCATGAAGTTCTCTTTCTTCCCCGGTTTGAGCTTGAGCCCCTGCAGGCGCAAATACTCGTACGGATCGTCCTTCGGCAACGTGGCAATAAAGGGCAACGTCGTTGCAGTCGGCGTGGGAAGTTTGGCCTCGACCAGTTGCACCGGCAGCTTTTTGCCCTTCGGGTTTTGCCATTCGCCCTGCCAACCATTGGCGGTGGATTTCAGATTTAGGGTTGGCAGTGGCTTGTCCTCGCTGAAGCGATTGTTGCCCTCGACCAGCGTCAGCGTGCTGTCCTGCAACGCGCCACTGAGGGGCAGATCGCGGTGGTATTTCTCGTAGAAGTAACGACCGGTCACTTCGTCCGGCTGCTGGGTATTGAGCTCCAACACAATCGGCGTCTTGCCCAGCGTGCCGGTGAACACACGTTTGCCGTCGTCAGCCTGAGCGGTGGAAAGCAGTGAAAACAGCACGGCGGTGTATGGCGCCAGGCGCAACAGTCCCTTGAGCATGGATCGATCCCTGAGTGAGTAAGGCTGCGGAGTATGAAGAGGATGCGCGCAGGAATCGAGGTGCTACTTCAGTGTCATGCCCAACATCACGACGATGAGTAGCGCGATATACACCCAAGCATGCACCCGATCCGGTATCCGCCCGATCCACGTCGTGGCCAGTCGAATCCCCAGCATCGAGCCCAGCGTCAGCCCCGCAAATGCCAGCAGATCCACATACCCGATAAACCATGGCCCGAGTTCTGTCTCGCTGAACCCCGCCAACATCATGTACGTCAGCGTCCCCGCCAATGCCACAGGCACGCTCAATGGATTGGCCATGGACGTCGCCTGCGACATGCTCAACCCGCAACGCCGCAACAACGGCACGGTCATGACGCTTCCTCCTACACCAAGAAAGGTTGCGATGGCGCCAATGCCTACACCGCCGCCAGACGTTTCCACCGTTCCCAGTCGACGTGGGATGGCGCCTTCGGACTGTGTGAGAAAGCCGCGTCGCAGCAGGCAGTCGACAATCGTCACACCGAGGTAGGCGATGAAGGCATAACGAATGACTTCGCCACTGACCCATACCGCCGCCATTGCGCCGACGATAGCGCCCAACCCGATGAACCCGCCCAAGGGCCACAGGTAATCCCGGATCAGGTTGCCGGCGCGGCGGTGTTTGTCGGCAGCAATCAGGGCGTTGACGATCATCACGCAGGTCGAGGTGGCGACGGCGATGTGCATGGCCGATTGACCGACGGGGTCGTCGACGCCGTGGCTGGCGGTGAGCATGCGGTACAGCAGCGGCACGACGACGAAGCCGCCGCCGAAGCCGAAGAGCACGGCAGTGACGCCGGTCAGGCAGCCGAAAAGTGTCAGCAGGAGGTAGAACATGGCGCGTCGTCCGTTGCTGGGGAGCGGTCGACGATAGTGCGGCGGCGCTTGGCCTGCTTCAGCAAGTCAGCCAATAATGTTTGCGTTTACGCCAACTGCTGGGTGCCGCTCGATGCGCAATGTTTCGATCAATCTGCTGGATGACACGCCGCGCCCGGTGGTGGCGATCGGTACGGATTACTCCCACGGCTATCTGTTGCCTCGTCATACACATCGGCGGGCGCAATTGTTGTACGGCGCGACTGGGGTGATGCAGGTCAGCACGCATGATGGCAACTGGGTGGTGCCGCCGCAGCGGGCGGTGTGGATTCCGCCGGGGGTGGCGCATGAGGTGTTGATGCTGGGGGTCAGCACGCGCAGTTTGTATATCGAGCCGGGGGCGGTGGATCTGGGCGAACGTTGTCAGGTGATCAGTGTGTCGCCATTGATCCGGCACTTGCTGATGGAAGCCGTGGAACTGCCGCTGACCTATGACTTGACCGGGCGCGACGGCGTGTTGATCGATTTGTTGCTGCATGAATTGGTGCGCAGTGCGCCACTTCCGTTGCATATCCCGCTGCCTTCTGACGGACGACTGCTCGAACTGTGTCAGACCTTTCTGCATCAACCGAATGCCCATCAATCCCCCCAGCAATGGGCCGATCAACTGCACGTAAGCTTGCGCACCTTCAACAGATTGTTTCGTCTACAGACCGGCCTGAGTTTCAGTCAATGGCGCCAGCGCGCCTGCGTGGTACTGGCGCTGGCACGGCTGGCGGCGGGTGAGGCGGTGACGCGGATTGCCCTGGATTTCGGCTATGACAGCCCGGCGGCGTTCTCGACGATGTTCCGTCGAATCCTCGGTCAGGCACCGTCCGTCTGGTTGGAGGCGGCGAACTAGGGCAAATCAAAAAATGCGTTTGATCCCGGCCGAAAACAACTGTACAAAAACACAGTACATTTTCCATCAGCACTCTCGAGCCCGGAGCACACCATGGCCTCTTCAGCGATGAACCTCATCCTCGAACGTATCGCCCTTTTCCAGTTCACCCCGACCCATTGCGTCCAGGCCAGAGGAATGTTGGGCTGGAGCGTTGAACAGTTGTCGCGAGAGGCCAAGGTTTCAGTAGACGACATTCAGCGATTCGAAGCGCAGCAGGACGTGGCGGATGCGGTGCGGCTGGCGTTGACCTATCGGTTTGAGGCGCAGGGGTTGGTGTTCTTCCCGGGGTTTGCGCCGGGTCGTGGGGGGAACATGAGGGGATCTGACTCTGTTGAAATACGCGGTGAACTGGTAATGGCCGAGTAACTCACCACGCATAATTGCCGGGATGTGATTATTGCTGTGGTTTGATTTCGAAGGCTCCATTGCCTTTCGCAAGGGAGCCCTCGTTGGCCTGATTACTCCTTGAACCCCGGATGACGCAATTCCATCGAAGCCTGTTCGTAGCTGTACGCCATGGCAAACAACTGTGGCTCGCTCCACTGCTGGCCGTAGAAGGTCACGGAGGTCGGCGTGTCGTCATCGTTCATGCCCGAGGGCAAGGTGATTGCCGGGTAGCCTGCGGTGGCGGCGGAGAACTGGGAAAAGCCGTCCGCTTCGGCGAACAGTGCGTCCAGATTGTGCTCACGCACCTGCTCATCGATAGCGTCCTTGAAGTTCTGGCTGATGGTGATAATCAGTGCGCTCGCCTCCTGGTGGGAAAGCGCCGACGCGTTGATGGTCTCGAGCGTCTGCTGGCCATGTTGCTCCTCACCGGGATTGGCCAGGTTGAAGTCGATCAGAGCCTGCAAGGAGTCGACCGGCAAGCCCTGGCGGCTGGCGAGATATTCGGGCAGCTCATGCTTCATCGCGCCCATCAGGCCGTTAACGTAGTCATCGATGTCCGGCAGACGCACAGTCAGCGGGACCAGCGTAGCGCCCTGCTCTTCCAGGGTGGCCATCGCGGCAAGCATCTCCAGACTCGGGTTCAGTACCGTAGCGTGGGATCCAGTGTATGCAATCGGATAACCGATCCGTTTGCCTTGCAGGGCTTCACTGGAAAGCAATGCGGTGTAGTCGACGCCAGTGGGCGCGTCAGCAGTGGCGCTATCCGAGGCGTCAACGCCTTGTATGACGTTGAACAACAGCGCGGCATCCCGCACGGTTCGGGTCATTGTGCCCGGCGTGTCTTGCAAGCGGGTGATTGGCACGATGCCGGCGCGGCTGAACAATCCGAGCGACGGTTTGACGCCAACCACACCATTGGCCGACGCCGGGCAACTGATCGAGCCGTTGGTTTCAGTTCCCATGGCCAGTGGAGCGAGCCCTGCGGCAACCGCTGCCGCCGAACCTGAACTGGAACCACAAGTACTTTCGCTGAGGACATGAGGATTTTTCCCCTGACCACCGCGCCCGCTCCACCCCAAGGGCAGTGACAAGTCCCGCATTCCCGACCACTCGCTCATGTTGGCCTTGCCCAGCAGGATGGCGCCGGCATCGCGCAATTGTTTGACCGTGAACGCATCCTGAGCCGCCGGCTGCCCGATCATGGCCAACGAACCGGCACCGGTTTGCATGCTGTCGGCAGTATCGAAGTTGTCCTTCAACAGGACCGGGATTCCGTGCAGCGGGCCACGGAGGTTGCCTTGCGCACGCTCTTCATCCAGCGCGGTCGCGATGTCGAGAGCCTGGGGGTTTATTTCGATGATGGCATTGAGGGTCGGGCCTTGCTTGTCCAGATCCGCAATGCGTGTGATGAGGTGTTGAACCAGCGCGACCGAGGTCAGTTCGTTGCTGGCCATCATTGCACTCAGCTCGCTGGCGCTTGCGTATTCAAGTGGCGCACTGGAGGACGCTGCGAGGGCGACGCTACTGTTCAGCGAAAGCAGGATGGCCGGCGCCAGCGCATTCATGCTGCGTTTAAAGCGGAATTTCATTTTCTAATCCTTGTTTAAGCCAATCACGAGTGAGTCATTTCACTCGCGACCAAGCCTACCGAAGCCGCAGGAAACGGCTGTCAGCAACAAGAACCAGTGCCGGTAGGAAAACTCACCCAGCCTTGTAGCCGCTACAAGCAACACGCCCTTTTTCTGACATCTCTTGTTCCATTTCCAACCACCACGCGTCCCCACGTTGCGGTTGCATCAGGTTAAAAGCCTCGCCCATTCTCGGCGTGGTGATCGACACGCTGCGTTCCCATGCCAGCGCAAGAATGCGGTCGAACGGCTCATGCCAGGCGTGCATCGCCAGATCGAACGTGCCGTTGTGGATCGGGAACAGCCAGCGGCCCTTGAGGTCGAGGTGAGCCTGCAATGTTTCTTCAGGTTGCATGTGCACGTGAGGCCATTCGACGTTGTAGGCGCCGGTCTCCATCAGCGTCAGGTCGAACGGTCCGTACTCTTCACCAATGCGTTTAAACCCGTCGAAGTAGCCGCTGTCGCCGCTGAAGAAGATGCGTTTGTCACCGTCGATGATGACCCAGGATGCCCACAGCGTCTGGTTGCTATCGAACAGGCCCCGACCGGAAAAGTGCTGCGACGGGGTGGCGATGAAGCGGATGCCGGCGACTTCGGTGCCCTGCCACCAGTCGAACTGGCGGATCTTGCTGCCATCGATGCCCCATTTGATCAGGGTGTCACCGACGCCCAGCGGGGTCAGGAACACATTGACCTTGTCCGCCAGTTTCAGCACCGCTTCATAGTCGAGGTGGTCATAGTGGTTGTGCGACAGGATCACCGCTTCGATCGGCGGCAATTCATCGATGCTGATCGGTGGCTGGTGAAAGCGTTTCGGCCCGGCCCATTGCACCGGCGAGGCACGCTCGGCGAACACCGGATCGGTGATCCAGAATTTGTCTTGCAGCTTGAGCAGCAAGGTCGAATGGCCGAGGCGATAAACACTGTGGTTGGGTGCCGCGATCAGGTCGGCGCGGGTCATTGGCTGCACTGGGATGGCCGACGCAGGACGGGTGTTGCGCGGCTTGTGGAAGATCATGTTCCACATGATGCGCAGCATCTTGCGCAAACCTTCGCGCTGCACCGGCGCGTGGTTGCGGAAAGTCCCTTCGGCCTGGCGCGAAGCTTCAGGTGCTGGACTAACCGCGGGAGAATTTGATTTGGCCATGACTGAATGACTCCGGAAACGCCGCGCAATTCACGGTTTTCCACGGTGGGACGATAATGGCCAAGGCACGCACGCATCAGCCGGACATCTGTTTTTAGGTTGCACCGATTAACCCAGCATTACACTGATCGGTGTAGTTTCTAGGTTGCAACAAACCGGATGACAAGTAAACTGCCGAGTGTAATTTAACCTTTTCCTGCCGAATCGAATTTATGACAGCTCCCCAGCGCCTCACCGACCGTAAACGCGAAGCCATCATCCAGGCCGCGATCGCCGAATTCCGTACCAACGGTTTCGAGGTCACCAGCATGGACAAGATTGCGGCCACTGCCGGGGTGTCAAAGCGTACGGTGTACAACCATTTTCCGAGCAAGGAAGAGCTGTTCGCCGAAATTCTCAACCAGTTGTGGGCACGGATCAGCACCGAGCAAACCGTCTCGTATCAGCCCGATCAGCCATTGCGCGATCAATTGCGAACCATGCTGCTGGCCAAACTGCAGATGATGGCGGACGACAATTTCATGAATCTGGCCCGTGTCGCCATCGCGGCGGCGATCCATTCGCCAGAGCGCGCGCAGAACATGGTGGCGCGCATGGGCGAACGTGAGGAAAGCGTGACGGTGTGGATTCGCGCCGCCCAGGCGGATGGTCGATTGAAACCGGTCGATCCGGCGTTCGCCGCCCATCAAGTGCAAGGGCTGCTGAAAACCTTTGCCTTCTGGCCACAGATCTCCCTGGGCCAACCCTCGCTCGACAGCACAGCGCAAAATGCCGTGGTCGACTCTGCACTCGACATGTTCCTGACCTGCTATCAGCTCTAGCTCAGGCCTGCGCCATGGTAAATGGCTCGCAAGGGCACTGAATTTTCCCGCTGGAATAAATGACAATGTCTGTCATTGGCCGATGAACGGTCTGTCTGAAGAATTACACTGCAAAGTGTTTCAGAATGAATCTGGCGTAGAACATCATGGAAAACCAACGCGGCAAAGGTTTGTCATTCGCCAGGCGCATTTACTTGCCGCGGGCCATCGGATTAGGCATCGGCTTCTTCAGTGTGGGTGCCGCGCTGTATCCGTTGAACATGCCGTCCTGGCTCTGGGCCGTGTTGCTGTTTAACGGCTTTCTCTGGCCGCATGTGGCCTATCAATGGTCGACCCGCTCGGCCTTTCCTTATCGCGCCGAACGCCGCAACCTGCTCTATGATTCGGTATTCGGTGGTTTCTGGACCGCCTGTTTCCAGTTCAACCCGCTGACCACCGTGACCATTCTGTCGATGATGACCATGAACAACGTGGCCGCCGGTGGCGTGCGCCTGTTCTGGCTGGGCGCCCTCGCCCAGGTGATCGGCGTGCTGCTGGGCTGGTCAGTGTTCGGCATCCATTTCACCCTGACGGCTACACAGACTCAGGTCTTGGCCTGCCTGCCAATGCTGACCCTTTATCCGCTGGCGCTTGGCATGGTCTGTTACCGGTTGGCGATCAAACTCGCCGAACACAAACGCACCCTGAGCGCCCTGAGCCGTACCGACAGCCTGACCGGACTGCTCAACCACGGCGCCTGGAAAGACCTGCTGCACCTCAAGTTCCAACAGTGCCGGCAGCACAATTCCCAAGCCATCCTGGCGCTGATCGACATCGATCATTTCAAGTCGATCAACGACAGTTACGGGCACATCGTCGGCGACGCGGTGCTGCGGCAGTTAAGCCATGAGCTGAAATTCGTACTCGACGAAAGCAAGCTGGCCGGGCGTTACGGTGGCGATGAATTCTGCGTGATCCTGCCCAACCTGCCCCTGAGCAAGGCTGAAGCGCTGATGGAGCAACTGCGTCAGGCACTGGATCGATACCGCCATCCCGACGTTTCCGAGCTGCGGGTCAGCCTGAGTATCGGGCTTGCTCGCTATCAAACCTCTTACGCCGACGCCCTTGAGTGGTTCGAAGATTCCGACAAGGCGTTGTACACGGCCAAGCACACGGGACGTAACACAATCAGCGTAGCGTTGAGCCGATCACCCGCCTGAAAAAACTTGTACAAAATTGAGAAAAATCGATTTCTTGTACAAGTTTATAAAGTTTTGTATAAGTTAATCCGCCAGCCAGGATGCTGGCACACTGCTTCCAGCCATCGAGCTATCTGGCTGGCTGACGCGGAAACAGGGACCCCACCTTCAGCCCTATTTCCAGAGTGCCACGAGCATGATTTTCAATCGTCACAAGACCGCCCTCGTCGATCTTCAAAACACCATCAACCAACAAGCCGGCCTGTTGGAAGCGATCAACCGCTCCATGGCAGTGATCGAATTCGATGTCGACGGTGTCGTTCTGCGCGCCAACGACAACTTCCTGAAAACCATGGGTTACACCCGCGAACAGGTGGTCGGGCAGCCTCATCGCCATTTCTGTTCTCCAGAGTTTGCCCGTGGCAATCAGTACACCGAATTATGGTCGCGATTGAAAAGCGGCCAATTCCAGTCCGGCACCTTTGAACGCATCGACAGTCAGGGCCGTCCGATCTGGCTCGAAGCCAGCTATAACCCGATCAAGGACGACTCGGGCCGCGTAGTGAAAGTGGTCAAGTACGCGATGGATGTCACCGCCAAAGTGCAGCAGGAAAGCGAAGCCAATGCGAAATTGCAGGCGATCGACCGCGCCATGGCGGTGATCGAATTCGATCTCGACGGCAATATTCTCACCGCCAATCAGAATTTCCTGACGCGCATGGGTTACACCCTTGCCGAACTCAAAGGCAAACATCACCGCTTGTTCTGCCCCGCGCAACTGGTCAACAGCAGCGCCTACCAGGATTTCTGGCGCCGGTTGAATCAGGGCGAACTGTTTCAGGGCCAGTTCGAACGCGTCGACAAACGCGGTCAGACCGTGTGGCTTGAAGCCAATTACAACCCGGTCTACGACGCCGCCGGCCGCTTGTGCAAAGTGGTGAAGTTCGCGTCGGACGTGACCGCCCGGGTCGAACAGCACGAGCAGGATGCGCGCAGTGCCAGCGCGGCCTATCACATCTCGGTGGCCACCCGAAAAGTCGCCGAGCAAGGTACGCAAGTGATTCAGCAAGCCGCCAGTGAAATGCGCGAGATTGCCGACGACATTGCCGAATCCTCAACCCTCATCGCGCAGCTCGGCGAACGCTCCGAGCAGATCACTGCCATCGTCAACACCATCCGCGCGATTGCCGATCAGACCAATCTTTTGGCCCTGAACGCTGCAATCGAAGCCGCCCGAGCCGGTGAGCAGGGTCGCGGTTTTGCCGTGGTGGCCGATGAAGTGCGGCAGCTGGCAGCGCGCACCAGCGGCTCCACTGCGGAAATTTCCAACATGATCAGCCTGATCCAGACCGAAACCCGTCAGGCGATCAAGAGCATGGACGGCACCCGAGGGCGTGCGGCGCAAGGTGTGGAGCTGGCGGATCAGGCCGGTACGGTGATTCTGCAGATTCGGGACGGCGCCAGCGAGGCGGTGGAAGCGGTGAGCATGTTTGCCAACGAGCGTGCGCCGGGATAAGGCCAACACGGGCGACGCATGGCTATAGTGACTCAACGTCCCAAGCCCTGCCGAGTCCGTCATGACCACCGAAAAAACCGAATCATCCACCGCCCCTGTCGATCACCTGCGCTTTCATCGCCCCCACGCCCACCTCAACACAACCTTCGGTAACGACAAATTCGCCTTGCGGGCCGAGGCGTTTGCGCGTTTTTTCGGCACGCCAACCTTTCTCGGCGCGCAGACGCTGATCGTGGTGCTGTGGATCAGTCTCAACATCTTTGGCGTGACCCATTTCGACGTTTATCCGTTCATCCTCTTGAACCTGGCTTTCAGCCTCCAGTCCGCCTACGCCGCGCCGCTGATTCTGTTGGCACAGACTCGTCAGGCTGCACGCGACAAAGCGCAATCGGACGCTGACGCGCAACATCGCGAAGCCCTGGCCGTGGCCAACAGCGAACGCCAGGCGCAAGCGGCGAAGAACACCGCGCAACTGCTTGAGCTGCTGGAGCAGAACACCCGACTCACAGAGATGACCAAGAACCTGACCGAGCGCATCGAAGGCCTGACCCGCGAACTGCACGATCACATGCGCCAGACCCAGCAGGGCTGATCACGAAAGCCTCAGCGCCCGCCCCAGTTCATCGAACAGCGTGACCACCGAGCGCAACGCGCGGCAGTCCGGGCGGGTCAGCAGCCACAGCGCGGTGTCATAACCGTGCAGTGGTTCGAGACAGACAGCATGCTGTTGCAGCGATAGTTGGGAGTCACCCCCGGCAACTGCTGGCGGCGCCAGGCGACGGTCGGGTGATCGGGCAAAAAGTCGTCCGGGGCGATCCAGGTCAGCGCCGCCAGATCGGCCGCTTCAACCTTTTGTAGATAACGCTGACTGGCGCAGACCCGGTAGGAAATCTTCGCCAGCTCCCGTCCGACCAGATGCTCCGGTGGTGTGCGCGTCAGGCGCAGGGCGATGTCGGCATCGCGGCGGCTGAGGTTGGCGAAATCATTGGAGGTGCTCAGTTCGATGCTCAGCGCCGGGTAGTTCGGCATGAACTGCGCCAGCGCCGGCAGCAGCAGACCTTGCAGCACGGAGTCGGTACAAGTCAGGCGCACCGTGCCGCTGACCACTTCACCGCCCTGCTCCACGCCGATTCGCGCCGCTTCCAAAGCTTGCTCGGCGCGTTCGGCCTGCTCGGCCAGGGTCTGCGCGAGGCTGGTGGGCAGGTAACCGGCGCGGCTTTTTTCGAACAGTTGCTGGCCGAGTGATGCTTCCAGTCGGCGCACGGCGCGAAACACCGTCGACACATCGACCTTCATCAGCTGTGCGGCCCGGGCCAATGAGCCGCCACGCACTAAAGCGAGGATCAGGGCCAGATCCGGGAAATCGAGTCGGTATTGCGTGGTTGCATTGATCACTTGGGCAAACGCCGATTTAGAGTGCGTGAACGCCAATCTATAGTGAGCTTCATCCCTCAACAAGCACAGCGAGTACTCATGGAATCCAGAGCCCTGCGCATCGCCCTGATCGGTGACTTCGACCCGCAAGTTACTGCCCACCAAGCCATCCCGGTCGCCCTCGGAATGGCGGCGGAACACCTTCGCCGTCCGGTCGATTTCGAATGGTTGGCCACCGACCGAATCCTGCCCGAGACACCGCTGGAACCTTTCGACGGCTTCTGGTGTGTCCCGGCCAGCCCTTATATAAGCGAAGTCGGTGCCTTGCGAGCCATCCGCTTTGCCCGCGAGCGGCAGCGCCCTTTCCTCGGCACCTGCGGCGGTTTTCAACATGCCGTGCTGGAGTTTTCCCGCCACGTGCTGGGCTGGACCGATGCCGCGCACGGCGAAACCTCGCCAGACGCCAGCCGCGCGGTACTCACGCCGCTGACCTGCTCGCTGGTGGAAGCGGTGGACAGCATTCATCTGGTGCACGGTTCGTTTATCGCCAGTGCGTACGAAACGTCGGAAATTCGTGAAGGCTATCGCTGCCGCTACGGTGTGAATCCGCAATTCGAACGGGAGTTGCTGACCCATGACCTGCACGCCGTGGGTCACGATTCGTCAGGCGACTTGCGCGCCATTGAACTGAAAAACCATGTGTTCTTCGTCGCCACACTGTTCCAGCCGGAACGCGCAGCGCTCAAGGGGCAATTGCCACCACTGGTGCGGGCGTTTGTTGAAGCCTGTGTCGAGGCGCGGGCATGATCACCGAAACACTGAAAGCGCCGTACTACGCAGTGATCTTCACTTCAAACCGCACCGATGGTGATCAGGGCTACGCTGAAGCCGCTGAACGCATGCTGGAACTGGCGCGCGAGCAACCGGGTTTTCTCGGTGTCGAGTCGGCTCGCGGCGCGGACGGGCTCGGAATTACGGTTTCATATTGGCAAAGTGAAGCGGCGATCCTGGCGTGGAAACATCATCCCGAGCACCAGGCGATTCGTGAACGCGGACGTTCGACCTGGTACTCGGGTTTTCATACGCGGGTGTGCAAAGTGGAACGCGATTATCGATTCGGATGATCAGCCCTTCACCAGACTACGCACCGCCTCAATCTCCGGCACTTCGCGCTTATTCATATAAACGCGCAGCGGCTCGGTGATGTTGATCCGGTCATCGATGTTCTGGTCCAGCAGCAACTGGATCAGTTCGCGCTTGAGGGTCATGGTCTGTTCAGTGGCCGGTGCCCAGACGAATTCGCTGCACGGAATGATGCCGTCATCGGCCACGTCCATGCCGAACGAGTCTTCGCTGAAACGCACGATGTACTGGCCGGTCTTGCGGTTGAGGCCGACAAAGCCCTTGAGGTCGTCGGCGGCCTGGCAGATGAGTTGCGATGTGATGCGCATGGTAAACCTCACAAAAGTGATCGAAGGTTTACACGCAGGGCATAGAGGCGCGCCCTCTGCCGGGGCGGTTGCCGTGGCCAAGCGTACTGCAAACGAACGCACAAAAGTGCGCAAATTTTCGCTTTCAGTACGTTTATGTCGGTCTCGCGATAGCAGGTTTTCGTTTGAGTTGCTAAAAGGTACATCTTCGAAAATACCTGCGAAAGGACCTCGACATGCCCGCCACGTTCACCAAAAGCGCACTGCTGCTGAGCCTGCTGCTCGGCCTCGGCCAGGCCCACGCCGCCAGCCAGCCAAGCCCTGTTGCGCTCGCTGCCTCCGAGGGCATTCCGCACCCGGCGGTGATCGCCCACCGTGGTGCCTCCTTCGATGCCCCGGAATCCACCGCCGCGTCCTACAAACTGGCCCGCGACCTGGGCGCCGATTACCTGGAAATGGACTTGCAGCGCAGCAAGGACGGCGTGCTGTTCGCCCTGCACGACGATAACCTGCAGCGCACCACCGACGTCGCCACCAAGTTCCCGGAGCGCAAGGACAGCCCGGCCAATGCCTTCACCATGGCCGAACTGAAAACCCTCGACGCCGGCAGCTGGTACAACGCCAAGTACCCGGATCGCGCCCGCCCGTCCTACGTCGGCCTGAAGATTCTGACCCTCGATGAAATCATCGACATCGCCCAGGCCAATCCGAAGCACAAGCCGGGCCTGTACATCGAAACCAAGGAGCCGAAGCTGTTCCCGGGGATCGAGCATGACCTGAAGGCAAAACTCCAGGCTCGTGGCTGGTTGATTCCGGCGGACGCCAAACCGGCGAAAAACGTCGCCAGCGTCGGCGAGAGCAACGGCAAGGTGATCCTGCAAACCTTCGAGAAGAGCAGCCTGGAAATGCTGCAAAAGGAAATGCCGCAGGTGCCGAAGATCCTGTTGCTGTGGGTGGGCGAAGGCAGCATCGAGCCGAAATCCAAAGTGACCTTTGCCGACTCCGGCGAGAAGGACAAGAACGCGTTCTACGGCAAGCAAGAGCCGAAATCCGAAGCCGAGTTCAAGCAGTGGATCGACTACGCCAAGGCACAGGGTGCGATCGGCACCGGCCCTTCGGCGAAGCTGACCCACGGCGGCGATCAGAGCTATTCGGATCTGGTGCAGCCATGGATGAACAAATACACCCACGATCAGGGCCTGCTGGTGCACGTCTACACCGTGGATGAGCCGGTGGACTTCGAAAAAGTCATGGCCGCCGGCGTCGACGGCATTTTCACCAACCGCGCCAGCGAACTGCTGAAGTTCTACAAACGCCCGGCCGCCGCCAGTGTGGATCAGGTGTTGAAGAACAACGGTTTCTGATCTGTAAATCCGCGCGTCAGTCAGTGTCGCGAGCAGGCTCGCTCCCTCGGGAGTCCAGCCTGCTCGCTGCGTTTTAAGGGTGAATTAAGTTGTGGCGATTAACCTGAACTCACTTAAACGAATCACCCAAAGGAATAACCGATGAAAACCTTGACTGCCCTGTTTACCGCTGCCGCCCTGACCCTCACCGCTGGCCTGGCCCAGGCTGACGTTCGCGTTGACCAGATCCCTGAACTGGTCAAGTCCGGCAAGATCAAGTCGCTGGAATCGATGAACGCAGAAGCGCTGAAACTGCATCCGGGCGCGACCATTACCGACACCGACCTGGATAACCACTTCAACGGTTACGAATACGAAGTCGAGCTGAAAACCGCCGATGGCAAAGAGTTCGACGTGGACTTCGATGCGACGACTGGCAAGGTGCTGAGCAACAAGCAAGACACTTGATTGGCTGATAGAACAAAGCCGCATGACTTTCGGGTTGTGCGGCTTTTTTGTGTCTGGCGTTTGACGAAACTCCGGTTTCGCCTGTGAGAACCATCCCCTCACCCCAGCCCTCCCGAAACGTCGGACCGCCCCCAAGGGGGCGAGGGGGAAAGGGAGCCGATCTTCATGCTGTTCAAACCTGAGTTCGACTCAGAACTGTCAGGTCGGCGTAACTCGAACATTCAACTCCGTCAGTCCCCTCTCCCTTTGGGAGAGGGCTAGGGTGAGGGGTAAGGCTTCACGCGGAGGTGCTGACCAGCGAGCCGGAGGTGCTGCTGTCGGAATCCCGCAGGGCTTGCAGCAGTGCGGCAGTCGCGGTTTGCAGTGAGGCCGACGTCGTCGCGATCTGCGACTGCGTAGCCGCAACATCCGCCGCCTTGGCATCCTGACTTTCCTGCTTCGCCTGAGCCGCCTGCAGCGCCTGCTGCTCTTCCTGCAATTGCTTCTGCAACTCGGCGATCTGCTTGCGCAGTTCCTTCACCGTATCCGATTCATCGCTGCTGGAACTGCTGTCGCCCGCCGGCGCCGCACCACCGCCCGCCGCGACTTTGCTGGTGTCGGCTTTCACGCCGGTGCTGGCCGCCGCGGTGGTCGAGGTGTCGTCACCGGTGTCGGCAATCGAGGTTTTGCTGGTGGGCGTAGTGACGGTCTGATTGATCGAAACAGACGTGATGCTGACCATGGGAAATCTCCAATGCCGGTTATGGATAACCGGGCATCGGCGGCGGTCTGCACCAATTGAGATCGACTGTGTAACGACTCGGTAACCGAACCGGTACACAGTCACTGGCCGGTCAGACGCTCAGGCGAGCGGTGACGTCGTTCAGTTGGCCGGACAGGCCGTGCAGGTTCTGGCTGGCGCTTTCGGTGCGCTGCACGTTGTCGAGGTTGGTGCTGGCGATCGAGGTGATCTCGGTCAGGTTGCGCGAGATGTCTTCGGCCACCGACGTCTGCTCTTCGGCCGCCGTGGCGATCTGACGGTTCATGTCACGGATCGCTTCCACCGCGTGGGTGATGCGCTCGAGCATGGCGCCGGCCTGGGTCACTTGCTCGACGCTTTCATCGCTGCGGGTCTGACCGCTGTCGATGGCCTGGGCCGCGTCCACCGCACCGGTCTGCACGCTGTGGATGATCTGGTTGATCTCGATGATCGACTCCGCCGTACGCTGCGCGAGGTTGCGCACCTCATCGGCGACCACCGCAAAACCACGCCCGGCCTCACCCGCGCGGGCTGCTTCGATGGCGGCGTTGAGCGCCAGCAGGTTGGTCTGCTCGGCGATCCCGCGAATCACTTCCAGCACTTTGCCGATGCGACCGCTGTCGGCTTCCAGACGACGGATGACCGTGGCGGTGTTGGCAATTTCGCCGCGCATCTGGGTGATGCTGTGGATGGTGCTCTGCATGACCTTCTCGCCCTGCTGCGCGGACTGGTCGGCATCGTCGGCCGCACGTGCAGCGTCAGCCGCATGACGGGCGACTTCCTGGGCGGTGGCGGACATTTCGTTCATCGCCGTGGCCACCTGATCGGTGCGGCTGAACTGCTCGTTGGTGCCGCCGGCCATCACGGTGGCGATGGCGTTCAATTCGCCGCTGGCACTGTCCAGATCCTTGGCGCTGCGCTGCAGGTGATTGAAGGTTTCGGCGAGGAAATCGCGCAGGGTGTTGGCCGCGGCGGCCAGGTTGCCCAGCTCGTCCTGACGGTCACTGGCCACGCGCTCGACCAGACGGCCCTTGCTCAGTTGAGTGACGTAGTCGATCAGTTTGCTGATCGGCTCGACCAGGTTGCGGTTGACCAGCCACAGGCTCAGCAAACCGATCAGCAGACCGGACGCGAGCATCACCAGCAGACCCAGCCACACGGTGCGATCGGCACTGGCGCTGATCTGCGCCGATTGCTCGGTGCCCTGCTTGCGCAACTCGGCGACCAGCTCGCTCATCTGATCGCTGGCGGCACGGTCGACGCCTTTGACAGCAGCGTCGCCCGCAGTCGGATCGGCACCGGCGGCGACGTAGGCATCACGGCCCTTCTGATACGCAGCGCCGAGCAAACGATGTTCTTCGCGCAGGCGTTCGATACGGGTTTTCAGCGCAGGATCGAGGCCTTTCTGGTTGGCCAGCTCACCGAGGATGCCCTGCACATCGCGCTGACGGTCTTCGAACTGGCCCCAGTACTTGGCCAGATCCGCCGGTTCCTTGCCGCGCAGCAGAACGTTTTTCCACTCCTGAACCTGCACCTTGAATTGCAGGTTGGCTTCATCGATCAGTTGTGAGGTGTGCAACGGACCTGCAATCAATTGGCTGTAGTTCTGCACGCCGTTGGACAGGAAATGAAAGCAGGCCAGCGCGATCAACAGCATCGCCAGCAGGCTGCCGCTCAGCAGGGCGAGAATTTGCGCTCTCAGGGATTTTTGCAGCATCACAGGTACTCAGGACAGGGATGAGGCACGCCCGGTAAGACGTGAATTGTTGCCGGACATCCGTGTCGGCGGACCTTGGCTCATGGCCGAAGGCGCGCAACCTAACTCATGCGTGATCGGCGTTCCAGCGCCCTTCTTGAGAAAAATCCGACCGCCGGTAACGCGTTGATTTGACATCATTTTGCTGTCACACAAGCGTCATGTGACATTGCGATGATGCGGCTCAGGTGAATCTGCAAATCCCGCGACAGACGCCTTCTCGCAGCGAGCCTTCATGAACCACAGCCTCGATATCAGCCATCGTGATCCTGACCTGTTCGGCCTGCTTTACGGCTTTCGCTTTCGCCCCGGCGAACGCGGGCGCGAGGTGGATTCGGCGACTGCCCTGCGCTGCCTGCAAGATGACAGCGAGGGCGATGAATTTCTCTGGCTGCACCTGAACCTGGCCCACGCCGCGTGCGAGCGCTGGATGAAAAGCCATCTGCAATTGCCCGAAGAATTTTTCGAAGCGCTGCACGAAGGTTCGCGCTCGACCCGCATCGAGCATGTCGATTCGGCGTTGCTGGCGGTGGTCAACGACGTGGTGTTCAACCTCAGCAGCATGGTGTCGTCGGACGTGTCGACGCTGTGGGTTTGCGTGCGCAGCAAACTGATCGTCAGTGCGCGTCTGCAACCGCTGCATTCGGTGGACAAGCTGCGTTCTTCGGTGAAGGCCGGTGAGTGCTTTCGCTCGCCGTCGGAACTGCTGGTGCACCTACTGCGCGATCAGGGCGAAGTGCTGACCCAGATCGTGCGCAAGACCAGCATGAGCGTCGATCAGGTCGAGGACGAATTGCTGTCCTCGCGACTGTCGACCAACCGCGCCGAACTCGGCGCCAACCGGCGGGTGCTGGTGCGCCTGCAACGGCTGCTGGCGCTGGAACCGGGTTCGCTGTTGCGCCTGCTCAACCGGCCGCCACCGTGGTTGCAGAAGGAGGACGTTAAGGAGCTGCGCAAGTCCACCGAGGAGTTCGCGCTGATCATCAACGACCTGACCGCCCTCGGCGAGCGGATCAAGCTGTTGCAGGAAGAGATCGCCGCCAACCTCAACGAACAGAGCAACCGCACGCTGTTCACCCTGACCGTGGTCACGGTGCTGGCGCTGCCGATCAACATCATTGCCGGTTTCTTCGGCATGAACGTCGGCGGTGTGCCGCTGGCCACTGATCCGGAGGGGTTCTGGATTCTGGTAGCGCTGGTGGCGACGTTTACCGTGATCGCCGGGCGCTGGGCGTTTCGCAAGCGGCGGGATTATTAAGACCAACGGCGCGGCTAATCCGCCAAACACTGATCTGTCGCAGCGTCTCTGTAATATTTAGCAACGATCATGGGCGACACTCCTTCCCCCGCTCAGGATTGTCCGCCCATGGCTACTCCCTCCCTGACCGCCAGCCTGGCCCCCACTGCCAGTGGCAGGCCGGCGCTCGACAAAAAAACCGGCCCCTTTACTTACGTGGTGTTCTTCGCCGTGCTGGCGATGGGGATGCTGTTCACCGCCTACAGTCTGATGCATGACATGCACGAACTCGGCACGGTGGTCACCACCTGGACCCCGTTCCTGCTGCTCGGCGTAGCGCTGTTGATTGCGCTGGGCTTCGAGTTCGTCAACGGCTTCCACGACACCGCCAACGCCGTGGCCACGGTGATCTACACCCACTCGCTACCACCGAATGTGGCCGTGGTGTGGTCGGGATTCTTCAACTTCCTCGGGGTACTGCTTTCGAGCGGTGCGGTAGCGTTCGGCATCATCGCCCTGCTGCCGGTGGAACTGATTCTGCAAGTGGGTTCGTCCGCCGGTTTCGCGATGATCTTCGCCCTGCTGATCGCGGCGATCCTGTGGAACCTCGGCACCTGGTGGCTGGGCCTGCCGGCCTCGTCGTCGCACACCCTGATCGGTTCGATCATCGGCGTCGGCGTGGCCAACGCGTTGATGCATGGTCGCGACGGCACCAGCGGTGTGGACTGGGCCCAGGCGACCAAGATCGGTTACGCACTGCTGCTGTCGCCGCTGGTGGGTTTCGGTTGTGCGGCGCTGTTGCTGCTGGCGTTGCGCGCATTCGTGAAGAACCGTTCGCTGTACAAGGCACCGGAAGGCAACACCCCGCCGCCGTGGTGGATTCGTGGTTTGCTGATCCTGACCTGCACCGGCGTGTCCTTCGCTCACGGTTCCAACGACGGCCAGAAAGGCATGGGCCTGATCATGCTGATTCTGGTCGGCACCCTGCCGATGGCTTATGCACTGAATCGCACCATGCCGGAAGAACAATCGCTGCAATTCGCCGCTGTCGCTCAAGTGACCCAGCAAGCGCTGGTGAAAAGTGCGCCACTGCCAGCACCGGCCGATCCACGCGCCGTGCTCTCGGATTACATGCGCAGCAAGGAAGCCACGCCGCAACTGATTCCTGCCCTCGCCTCCCTGACCGGACACATCGGTGAAGAAGTCAAAGGCTACGGCTCGCTGGCGAAAGTCCCGGCCGAGGCCATGGGTAACGTGCGTAACGACATGTACCTGGCCAGCGAAACCATTCGCCTGATGGACAAGAACAAGGTCGGCAGCTTCGACGCCGACACCAGCGGCAAGCTGCAACTGTTCAAACAGCAGATCGACAACGCCACGCGGTTCATTCCGCTGTGGGTGAAGATCGCCGTGGCGATTGCCTTGGGTCTGGGCACCATGGTCGGCTGGAAGCGGATCGTGGTCACGGTCGGCGAGAAGATCGGCAAGACCCACCTGACCTACGCCCAGGGCGCCTCGGCGGAAACCGTGGCGATGCTGACCATCGGCGCCGCCGACATGTTCGGCTTGCCGGTCTCGACCACCCATGTGTTGTCCTCGGGCGTGGCCGGGACCATGGTCGCCAACGGTGGCGGCTTGCAGATGAAGACCATCCGCAATCTGCTGATGGCGTGGGTGCTGACCTTGCCGGCGGCGATTGTGCTGTCGGGCAGCCTGTATTGGCTGTTTACCCAGATCTTCTGATCCATCCCAATCCCTGTGAGAGCCGTTGCTCCCACAGGGATTTGCGGCAAGAATCAGAGCGTCGAACGAATCAACTCCCCCAGCCAGTCCATGAACACCCGCACCCGCAACGGCAGATGCCGCTGCCTCGCGTACAACAGTGAAATGCCCATCGCCGGCGCGGTGTACTGCGGCAGCACGGTGACGATCTCGCCGCTGTCCAGATAGGTGTTCATGCCGGTTCGCGGCACCTGGATCAGACCAAACCCGCCAAGGCACGCCGACTCGTAGGCATCGGTACTGTTGACCGTCACACTGCCGGGCATCGGCACCCGGTGCACCTGTCCGTCCTGCTCGTAGACAAACCCTTCCGAACGCGAACCCAGCACACCGACGTAGTGCACCAACCGATGCTGCGCCAGATCTTCCAAGGTCTGCGGCACGCCGTAGCGCTCCAGGTACGCGGGGCTGGCGCAGTTGATCATGCTGAAGTCCCCCAGGTGCCGCGCCACCACCGACTGATCCGGCTGCGCGCCGATGCGCACCACGCAATCGAAGCCTTCGGCGAGCAGGTCGACCCGGCGATCGGTGCTGCTGATTTCCAGCTCCAGGTTCGGATGGCGCGCCATGAATTCCGGCAGCTTGGGCATGATCAGCCGCCGCGCCAGAATGTTCGGCATGTCAATCCGGATCCGCCCGGTCAGCGACGCTTCGTCCTGACGGAACAGGTTTTCGATTTCGTCCATGTGCGACAGCAGATCCTTGCTCCGCTCATACAGCGCGAGGCCGTCCTGAGTGGGCTGGACCTTGCGCGTGGTGCGTTGCAGCAGGCGCGTGCCGAGCAGATTTTCCAGCGCCTGCACCTGCTCGGAGACCGTCGAACGCGGCAGCCCGAGACTCTCTCCCGCCATCGTGAAACTCGACAATTCGCTGACCCGGACGAAGGTGCGCAGCAGTTCCAGTTTGTTCATGTGCCACCCATTGATTGTTCGGACAATCCGACCAGTGATTCCGGTTTCAGTCTGTTTATCACCTCATGGCGGATAAATAAACTTTGCCCCATCAACCGTCATCGCCATTGAGGAAAACCCATGAACCGCAAAATCGCATTGATCACAGGTGCCAGCCGTGGCCTGGGCAAGAACGCCGCCCTGCACCTCGCCGCGCAAGGCGTGGACATCATCGGCACCTACAACAGCCGCGCCGATGAAGCCCAGGCGCTGGTGCAGGAACTGGAAGCACTCGGCGCCAACGCCGTGATGCTGCAACTGGATGTCGGGCGCAGCGAAGGTTTTGCCGAGTTCGCCGTGCGGGTCGAGCAGGCGCTGCAACAACTTGAACGTCCGCGCTTCGATTTCCTGATCAACAACGCCGGGATTGGCGTGCATGCCTCCTTCGCCGACACCACGCCGGAACAGTTCGACCTGCTGATGAACGTGCAGTTGAAAGGGCCGTTCTTCCTGACTCAGCAATTGCTGCCGCTGATCAACGATGGCGGGCGGATCATCAACATCTCCAGCGGTCTGGCCCGTTTCACCCTGCCGGGTTATGCCGCTTACGCTGCGATGAAAGGCGCGATGGAAGTGCTGACCCGTTATCAGGCCAAGGAGCTGGGCGCGCGGCAGATCGCCGTGAATATCCTGGCACCGGGGGCCATCGAAACCGACTTCGGCGGCGGCGCGGTGCGCGACAATTCGGCACTGAACGCCATGGTCGCCAGCAACACCGCCCTGGGCCGTGCCGGGCAGCCGGATGACATTGGTGGCGCACTGGCGCTGCTGCTGTCGCCGGGGGCGCAGTGGATCAACGGTCAGCGGATTGAAGCGTCGGGCGGGATGTTTCTCTAAACCCTGCAAAAATCCCGGACAAAAAAAATCGCAGCCCTCACAGGCGGCGATTTTTTGTTTTCAGCTCTGGCAGACGCTCCGCATCACCAGTCGCTCGCGCACCACGTCATAACCCCAGTGGTAGACGTAGGTGTACGGCAGGAAGAACAGCAGCACGCCGATGTCGAGCAGGAACGCCTGCCACAGGCTGACCGACAGCCACCAGGCAATCAGCGGCACGCCCATCACGATCAACCCGCCTTCGAACAGCAGCGCGTGCGCCACTCGCACCCAGGCATTGTGGGCGATGTTCCAGCGCTTGAGCATGCGGTCGAAGAAGCCGTTGAACACCACGTTCCAGCCCAGGGCCAGCATCGCGATGGCGATAGTGACGGCGCCCATTTCGACCAGCGGTTTGCCCATGATCCACGCCAGCAACGGGGTACAGATCAGGATCGCCAGCAGTTCGAAACCGATGGCCTGGAAGATACGTTCAGTGATGGATTTGTTGGCAGTCATGGCCGAAGTCCTCTGTGAAGATGGTTGCCATGATCCAGCACCACACCGATACTTCATAACCAATAACCATCGATCAAGGCGATAGTTCATGGCATCTCAGGAAGTGTTGCTGGCATTTGTCCAGGCGGCGACTCAAGGCTCGTTTTCGGCGGCAGCGCGCAAACTCGGGCGCAGTCAGTCGACAGTGAGTGCGGCGGTGGCGAGTCTTGAGATCGATCTGGACCTGATCTTGTTCGACCGTAGCAGCCGCAAACCGACCCTGACCCCGGCCGGACACGTGATGCTGCAACGGGCCGAGGCGATTCTGTCCGCCACCAGCCGCCTGGAAATGACCGCCCGGCAATTGGCCCAGGGCGTCGAGCCGAAACTCACGGTGGCGATCTCCGACACTTATCAGTCCGACCGTTTTGAAGCGGCACTGGTGGGTTTCGAGCAGCGCTATCCGGATCTGGAGCTGGAATGCCTGATCGCCGAATGCGATGACCTGGTCGAACTGGTGCAGCGCGGTCGGGCGCATCTGGCATTCGCCGAGATGCAGGACAACTACCCGCCGGACCTCGCGACCGCGACCGTCGCCGAACGCACTGAAATCGCCCTGTTCGTGGGCCGTGGGCATCCGTTGGCGACGCAGGAATCCATCGATCAAACGGTCCTTGAACAGCATCGCGAGCTGCGCCTGGCCACCATCGTCAATCCCTATGACAGTCGCGGCAAAGGCCGGGTGTGGTCGGCGCCGAGTTATCTGATGCTGCTGGAAATGGCCGAAAAAGGTTTCGGCTGGGCGCCGCTGCCGCGCTGGCTGGTGGAGCGTTTCGGCAATGACTTGCTGGTGGAACTGAAGGTGCGCGGCTGGCCGAAACCGGTGTTCGTCGATGCCCTATGGTCGCGGCTGTACCCGCCGGGGCCGGCGGGGAGCTGGTTGCTGAGCAAGATGCTGGAATAGCTCAGGCCGCCTCGATGGCTGCCGGGCGATTGACCTGAAAATACGCGTGCAACCCGCGCATCGTCGGCAACTCCAGCGCCTGCGCCGCGTAACACAATCCCACTCGCCGGGTCGGCGCCGGCAGGTGCAACGCACGCACGACGATGCGCTCATGCCCGCTGACCAGCGACTGCGGCAACATGGCCACACCGACACCTGCCGCCACCATGTGCAACGCCTGTTGCAGTGAACCGGCATGCCCCGCCACCGCTTCCGGCGAACGTCCGTACAGCGCCATCAAGCGCTGATGGGACGGATGCTGCGGGCAGGTGATCCAGTCCTCAATCGGCGCCCAGCCCTCTTGCGCGTTGGCCATCGGATGATCGAGGGGCAGCGCCATCACATAGGATTCTTCCCACAGCGGCAGGAACAGTTCGTCTTCGCAGCACATTTCCTCGACGGCCAATCGACCATCGCCATGGCAGCCCTCCTCCAGGGTCAGCAGCAGATTGGGCAACGCCTGATGGGCCATCCGGACGAAGGCTTCAATGTGGCTGGCGGCGATGTCGCCTTCGATGCCGAGAGTCAGCGGCGCACGATTTTCGCGGCCGCGAAACATCCGGCTCAGTGCCTCGGATTCGGCCACCATCCGCCGCGCCTGCGGGTAGAGAAGACGCGCTTCGTCGCTGACCTCCACACCACGGGGCTGACGTACGAACAGCGTCGCACCGAGTTCTTCTTCCAGCTGTTTGATGGTCACCGACAACGTGGGCTGACTGATGAACAGCCGTTGCGCGGCAGCGGTGATGTTGCGTTCTTCGAACACCGCGAGGAAGGCTTTGAGATGGCGGATATCCATAGGAGATTCCGATAGCAGACAGAGGAATAAGGCATTTTTCAGCCTCCAGCGGGCTAAATATACTGCGTCCCGAATCTGGTTATTTGTTTTTCTTATCTCAGGAGTTCAACCATGAGCAAGCCATTGATCATCATCACCGGCGCCAGCTCGGGCATCGGCGAAGCCACCGCCCGCCGCTTGAGCGCGGCCGGCCATCCGCTGCTGTTGCTGGCCCGGCGCATCGAACGCCTGGAAGCACTGGCCCTGCCGAACACTCTCAGCCGCCGCGTCGACATCACCGACCGCGCCGCATTGCTGGCCGCTGTTGCCGAGGCGGAAGCGCAGTTCGGTCCGGCCGATGCGCTGATCAACAACGCCGGGGTGATGCTGCTGGGCGAGATGAGCAAACAGGATCCGGCACAGTGGGACCAGATGCTCGACGTCAACGTGAAGGGCCTGCTCAATGGCGTGCACGCGGTGGTCGCCGGGATGATCGAGCGCAAGCACGGCACGATCATCAACGTCAGCTCGGTGGCCGGGCGCAAGACGTTCCCGAACCATGTGGCGTACGTCGGCACCAAGTTTGCGGTGCACGGGTTGTCGGAAAACCTGCGTGAAGAGCTGTCGCCGCATAACGTGCGCGTGACCACTATTGCGCCGGGTGCGGTGGAGACCGAGTTGTTGAGTCACACCACGGATGAGGCGATCAAGACCGGGTATCAGGCTTGGAAGCAGGACATGGGTGGGACGGTGCTGAGTGCCGAGGATGTGGCGACGGCGATTGCCTATGCGTATGGGCAGCCGCAGGGGGTTTGTATTCGCGAGATTGTGATGGCTGCGACTCGGCAGCAGGCCTAAAAGCTAAAGGCGAAAGGCAAAATCAAAAGCGCCCTCACCCTAACCCTCTCCCGGAGGGAGAGGGAACTGACCGAGGTGTCTTACGTCATACATCGACCTGAAAGATCTGGTCGATTATGGATTCACAGCGAACCGCTCAGGTCGGCGTATATCCCCAATATCCCCGGATCGGTCCCCTCTCCCTCCGGGAGAGGGCTAGGGTGAGGGCAAGCGATCCAAAGCCGAAAGCCGCCCCTCGATAAACCGCCGCTCCGACTCCTGCCGCGTCAACTCCAGTGCCCGTGAATAGGCCACCCGCGCCTCCTCAACCCGTCCCAACTGCCGACAAAACTCCGCCCGCGCCGAATGCGCCAGGTGGTAATCCTGCAAATCCCCCCGATCCAGAATCCCCTCGATCAAGGTCAACCCGGCCAACGCCCCATCACGCTTGGACACCGCCACCGCCCGGTTCAACTCGATCACCGGCGACGGCACCGCCCGCAGCAACACGTCATACAGCCCGACGATCTGCGCCCAGTCCGTCTCCCCCGCCGTCGGCGCTTCGGCGTGCACCGCCGCTATCGCCGCTTGCAGGCAGTACGGCCCGAAACGTCCCGTGGTCAGCGCTTTTTCCACCAGATCGCAGCCTTCGGCAATCAACTCGGCATTCCACAATCCGCGATCCTGATCATCCAGCAGAATCAGTTCTCCATCCGGCGTCGACCGCGCCGAGCGCCGCGATTCATGCAGCAGCATCAACGCCAGCAACCCCATGACCTCTGGATCCGGCAACAACTCCAGCAACAACCGCCCGAGACGAATCGCCTCACGAGTCAAATCCTCGCGGGTCACCTGGGCGCCGCCGGACGCCGAATAACCCTCGTTGAACACCAGGTAAATCACCCGCAGCACACTGTCGAGGCGCTCGGGCAACTCGCTCAGGCTCGGGACTTGATAAGGGATTTTTGCATCGCGGATCTTCGCCTTGGCGCGCACGATGCGCTGGGCAATCGCCGCCGGGGCCGAGAGAAATGCGCGGGCGATTTCCTCGGTGGTGAGATCGCAGACTTCGCGCAGGGTCAGCGGCACTTGCGCGTCCGCCGCCAGTGCCGGGTGGCAGCAGGTGAAGATCAGGCGCAGGCGATCGTCTTCCACGTCTTCAACGTCCCATTCCGACTGTTCCAGCTCCTCCAGTTGCGCCAGCAACAACGGCTGCGACGCCTTGAACCGCGCACGGCGGCGCAACACATCGATCGCCTTGAAGCGCCCGGTGGACACCAGCCAGGTCCGCGGATTGTCCGGCACGCCGTCGCGCTGCCAGCGCTCGACCGCGACGAAGAACGCCTCGTGCAAGGCTTCTTCGGCGAGGTCGAAATCGCCGAGCAGGCGGATCAGGGTCGCGAGGATCCGCCGCGAGTCTTCACGATAGACCTGCTCGACCCGCGCCCGGACCTCAGACATTCAACTGCCGCACGGGACGCACTTCGACGCTGCCGACCCGGGCCGCCGGAATGTTGCCGGCGACCTGAATCGCTTCGTTGAGATCCCGCGCGTCGATCAGGTAGAAGCCGGCCAACTGCTCCTTGGTCTCGGCGAACGGGCCGTCGGTGATCGACAGTTTGCCGTTGCGCATCCGTACCGTGGTGGCGGTCTGCACCGACTCCAGTGCTTCGGCGGCGACCATCCGGCCGCTGCCCTGGATCGACTCGGCGTAGGCCCAGCACTCGGCATCTTCCGGGCTGTCGGGCGACGAATGCAGCAGGCGCTCATCGCTGTAGACCAGGCATAAATACTTCATGGCATTCTCCTGAATCGGACGGATCAACTATGGCTGAAGATCAGGGTTTCACATCGAACAGGGTCGCGCCGCTCATCGGGTCGAACGGTGCCGACCAGTGCTCGTGAACAATTTTCCACGCACCGCCGATCTGCCGATAGCAGGCGGTGACGCGCATCCAGCAGCTCTGGGTTTCGCCTTTTTCATTGGTGCCGCCGCAATTGGCGACCCAGTGGGCGAAGGCGATGTTGTCGGCGGTCTCGATGGCGATTTCATGGAATTCAAAGATGTGCGGGCCGGGGCACATTTCCATGCAATCCACCCAGTGGGCGCGGTAGGCCGGTTTGCCCTTGAATTGCAGGGCCTTGATCGCATCGAACGAGAGGATGTCGTCGGCGTACAGCGCCATGACTTTCTCGACGTCCTTGGTCATGACGGCTTCGCGGTAGGTGTTGATCAGGGTCTGGATATCGCTTTGTGCGCTCATGGTGTTCTCCGTGGTTTTTGTTGTGAAGACACCCTTGGTCGTTCGGCGATTTGCCGGATCGACAGCTGAAACAAAAAAAATCCAGAGAACGCAAAGTCGCTAGAATCCGAGGCTCATCTTTGTAGGAAAAAGGAAATTCCCGTATCAGCCAAACTCGTACCGTACGAGAGCCTTAACGCCTTGCAGCGTCAGCAAGTCGAAGCGATTGAAATCCACGCCGAGCAGATCAAGTTCTCCGGCGATATCCACGGCGCCTTGCATACGCTGTTGTCGAAACCCGGCCCCGGCGTAAAAGGTTTTGCCCTGCTGGCCGAAGACGTGCCGGTGGCCTTCCTGCTGCTCAAACGCCCACCGGTGTTACCGGAGTGGGCCGATGAACACAGCGCCACCCTGCATGCATTGCAGGTCGATCACCGCGCCCAAGGCAAGGGTTACGGCAGGGCCTGCCTGCTGGCGTTGCCTGACGCTGCGCGCCAGGCCTGGCCGGAGATCAAAGGGCTGGAGCTGTCAGTGGACGCCGACAACGACGCCGCGATTGCGCTGTACGCCAAGTACGGCTTCGTCGACAGCGGCGAAGCGTACAAGGGCCGCATCGGCTACGAGCGGCGCATGGGGCTGTTCTTCTAATTGTCGGGGGAGCAACGATGATCGATTCAATCGAAGCGCTGGAAGCCATCTACGGCTTGCCCCACGAACGGGCGGTGCGCAAACAGATCGGTTTTCTCAACGAGGACTATCAGGCGATGGTCCGGGTCTCGCCGCTGGTGATTGTAAGCTCGGTTGGCGCCGATGGCATCGACGGTTCCCCGCGCGGCGATGCGCCAGGGTTTGTGCGGATCATTGACGAGCGCACGCTTGCCCTGCCGGATCGTCCGGGCAACAACCGCATCGATACCTTGCGCAACGTGTTGCACGATCCGCGGGTATCGCTGCTGTTCATCATTCCGGGGATTGGCGAGACGTTGCGGGTCAACGGCACGGCGACCATCAGCGCTGATCCGCAATTGCTGGAAAGCTTCGCGGTGAACGGCAAACCGGCGCGCACGGTGTTGCTGGTGGCGGTGGAGGCGGCGTTCTTTCATTGCTCGAAAGCGTTTGTGCGTTCGGATGCGTGGAACCCTGAAACCCACTTGCCGCGCTCGGCGCTGCCGACGGCGGGTGCGTTTCACAAGCGGTTGAATGATGGGCAGTTTGATGCCGAGGCCTATGATCGCGAGGCCCCGGCCAGAGTGCACGACAGTCTTTATTAAGAAAACATCTCAGCCAAGCTCCTACAGATTCTGCGGAAACTATCTGTAGGAGTTAACTTAAATAAAAAGAATTTTCCTTCACCAAAAACACTCTCGCCCTTCAACAACTTGTAAGGCTCTTCTGATTCTGGATCCAAATATTGACGGAAGACTCGAGTAAAAACTAGGCTTTCTTCATGAGCGAGGTTTACAGAAAATTTAAATACACAGGACATCCAATATGGAAACCTTAATAAAAACATCAAAATCCTCAATTTCGGAGAACAACGTAACAATATTGGATGGGAAATTATCATTACCAAAAAGCTATTTACTCGATAAAGCACACTTGGAGCACACAAGCACTCTGATTGTTTCAGGCTCTTTAATTGAGGGGATCGGAACAATTCATTCTGACATCGACTGCATTATCATTTGCGAAAAACGTCCAAAAGCGCAAAACATGAAACACATCGGACATGCGTTTGTTACCGATATCAATTATCGCCACATCACTAAAGATGAAGAAGTCCACAATACAACAGACTTCTACGGTGATACCAGCATTCACATCGATGCCGACTATGTAACATACTCAGAAATAGATAATATATTTTTCAAAATTGAACAAACATTTGAAGAAATTGCCTCCGACCAACGTTTTCTTTACGCCCCTGCTTTGACGAACACAGAAAACAATGTAATCCATAGACTAATAATCGGGCATGCTCTGAATAACGATGAAAAATTCTTTAAACTTAAATCAAGAATCCCCGTAGAGAAACATATCTACTTAGCTCACCGAGAGAAACTTCCAGTATTTTATGCTTTCCAGGATGTTCAAGGTTGCTGGCAATCAGAAAATTTATGGATGGGTTGCGAGATAGCTAGAGACATGATGTTTAAAACCGCGATGAGTTTCACCTACCTTACGGGCACAACAAACAAGCATTACAAGTGGGTATACTCAAACATGTACCGCATTGAAGGATTTGATGAGATCAAGAATAAATTCTTCACACTAGCCAGACAAGGCGCCAGCACAAGAGACGAATGCAGGTCGTACATTCAAGAAACCCTCCAATATATGGATCTGCTATTTCTAGAAATTGAAAAAATTCTAAATAGCTCAAAAATCTATCCAACTGCAGAACAGTCTCTTGCCGCCCTCGACAATGAATTCAATGAGCGCAAGCAGACCACGCACAAAGTTTCAAAGTCCGAATACTATTTCAGAAAAAAATACTTTGCCGCAAAGGACACTCCGCCGCTTTTGAGTTTACTGAAAGAGTGGGAATAAAGAGCTTCTACAACACTATGCTTGTTAATTGGTGCTACTTGCTGGCGGTCCGCTTATGGAAATTTACAAAATAGCAATTCCGCTCATATTCTCTAGATTGGGCGACATGACAGCTTCACTGATCTACTTTTCCTTCGCTGGCCATTTTATTGTTGACTCACTTGATTCCGCTTCATTTGCCTTGGCATCAATATCATTTATTACTGTCATCGGTATCGGATTTTTTTCTCCAACACTGATTAAGATAGCAGGATCAAATGATCTGAACACAAACAACATAAAATCCGAAATAACAATATCACTCAGGCTTTCGATTTTATTTGGAGTCTTGATCATATGTATAATTTTTTTTGTGCACAAAATCGCACTCACGCCAATCACAAACCTAACCAACACGGAAGACATCCAAGCACTGTTGCTGATATCCCTATCAATTCCAGCCATATATCTACAGGTTACAATATTCAATTTTTTTAATGGAGTTCAAAAAACACACTATGAAGTAATTTATACGTGGACATTTAATATTTGCCTCACTTCCGCCTGCATAGTCTTGATTAACACGAACTCGG
Organism: Pseudomonas sp. lyk4-R2A-10; assembly: GCF_030209075.1. Lineage (NCBI taxonomy): Bacteria > Pseudomonadati > Pseudomonadota > Gammaproteobacteria > Pseudomonadales > Pseudomonadaceae > Pseudomonas > Pseudomonas sp. lyk4-R2A-10. The sequence continues at coordinate 419,472 of NZ_JARVSR010000001.1, read as the reverse complement.
CAATCACGCTACCTGACTTCATACTCATATATTCTTGCTTACGATGTGCTTTCGCAACTCTCGCACTCTTCTACTTCAACTCTAAAATCCACCTTTACATCAACAACTCTCAAAAATCCATACAAATACCGAAAGAACAGTATCTTAAGTATATAGCTCGAGGCTTGCCAATGGCCTTATGCTTTGGAGGTGAAAGCTTTCTATTTTTCATCTTATCATTCATTTCAAAAAACTTAGGTGAAAACAATTTATCCGCCTACCAAGCATCACTACACTTTATAAGCATCATATATATGATATCAATTGGAATAGGGAATGCGACGGGGCTTATCGCCGCCCGTCACTTTACCAGGAGGGATTTAGGTTCACTAAAAAAACTTATATCCAAGGTCTAAAATCAGGCCTGTTAACACTAGCGCCCTTTTTGCTAGCCAGTGTCCTTTGGAAAGAAAACATTTCCATGACCTATACATCAGATTCAACGATCAGGAAACTAATTGAAACCAATACTCTTTACTCGATTCCTTTTTTAACTTTTGAGTTCGTCTATGTTTTAACCAGGACGATTTTGAGAAGCATGGACGATTTCTGGGCTCCCACACTTTTAACCATTCTGACGTTGAACACTTTTGGCATCGCCCTTTGCGCAATTCTTCTAAATTTTTACCGCAACATACATTCTATATTTATAACCTTAACAATCTGTTCATTCATTCTGATGCTGACAATGTTTTGGCGATTAACATTTTTATTGAAAATACACAGCAGCCAGCCAATAGGTAAACTTTAGATACTTGATCGCGTTTTTACTAATTGACAACGCAAGTTAAAACACCTAACCGATTGCATTTTCGTGAGACTCCAAACATGAATCACGCTAGCGCGTTACCTTTGTTCTACAACTCGCACTTAAATTCCACGACCATTATTAGCGAACATCACGCATGGAGAACTCTGACCGGTTTACAAACCAGTGATTATTACGCTTACCGCAAAGCGCTAATGAGCGGGTGCCATCTCCAGAGAGCCTCCTTTGAACTCCGCCATCCGGAAGTCATGGTTTGCGACTTGAGCAACCTCGACCCAATTTATGATGGCATGTCAGACGAAGAGGTAATACGAATATGGGAGTACTTAAACTCAAGGACAACCCAATTACAATCATCTGACATTTGCAAGATAAAGGGAGATGGTCTCTCACCAGAACTAGCCGTTTCAGGACCTTCCAAAACCAAACTATTAGATTTCAAGAGCGACCTGATTAAAGAAGCACTCGCGACATCCCACCAGCCCTTCTCCTGCGTAAAGCCAACGAATAGGGGCCTTACAAAAACCAGACTGCTAATAGATACTGATAATGAAACCTTGGATTTCCACAATAAATTCTGCGCTTTCTACAGCAAATACATTTCTTATGAACACTGGGATAGCAGTCTTGCTCTCAATACCAGATACATCTATGACGACCACTCTATCTGGCTGAAAATCAAAAACATATCAAAAAATAAGCTCTTTTTATTGTCAGCCGGCCTACCGCTTGCACTTGGATATTTGGCAGCTACCAAAGATACAGATATATTTTTCTCTGAAATTCATCGCCAAAATGACCCGAGCCTTTTAACTAGAGATGAAAATTTTCTAGACATATTCCCTCATACAACTTCGTCGAATGATTCATGGCTGATTATAGACAAGGCCTATACCGGTGGAAGCCTCAGGCAAGCGGCGAACATGATCAGAAAGAAACTTGGTTATAATTTCGAAGTTAAAACACTAGCACTTTTCCCCAAAACGTTCAGCGCCTTTATGAGTGCAGACTACGCCGTTTACGCAGGAAAACTATTCGACGTAAAAGTCTACGCATCTAAACTCAACCGGAAAAACTGGCATACGCAATTAATATCTGAGAAGTCGGTATGAGAGCTCTATTCAAGCGCGAATACATTCCAGAACTGGAAGTAAGTCTTTATGAAGCCAGAAAGCAGTTGCGGCGCTATTGGGCCGGCACATTGTCCAGCCTTCCAGATTTTAACAAAACCAATGCAGACCAGCATTTCAACCAAACACAATACGACATAGATTGCCAGAACATACTCTTTAGTTACCTGTCAAAATCTCGTATCAAAATGACAATTTACTCAGAAGAAAGCACTTCACCAATAAAACTTGGAGACCAAGGTGACCTTTACGCTCTTATTGACCCCCTAGATGGCACACACAATGCGCTTATGGGTTTCCCGAACTACACATCTAGTGTTGCCATCTATCATGGTAATGAGTACGTATTTGGATGGATTTACGACATCTCTAGAGATTTAGTCTATACCGCTTCACTTGGTGAAGGAGCGTATCTTCAGTCCGCAATAATTGTAAAACGGTTAAACACACGAAAAACCGAATCATTAGAACAAATGCGACTTTCATTTCACCGTCCTCGTGGCAGTAAAGAAAGACATAAAATAGAACGGCTTTTATGGTCAGCGGACAAAGTTCGTGTTTACTCTTGCTCTTCGCTGGAAATCTGCCTGATTGCTGCTGGGGTTCTTGATGCGTTTATTGATATCGGCTCACCTGGACATGAGAGAAGCTGTGATATTGCGGCGGCAGAACTTATTTTGAGAGAGTCAGGCGGAGCATTATTCGATGAAAAAGGTCACTCAAGGCATTGCTTACCGCCATCCATAGAAGCCCTGAAGGATAATGGAACATTGATTGCTTTATCTTCAGAAGATCTAATAAAAATATTTTTGTAGTGCAATTAACTGGAAGCCGAATCATGCTATTCGATACAGTAAAATTGAAACTCGCCCTACTGGCTAACGGCGTTAATTTCAGCCGGGATTTCTTAGAGCATTTCCAAACAGAGGTGAATCATATTGAAAAAAGACGTGCATACGGAACAGGTGACAGCGTCATAATCAACCCAACGATCCGAACCCCACAAGAAATTGTTCTTGATGGCGATATCATTACTGCCGCCAACTACAACCCACACTCAAAATACAAAATCATCTTAGAGCGAAACGCTCCCGCACTAAGCCACAATAAAAACATCATTAAAATTACTTTTCCAGCCAGGCCTAAATCTTACGGAAAAATTTTAAGTAATGGCGAGTTATTTGAAAAACATCTGACTATATACGGAAACTCTACGCTTGGAATTTTCTCCCCCGGCCATTGCTACTACTTCAATGACGGTCATGAATGTAAATTTTGCTCTCTGGGTTCAGCTCGAGAAAGCCTGTCAGATCATAGAATGCGAATTAAAGGTGACATTGCTGGAGAAGCAGTAGCGATGGCTGTCAAAGATGAGAGTAGCCGATACCGTAGGGTATTATTAAACGGAGGTACAATCCGTAACTACGACAAAGGGTATGGGATGCATATCGATTTGCTGAATAGAGTAAAAGAAAAGAATGCGCATAACCACTTGGACTACCACTTGATTTCTATGCCGCCCAAAGACTTCCGACTTTTCGAAAAATTCAAGACTGTCGGCAATAATATGTCAATGAGCTTGGAAGTATTCGACCCTGGCCTTTTTTCAGAAGTGTGCCCAGGCAAATCTCGTGACTACACTCGGGATCGGTTCCTCGAAGCTTTTGAAGCCGCTGTAGAAACTCTCGGGCGCGGCAACGTATATGCCGGATTCGTTGCCGGAATGGAGCCATTAGAGTCAATCATAGAGGGTATCGAATACTTTGGTCAGATGGGCGTAGTTCCAGCAGTGGCAGCATTTCACCCAGATGCTGGCTCGCAATACAGTGCGAGAGAACGACCTTCCGTAAAATTTCTGAGTGCAATTGGTAAAAAGATGTCAGAAATTTATCAAAGAGAAGGATTTCGACCATTGATAGAGGGTAGCGGTAGAAACTCTCTAGATACTGAGGCTTACCTAGGAGCTTTCGCATGAACTACACCTCTGAGCAAGGAATATTTATCACATTTGAAGGAACGGATGGTGCAGGAAAGTCGACTATCGCAAGAGCAACATACGAAATCCTCTCACAATCGAATATAGATTTGCACTACGTCGACAAAAACCGCCCACCCGTTTCTTCAGGATATACCGAATTCCACATGTCACGACTCCGGGAAGTTCTTTGGGACTATCCGGACAACGCCCCTCTTGAGCAATTAGGCGACAAACACTGGATGAGCCTTATAACCGCATGGTTTCAAGCGACAGACCATGCTGCTATATCTCCGATAGTTAGCTCTGGCAAAAATTGCATCGCAGATGGCTGGTACCACAAATACCTAGCGCGCTTCTTGCTTAAAAGTACAGATTTAGCAGAAGAAGCCCTAACAGTATTCTCAACAATTAGAAAGCCAGACTTCGTGATTTTTCTCGATGTTGACCCGGCTCTCGCGGCACAAAGAAAGGGATCGTTCCGTCTTAGCGAGAGCGGAGCTTATGACGGTGGCAATGAGGATCGCCTTAAAAGTTTCATTGCATATCAGAACCGAGTCCGATCCAGTTATGAGCGCTGTGGTTTGGCAAATTGGGTGGTGATTGACACCACCGATTTAAGTGAAGAGGCAGTACTTGATAGAGCGGTAGGCGCGGTACAAAAAATCCTCATTAAAAACTAGAAATCCCGCCTGCCCGGGTGAGTGCATGACACGTACAAATGAGTAACCAATCTCCCACAGGGGTTTAGCGTTAGCTCACAGAGTGAAGATCATCTCGTGCCACGCCATCCCGCCGTGGTCGGACTCGGACGGTTTGATGTAGGCAAAACCGAATCCGGCGTAGAGCGGGATGTGCCGTTCCTTGCACATCAGGTGAATCGTCGCCTTGCCCTGCTCGCGCATGCGCTCGATGAATTCCCCCAGCAGGCGCTTGGCCAGACCCAGGCCCTGATTATCCGGATGTACCACCACCGACATGATCACCACGTTCGGCCCGGCCGGGTCGTGGCCGATCAGCTCCTTGAACGCCTCGTCGGACATCTGCACGTCAAACGCTGCGCCGGAGTTGATGAAGCCGGCCACCTGCCCGCCCACCTCGGCGACGATGAAACCGTCCGGCCAGGTGGCGATGCGCGTGGCAATCTTCTCGCGGGTCGCGGCTTCGTCACCTTCATAGGCGAGGGTTTCGATGGCGTAGCAGCGGTCCAGGTCGGCGGCGGTGACGTGGCGGATGAGGGTGTTCATGGCGGCTCGAAATCAGTAGAAACAAGGCCGCCAAGGATAAAGGAATAAGGTGTTCATATCGATCCGCACGGGGGGCGTAAAGCCTGCGTATAAGCGCTTTTCTTCGGAATCGAGACGGTCTATTTCTGACGCCTGTCTCTGATCACCCGAGGGGGGAACCGTTTATGAGCAGCGTGGAAATCGGTTTGTTGATGGTGTTGGGCATCAGCTTCTTCGGCTTCATTACCCTGGGCATTGATCTGTTGCGGGCACGACGGATCAAGGGCAAATAAAGCCCGACCGGCAGCGCGAAGCGGGTTCGCGCTGCCGGTCAGCAATCAGGTTTTCTTTTCCACCGGGACGCAGATTTCCAGTTTTCCGGTATTGAGCTTCGGATTGAAATCGGCGCTGTAGCGTTCCAGCTCCGGGGCGTTGAGGCCCTTGTATTCGGAGGCTGGCAGCCAGGTTTTGTAGATGTAATCAATGGTCTGCGGCAACTGATCCAGCGAACCCTTGTGTTCGAACACCGCGTACTGGCGCGGGAGGATTTCGATCCACGGATACTTCTCCTGCGGGAAGTCATCCAGCTTGCGGATTTCGACCCCGGCCATGTAATCGAAACCACCGTTGCCGTCGAAATTGCTGCAAACGCCGTAGGTCACTTCGCCCTTCTGCCCCGGAATATGTCCGATGTGCGGGATCAGTTTTTCCCACAGTGCAGAGATGTCCTGAACGGTCTCTTTGGTGAAGCGATCGCGAAATCCTGCAATCAGCAGGAAGTGTCCATGTTCGAAGCGAGGTTCAGCCACTTCGACGCGTTTTTGCTCATCCATGACTCGACTCCTTGAACGAAAAAAGTGGGTTCGGCTGGGAGTATAGAAGCCAAACCCGATTCGCACATTTACAGCGTATGCAGGGCCTCGGCGGCGCCCGAGCCGACGAACTCGTTATAACCGGATACGATCACGTAGACCGCGAAATAGCAGAAGATCGCTGCAGATGCCATGTAGGAATAGCGCAGCAGTTTGTCGCCCAGCAACTTGCCGCCATGGCTCGCGGCGAAGCACAGGCCTGCCGACCACAACAGCCCGGCGCACAGGAAGCCGCCGAGAAACAGCGTCGAGCTCAAAGGACCGCCGCCACCGGAGCGGGCGATCAACGTGCCGCCCACGGCCGCGAACCAGAGGATGGCGCTCGGCGACGACATGGCCAGAAAAATCCCACGAAAGAATTCCTTGCGATGGGAGTTCTGGCCCACTTCGGCGGTCGCCGCCAATTGCGCTTCGTGGTGGATCGCCGAATAGATCATCTTCGCCGCGAAGTAGATCAACAGCGCCGAACCGCCGATCCACAGCACCCAGCGCACGGTTTCGTATTGCAGCAGAACGGTCATTCCGGCCAGCGCCAGCACCGCGTAGATCAGGTCGCCGACGCAGGTGCCGAGGCCTAGTGCGAAGCCCTGAAAATAGCCGCGCTGCATCGCCAGGGTGATCATCGCGATGTTGGCCACGCCGATGTCCAGGCACAGCGAAAGGCTCAGCAAGAAGCCGCTGGTGAATTCCATTAACCGATTTCCTTGGGAAAAATTTGTTTACAAAGGCGCTGGACAGTCTGCCATCGCTGCCCTTATCGTCCGCCACAGGTCACCGCAGTGACCAGCGTCGCTCGGACGGTTCCGGGCGCTTACGTTATCCGAGGCAACAATGGCTGAACAAGGTTCGCCGCGCCGCTTTGCGCGCATTGATCGACTCCCCCCTTACGTTTTCAACATCACCGCCGAGCTGAAGATGGCTGCCCGACGTCGCGGCGAAGACATCATCGACTTGAGCATGGGCAACCCCGACGGCGCCACGCCGCCGCACATCGTTGAAAAACTGGTGCAGGTTGCACAACGCGAAGACACCCACGGTTACTCCACGTCCAAGGGCATTCCGCGCCTGCGCCGGGCGATTTCCAACTGGTACAAGGAACGCTACGAGGTCGAGATCGACCCGGAAAGCGAAGCCATCGTCACCATCGGTTCCAAGGAAGGCCTGGCGCACCTGATGCTGGCGACCCTGGATCAGGGCGACACCGTGCTGGTGCCGAACCCGAGCTACCCGATTCACATCTACGGTGCCGTGATTGCCGGCGCCCAGGTGCGGTCGGTGCCGCTGGTGCCGGGCGTGGACTTCTTCGCCGAGCTGGAGCGGGCGATTCGCGGCTCGATCCCGAAACCGAAGATGATGATCCTCGGCTTCCCGTCGAACCCGACCGCGCAGTGCGTGGAGCTCGACTTCTTCGAACGGGTGATCGCCCTCGCCAAACAGTACGACGTGCTGGTGGTGCACGACCTGGCTTACGCCGACATCGTCTACGACGGCTGGAAAGCCCCGTCGATCATGCAGGTGCCGGGCGCCAAGGACATTGCGGTGGAGTTCTTCACCCTGTCCAAGAGCTACAACATGGCGGGCTGGCGCATCGGCTTCATGGTCGGCAACCCGGAACTGGTCAGCGCCCTGGCGCGGATCAAGAGCTACCACGACTACGGCACCTTTACCCCGCTGCAGGTGGCCGCGATTGCTGCGCTGGAAGGTGATCAGCAGTGCGTGCGCGACATCGCCGAGCAATATCGCCAGCGCCGCAATGTGCTGGTCAAAGGCCTGCATGAACTGGGCTGGATGGTCGAGAACCCGAAAGCCTCGATGTACGTGTGGGCGAAGATTCCCGAAGCCTACGCGCACCTCGGCTCGCTGGAGTTCGCCAAGAAGTTGCTGGCCGAGGCCAAGGTCTGCGTCTCGCCAGGTGTCGGCTTTGGCGAGTACGGCGACGATCACGTGCGCTTCGCGCTGATCGAAAACCAGGACCGAATTCGCCAGGCGGTACGCGGGATTCGCGGAATGTTCCGGGCGGATGCTCTGGGCACCAAGTAACTCGCGAATTGCACCCACAAAAAAACCGCATCACTGCGGTTTTTTTGTGTCTGCATCTTCTTGAACGAAGAGAGTCTTAAACGAACAGCGACAACAACAGAATAAAGCCCAGCCCCACCACCGACAGGATGGTTTCCATCGCAGTCCAGGTCTTGAAGGTCTCGGCCACGGTCATGTTGAAGTACTGCTTCACCAGCCAGAAACCGGCGTCGTTGACGTGGGACAGGATCAGCGAACCGGCACCGGTGGCCAGCACCAGCAGCTCACGGTTCACGCCCGGGATCATCCCCACCACCGGCACCACGATGCCCGCGCCAGTGATGGTCGCCACAGTAGCCGAACCCGTCGCGATGCGGATCACCGCCGCCACCAGCCACGCCAGCAGGATCGGCGAGATCTGCGCGCTGACCGCCATGTGGCCGATCACGTCGCCCACGCCGCTGGTCACCAGCATCTGCTTGAAGCCACCGCCGGCACCGATGATCAGGATGATCGCGGCAGTCGGCGCCAGGCTCGCATCCAGCCATTTGAGCATCTGCTGAGAACCGATGCCCTGCTTGTAGCCGAAGGTGTACAGCGACAGCAGCAATGCCAGCAGCAATGCCGAGATCGGGTGACCGATCATGTCCATCCAGGTGCGGAAGAAATGACCGTCCGGCAGGGCCACGTCAGCGAAGGTTTTCAGCAACATCAGGAACACCGGCAGCAGCACGGTGACCAGGGTGATGCTGAAGCTCGGCAGGTTGGCCGAATCGTTTTCACGGGCCAGTTGATCGACCAGTTCCTGGTTCGGCGTACCGGGAATGTGCTTGGCGATGAACGTACCGAAGATCGGGCCGGCGATGATGGCGGTCGGCAGCGCGACGATCAGACCGTAGAGAATGGTCTTGCCGATGTCGGCACCGAACACGCCGATGGCCAGCAGCGGACCCGGGTGCGGCGGCACCAGGCCGTGCACGGCGGACAGGCCGGCGAGCAGCGGGATACCGATCTTGATGATCGACACACCGGTGCGGCGAGCGACGATGAACACCAGCGGAATCAGCAGCACGAAGCCGATTTCGAAGAACAGCGGAATGCCCACCAGGAACGCGGCGAACATCATCGCCCACTGCACCTTGTCCTTGCCGAACGCGCGGATCAGGGTCTGGGCGATCTGATCGGCACCGCCGGATTCGGCCATCATCTTGCCGAGCATCGTACCCAGGGCGAGGATGATGCCGACGAAACCGAGCACGCCACCGAAGCCGTCCTGGAACGCCTTGATGATGGTGCCGATCGGCATGCCGGACGTCAGGCCGAGGAACGCAGCGGCGATGGTCAGGGCAATGAAGGGGTGAATCTTGAACTTGGTGATCAGGACGATGAGTCCGATCACCGTAACCACTGCATCGAGCAGCAGGTAGGCGTCATGGGACATGCCAAACATGAGGGGGTGTCTCCTGGTTTGTTGTTGTTATTAAAGCGGGTTAATCAGAAGTCGAAAGGACAGCGCTGTCTTCACAATCACACTCATACCGCCTGTTTCAGACCATGGGCCTGCCACCAGACGTGGGCTTGCGCCGCCAGTTCTTCAACGCTGTGGATCGAAGCATTCAGGGCCAGGGTCAGCGGCTCGCCCTTGGGCGACTCGAGGGTGGCGAACTGGCTTTCGATCAGGGTGGCCGGCATGAAGTGGCCCGGACGGTGGGACACACGTTCGGCGGCCACTTCAGGCGTCAATTCGAGGAACACGAAGCCCAGGCCCGGCAAGGCGCTGCGCAGCACTTCGCGATAACTGTGCTTGAGGGCCGAGCAAGTCAGCACCGGACGTTCGCCCAGGGCATCGACGCGACGCAGTTCGTCGCACAGGCTGTCGAGCCAGCCGGCACGGTCTTCGTCGTTCAGGGGGATCCCCGCGCTCATCTTTTCGATGTTCGCGGCCGGATGGAAAGTATCGCCTTCAATGGCAGTGGCGCCGCTCAATTGGCACAGGGCCTCGCTGACGCACGTCTTGCCGCAACCGGCAACGCCCATGATGACCAGGGCGGTGATGGGATGATTCATGTAACACCTCAGCGCGCAGACAGCGCTACCTTTGCTAGCTATGACTCTAGTGCACAGGCAGAAGTTGCCGACGCCTTCTTGTCGTTTTTTTGGGTTGCAGCAGGTTTTGTCCGTACGCCAAAAAGCGAGGATCAGGCAGGACCTCGCTTACGCATTTGCAGCTGCATAAGGACAGCGCTACCTTAGTGCCTTGATTTTTGTTTGGCAAGCCGCCCGATGACCACCCCTAAAAACGATAAAAACACCCGCACCACCGGCCGTCCCACCCTTAATGAAGTCGCCCGTCTGGCCGGCGTCAGCCCGATTACCGCCTCCCGCGCCCTGCGTGGGGTCAGCACGGTCGCCACCGAATTGGTGGAAAAAGTCCAGAAAGCCGCGCTGGAACTCAACTATGTGGTTAACCCCGCCGCCCGCGCTCTGGCCTCGGCCCAGAGCCATTCGGTGGTGGTTCTGGTGCCTTCGCTGTCCAACTTGCTGTTCATCGACACCCTGGAAGCCATTCATCGGGTACTGACGCCCAAAGGTTTCGAGGTGCTGATCGGCAACTTCCACTATTCCCGCGATGAAGAAGAAAACCTGCTGCGCAACTACATGGCCTATCAGCCACGCGGCTTGCTGCTGACCGGCTTTGACCGCACCGAAAGTTCGCGGCGGATGATCGAGGCCAGCAATATTCCCTGCGTGTACATGATGGAACTGGACAGCGCCGCCGGGGTGAACTGTGTCGGCTTCTCCCAGCTCAGCGCCGGGGAAACGGCTGCCGAACATTTGCTGTCCCGTGGCCGCAAGCGTCTGGCGTACATCGGCGCGCAACTCGATCAGCGCACCCTGCTGCGCGGTGAAGGCTTTCGCAAGGCGTTGCAGAAGGCCGGTCGCTACGACCCGGATCTGGAAGTGCTGACCCCGCGTTCATCGTCCGTGGGCCTGGGTGGCGAGTTGTTCCTGCAATTGCTGGCGGCGCATCCGGATGTCGATGCGATCTTCTTCGGCAACGACGACCTGGCTCAGGGCGCCTTGCTCGAAGCGCTGCGCAACGGGATCAGGATCCCCGAGCAAGTAGCGATCCTCGGCTTCAACGACCTGCCGATGTCGGAGCACATGGTGCCGCGCCTGAGCAGCATCAATACGCCCCGCGAAGCGATCGGCAAGCGTGCGGCGGAGCAGATGCTGACACTGATGGCCGGCAACAGTGTGGCGCGGCCGGTCGAAGACATGGGCTTCGAGCTGAAGATTCGCGAGAGCACCTGACTCAACCGCCCAGCAACTCCACCAGAGCCAGCGCGCCCTTCTGCAGCGGCTGGCTCTTGAGCCACACCGCGTGCACCGGCAGCACCAGGCCGTTTTCGATGTTGCGGAAATTCAGCCGTTTCAGTCGTCCGCTATCGAGCCACGGCTGCACCACTGACAGCGGAAAATTGCCCCAGCCCAACCCCGCCTCGACCATTTCCAGCGCCGTCTCCAGGTTGTCGGTGCGCCAGTGGGACTCGGCCACCAGTGGCCGGGTTTCGCTGATCGGCAAATCGCGACTGCCAACCACGATCTGCCGCACATGCACCAGATCCTCGAGAAACAGATCCTGCCCCTGCAACAACGGGCTGTCCGCCGCCAGCGTGGCGATCATTCGTTCGCTGCCGACAAACTGAAACCGTTCCAGCACATTCACGCTCAACCCGGCGAACGCCAGACACACGCTGACCCGGCCACTGTGAAGCATTGCCAGCACATCATCCTGCGGCGCAGTCAGCACTTCGATGTCGAGCAGCGGATGGCGCTCGCTGAGGTCCTTGATCGCCGCCAACAACCGTCGACGGTCAATGTCCGCCGCCACGCCAATCGACAATTTGCTCTCCAGCCCCAGCGATAACTGCACCGCATGCACTTGCAATTGCTTGAGCTGATCGGCGATCAGCCGCGCGTGTGGCACCAGCGACAGCGCCATCGCCGTGGGTTGCGGTTCGCGGTGACTGCGGTCGAACAACGCATAACCGAGTTCGGCCTCGAGATTGCCGATCGCCATGCTCACCGCCGACGGGACTTTGCCCAACGCCCTTGCAGCGGCGGAAAACGAGCCGCGCTCGATCACGGCGAGAAACAGCTCGATGCTTTCGCTGTTGAAATTCACTTCATTTACCTATCAATAAAACTGAAAGCTTCTGACTTTTTCTGTCACCGCCATTGAAGCTATCTTTCGTCGCCTTCGCCAGCCCCGTTGGCCACAAGTCGCAAGAAAGAGGCAATTCCCATGCAAGGCGTCAAACGCAAACTGGTCTATGTGTCGCTCTATGAAGTGATCGGCATGACCTTCTCGGCCCTCGGCCTGGCCTTGTTGTCCGGCACCTCGCCCGGCAGCACCGGCCCGCTGGCGGTGATCATTACCAGCATCGCCGTGACCTGGAACTTCATCTACACCTCGCTGTTCGAGCGCTGGGAAAGCCGCCAGGTGTCGCGCACCCGCACGGTGAAACGGCGCATCGCCCACGCCGTCGGGTTCCAGCTGACGCTGATCGTGTTCCTGATTCCGCTGATCGCGTGGTGGATGAACATCAGTCTGGTGCAAGCCTTTTTGCTGGATCTGGCACTGATTGTGTTCATCCCTTGCTACACCTTCGCGTTCAACTGGCTGTTCGATAAGGTGTTCGGCCTTCCGGCATCGGCATTGCCGGATCCGCAGCCTGCGACATAAATCGTTAACTGGTAAGCGGATATTGCAAGAAATCGTCGGTTTTACCTCGCCAACCGCCGATATAAACAATCCTTGATTTCCGATAGCAGGCTAAGCTTTTCCATCAATAAAAAATGGATCAGCCCATGACTGCACACGCCCCCGCCGCGCAACGCGACGGCATCGACCCCATACGCGCCGCACAGATTTCCGCCCGCATCGACCGCCTCCCGGCAGTCGCCACGATCTGGCGGCTGGTGGCGCTGCTGTCGATCGGTGGTTTCTTCGAACTCTACGACCTGTTCCAGACCGCCTATATCAGCCCCGGCCTGATCCGCGACGGCATCTTCGCCACCGGCAATCAGGGCGTGTTCGGTTTCTCCGATCAGGCCGCGTTCGCCTCGGCGACGTTCCTCGGACTGTTTCTCGGCGCCAGTCTGCTGAGCCCGATGGCGGATCGCTTCGGGCGGCGGGCGATCTTCACTTTCGCGCTGGTCTGGTACACCGTCGCCACAGTTTTAATGGGCGTACAGAGTTCAGCGCTGGGGATCATCTGCATGCGTTTTCTGGTGGGTATCGGCCTCGGCATCGAACTGGTGACCATCGACGCCTACCTCTCGGAACTGGTGCCCAAGCGCATGCGCAGTTCGGCGTTTGCCTTCGCGTTTTTCGTGCAGTTCCTGTCGGTGCCGGCGGTGGCGCTGATGTCCTGGTGGCTGGTGCCGCAGGCGCCGTTCGGCATCAGTGGCTGGCGTTGGGTGGTGTTGGCGAGCGCGGTGTTTGCGCTGTTCATCTGGTGGCTGCGCAAACGTCTGCCGGAGTCGCCGCGCTGGCTGGCGCAGCATGGCCGCTTCGATGAGGCGAACCGGATTCTCGACGGCATCGAGGCGCGTTGTGAGAAGGATCACCGTCAGCCACTGGATGCGCCGGAAGCAGTAGCCGTCGATGTCGAGGGCAGGGGCCGTTTCGCCGATATCTGGCAGCCACCGTACCGGCGCCGCGCGCTGATGCTGATTGTCTTCCACATCTTCCAGGCGATCGGTTTCTTCGGCTTCGGCAACTGGCTGCCAGCGCTGCTTTCCGGTCAGGGTGTCAGCGTCACCCACAGTCTGATGTACGCGTTCATCATCACCCTCGCCTACCCGCTCGGGCCGTTGCTGTTCGTCAAATTCGCCAACCGCTTCGAGAACAAGTGGCAGATCGTCGGCTCGGCCCTCGGCGCCATGACTTTCGGCACCCTGTTCGCGTTGCAGACCAGCGCCTTCGGCCTGATCTTCTGCGGTGTGATGATCACCTTCTGCAACGCCTGGCTGAGCTTCAGTTACCACTCCTATCAGAGCGAACTGTTCCCCACCAACATCCGCGCTCGGGCCGTCGGGTTCTGCTATTCGTTCAGTCGTTTGTCGACGGTGTTCAGCAGCCTGCTGATCGGTCTGTTCCTCGACCACTTCGGGACACCGGGCGTGTTGGCGTTCATCGTCGCCAGCATGTTGATCGTGATGCTGACCATCGGCTGTTTCGGTCCTCGCACCCGAAACCTGGCGCTGGAAAACATCGCCCATCGCTGACGGACAACGGTCATCCTCTGCCGCCCTCCGGCAAGGGATGACCGCTTTGCCGGTTCACCGAAAACCACAAGCCATTGAAATAAAAGAACTTATTAGATGGGCATGGTAATTGCTCCCTAGGACTGACAGTCATTACCTACAGGTCCTTTCATCATGTTGGTCAGTGCAAAACAACAGCAAATCATTCACCTGCCCAAGCCGCTGAATGACGATGCAACCGCCACCGCTGCGGCCGGCCTGCATGGCGCAATGCTGCAGACCCTGCAAAACCAGGCCCAGGCGCAAACCGCCGAAGCCACCGCCAAAGTGCAGGAATCGGCTACCCAACTGGCGACCCAGCAAGTCAGCGAAGCCACGCGCATCAGCGACAACGTCGACGAAGCGTTCGCCAAGACCCGCGTCGCCCTGCAAACCTCCGATACTTCGCCGAGCAAATCCACAGGCTCATCGGCCCTGGATGAATTCAAGGACTACATGAGCAAAACGCCGGAACAGCGTCTGCGTGACAGTATCCTCAAGGAAATGGGCCTGACCGAAGACGACATCAAAGCGATGCCGCCGGAGAAACAACTGGCAATCGGCAAAGAGATCGCCGAGCGTCTACAGGACAAGATCAAGCTGGCCGAAGCCGAAAAACAAAACAAGCAAAACGCCAACTCGACGAAGATCAGCGACGAGTCGGCGGACAAGTTCCTCGCTTCGCTCTAAGAAGATCCCTTCCCTCAGCAGAGTCTCACTCGAGACTCTGACCTCACCGTCCGGTTACCGCTAGTCGATTTCTTACTCCCGAGAGTCGATACCTGTAAGTTCTGACAGTTGTCCTGGATTTTCTCTGCCTCCAACATGGCTCATGCAAGCGTTCAGTTTGCATTTCAAAAGGAGAACTTCATGACCACTAAAGGTAATGCCATAGGCTTGTTATCAATCAAGATAGCCAAGAACGGCGAACCATCACAAACGATGTCGACACCGTTCATTACGCTTGACCTCAAAAGTAACAATTTGAGTATCGGTGGCTACAATATCGAGCCCGAAGGACTGGAAGGTGCACAAATTGATATTCATGAACAACACATCCAACCTGGCACCTATTTCTTTACAGAAGATTTTAGAGTTGCCGGCTTTTATACTCCACGAATGCAAAATTCCTGGAATGGTGACGTGGGAGGTGAAATCACCTTGATTGAGGTCGACCTCACGAAAAAATTCGTCAGAGGCACTGCCAAATTCAAAGCAGTTAGCAAGTACGACGACTCATACGCCGAAGTTGACTTCAATTTTTCTTTAACAGGTGCACAGTAACCACAAAAAATCTGCCCCTCAAAAATGAGGGGCAACCGTGCAGTTGCTACTCGAGTTTCAACGTCTCATTGAACTGACTGATCGCATCCACCACATGCCGCGAGCCCTGCTGAATCTCCCGAATCGCATCCCCCGCCTCGTTCGCCAGTTCCACCCCGAGCCCGGTGCGGCTCAGGCTCGACTGCATGCTCGACACTGCGCTCAGTGACAGCTCATGGTTCTTGCGCACCACGTCGACGATCTCCACGGTCGCCTGGCTGGTTCGCGCCGCGAGGCTGCGCACCTCGTCCGCCACCACCGCAAAACCACGCCCGTGCTCACCCGCCCTTGCCGCTTCGATCGCCGCGTTGAGCGCCAGCAGGTTGGTCTGGTCGGCAATCCCGCGAATGGTCTGGACGATGGTGCCGATGATGTCCGACTGCTTGCTGACCGCATCGATGCTCAGCGCCGCTTCGTTGAGGTCGCGGGAAATGTCCTGAATGATCTGCACCGTTTGCTGCACGACCTGTGAGCCTTTTTGCGCGCAGGCGTCGTTTTGTACAGAGGTGCTGTGGGCCGATTCCGCAGCGGTCTGCAAGGTGGTCATCTGGTGGGTGATGTCACTGGCGAACTTCACCACTTTGTACAACCGGCCTTTGGCATCGAACAACGGGTTATACGAGGCTTCGAGGTAAACGGTCTGCCCCGACTTGTTCTTGCGTTCGAAGCGGTGCGAGTGATATTCGCCGCGATTGAGCGAGGCCCAGAACGCCTTGTACTGCGCGGACTCGGCCTCGACCCGGTGACAGAACAGACTGTGATGATGGCCGACGATTTCGTTGAGCGAGTACTGCATGGTCTTGAGGAAGTTGTCGTTGGCCGTGATCACATTGCCTTCCGGGGTGAACTCGATCACCGCCATCGAACGGCCGATGGCGGCCAGCATGCTTTCTTCTTCTTTTTCCTTGTTCACTCGCGCGGTGATGTCCGCCGCCACTTTGATCACACTGCGGACCTGTTTGTCCGGGCCATACACCGGCATGTAACTGGCTTCGAGCCAGATTTCCCGACCGCTTTTGTTCAAGCGCAGGAAAGTCCCGCTGATGGGTTCGCCACGGGCCAGGTCACGCCACAACTTGGCGTATTCCTCGCTGCGATAAAATTCTTCTTCACAAAAAATCCGGTGATGTTTGCCACGCACTTCTTCGGCGCTGTAGCCCATGGTCTTGCAGAAGTTGTCATTGGCATCCAGCACGATGCCCTCGGGGGTGAATTCGATCATTGCCATCGAACGGCTGATCGCCGCCAGCTTGGCGTTGGCTTCGGTCAGGGCACAGCTGAAACGTTCGATTTCCTGCAGATCAGCCTTGTGATGTAGGTTGAACATGTCTCGATCACCTTCCGCGCGTTCTTTTGATTTGATGAAAGTTCAGGTCTTTCAGAATCCACCACTACGTTCCACAGAACAGGCACACGCCTTCCTCCACGGGAGGAAGTTGTCAGGTGATAAACGATGATTAATCGGAGAGTCCATGCGACGACGCTCTAATCAAGGCATCCTTTTCTTGATAGCCCGGTGATGGGCCATTCCTAACATGCAGAAGAACTTCCATTTAAAAAACAGCTCCCTGTCGGTCAAGTGTCGGTGCCTTGGATTGCGCACTCTGGCAGCTTTGAGATCGGTAACCACTAGCGGTCGAAACGCATTGGATGGCGTTCGGCATAGTTAGTTATGAATGAGCATAGACAGCGCGAATGCTTGCGCAAGGCCACTAGTCGGCCAGTAATGAGGGAATTCGGACAGGAAGCGGACGAGAAACGGTTCAGCGGCGTGGGCGTTGATTGCCATTGCGACCGACTCGCAATGGCAACTTTTGAAACGACACCAATATCGGAAAAGAACTACAGACTCCCACTAACCTTGTTCGCCACATCATCCGGCACCCAAGGCTTCCACACTTGCGGTTGATCGCGCAGAAACGCTTCGGCGACCTGGCGTGGCTGCTGGCGCTTCTCGCTCATCCCGGCCAGGGTCTGGTTCAGCAGATCAATCGGCAAATCGACTTTCTCAAAGAACGTCACCAGTTCCGGATACTGCGCTTTGAACGGCGCCGAAACGCCAATCGCCAGGCTCGCCGGCATCGAGCGGGTGCCTCTCGGATTGGGGTTGTTGGCATCGGCCAGGGTTTTCCAGGCTTCGGCGTCGAACGGCGGCTCTTCCAGCTTCACCAGTTTGAAGCGACCGAGCAGCGGCGTCGGCGACCAGTAGTAGAACAGCACCGGTTTGCCGCGCTTGATCGACGACGCCACCTCGGCATCCAGCGCCGCGCCGGAGCCGGTGCGGAAGTTGACGAAGCTGTCGTTCAGCGCATACGCCTTGAGCTTCTGGCTGTTGACGATTTCCGAGGTCCAGCCGGTCGGACTGTTGAGGAAACGCCCACGGCTCGGGTCTTCCGGGTCCTTGAACACATCCTTGTAGCGCGGCAGGTCGGCCACCGATTTCAGCTCCGGCGCCAGCGGTTTGACCCCGCGCTCGGGGTCACCCTTGATCACGTATTCCGGCACCCACCAACCTTCGGTGGCGCCCTTCACCGTGTCGCCGAGGCCGAACACCTTGCCCTCGGCGGCAGCCTTGACCCACGCCGGACTGCGCCCGGCCCACTCTTCGCCGATCACCTGAATATCGTTTTTCGCCAGCGCCGCTTCCAGGCTGACGGTGCTGCCCGGTAGCGTATCGGTCGGGTAGCCGTAGCCTTTCTCGACGATCAGGCGCAGCACTTCGGTGATGAAACTGCCGCTTTCCCAAGTGATGTCGCCGAAGTGGATCGGCGCGGTTTTTTCCGCTGCCACCACGTGGCCGGCCGTCAGGGTCAGGGCCAGCAGCGAACTGCCGAGCAGGGTTTTGAGCGATCTCATGCGAACCTCTTGTTCTGGGAGGAAATCAGGGTTTGGTTGGCGCTGTGGCGATTGCACAGAGCCTGGGAACGGGTCATGTACTGGCTCACCGAACGCTGGGAGATGCCCAGTTCGGCAGCGATTTGCGGGTAGGTCAGGCCGTCGATGCGCGCCAGCAGAAAGGTCGAGCGCACCTTGCCCGGCAGGCGCTGGAGCGTCCGATCCAGGTGTTTGAGACTCTGCGACAGGTCGGCGAGCTCTTCAGGAGACGGGGGGTGATCGAGGTCGCCCTGTTGCAATTGATGCAGATGCCGACGCTCCAGATCGCCCCGCCGCCAGCGCTCGTACAGCAGGCGTTGAGCAATGGTGGTGAGCAACGCGCGGGGTTCGCGGATGGCGGTCAGGCCCGGCGCTTCGAGCAATTGCGCAAAGGTTTCGGCGGCTATGTCTTCAGCGGTGGCCGCATCATTCGATTGCCGACGCAGACGTGTGCACAACCACTGGTAATGGTCGCGAAACAACGTGTTCACATGATTGCGATGGGATGAGTCGGCGCCGGACATGGGGGCTCCTTGGTCAAGGGTCGCTGAATGTCCGGTCGTCCGGTGGCGCGATCCTAGCAAGGTGCCTTATGCGTTAAAAATACTTAAAAAGAATTTTTATATTCCATTAACGAATTACAAGAAGCCGCTAGCGCAGGCGGCCATAACCCAGCTCTTCGGCCTCGCGCTGGTAATCCAGCAGGACGAGGTAATCGCTTTCGCTGGCGGGCAGGACTTCGGGCAAACCGAGGATGCGAGCCACATCGGGCAGGTCTTGAAGGCTGCTATTCATCGCCCGGCGCAAGTGTTCAATCTGCTCGTCCGTCGTGCTGGCGGCGGTGATAAAGGGCAAGGTCGGGCTGAACGCACTGCGCGCCACCACCCGTAATCCGCTGACCTCTGCGGCGGCGTATTGCGCCAGGTACGCAAAGGTCACGCTGTCGATGGCCGCCAGATCGGCACGGTCTTCACGCAACCAGCGCAGGCTTTCGCGGTGACCACCACTGATGCCGACCGTGGCGAAAAACTGCCCGTCCCGGTGCAACGGCGCCAGACGCTGACGCAACAGGTTCATGCCGCTGTTGGAGTCGTCGCTGTTGATCACCCCGCGACTGTCGAAAAATGCCGCCAGACTGCGGCGCGAATCATCGGCGCGGGCGAGGATCAGGCTGCAATGGTTGCCGGCGCTGGCGTCCGGCAATTCGTAGCGCGGACGGCCGACAATCCTCACCTGACCACGCAGCGCGGTCATCAGCGGATAGCCGCAGGTCTGGGTCAGCAGCAACTCGGGTGAACGCCAGAGTTCCAGCAGCGACAGGCCTTCGGCATCGAGCCGCGAATGGCCCAGGTGTTCGAGAATCCGCGCCAGCCATTGCTCGTTCGCCGCGCGGATCGGCTCGGGTGCGATGTACATCAACAACTCTGCGTAACCTGACGTCATGCTCGCCTCAAATAAACGGATGCTGCGGGCTGTCGATCGGCTTGATGCCGTGCCGGCGCCACAGTTGCCCATAACCTTGCACCAGAAATCCGCCACTGCGCGCCACCCATTGCTCCCGGCGCATGCGGTAGGCCTCGGGCAAGTCGTACCACGAAAGCTTCGGCAGGTCGTGATGCACCAGATGGAAATTCAGGTTCAGGAACAGCCAGCGCCACGGCCATCCGGCTTCGTTGAGCACCGTACGCTGCTCCGGTTGCGTATGCGGCCGATGTTCATAGTAGGAGCGAACCATCGCGATCGACAGCGCCGGCACGCTGATCAAAAACAGGTAATGCCACACCGACAACACGCTGTAGCGGGCGATGAAAAACAGCATCAGCACGGTCAGGGCGCCGTGGGTCAGCCACATCAGCCAGGCCTGGCGCTCGCCGCTTTTCAGACGTTGCAATTCTTCACCGGCCAGCGCCAGCAATGCCAGCGGTGCGCCAAGAATGAAGCGGCCCAATACGGTCTTGTTCAGCCAGTGCAGGCTGCGTTCGAACAGCGAACTGCCCTGCCAGCGTTCGGCACTCAGGTAACGGCTTTCGGGATCGACGCCGGGGATCGTCAGATCTTCATCGCGATGGTGCTGCAAATGGCTGTCGCGGTAGAGCGTGTACGGATACCACACCGCGAATGGCGCATAGCCGAGGAGTTTGTTGACGAAGGTCCAGCGCGTCGGATGACCGTGGAGCAATTCGTGCTGCACCGACAGCCACAGCACCAGCAATGGAATCAGCAGCAGCGTGCTCCACAAGAGTCCGAGCCGTTCGCTGCCCAGCACAATCGCGAACCAGCCGCCGTACACGCCGATCAGCAGCAGCCAGGTCGGCCACTCGGTGCGCGAGGTGAAGCGCTGACGCAGGGTTTCGATCTGTTGGCGATGGGCATCGTCAAAATAGTGGGGCATGGCGTGGCTCGGAACGAGGGTCTGATCGTTCTGTGCAACACCGGCGGGAAATCTTGCAGATTATTTTTGCGAGCTGTTTTCAAGGACAGGACAGGAGCCCGGATCCGGGCTCCCGTACAGCGCGATCAATGGCCAAAAATGTCGACTTTTTTCGCCCTTTTTTCGTGGCGTTTTTCGATGGCGGTCTTGGCCGGTTTCTTCTTCGCGGCTTTTTTCGAATCCATACCTTTGGACATGATGCGTACTCCACTCAGAGGGGATGTGAGATCAGGTATACACCTATCCCGGCGGGCACGTTGTTTTATAATCCGCAGCTTTTGCACCGGCAGTCCGATTCATGACCGACATCCGTTACAGCCAGCTCGACGACCTGTCCTGGCCCTTGATGAACAAGTTCTACCGCCAGCATCAATCGTCGATGAAAGCGGTGCGCGAGGCGCAATGGTGGGTGGCGCGGCGGGAGGAAATCGTGGCGGCGCTGTGCCTGCGGCCGGTGTTCGGCGGGCATTGGCTGACCGGGTTGTTCGTTGATCCGGCCTGCCGCGAACAGGGCATCGCTGCGCAATTGATCGCGGCGGCGGTGAAAGATGTGGAGGCGCCGGTGTGGCTGTTCTGCCATCCGGACTTGCGTGGATTCTACGAGCGGCGCGGCTTCACCTTCGACCCCGCCCTGCCCCAGGCCATGGCCGAGCGCTTGAGCCGTTATGCGCGGAGCAAACCGATGATTGCCATGGAGCTGGCGCCGCGCACGGACTAGTCAGTCGTCGGCGTTGGGATCGAGGTCCGGAAACATCACTTCGGTGAAACCGAACTTGCTGAAATCGGTAATGCGCGACGGGTACAGCCGCCCGATCAGGTGATCGCATTCGTGCTGCACCACCCGCGCATGGAACCCCGAGGCCACACGCACAATCGGCTCGCCTTTGGGATCGACGCCCTCGTAACGGATCTGCTGATAACGATCCACCGCGCCCCGCAGGCCGGGCACCGACAGGCAACCTTCGAAGCCCTCTTCCATCAGCGGGCTGAGCGGCGTGATCAGCGGGTTGATCAGGATCGTCTGCGGCACGGCTTCGGCGTCCGGGTAGCGTTCGCTGTGCTCGAAACCGAAGATCACCAATTGCAGGTCGACGCCGATCTGCGGCGCGGCCAGGCCGACACCGCCGACACTTTCCATGGTCTGGAACATGTCGTCGATCAGTTGCCACAGCTCGGGACTGTCGAGCATTTCAGCGGGCACTGGCGGGGCGATGCGCAGCAGGCGTTCGTCGCCCATCTTCAGGATTTCACGGATCATGGTCAGACTTCGTCAGTGTTCGGCTTGAGCGAATGATCGCGCCCGAGGCCGGAAACGTGTTGTTTGGGATGTTCATCGAGTTCGCCGGGGACTTTCTCGCCCGAATCCTTGCCCTCGCTGGACATATGTTCGATGACCGCATTCATCTCCGCGCCGAGCAACAACACGGCGGAGGAAATATAGAAATACAGCAACAGCACGATGATCGCACCGATGCTGCCATACATGGCGTTGTAGTTGGCGAACGTCTTGACGTAAAACGCGAAGCCCAGGGACGCGATGATCCACACCACCACCGCCAACACCGAGCCGGGGGTGATGAAGCGGAATTCCTGTTTGACGTCGGGCATCACGTAGTAGATCAGCGCCACGGCCACCATCATCAGGATCACGATCACCGGCCAGCGGGCGATGGTCCACAAGGTAACGATGACTTCTTCCAACCCGACCTGCGCGGCGATCCAGCCCATCACCTGCGGGCCGAGCACCATCAGCGCAGCGGCCACCAGCAACATGCCGGCGATGCCCACGGTGTAGATGACAGACAGCGGAAAACGCTTCCACAGGGGCCGGCCCTCGACCACATCGTAGGCGGCGTTCATCGCGCTCATCATCAGGCGCACGCCGGCAGACGCGGTGTACAGGGCGATGACGATACCCACCGAAAGCAGGCCGCCCTTGGATTGCTGCAGTTGATCGATCACCGGGTTGACCTGCTCCAGCGCCTGGGGCGGCAACACCAGTTCCGATTGCAGGCGCAGCCAGGAGAAGAAGTCCGGCAGGTGCAGGAAACCGATCAGGGCAATCAGGAACAGAATGAACGGGAACAGCGAGAACAGCATCTGGTAGGCCAATGCCGAGGCATAGGTCGACATCTCGTCGTCGACGAATTCGGTGATCGTGCGCACCATCACCCGGTGCAGGGGCAGACCTTTCATGTCGGGAAAAATCATTCGCGTCTCCTTTCGCCGCAAAACAGGTTGAAGTCGTGGCGACTCAGGGGCCGTTTTTCTCTCATCAAAGTAGCTTACTTGGCGACTTTGAAACACTGTGTTCCGTGACCGCATGTGAGCGGGATACGAAAACGGCCATCCTTGGATGGCCGCTTCGCTGTTTCGTTCAAGGCCTGATCAAGCCTTGTCGACGCCTTTCTTGATCGCGTCCTTGGCTTTGCCCACCGCTTGCTGGGCCTCGCCTTTCTTCTCTTGCAATTTGCCTTCGGCTTGCAGTTTGGTGTTGTCGGTGGCTTTGCCGACACCCTGCTTGACGTTGCCGACCGCTTCGTTGGCCATGCCTTTCACTTTATCGCTCGTGCTACCCATGGTAATTCTCCTTGGAACATTAACGGGGAAAGTCAGTACGTAATGATTGACTGGCCCGGTTTGCGCCAAGTTTCATTTATTTTCAGGGTTTCATTTCGTCGCGACGTGCAGGTTGGGCTTTATGTTTGCGAGCGTTGCCCCGAGAATGCCCACCACAAGGGCGCCAGGCGCCACAGAACCGATCCCGCAGGAATGTTATGAAACTCGATAAAAAGCAGGCCATCGCCCGTCGCAACCAGGAACTGGGCGGTGCCGTGCTCGGCACCAACAACTGCCACTTCGCCGAACTGAACCGCAACCGCAACATCTGGTGGTTCGACTTGCCGGTGTCGCGCCTGGCCATCGGTCAGTACGAGTGGATTCACCTGTTGATGCACACCTCGGCCACCGACGAACTGCTGCACCTGAAAGTGCCGACCGTGTTCCTGCGCGAGAAACTCGAAGGCCTGGTGATCCGCAACGAAGGCAAGCGCAAGGCCGCCCTGAGCCTGGAACTGAGCGCCGACAAGGACTCGTACCTGCAGGACATGCGCCCGGCGGGGACCAATGTGAACTTCGCGCCGTTCCGCCAGTAAGCGTTCAAGCCCTGCACCAACAAAAAGCCCCGCATCTGCGGGGCTTTCTGTTTTATGCGGCGCTCTTCGCCTTGATCTTCTTCAGCTCTTCGTCGCGCAACTCGCGGCGCAGGATCTTACCGACGTTGGTGGTCGGCAGCGCATCGCGGAATTCCACCGAACGCGGCACCTTGTAGCCGGTGACGTTGGCGCGCATGTGCTCCATCACCTGCTCCTTGGTCAGCGTGACGCCCGGTTTGGCGACGATGAAGATTTTGATCGCCTCGCCGGATTTTTCGTCCGGAACGCCGATGGCCGCGCACTGCAACACGCCGGGCAGGGCCGCCAGCACGTCTTCCAGCTCGTTCGGGTACACGTTGAAACCGGAGACCAGGATCATGTCTTTCTTGCGATCGACAATGCGCATGTAGCCGTCCGGCTGGATCAACGCGATGTCACCGGTTTTCAACCAGCCTTCGCTGTCGAGCATTTCATCGGTGGCTTCCTGACGCTGCCAGTAGCCCTTCATCACTTGCGGGCCCTTGACGCACAGCTCGCCGATTTCGCCCAGCGGCTGCTCGACACCGGCATCGTCGATGACTTTGCACAGGGTCGACGGTACCGGAATGCCGATGGTGCCGATCTGGATGTTCTGGATCGGGTTGACTGTGGCCACCGGGCTGGTTTCGGTCATGCCGTACCCTTCGCAGATCGGGCAACCGGTGACCGCTTTCCAACGCTCGGCTGCGGCCAGTTGCAGGGCCATGCCGCCGGACAAGGTGACTTTCAGCGCCGAGAAGTCCAGCTTGCGGAAACCTTCGTTGTTGCACAGGGCCACGAACAGGGTGTTGAGGCCGACGAAGCCGCTGAACTTCCACTTCGACAGTTCCTTGACCATCGCCGGCAGGTCGCGCGGGTTGCTGATCAGGATGTTGTGGTTGCCGATCAGCATCATCGCCATGCAATGAAAGGTGAACGCATAGATGTGATACAGCGGCAGCGGCGTGATCAGGATCTCGCAACCTTCATTGAGGTTGGAGCCCATCAGCGCCTTGCACTGCAGCATGTTGGCGACGAGGTTGCGATGGGTGAGCATCGCGCCCTTGGCCACGCCGGTGGTGCCGCCAGTGTATTGCAGCACCGCGACGTCGCCGCTGTCCGGGTTGGCTTCGGCAACCGGCTGGCCCTGACCCTTGCTCAGCACGTCGTTGAACTTGACGGCTTTTGGCAGGTGATAAGCCGGCACCATCTTCTTCACGTACTTGATGACGCTGTTGATCAGCAGACGCTTGATCGGCGGCAGCAGGTCGGCGACTTCGGTGACGATGACGTGTTTGACACCGGTTTTCGGCACCACGGTTTCGGCCAGATGCGCCATGTTCGCCAGGCATACCAGCGCCTTGGCACCGGAGTCGTTGAATTGGTGTTCCATTTCCCGCGCGGTGTACAGCGGGTTGGTGTTGACCACGATCAGCCCGGCACGGATGGCACCGAAGACGGCAACCGGGTACTGCAACACGTTGGGCAGTTGCACGGCGATTCGATCACCGGGCTGCAAATCGGTATGCTGTTGCAGATAAGCGGCAAACGCACCGGACAATTCGTACAGTTCACCGTAGGTGAGGGTCTTGCCCAGGTTGCTGAACGCCGGTTTGTCGGCGAAGCGTTGGCAGGATTGCTTCAACACTGCCTGAATATTCGGGTACTCGTCTGGATTGATGTCGGCAGCAATTCCAGCGGGGTACTTATCCTTCCAAAAGTCTTCGATCATGGAAGCCCACTCCTCAGCAACGCGAATTCAGCACCGCATTTGATGCGATTATTATTGGTGTTTGTTTATTGGTGAGTCTGGCTTTTTACAAGGCCGAGAAGTCACAAAGCGCGCCGAGAGTAGCAGCTTTGCCAAGGGTCGACCAGAGCCAAAAGCGGCCCACATGGTCACTTTAATGACTCAAGAACTATTGGCAGTCATTTTAGAGCAAAAATCCTATAACACCTTGAAAGTCCCGGTTTTCGGGGGCTTGAAACGCGAGCGGGCTCGCTCCCACAGGGTCACCAGTGAACCTGGGGGGAGCGAGCCCGCTTCGGGCGGCGATCCGACGATTGCGCTTGGCACAGTCTGTTTATGCGATATCGCGCAACTCCCGCCGCAGAATTTTCCCGACAGGCGTCATCGGCAACGACTCGCGCAGCACGATATGTTTCGGCACCTTGTACGCCGTGAAATTCTCTTTGCAGTAAGCCTTCAGTTCTTCCAGGCTCACGCCGGTTTCCCGCGCCACCACAAACAGCTTCACTGCCTCGCCTGAGCGCTCGTCCGGCACCCCGATCACCGCGCAGTTGGCGACTTTCGGGTGGGCCATCACCACGTCTTCGATCTCGTTCGGGTACACGTTGAAACCGGAGACAATGATCATGTCTTTCTTGCGGTCGACGATGCGCACGAACCCGTCCGGGTCAATGACTGCAATGTCGCCGGACTTGAACCAGCCCTCGGCATCCAGCACTTCGGCGGTGGCCTCGGGCTTGTTCCAGTAGCCCTTCATGATCTGCGGGCCCTTGATGCACAGTTCGCCACGCTCGCCCAGCGGCTGCTCGACGCCGTCGTCGTTGATGACTTTCAACAAGGTGCCCGGCACCGGCAGGCCGACCGTTCCGATCCGCGACAGCTCGCCGTACGGATTGGTGCAGGCCACCGGCGAGGTTTCAGTCAGCCCATAGCCTTCGGTGATCCGGCAACCGGTGATCTGCTCCCAACGCTCGGCGGTGGCCTTGACCAGCGCGGTGCCGCCGGAGTTGGTGAGCTTGAGGGTGGAGAAATCCAAGGTCTTGAAGTCCGGATGATCCATCAACGCGACAAACAGCGTGTTGAGCCCCAGCAGCGCCGAAAACTTCCAGTTCTTCAGCTCCTTGATGAAGCCGCCGATGTCACGCGGGTTGGTGATCAATACGTTGTGGTTGCCCGACACCATCATGCACATGCAATTCGCGGTGAAGGCATAGATGTGGTACAGCGGCAGCGGCGCGATCATTACCTCCTGCCCTTCGCGCAGCAGCGGCTGGCCGTCGCTGCCGAACTGGCCGAGACAGGCGCGCACCTGTTGCATGTTCGCCACCAGATTGCCGTGGGTCAGCATTGCGCCCTTGGCCAGGCCGGTGGTGCCGCCGGTGTATTGCAGCACGGCGATGTCATCCAGGCCGACCTTCAGCGGCTTGATGCCCAGGCCCCGGCCCATGCGCAACGCGCTCTTGAAGGAAATCGCCTGGGGCAGCGAGTACGCCGGGACCATTTTCTTCACTTTGCTGACCACAGTGTTGACCAGCCAGCCCTTGGCGGTGGGCATCAGGTCGCCCATCTTCGCTTCAATCAGGTACTGAATGTCGGTGTCCGCCAGCACTTCCTGGACCTTCTGACCGAACATGTTCAGGTACACCAGCGCCCGGGCACCGGAGTCCTTGAACTGGTGACGCATCTCCCGCGCGGTGTACAGCGGGTTGGTGTTGACCACGATCAGCCCGGCGCGCAGAGCACCGAACACGGCAATCGGATAATGCAGGACGTTGGGCATCTGCACCGCGATGCGATCCCCCGGCACCAGGTCGGTGTGGGCTTGCAGATAACCGGCGAAGGCGGCGCTCTGGCGCTCCAGCTCGGCGTAGGTCAGGGTCACGCCCATGTTGCTGAACGCCGGGCGATCAGCGAATTTCTTGCAGGAACGCTCGAACACCTCGATCACCGACTTGAACTCACCCGCATCGATGTCCAGGGGTACGCCCGCCGGGCGTTTGTCATTCCAGAAATCAGGTTGCATTGTTCTTGTCCTCTTTACCTGAGCCGATCCGGGGCCGCTTCGCTGTCATTTCTTTCTGTCCCTGAAAAAGCCGAGAGCAAAAAGCGGGGCTTCACGGACACTAGCAGCTATGGTCAATCAGGCAAATATGGGCAAGGTCCTCATTGATCGTGTGAATCTTCCTGCCGTGGCGTGAGCTGATCGGACGCGCTATACAATGCAACCTCTGCACGACGCTTGAGCAAAAACAGGCCGCAAAAGGAATCGCCATGATCCACGACACCTTCTGGCTGGACGCGAGTGACCGCAGCCGCCTCTTCGTCAACCATTGGCTGCCGAACGCGCCGCTGAAAGCGGTGATTCTGCTGGCCCATGGCATGGCCGAACACAGCGGTCGCTATGCACGGCTGGCAGAGGCGTTCTGCGCTGAAGGCTACGGTGTGTACGCACCCGATCAACGCGGCCATGGCAAGACGGCCGATCATGGGACGCTCGGGCACTTCGCTGACGACGACGGCTGGTGCAAGGTGGTTGGGGATCTCGCGAGTCTCAACCAGTTCCTCGGCCAACGTCATTCGGGCGTGCCGATCGTGCTGCTCGGGCACAGCATGGGCAGTTACATTGCCCAGGCTTATCTGCTGCATCACAGCGCCAGCCTGCACGGCGCGATTCTCAGCGGCTCGAATTTCCAGCCGGTCGCGCTGTACCGCGCGGCCCGGCAGATCGCCCGTTTCGAAAAGCTGCGCCAGGGCGCCAAGGGCCGCAGCGCACTGATCGAGTGGCTGTCATTTGGCTCGTTCAACAATAAATTCAAACCGGCGCGCACCGCGTTTGACTGGCTCAGTCGCGACCCGGTCGAGGTCGACAAGTACGCCACCGACCCGTTGTGTGGCTTTCGTTGCACCAATCAGTTGTGGATCGACCTGCTCGGCGGGTTGCAGCAAATCAGCAAAGCGTCCAATCTCGCCCAGATTGATCCGGGCCTGCCGCTGCTGGTGATTGGCGGCGAATGTGATCCGGTGAGCGAAGGCAAGCGTCTGACTGATCTGGCCAACGCCCTGCGCGCAGCCGGCAGCCAGAACCTGCAACTCAAGATCTACCCGCAAGCGCGGCACGAATTGTTCAACGAGAGCAACCGCGACGAAGTGACCGCCGATGTGCTGGCCTGGATCAAACAGGCCCTTAGCCATCGCCGGCCACACCGCAGCGAATAATTTTTTTTTGGATTCATTTCATCCGTCACAGGAATTCAGCCCCATGACCCAGGTTACCAACATCCCTTACGAAGCCCTCGAAGTGGGCCAGACCGCGAGCTACAGCAAGACTGTCGAGGAACGCGACATTCAGCTGTTCGCCGCGATGTCCGGTGACCACAACCCGGTGCACCTGGACGCCGAGTTCGCCGCCGCCAGCATGTTCAAGGAACGCATCGCCCACGGCATGTTCAGCGGCGCGCTGATCAGTGCCGCAGTGGCTTGCGAGCTGCCTGGACCGGGCACCATTTATATCGGCCAGCAGATGAGCTTCCAGAAGCCGGTGAAGATCGGCGACACCCTGACCGTGCGCCTGGAAATCCTTGAGAAACTGCCGAAATTCCGCGTGCGCATCGCCACTCGCGTATTCAATCAGCGCGATGAGCTGGTGGTGGACGGCGAGGCCGAGATCCTGGCGCCGCGCAAGCAACAGACCGTTACCCTGCCGACGCTGCCGGCCATCAGCATCGGTTGATCGCCCTCGCCCTCGATCAAATCCGGGCACAAAAAAACGCCAGACCAGCTGGCGTTTTTTGTGGGCTTCGAACGCTTACGAGCGTGCGCGAGCCTGGTTACGCAGCGCCTTCACCTGGTCGTGATTGCGTTGCACACCGTGGTACTGGCGTTCGACCAGGTCACGAATGCCGACCAGATTGTGTTTGTTGATCTTCTCGATCGCTTCACGATAAGCCTTCAGGGCGTGGTCTTCACCGCGCTCGGCTTCGTTGAGCACCGCTTCTTCGTCCTTGCCGGTGAACATCGCTTTGACGTCGACCCAGCGACGGTGCAGATCACCGCTGACACTGGTCGAGGTTTCCGGATCGCCACCCATCGAACGCACGGCGGCTTGCAACTCGGCCGCAGCGGTTGCGCAATCGGCGGAGCGTTTCACGAACAGGGTTTTCAGCTCTGGGTGCTTGATGTCTTCAGCGCAGGTCTTGAACCCTTCCTGACCGTCCTTGCTGGTTTCGATCAGGTCGTTGAGGACGGAGATGGCTTCTTTATTCATGTCAGTCATTTTTCAATTCCTTGCGTGGGTGAAAGATGCAAGGAGTGTTGCAGTGGTCGTGCCAGCTTCACTAAAAGAATTTAATCTTTGATTTTCAATAACTTACAAATAATCCAGAAATCTGTATGCCTGTTATTTGCATGATCTGTCATTTGGCCTGCATGCAGAATGCCTGTATTTTCCGAAGTGTTTTCAAAGCCAGACGATTCCAACGATGAACCCTGAAAAGCTCGAACTGC
Source organism: Pseudomonas sp. lyk4-R2A-10 (assembly GCF_030209075.1). Lineage (NCBI taxonomy): Bacteria > Pseudomonadati > Pseudomonadota > Gammaproteobacteria > Pseudomonadales > Pseudomonadaceae > Pseudomonas > Pseudomonas sp. lyk4-R2A-10. The sequence goes on along the minus strand of NZ_JARVSR010000001.1, from coordinate 389,073 downwards.
TGATCACCCGCGAAATGCCCTTCGGCAAATACAAGGGCCGGATCATTGCCGACCTGCCGGGCCCGTACCTGAACTGGTTTGCCCGGGAAGGATTTCCCCATGGCGAACTGGGCGGGCTGTTGGCGTTGATGCAGGAAATCGATCACAACGGCCTGTCGGAACTGCTCGAACCGCTGCGCGCCAAACACGGCAAACCTGCCCCGCGCCACTGAGGCGTCACCCTGATCCGAGTCGAGTCGACCATGCCCGATAACACCCGCCGCGCCCGAGACGAAGCTTTCTGGCAAACCTTCGCCGACCGTTACGACCGCCACCCCGGCCCGGTGAATCTGGAGAACGGCTATTTCGGGCGCATGTCGCGCACCGTGGTCGAGGAGTACCAGCGCAACATCGAGCTGATCAACAACAGCAACTCGATCTACGTGCGACAGCGTTTCGAGCAGCACGACAGCCTCGACATCCGTGCGCAACTGGCAGAGCTGATCGGCGTGCGCGCGCAAAGTGTGGCCTTCACCCACAACGCCACTGCCGGCCTGCAATCGCTGATCCGCAACTATAACCGCCTGCAACCTGGCGACCAGGTGCTGATCTGCGATCTGGAGTACGACACGGTCAAGGGCGCGATGCGCTGGCTGGCACAGCATCGCGGGGTCGAGGTGATCGAGATCGAGCACGCCCACCCCGCCAGCTTCGACAGCCTGCTGGCCACGTACCGCGAAGCCTTCATCCGCCATCCAAAGCTCAAGCTGATGGCCCTTACTCACGTCACTCACCGTACCGGGCTGGTGATGCCGGTGCAGGCCATTGCCGCGCTGGCCAAGGAACATGGGGTCGATATCATCCTTGATGGTGCCCATGCCCTTGGCCAGATCGAGTTCGATCTCGAAGCGCTGGGCATCGCCTTCGCCGGGTACAACCTGCACAAGTGGATCGGCTCGCCGCTGACTCTCGGTTTTCTCTACATAGCTCCACAGCGCCTGGCCGACATCGACCCGGACATGGGCGAGATGCATTTTTCGGCGGGCGATATCCGCTCACGCACGCCCTACAGCACGCCGAACATTCCGGCACTGATGACCCTGCCTTTGGTGTTCGAGGAACACCGCTCACTGGGTGGCGCGGCCGCCAAGGGCGCGCGGGTGAACTACCTGCGCAACCTTTGGGTGAGTGCCGTACGCAACCTGCCGGGCATTGAAGTCATGACCCCGGACGATCCTCGCCTGTATTGCGGCATCACCTCGATGCGTTTTACCCGGCATGCCGACCAGCAGGCGATGGTCGAACGCCTGCTCAACGACTACAACCTGTTCACTGTCGTGCGCAACGGCTCTGCCTGCGGGCCGTGCATCCGTGTCACGCCGTCGCTGACCACGACGGCGGCGGAGATTCAGCAGCTGGTTCTGGCGTTGAATGAACTGCGTTAAACCGTGTACTTGTCGAAGTCCTCGGGCTTGATCTGCGACGACACCGCAAAGGTGTCGATGCCGATCGTGAGGTGGCCGAAGTACCCGTCCTCGTGTGAATCACGACCGATCGGCCACACCGTCAGGGTCGACTCTTCGCCGCCCATGTTGGCGTAGTAGGCATCGTCGTTGTTGCACACCGGCAGCGAACTGCGCCCGCGGTAGGCCTTGGCATTGAGCACGCCGCGGGAAACCACCTCCGGAAAATACAGCTGCCCGACCCAGGCCACATTGCGCTCCTCCAGGTATTCGTTGCCGGCGACGATGCGCACCGCCACGTGAACATGCAGGGTGCGACCGGCGTAGAAACCCGGATAGATCGTGGTGAAGCGCACCCTGCCCTTGTGGTCGCTGAACTGACCGCCGCGCAAATAAGTGTCGTCGTCGGTTCGCGGGATCGAGCCGATATCCTCAACGTCAACTTCCAGATCCGGGTTCACCCGGCTCCAGCCGGAATAGGCGCCGCGTGCGTTGCAGTGCCAGATATCCACCAGCGCACCGCTGACCGGCTCGGCGGTCATGGCATCGACGATGGTCAGGCGCAGCAGCAACGGCAGGCCTTCGGCGCCTTCGCTGATGTTGCGGCGCAGCAGCTTGGGATTGCGGAAATATGGCCCGGCGACTTGCTCGGGGGCCAGTTGATAAACCGTTGGAGCTGAAGGCTGGTGATCCATGACGCGCTCTCTCTTCCATAAGATGAACGCAGGTTAACGCCACACGCGCAGCCAGGTGCGGTAACTATGTATCTCGAGATATCGAAGGTTTTCGGGCAAAAAAAAACGGTGCACCGACCAAGCGCACCGTAAAGCCGTAGAACACACAACGAAGTGTCAGTTGAAGATCAGTCCAGCAGCGCCAGAGCCTCGGCGGTGCATTCCTGAATGCGGGCCCAGTCGCCGTTCTTGATCCACTCCGGATCGAGCATCCAGCTACCGCCCACGCACATGACGTTTTTCAGCGCCATGTAGCTCTTGATGTTGGCAGGGCCGACGCCGCCGGTCGGGCAGAATTTCACTTCGCCGAACGGGCCGCCGAGGGCCTTGATTGCCGCCACGCCGCCGCTGACTTCAGCCGGGAACAGCTTGAAGCGGCGATACCCCAGGCCATAGCCTTCCATGATGCCGGAGGCATTGCTGATGCCCGGCAGCAGCGGGATCGGGCTTTCGACGCTGGCTTCCAGCAGGTCACGGGTGATGCCCGGGGTGACGATGAACTGCGAACCGGCGGCTTCGGCCGCGGCCAGCATATTGCGGTCGAGCACGGTGCCGGCACCGGTCACCAGCTCCGGGCGCTGTTCGCGCAGGATCTGGATCGCCTTGAGGCCGAACTGCGAACGCAGGGTCACTTCCAGCGCGGTCAGACCACCGGCGGCCAGGGCGTCGGCCAGCGGCAGCACGTCCTGTTCGCGGGCGATGGTGATCACCGGCAGGATCCGCGCCTTGGCGCAGAGGCTGTCGATCAGGGCAACTTTGTCCGCCATGGAAACGGTCGGGGATGGGGTTGTCATAGCGGCTGTTCCTTGGCTCATGGGCACCAGTAAATCTCTAACGTAGGTTGCAGAAACGCGCGAACCGGCATGGCGGCGACATCGTTGGATGCCAGTGCGGCATTCAGGGTGGTCAGTTTCGACTGACCGGAAATCGACAGAATCTTGTGCCGGGCCGAGGCCAGCAGTGCGCGGCTCATGGTCAGGCGCTGACGCGGCACGCTGGGCGCGAGCATTGGCCAGCAGCGACGGGTGCCGTCGGCTTGCAGGGCTTCGGCCAGGTTCGGGCTGTCCGGGAACAGCGAGGCGGTGTGACCGTCATCGCCCATGCCCAGCACCAGCACGTCGATGGGCGGCAACTCGGCGAGCAAACGATCGGCCTGCTCCGCAGCCTGCTCGACATTGGCCGCCGCGCTGTAGAGGCTGAGGAACTGCGCCTTGGCCGCCGGGCCCTTGAGCAGATACTGCTTGAGCAGGCCGGCGTTGCTGTCGGCGTGTTCGACCGGCACCCAGCGTTCGTCGGCCAGGGTCACGACGACCTTCGACCAGTCCAGTTCCTGCTTGGCCAGATGCTGGAAAAACGCCACCGGACTACGGCCGCCGGACACCACCAGCACGGCGTTGCCGCGTGCCGCCAACGCTTCGCTCAATTGCTTGGCGACATTCAGCGCCAGGCCTTCGGCGAGCAGCACCGGGCTCTTGAATTCATGGGCATTCACGCCCTCGGGCAGTTTCACATCAGATATCGCCATACCACGACCTCCCGTCCCGCGTGATCAATGCAATGGAGCTCATCGGCCCCCACGACCCGGCCGCATACGGCTTGGGCGCGTCACCGGATTTTTTCCACCCGGCGATCAGCTGGTCACACCATTTCCACGCGGCTTCGATTTCATCTTTACGGACAAACAGGTTCTGATTGCCGTTCATCACTTCCAGCAACAACCGCTCGTAGGCATCGGGGATCCGAGCGCTGCGCCAGGTGTCGGAAAAATTCAGTTGCAGCGGGCCGCTGCGCAGTTGCATGCCCTTGTCCAGGCCTTGCTCCTTGGTCATCACGCGCAAGGAAATACCTTCGTCCGGTTGCAGGCGGATGATCAGTTTGTTGCTGATCTGCAGGCGCTGCTCGGGGGCGAAGATATAGTGCGACGGCTCCTTGAAGTGGATGACGATCTGCGACAGTTTCTGCGGCATGCGCTTGCCGGTGCGCAGGTAGAACGGCACGCCGGCCCAACGCCAGTTGCGGATGTCGGCACGCAGGGCGACGAAGGTTTCGGTGTCGCTCTGGGCGTTGGAATTCGGCTCTTCGAGGTAGCCCGGCACGGACTTGCCTTCGCTGTGCCCGGCGATGTACTGGCCGCGCACCACCTGCGTGGTCAGACCTTCCGGACTGATCGGCGCCAGGGCCTTGAGCACCTTGACCTTCTCGTCGCGGATGCTGTCGGCGGACAGGTCGGCCGGCGGGTCCATGGCGATCAGGCAGAGCAGTTGCAGCAGGTGGTTCTGGATCATGTCCCGCAACTGACCGGCCTTGTCGAAGTAACCCCAGCGACCTTCGATACCGACCTTCTCGGCCACGGTGATTTCCACGTGGGAGATGTAGTTCTGGTTCCACTGGGTTTCGAACAGGCTGTTGGCGAAACGCAGGGCGATCAGGTTCTGGACGGTTTCTTTGCCCAGGTAGTGGTCGATGCGGTAGGTGCGGTTCTCCGGGAAGAACTGCGCCACGGCGTCGTTGACCTTGCGCGAGGATTCGAGGTCGGAGCCGATCGGTTTTTCCAGTACCACGCGGGTGTTTTCCGCCAGACCGACGTTCGCCAGGTTCTCGCAGATCGCGCCGTACACCGCCGCCGGGGTGGCGAAGTAGGCAATCATGCGTTGCGTGCTGCCGGCCAGTTCGGCCAGCGCCATGTAATCTTCAGCCTTGAGGAAGTCGACGTGCAGGTAGGTCAGGCGCGCCAGAAAGCGCTCGGCCACGGCCTCGTCCAGTTCCTTGCCCACGTAACGGCGCAGCTCGGCGGCGATGAACGCCAGGTGCTGCTGCTCGGTGCCCGCCTCACGGGCCAGTGCGATAATGCGCGTATCCTCGTGCAGCAGGCCGGCGCCATCCAGGTGATAAAGGGCAGGAAACAGCTTGCGCAGGGCCAGATCGCCCAAGGCGCCGAACAAGGCGAAGGTGCACGGTTCAACCGTAATCGAAGGCATGATGTTTGTTCTTTTATCAAGTTAAGCTACAAATACCTTTTTTCAAGGCATCACTCAAGGGAAAATGTAGTAATAACCACAACATTTTCGCAAAATACAGATTCCGAGTGGTGGTCGGTCGGAGCCATCAGTAGGATAGGCCACCGTCACGGGCCACATCAAAGGCCCAATTTGCATAGCCGCGCGCTTATCGGCGCCGGTGAATCTAGGAATTCTTATGGATCGCGTGCGAAATTTACTGGAACAGATCCAGAGTCGCCTTGAAGAGCTGAACAAGGCCGAACGCAAAGTCGCCGAAGTGATCCTGCTCAACCCACAGCAGGCCACCCGCTTCAGCATCGCCGCCCTCGCCCAGGCGGCGTCGGTCAGTGAACCGACGGTCAACCGTTTCTGCCGCTCGTTCGGCGTCAGCGGCTACCCCGAACTCAAGTTGCAACTGGCGCAGAGCCTGGCCAGCGGCGCGGCCTATGTCAGCCGCGCAGTAGAAGCTGACGACAATCCCGAGGCCTATACGCAGAAGATTTTCGGCAGTGCGATCGCCTCGTTGGACAGCGCGTGCCAGGCACTGGACCCGAACCTTATCAGCCGCGCCGTCGACCTGTTGATCCAGGCCCGGCAGATCCACTTCTTCGGCCTGGGTGCTTCGGCTCCAGTAGCTTTGGATGCACAGCACAAGTTCTTCCGCTTCAATCTGGCGGTCACCGCCCACGCCGATGTGCTGATGCAACGGATGATTGCCTCGGTGGCGCACACCGGCGAGCTGTTCGTGATCATTTCCTACACCGGCCGCACCCGCGAACTGGTGGAAGTGGCGCGCATCGCACGGGAGAACGGCGCTTCGGTGCTGGGCCTGACGGCCGAGAACTCGCCGCTGGCCAAGGCCAGTACGCTGAGCCTGAACATTCCGCTGCCGGAAGACACCGACATCTATATGCCGATGACTTCGCGGATCATTCAGTTGACCGTGCTGGATGTACTGGCGACGGGGATGACCTTGCGTCGCGGGGTGGATTTCCAGCCGCATCTGCGCAAGATCAAAGAGAGCTTGAATGCGAGCCGGTATCCGGTGGGTGACGAGTTCAACTGAAGATCAAAAGCCCCTCACCCTAACCCTCTCCCGGAGGGAGAGGGGACTGACCGAAGTGTCTTGCGCTATACATCGACTTGAAAGATTGGGTCGATTATGGATTCAAAGACATTCGTTCAATTCGGTGAATCTCTTGAATATCCCCCAATCGGTCCCCTCTCCCCCCGGGAGAGGGTTAGGGTGAGGGCAGCGGTCGAACTGACACACTCAAGCCCCCGCCCACGCCTGCAAACTCAAATGCGCCTTCTCCCCCGGCGCCAGATGCAGGCTGTCGGTGCCACCCGCCGCCGCTTCAACACAGACAAACTCCGAAATCTCATCCCAGGTTACGCCCAGCAACGGCCGCGCCCCCGGATGCCACACCACCGTGTCCGCGCTGTCACCGGTATCGATGCACAACTCGCGCTGCCAGGCGTGATCCTTGAGCTGTAATTCGCCGTCGTGCTGGAACACTCGCTGACAGCCGCCATCGACCCGCAACTCGCCTTCCTGCTGGCAAACCTCACGGTTCAACTGGTCATAACCCTGCGCCCCTTCGAGCCCAGACAGCGCTATCTCACTCACATCACCAATACGCCAGTAAGCGTGCAAAGCCTGGCTCAACTGGCACGGCATGTCGTCCTGATGCTCGGTACTCAGGCGCAATTCCATGCGTTCGCCCAAGTGCGCGTGCAGGTCCACCTGCCAGTCGCACAGCTGCAATTGCCAATGCAGGCGCACGCCATCATCGCTGGTGCTGCTGTCGAGCAGTTTCCAGTCCAGCAGGCGCGCCCAGCCATGGGACGGCCACGCGTTTTCGCTAGGGTGACGGCCATACCACGGCCAGCACACCGGCACGCCGCCGCGAATCGCGCCGACATGCGGCCACTTCGCGGCGCACCACAGCCACGGTTTTTGCCCGCGCGGCTGAAAGTGCAGCAACTGCGCGCCCTGACGACTGAACACCGCCTGACACAACGGATGATCGATCACCAGCACATCGCGCATCTGATAGCGCTCCCAGGCGAACACCGGTCGTTCGCGCAGGGATTTGAAGAAGCGTTGCAGCGGATGCTCATGCATGGGCCACGGTTCCAGAATCAACTTTCATGGGCTGCGACACCCCTGTCCAAAAAAAAGCGGACAGCCTTGGCTGTCCGCAAATATGCGCACATAGAGAGGAGCTTATCGCAGACGCGTCAGAACGTAGACTGAATTTTCAGGCCAGCGACCAAAGCGTTATCCACTTCATCCACACCGCCAGGATGAGTGATGTATTGCAGGTTGGGGCGTACGGTCAGCCAGTTGGTCACATGGAAGCCGTAGTTGATCTCGTAGTTGTATTCGGTTTCACGAATCGGCGCGAACACCGGATTGTCGTAGTCCGAAACACCGTTGGAGACGTTGAGCAGTTCGGCGTTTTTCTTCACGTCATCGTTGACGTGAATACGCGCAGCACCAATACCGAAGTCATCCTTCGGACGCGCATCGAACAGGCCTTTGTACACAAACATCACGGACTGGTAGTTGTCGATGAAGTTGGTGTCCTTGTCGTGGAACGTAGCGTTGGCAGCAATGCTCAGACCACGGCTCTTGTCACCGTTGTGGCTGGTGAGTTGCTGCTGTGCAACGAACCAGTAACCGTGCTTGCTGCTGTGGGTACGGTAGGCATCACCGGTGGTCGCAGCGTCGAAACCGTTGACGTCTTCGCGAACGTCGTCGGCATCGGCCGTGCTCTTGTAGTAACCGACACGGTATTCGCCCGGCAGGCCGTTCGGGTTAGGCGACCAGACCAGTTCCACTGGCAACACGGTGCCTTTGGTGCCGCTGCCGCTCAACTTGAAGCCGTTGCCGTGTTCCAGCTGCGACGGGTTCTGGTTGTACGCACCGATCTGCGCGTAGAGCTCGTCGTTGATGTTGTACTTGACGCGAATCGCCGCCTGGCTGACTGGCCAGTTGTACCAGATGTTGGTCGCCCAGTTACCCACTTGCGAACCGCAGAACGCCAGGTTCTGGAACTCGCACGGGAAGGTGTTGAAGTCTTCGCCTTCGCCGAAGTAACCGGCCTTGACGTCGAGCTTGTTGTCGAAGAACTGGTGTTTGATCCACAACTGGGTCAGACGCACCATGTGGCCACGACCGTAGACTTCCTGCGAGGAGCTGAGTGTGCCAGCACGCGGATCGCCAACACGGTCGTTGGAAATGTTTTCGCCATTACGGTTGGTCAGCTGGATCTTGGCCTGAGTGTTGTCCCAGCCCCACAGTTTCTGCAGGTCCAGCGCCACGCCCAGACCGAACTGGTCGGAGTAACGCGCCGTCTTGTCGTTGTTGTAGCCGCCGTGCAGGTTGCCGCCCACCTCACCGACGTAGTCCATCTTGATGTCGATACCCTGCTCGATCAGCTTGGTACGTTCGCCACCCCAGTCCCCGGTCATCCACTCCGAATCGGAGCTGAACGCGTCAGCCGCGTGGACGCTGCCGGCCAGCATCATTGCCGCAACCGCTGACAACTGGCCGATTCGCTGAGCGTTGTTGTTCTTCTTCATCCCTACATCCTCGTTTTATTGTTATTAACTGTTCTTCTTATCTAACGCGGTTTACATCTGATGCGGTGCGCGACAGGCCACGCACCGCGTGCTCCCTGCGGAAACGGGCGAGCCCGCTCCCGCATTTGTTGATCAGCGACCCTTGAACTGGGCCACGTTGGCGCTGTGCGACTCGGTTTTCGGCAGGCCCGCACCCCCCAGGCGCTCGCCGGACTTGGCATCGAACAGCAGCACTTTCGACGGATCGAATTGCAGGGTCAGGGTCTCACCCACCTGCGGCGCCACATCCGGCGCCAGACGGCAGCAGACCTTGGTGTCGTTGAGGTTGACGAACACCAGGGTGTCCGGACCGGTCGGCTCGGTGACCTGCACTTCAGCCTTGATGCTCGGCAAGCCATTGCCCTCGCCATTGGCCAGGACAATCTGCTCCGGGCGCAGGCCGAGGATCACTTCGCGGTCTTCGAGACCGGCGTCCTGCATCGCCATCGGCAATTCGCAACGGGCCTGGCCGCTGTCGAGCAGCGCCACCAGACGGCCGTCCTTGCGTTGCAGGCGCAGCGGGATGAAGTTCATCGGCGGCGAACCGATGAAGCTCGCCACGAACAGGTTGGCCGGGTCGTTGTAGATCTCTTTCGGCGTACCGAACTGCTGGATGATCCCGTCCTTCATCACCGCCACTTTGTCGCCCAGGGTCATCGCTTCGATCTGGTCGTGGGTCACGTAGACCGTGGTGGTTTTCAGGCGCTGGTGCATCAGTTTCATTTCGGTGCGCATCTCGACGCGCAGCTTAGCGTCGAGGTTGGACAGCGGTTCGTCAAACAGGTAGATCTTCGGTCGACGCGCCAGCGCACGGCCCATCGCCACGCGCTGTTGCTGACCGCCGGAGAGCTGGCCCGGCTTGCGATTGAGCAGGTGCTCGATCTGCAACAGCTTGGCCACGCGGGCGACTTCTTCGTCGATCGCCGACTGGCTCATCTTGCGGATCTTCAGACCGAACTCGATGTTCTCGCGCACGCTCATGGTCGGGTACAGCGCGTAGGACTGGAACACCATGGCGATGTCGCGATCCTTGGGGCTCATGCCGCTGACGTCCTGGTCACCGATCATGATCGCGCCGCCGGTGATGGTTTCCAGGCCGGCGATGCAGTTCATCAGGGTCGACTTGCCGCAGCCCGAAGGCCCGACGAGGATCAGGAACTCACCGTCCTTGATCGACAGTTCGATGTTCTTCAGGGTGTCCGGCAGGCCGGCACCGTAGGTCTTGTTTACATTGCGAAGTTCGAGCGTAGCCATGATTACCCCTTGACTGCGCCGGCCGTCAGCCCGCGCACGAAATACTTGCCTGCGACCACATAGACCAGCAGGGTCGGCAGCCCGGCGATCATCGCCGCCGCCATGTCCACGTTGTATTCCTTGGCCCCGGTGCTGGTGTTGACCAGGTTGTTCAGCGCCACCGTGATCGGTTGCGAATCACCGCTGGAGAACACCACGCCGAACAGGAAGTCGTTCCAGATCTGGGTGAACTGCCAGATCAGGCAGACCATGATGATCGGCGTCGACATCGGCAGGATGATCTGGCGGAAGATGGTGAAGAAGCCCGCGCCATCGAGGCGCGCCGCCTTGATCAGCGCATCCGGAATGCTCACGTAGTAGTTACGGAAGAACAGCGTGGTGAACGCCAGACCGTAGACCACATGGATGAACACAAGGCCGGTGGTGGTACTCGCCAGGCCCATCTTGCCGAGGGTGAACGACGCCGGCAGCAACACCGTCTGGAACGGCAGGAAGCAGCCGAACAACAGCAGACCGAAGAACAGCTGCGAACCGCGGAAGCGCCAGAACGACAGTACGTAACCGTTCAACGCACCGATGGCGGTGGAGATGATCACGGCCGGAACGGTGATCTTGATCGAGTTCCAGAAGTAGCCGTCAACGGTCGCCCAGGCTTTCACCCAGCCGATGCCGCTGACCACGGTCGGCCAGCTCAGCAGGTTGCCGGTGGAGATGTCTTCCGGGGTCTTGAAGCTGGTCAGCAGCATGACCACCAGCGGTACCAGATACAGCAGGACCGCGAGGATCAGCACCGCGTAGATCGCGATGCGACTCAGGCTGATGGCGGGTTTCGAAGCGAGACTAGTCATGACGCTTGGTCCTCAGCTCGGAGTACAGGTAAGGCACGATGATCGCGAGGATCGCACCGAGCATCAGGATTGCACTGGCCGAACCCATGCCCATTTGTCCACGGCTGAAGGTGAACGAGTACATGAACATCGCCGGCAAATCGGAGGAATAACCCGGGCCGCCGGCCGTCATGGCCGCTACCAGGTCGAAGCTCTTGATCGCGATGTGCGCCAGGATCATCACCGCACTGAAGAACACCGGACGCAGGCTTGGCAGCACCACTTTCCAGTAGATGCGCGGCATGCTCGCGCCGTCGATCTGGGCGGCACGGATGATCGACTGATCAACGCCACGCAGACCGGCGAGGAACATCGCCATGATGAAGCCCGAAGCTTGCCAGACCGCCGCGATCACCAGGCAATACACCACGCGATCCGGGTCGATCAGCCAGTCGAGACGGAAGCCTTCCCAGCCCCAGTCCCGCAGCAATTTGTCCAGGCCCATGCCCGGGTTGAGCAGCCATTTCCACGCGGTACCGGTGACGATCATCGAGAGCGCCATCGGGTACAGGTAAATGGTGCGGATAAAGCCCTCGCGACGGATCCGCTGGTCGAGGAACACTGCCAGCAATACGCCGATCACCAGGGTGATACCGATGAACATGCCGCCGAACACGGCCAGGTTCTTGCTCGCCACCCACCAGCGGTCGTTGTCGAACAGGCGCTCGTATTGCGCCAGGCCTGCCCATTTGTAGTTCGGCAGGAAGGTCGACGTGGTGAACGACAGGACAAACGTCCAGAGGATATAGCCATAGAAGCCCACCAGAACGATGAACATGCTCGGCGCCAGCACCAGTTTCGGTAGCCAGCGCTGCAATGCGTCGAACGGCGAGGCCTTGCTGAACACAGCAACAGAACTCATGGGAAGATCCAGTAAAGAAAATGAAGGACCGCTGCAAACTGCAGGCTTCAGGCCGATGCGCGACCTGAAGCTTGCAGCTGCTCTACGCTGACGTTACTTGGCAGCCTTGATGGCGGTGCCGAGTTTCTTCGCAGCGTCGGCCGGGTCGGCTTTCGGGTCGTTGATGTAGTTGGTCACGACATCAAAGAACGCACCCTGCACGGCCAGCGTGGTCGCCATGTTGTGCGCCATGCTTGGCTGCAAGCCACCGTTCTTGGCGTCTGCCAGGAAGTCTTTGGCAGCGGTCTGCGCGCAGGAGTCGAAACCGTACTTGCCCATGTCGGCGAGCATGTCGTTACGCACCGGGATCGAGCCCTTGTTGATGCTGAAGACTTTCTGGAAGTTTTCACCCAGCACGACTTTGGCGATGTCCTGCTGACCGGCCGCGGTGCCCGCGTCCTTCTGCTTGAACACGGCCAGGGAGTCGATGTTGTAGGTGAACGCCTTGTCGGTGCCCGGGAACGCTACGCACTCGTAGTCCTTGCCGGCGACTTTCTTGGCGGCGGTCCATTCGGACTTGGCCCAGTCACCCATGATCTGCATGCCGGCCTTGCCGTTGATGACCTTGGCCGCTTCCAGGTTCCAGTCCTGGCCTTTGCCGTCCTGGTCCATGTAGGTCGCGACTTTCTTCAGCTCGGTCAGGGCCTTGACCATTTCCGGGCCGGTCAGGGCAGCGTTGTCCAGGTCGACCAGGGCTTTCTTGTAACCATCAACACCCATCACCGACAGCACGACCGCTTCGAACACGGTGCTGTCCTGCCATGGCTGACCGCCGTGGGCCAGCGGAATGAAGCCCGCCGCTTTCAGCTTGTCGCCGGCGGCGTAGAATTCTTCGAGGGTGGTCGGGGCTTTTTCGATACCGGCTTTCTTGAAGACTTCCGGGTTGATCCACAGCCAGTTCACGCGGTGAATGTTCACCGGTACGGCTACGTAATCACCTTCGAACTTCACGGTGTCGGAGACTTTCTTGTCGAGCAGGCTGTCCCACTTCTCGGACTTGGAAACGTCTTTCAGGACGTCAGTGTCGAGCAGACCGGTCGACGCCCATTCCTGGATGTCCGGGCCTTTGATCTGGGCAACGCCCGGCGGGTTGCCGGCTACCGCGCGGCTTTTCAGCACGGTCATGGCAGTCGCACCGCCACCGCCGGCGACAGCGCCGTCTTTCCAGGTGAAACCGTCTTTCTCGACTTGTGCCTTGAGCACATCGACGGCAGCTTTTTCGCCACCGGACGTCCACCAATGCACGACTTCCACCGAACCTTTGGATTCGGCAGCGGAAACACTCAGGGGCAGCACAGCGAGCGGGAACAGGGAGGCGACAGAAATGACAGTAGCGAGGCGAGAAATCGCATTCATCTGAGATGTACCTTTCTTGTTGTTATGCATGCAAGTCTGGTGCTTGCGCTGCACACGAGTTTAAACAGAGCGTTTCCCCCCGCAGGTAACGAAGGGACGCGCGAATGTCACCACATGGTTACACAGGAACGCTTCGAGACAGGTGTGCCAGAGCACTGGCCATGCTCGGCGCCAGCGGCAGACGCGGAATCAGCACGGCCTGCCAGGCGTGGTACAGATCCGGTTTGCCCGCCCAGATATCGGCGCTCGGGCGGTTTTGCGGGTCAAGTTCGTGATGCCAGCTGCCGTCGCAGCGGTCGATGAAATACGTTTCGCAAAATTCCCAGAACAGGCGATACCAGGTTTCGTACTGCGCATCGCCGGTGCGTTTGAGCAAGGCACTGGCGGCAGCGCTGGCCTCGGCGTGGGTCCAGTGCAGGCGATGGCGCACCACGGCTTTGTTGTTCCAGTCGAGGGTATAAACGATGCCCGGCGCACCGTCGACGTCCCAGCCATGGCGGCAGTTTTGTTCGAACAGCTTTTGCGCGTCGGTGGCCAGCCAGCCGGGGGTGAGCATGCCAGCCTGGACCCGCGCGGCTTCGAGGTGCAGCAACAGCCGCGCCCACTCGAAACCGTGCCCCGGCGTGGTGCCGTAGGGACGGAAACCGTCGGCGGGATTGTCATGGTTGTAGTCGCGCAGCGGCTGCCAGTTGCGGTCGAAATGCTCGATCACCAGGTAATCGTTGGCAGCGGCGTGCCCGTGAATCACCCGCTCGACGATGCGCTGCGCACGCACCAGCCAGCGCGGGTCGTCGGTGACATCGGCCAAAGCGAGGAACGCTTCGGTGGCGTGCATGTTGCTGTTGGCGCCGCGATAGGCTTCCTCTTCGCGCCAGTCGCGATTGAAGAACTCGCGCATGGCGCCCTCTTCTTCGCTCCAGAAATACGTGTCGATGATGTCGATGGCGTCATCCAGCAACGCCTGCGCGCCGGGACGCTGGGCGACCACAGCGGAACTGGCCGCGAGCGCGACGAAAGCATGCAGATAGGCGTTCTTGCCGGTGTTGCCATCACGGTGTTCGGCGACGGCGAACCAGCCACCGTGCAGCGCATCACGCAACGGGCCGCGCAGGGCCGCAATGCCGTGATCGACCAGCTCGGCGAATCCCGGCAGGCCCTGAATGTGGGCCATGGCGAAGCTGTGGGTCATGCGCGCGGTGTTCATGGTTTCGGCTTGCGCGCCGGCCTGAAGCTGGCCGCGCTCATCGAGATTGCCAAAGCCCTCGGGCAACCGTGAAGCCTTGGCGAACGCCAGCAGGCGCAGGCCTTCATCGGCGAGCCATTGCTGGTGGGCAGGGGCGTTCAGCCAACTGCTGAAGCCCGGATTGAAGTGATCCATGGGTGGCCTTTTTTGTTGTTATGACTGCGGGCAGTCTAAACAACGGGCCGGGAGGGTCTTGTAACGAAGGGGGCGGGTTTTGTCACCGAGCGGTGACAATCAGATCAATCCGCCGAACGCGGCAATTGCAGGGTCACGCGTAATCCACCCTCACGCAGATTCTGCAACGTCACCTCCCCCCCATGGCTATGAGCAATGTTGCGGGCGATCCCCAACCCCAGCCCGTAACCCTGCTGCTGTCCCGCCAAGCGGAAGTGCGGCTCGAACACCTGCTCCAGCCGCTGCTCCGGCACGCCCGGCCCTTCATCGTCGACATGCAGCACGAATGCGCTTTCGTCGTCATCGATGTGCAGGTGCGCGTTCTGGCCGTACTTCAACGCGTTGTCGATCAGGTTGCCGATGCAGCGCTTGAGCGCCAATGGCTTGCCCGGATACGCCGCCAGCGCCCGCCCCTGCTGGGTCACGCGGCCATTGCCGTTGGGCGCCAGATACGGTTCCACCAGGCAGTCGAGTACATGATTGAGATCCACCGGCTCGATGTTTTCGTGGATGTCGGTGTCCTTCACGCATTGCAGCGCGCCTTTGACCAGCAGCTCCAGTTCGTCCAGATCGCGGCCGAACTTGGTTTGCAGCTTCTCGTCTTCCAGCAGTTCGACCCGAAGGCGCAGTCGCGTAATCGGTGTACGCAAGTCATGGGAAATCGCGCTGAACAACTGACTACGCTCGGTCAGGTAACGGCTGATGCGTTCGCGCATGGTGTTGAAGGCGCGGCCCACTTCGACCACTTCACTGCCGCCGCCCTCGGCCACCGGCTCGACGTCGGCGCCCAGCGACAAATCCCGCGCGGCTCGCGCCAGACGCTTTAGCGGCCGGCTCTGCCAGTGCACCAGCAGACCGATGAACAACAACAGAAAACCACTGGTGAAGACGATGAACCACACTTGCTGGGTCGGCAGACCCTGTTCTTCAAGACTGGTGTAGGGTTCGGGCAGCAGCGAGGCGATGTACAGCCATTCACCCGGCGCCAATTGAATCTGGGTCACCAGCACCGGTGGATTCACCGGTTCCAGGGTCAACGCGTAATGCGCCCACGAACGCGGCAACTCATCAAGTTTCAACCCGGCGTTGAAGATCCGTAAGTCATCGGGGCTGACGAAGGTCACCAGAATGTCGGTGTCCTGGCCCAGCGACTGGCGCAGCACTTCATCCACCGCTTTCAGCACCGCGGCCTTGCGCGGCGTCACCGGCAACACCTCCATGCCCAGCGGTTTGTCATTCAGTGTCACCACAAAACGCGTGCCGCCCATGCTGCGCAATTGGTCGAGCACCAGCGGCCGATAAGCCACCGGCAACGAGCGGAAATAACTGACGCTGGCGGTCATCGAATGGGCGAGGCTGCGGGCGCTGGTGACCAGGCCTTCGAGCTGGGTCGCGCGCAATTGGGACACCCAGATCACGCTGGACAGCGTCTGGGCGAACAACACCGCGAGCAACGTCAGCAGCAGCATCCGCCCGAGCAGCGAACGCGGCATCGGCACTTTGCGCGCGGTGGTGCGCAGGAACTCAGTGACCATTGCCGGCAACCACATTGGCTGCCAGTTGGTAGCCGCTGCCACGCACGGTGCGGATCAGGCGCGGCGGTTTTTCGGTGTCGCGCAGACGCTGGCGCAAACGGCTGACGGCCATGTCGACGATGCGGTCGAGGGGCATCAGGTCGCGGCCACGGGTGGCGTTGCCGATGGTGTCGCGGTCGAGGATTTCCTGGGGATGATCAAGAAACAGTTTCAACAGGGCGAAGTCGGCGCCGGACAGAATCACCTCCTCGCCGTCGGCGTGAAACAGCCGATGGCTGACCATGTCCAGCCGCCATTCATCGAACGCCAGCACTTCACTGCCGCCGCGTTCCTGGCCGAATTGGGCGCGGCGCAGCAGGGCCTTGATCCGGGCCTGCAGTTCGCGGGGGCTGAAAGGTTTGCCGAGGTAATCGTCGGCGCCGAGCTCCAGGCCGATGACCCGGTCGGCTTCGTCGGAACTGGCGGTGAGCATGATGATCGGCACCTGGGCCTGACGCGGATGCTGGCGCACCCAGCGGCACAGGCTGAAGCCATCTTCATCCGGCAGCATCACATCGAGGATCACCAGATCGCTCGGCGCCTCGTTAAGCGCCTGACGAAAACCGGCGCCATCCGCCGTGGCCCGTACCTGAAAACCCGCGCGGGTCAGGTAGGTTTCCAGCAACTCGCGTATCTCCTGGTCGTCATCGACCAACAAAATCGACTTGTTGACTGAGCTCACTTCGAAGGCATCCTTGTTGTTGGAATTGGGCGGATTATGCCTGATGTGTCGAGGGTTCCCACGCCCGGCGTGGGAATGATCATTGACCGGATTGTTCGAGCGCCACTCCTGCACCGACGAGCCCCGAGTACGGCGCCGTCACCAGCCACACCGGAATCCCCTTGAAGTAATCGCTCATGCAGCCCTTGTCGGCAAAACTGCGGGCGAAACCGCTTTCGAGGAAGAAATCGGCAAAACGCGGAATCACGCCGCCCACGATGTACACCCCGCCACGGCCGCCCGTGGTCAGCACGTTGTTGCCGGCCACGCGACCGAGCCAGCAGCAGAACTGCTCCAGCACTTCCAGGGCAATCGGGTCGCCTGCAAGCCCCGCCGCAGTGATGGCTTCCGGCGTATCGAGTTTCGGTTCATGACCATCCACCGCGCAGATCGCCCGGTAGACCCGCGGCAAGCCGCCGCCGCTCAACGCGGTTTCCGCGCTGACGTGGCCGATCTCGTTGTGGATGTGCTGCCAGAGCTGGGTTTCACGCGGACTGCTCAGCGGCAGATCGACATGACCGCCCTCGCCCGGCAACGCGGCAAACCGCCCTTCGCCGAGATCAAGCAAGGTGCCGACGCCCAGGCCAGTGCCAGGGCCGATCACTACCGCCGGGCGCAATGGCTCCGGCGTGCCCTCGCAGACCACACGAAATTCGCCCGGCTGCAAACGGGTCATGCCCAACGCCATCGCCGAGAAGTCGTTGACCAGCAACAGCTGCTCGACCTGCAAGGTCTGGCAGAACGCCTTGCGGCTCAGGCGCCAATGGTTGTTGGTGAACTTGAATTCATCGTCGCTCACCGGCCCCGCCACCGACAGGCACACCGAACCGATGGCGCCCGGCGCCAGACCGAGCCTGCTGAGGTAGAGGCTGATCGCCTCTTCCGGGCTGGCATGGTCGGCCGTGGCCAGCACCTGAACCGATTCGAGCTGCTGATCTTTCCACAACGCAAACCGCGCGTTGGTGCCTCCGATGTCACCGACCAAAGCCAGTTTCAATTAAGCGTCTCCAGGGCAGAAGTGAAGGCGCTGGCGCCCTGCTCCGCCGAGCTGAAGGCCAAACGCATGAAGCCAAACAGTTCGCGACCGCTGCCGATGTTGTTGCCCAACAGGCCTTTGGCGGGTTCGCGCGCTGCGAATTCGGCGGCGTCCACCTTGAGTTCCAAAGTGCCTTTGACGCCATCGACGCGGATGATATCGCCCTCTTGCACGCGCGCCAAAGCGCCGCCGACATAAGCCTCGGGGCTGACGTGAATCGCCGCCGGGATTTTCCCCGAAGCGCCGGACATGCGCCCGTCTGTCACCAACGCCACCTTGAAGCCTCGATCCTGCAGCACGCCGAGGAACGGCGTCATCTTGTGCAGTTCCGGCATGCCGTTGGAGCGCGGGCCCTGGAAGCGCATCACCGCGACAAAATCCTTCTCCAGCAAACCGGCCTTGAAGGCGTCGGCCAGATCCTGCTGATCCTGGAACACCATGGCCGGCGCTTCGACGATCTGGTTTTCCAGCGCGACGGCGGACACTTTCATCACGCCGCGACCGAGGTTGCCCTCCATCACGCGCAAGCCGCCCTCTGCCGAGAACGCACGGGCCACCGGGCGCAGGATGTTTTCGTCGAGGCTGTCGGTCGGGCCTTCGCGCCACACCAACTTGCCGTTATCGAGGAACGGCTCCTTGGTGTACTGGCTCAGGCCGTGGCCGAGCACGGTGTTGACGTCTTCGTGCAGCAGGCCGGCTTCGAGCAGTTCGCGGATCAGGAACGACATGCCGCCCGCTGCCTGGAAGTGGTTGATGTCAGCCTTGCCGTTTGGATAAACGTGGCTCAGGGTCGGCACGACTTCGGAGAGGTCGGCCATGTCCTGCCAGGTCAGTTGAATGCCCGCCGCCATGGCGATGGCCGGCATGTGCAGGGTGTGGTTGGTCGAGCCGCCGGTGGCGTGCAGCGCGACGATCGAGTTGACCAGCGCCTTCTCGTCGACGATTTCACCGATCGGCATGAAGTTGCCGTTCTGTTTGGTCAGGCGGGTGACCTGATGCGCGGCTTCGCGGGTCAGCGCCTCACGCAGCGGGGTGTTCGGATTGACGAACGATGCGCCCGGCAGGTGCAGGCCCATCACTTCCATCAGCAACTGGTTGGTGTTGGCGGTGCCGTAGAAGGTGCAGGTGCCCGGGCTGTGGTAGGACTTCATCTCCGATTCCAGCAGCTCTTCGCGGGTCGCCTTGCCTTCGGCGTACTTCTGCCGCACGTCGGCTTTTTCCTTGTTGGAAATCCCCGAGACCATCGGCCCGCCCGGGACGAAAATCGTCGGCAGGTGACCGAAACGCAGGGAGCCCATCATCAGGCCCGGCACGATCTTGTCGCAGATGCCGAGCATCAGCGCGCCGTCGAACATGTTGTGGGACAGCGCCACCGCCGTCGACATCGCGATCACTTCGCGGCTCGGCAGGCTGAGTTCCATGCCCGGTTCACCCTGGGTCACGCCGTCGCACATCGCAGGCGTGCCGCCGGCGAACTGGCCGACCGAGCCGATTTCGCGCAGGGCGTTCTTGATCTGCTCCGGGAAGACTTCGTACGGCTGGTGCGCCGAGAGCATGTCGTTATATGACGAAACAATCGCGATGTTGGCCGAGTTCATCATCCGCAGGCTGTGCTTGTCTTCGCTGCCACACCCGGCCACGCCGTGGGCGAAGTTGGCGCATTGCAGTTTGCCGCGCATCGGCCCGTCAGTTGCAGCGCCGCGAATCAGCGCAAGGTAAGCCTGACGCGTGGCGCGGCTGCGGGCGATAAGCCGTTCGGTGACCTCAAGAACGCGGGGATGCATGTGTAGAACTCCAGGCTAACGGATGTGGCGACCTGATTGTCTATGCTGATCAAAAGCCCGTTCGCGTGGGATGACGAACGGTTTTGTTGATCATTCGGACCAGTTGATTCAGGTCACTCGTTGTAGATAAAACAAAATATTGCCACTAAAAAGGCTTGTTTTCTATTTTTATGCGAATAATCTTGTAATTCCAACAACAAAACGACGGCGGCGCTGTTCAATGACTCTTCGAATCGCAATCAATGGTTTTGGCCGCATCGGCCGTAATGTCCTGCGCGCACTGTATACCCAAGGCTATCGTCAGGATTTGCAGATCGTCGCCATCAACGATCTGGGCGACAGCGCGATCAATGCGCATCTGCTCAAGTACGACACCGTTCATGGCACATTCGACGCCGAAGTGGCTCATGACAACGAGAGCCTGACCGTCAACGGCGACCGCATTTCGGTCAGCGCCATCCGCAACCCGGCCGACCTGCCATGGGCCGCGGAAAAGATTGATGTGGTGTTCGAATGCACCGGTCTGTTCACCGACCGGGCCAAAGCCGCTGCGCATATTACCGCCGGCGCACGCAAAGTGATTATCTCGGCCCCGGCCAAAGGCGCCGATGCCACCGTCGTTTACGGTGTGAACCACGACATTCTGCGCCAGTCGCACCAGATCATTTCCAACGCGTCGTGCACCACCAACTGCCTCGCGCCAGTCGCGCAAGTGCTGCACCGCGAGTTGGGCATCGAAAGCGGTCTGATGACCACCATTCATGCCTACACCAACGACCAGAACCTGACCGACGTCTATCACACCGACCCGTACCGAGCGCGCTCCGCCACCCAGAACATGATCCCGAGCAAGACCGGCGCTGCCGAAGCCGTGGGCCTGGTG
Source organism: Pseudomonas sp. lyk4-R2A-10 (assembly GCF_030209075.1). Taxonomy (NCBI): domain Bacteria; kingdom Pseudomonadati; phylum Pseudomonadota; class Gammaproteobacteria; order Pseudomonadales; family Pseudomonadaceae; genus Pseudomonas; species Pseudomonas sp. lyk4-R2A-10. The sequence continues at coordinate 368,455 of NZ_JARVSR010000001.1, read as the reverse complement.
CTGCCGGAACTGGCGGGCAAGCTGACCGGCATGGCCGTGCGCGTACCGGTGATCAATGTGTCACTGGTTGACCTGACCGTGCAGTTGAAGCGCGAAGCCTCGGCCGATGAAGTCAATGCACTGATGAAAGCCGCGAGCCAGCATTCGAAGATCCTTGGCTACAACACTCTGCCGCTGGTTTCGAGCGACTTCAACCACAACCCGCTGTCGTCGATCTTCGACGCCAACCACACCAAAGCCAGCGGCAAACTGCTGAAAGTACTTGCCTGGTACGACAACGAGTGGGGCTTCTCCAACCGCATGCTCGATAACTGCCTGGCGCTGTGCAACGCGGAATAAAACCGCTGCCGCCCTTTTGAGAGCGGGCAAAAGCTTTACCCACCTTTGACAAATCAACACTTGACCATTCGGGCGGATGATAAGCATTATCATTCGCTCGAAATGGATCAGGTCCTCCCGTGAGTCAATCACACTTCAATCACGTCTTCCTCGCCCAGCGCACCTCGCTGCTGCGGACCCTGGAACGGATGGTCAACAACCACAGCACCGCCGAAGACCTGTTGCAGGAAACCTACCTGCGCGTCACCCGGGCGCTGGGCGAACGGGCCATCGATCACCTTGAACCCTTTGTCTTCCAGACCGCGCGCAACCTGGCGCTGGACCATTTGCGTGCGCGCAAGATTCATTCACGCACCATGGTCGACGACGTGCCGCAGGACGTGGTGCACAGCGTCGCCGCCCCCGCCAGCAGCGCCGAAGACGCCGCCCACGCCGAACAATTGCTGGAGCGTCTGAACGTGAGCCTCGGTGAACTCAGCCCCCGCCAACAACAAATCTTCATCCTCAGCCGTCTGCACGGGCGCAGCTATCAGGAAATCGCCGAAGAACTGAGCGTCTCTCTCAGCACGGTGCAGAAAGAACTCAAACTGATCATGACCATCTGCATCGGTGTCGCCGAGCGTTTGAATGGCGACTGATGCCGTAGGGCTTTTCTGTAAACCTCAGGATCGACTGCACTGATCATCGGGCTTTGTTACCCTTGCCCGACTTTTACGCTTCACTAAAAAAACAGCCGTGCACAGACACTGCCGAGGAAACACCGTGACGGACACCCACCGCTCCCCTTCGCCTTCATCGGCGCAGGACGCCGCCAGCGCAATGGACCAGGCTCTGGACTGGCTCATCGTGCTCGGCAGTCCGGACGAGGAGCAGACCCGGCAATTCCATGCCTGGCTGGCGGCCGATCCGTTGAATGCCGAGGCGTTCGCCAGGGCCCAGGCAATCTGGGACGGCCCGCAGATCGCCCAGTGCGCGCAGAACCTCGCGGCCAAACCGAAGAAAGTCACCGTCCTCACACGTCTGCGCCCGCACTGGAAACCGCTGGCCACCGCCGCGGTGCTGCTGCTCGGGCTATTCAGTTTCAGCGACCTGCCGATGCGTCTGCAGGCCGATCACCTGACCGTGGTCGGCGAGCGTCAGCGCTTGCAGCTCGAGGACGGTTCGAAGGTCCTGCTCAACACTAACTCCGCCTTCTCCAGCACGATCAACGATCAGCAGCGGGTCGCGCGGCTGTATCAGGGCGAAGCATTTTTCGAGATTCCGGCCAGCCGCAGTCAGCCGCTGGAAATCGACGCCGGCCCGGTGAAAGCCAGCGTGCGCGACACCGCGTTCGCCGTACGTTATCTCGACGGCGTGGCGCAGGTGCGGGTGCAGCGTGGCGATGTCGATCTGCGTGCGACCCGTGATGATGCACGGGTGCGGCTGTCCGCCGGAGAAAGCATCCGCATCGGCCCGAACGGTTTCGACCACCCGGCCAAGGTCGACGCCGCTACCGATCTGGCGTGGGTGCAGGGTCGGCTGATCTTCGAGAACTGCCCGCTGAACCAGGTGCTGGCGGAACTGCGCCGCTACTATCCGGGCTTCATCATCAACACCAACGAACAGTTAGCCGACGTCGCCGTCACTGGCAATTACCGTCTCGACCAGCCGCTGGACGTGGTGCGTTCGCTCGCTCACATCACCTCGGCCAAGCTTCAGGAATTCCCAGCGCTGGTGATTCTGAACTAAATGAGAATTATTTTTACTCGATAGCCAAAGCTCGTTCGTCTCGTTATAGCCAATGCAATTGATTCGCATCTCGCGAGATCAATCAGCACCTATAAAGATTCGTGCGACACGGAGCGCTATCGATGTCCTCTCGCCTTACCCGCCAGACTTCTTCCCCTTCCCGCGTGCTGTCGCTGCTGACCGCCGCCATCCTGATGGCCGGCACCGCGCCGCTGATGGCCGCCACCGAACAGCCGACGCGCAACATGGGCGATTACTCGTTCGCCATTGCCCAGCAGCCGCTGGTGTCGGCGCTCAATGCGTTCACCGCGGTCACCGGCTGGCAGGTCGGTTTGCCGGCGGAACTGGGTCAAGACGTGTCGTCGCCGGGCGTGCGCGGTTCGCTGCCACCGGAAAAAGCCCTGGAGCGTCTGTTGGTGGGGACCAACCTGAGCTTCCGCAAACTGAGCAACAACAACGTCGTGCTGGAAAAACGCGCCAGCAGCGGCGCACTCAACCTGGATCAGGTGACCATCAGCGCCACCCGCCAGGAACAGTCGATCAATAGCGTGCCGGCCACCGTCACCGTGCAGACCCGTCAGGATCTGGACCGCAACAACGTCAACACCATCAAGGATCTGGTGCGCTACGAGCCGGGCGTATCCGTGGGCGGCGCCGGCCAGCGTGGCGGGATCAGCGGCTACAACATTCGCGGCATCGACGGCGACCGCATCCTGACTCAGGTCGACGGCGTCGAAGTGCCGGACGGTTTCTTCAATGGTCCGTACGCCAAGACTCAGCGCAATTACGTTGACCCGGAAATCGTCAAACGCGTCGAAATTCTTCGCGGCCCGGCCTCGGTGCTGTACGGCAGCAACGCCATCGGCGGCGCGGTCAGCTACTACACCCTCGACCCGGACGACATCATCAAGCCCGGCAAAGACGTCGGCGCCCGCCTGAAAACCGGCTACAGCTCCGCCGACGAGAGCTGGCTGAAATCCGCCACCGTCGCCGGTCGCGCCGACCAGTTCGACGGCTTGCTGCACTACAGCCAGCGCGACGGTCATGAAACCGATTCCTACGGCAGCAACAACGGCACGGGCCTGGAACGCACCGCCGCCAACCCGGAGGACGTGAAAGCCACCAACGTGCTGGCCAAGATCGGCTGGAACTACAACGAAGGTTCGCGCCTGGGCCTGACCTACGAAAAGTACAAGGATGATCGCGACACCGATCAGAAAAGCGCCTACGGCGGCCCGTACTTCAACGGTGCTCCGACGATCCCGAACAGCGTGCTGCCCGGCGGCATGTACCAGTGGCGCACCGGCAACGACACCATCACCCGCGAGCGTTTCGGCCTGGAGCACAGCTTCGAGCTCGACAGCCTGCTGGCGGACAACGTGAAGTGGAGCCTCAACCACCAGACCGCCAAGACCGACCAGAGCACCGACGAGTTCTATTACCCGATCACCCGTAAAGTCCTGCGCACCCGCGACACGATCTACGAAGAAAAACAGTGGGTCTTCGACGCGCAACTGGACAAGGCATTCGCCATCGGTGACACCGATCACGTGCTGACCTACGGCACCACGATCAAGCAGCAGAAAGTCACCGGCTCGCGCAGCGGCGACGGCAAGTGCCTGGCGGTCGGTCGCGGCTGCACCGCCATCGGCGCTACCAGCGCAGCCGACGTGCTGAAAAAGTCCAGCGACTTCCCGGACCCGACCATCAACACCTACAGCCTGTTCGCCCAGGATCAGATCAGCTGGAACAACTGGACCTTCCTGCCGGGCCTGCGCTACGACTACACCCAGCTCAAGCCGCACATCACCCAGGAATTCCTCAACACCGTGGCCGCCGACGGTAATGGCACGGTCAGTGATTCGAACAAGACATGGCATAAAGTCTCGCCGAAATTCGGCCTGACCTACGCCCTGACCGAAAACTACACCTGGTACGGTCAGTACGCCGAAGGCTTCCGCACCCCGACCGCGAAAGCCCTGTACGGCCGCTTCGAGAACAGCACCACCGGCTACAACGTGGCACCGAACCCGGACCTGGAGCCGGAAAAGAGCAAAAGCTATGAAACCGGCCTGCGCGGCAACTTCGAGCAAGGCTCGTTCGACGTGGCGGTGTTCTATAACAAGTACCGCGACTTCATCAACGAAGACGCCGTCACCCCTGGCTACGACGAGCTGACCTTCCAGTCGAGCAACATCAAGCACGCCACCATCAAGGGTGCCGAAGTCAAAGGTCGTCTGAACCTCGATTCCTTCGGCGCGCCGCAAGGCCTGTATACCCAGGGTTCGATCTCCTACGCCTACGGACGCAACAACGACAACGGCGAGCCGTTGAACAGCGTCAACCCGCTGACCGGCGTGTTCGGCCTCGGTTACGACCAGGACAACTACGGCGGCCTGCTGAGCTGGACCGTGGTCAAGAAGAAGGATCGCGTCGACGACAGCAACTTCAAATCGCCGGACGGGGTCAGCAGTCAGTTCAAGACTCCGGGCTTCGGCATTCTCGATCTGGCCGGTTATTACAAGGTCACCGACGACGTCACCGTCAGCGGCGGCATCTACAACCTGACCGACAAGAAATACTGGCTGTGGGATGACGTGCGCGGTTACGACAGCGTCGGCGAAGCGTCGGTGACACAACCGGCCAACCTCGATCGCCTGACCCAGCCGGGTCGCAACTTCGCGATCAATCTGGTCTGGGATATCTGATCCGGATGACCTCACGGCGCGCGCATGGCCGCGCCGTGAGGTTTTTTTACTGTCCGGCGCTTGCCCGTACGTCTCGTTATCAAGCGCCTCTTCTTTTCAAGGACATCTCATGAGCACCCCGGAAAAAGCCCTGCGTTCGCAACGCCTGAACCAGATCACCCACGAGCCGCACAGCAAGCTCGATGCGCTGGTCAAGGCCCACGCGCCGTTCGAGACCCGCGCCAATTTCGCCCGCTTCGTGGTTGCGCAATACCTGTTCCAGTCGGAGCTGGTGTCGCTGTACAACGATGCCGAACTGACCGCTATCGTCCCTGACCTGCCGGCCCGCTGCCGCGCCGAAGCCGCCAGGGCCGACCTCGCCGACCTCGACACCGAAGTGCCTGCGCCAGTCGCCGGCGCGGTGAAAAACCCGAGCAAGGCCCGCGCCCTCGGCTGGATTTTCGTGTCCGAGGGTTCAAAGCTTGGCGCTGCGTTCCTGATCAAACGCGCGGTGGCGCTGGACCTGAGCGAAACCTTTGGCGCCCGTCATCTGGGCGAACCTGAAGGCGGTCGTGCCGAAGGCTGGAAGAGCTTTGTACGCACCCTCGATTCGCTGCAATTCAGCGCTGAAGAGGAAGCCGAAGTGGAGCAAGGCGCGATCGACGCGTTCAACCGCTTCACCGTGTTGCTGGAACAGGCTTACTCGACTGAAGCCGAACCGGCCTGATTGCTTAATTCCTGTGGAAGCCTGGCTTCCACAGGGAACTGCATAAGCCTGTAAGATTCCCATCCCGCTTCATAAGTCTCTCGCTGAGCCCATGCCCCAACCCGCCGCCTCCCGACTCGCCCGCCTGCTGTTCGGCCTGCTCGCCTATGTCAGCCTCGGCATCGGCCTGATCGCCATCGTCGTGCCCGGCCTGCCGACCACCGAGTTCATCCTGCTCGCTGCCTGGGCCGCGACCCGCAGTTCGCCGCGCCTGAGTGCCTGGCTGGAAAACCATCGTCTGTTCGGCCCGATCCTGAGCAACTGGCGCAACGGCAAGATCATCGCCCGCAAGGCCAAGGTCAGCGCCACGGTCAGCATGTTGCTGTGCGCCACGCTGATGCTGGTGATGCTCGATCACGGCTGGCCGATCTATCTGGCGATTGTGGGGATGACGATGGGCAACCTGTGGATCTGGTCACGACCGGAAGCGTTGCCGAAAATTTCCTGATTTTCCCCTTGTTTTCAGGGTATTTACCCGCGCAAACGTTTAGCCGCGACCGCTCGTCGGCTTGTGATTCATGCCTGTCCGCCCCGCGCCGATGAGCATTGAATGGCGCTGAATGGATTTGGCGAACCGGGCACCTTCCTGCCTCTTAGCCAACAGCTCATCCATTCGCGAGAACGTCCCATGTTCGACTCTCTGTCCATTCGCCTGAAAATCGTCCTGCTGTCCGGCCTGTGCCTGCTCGGTGTGGTCGCGCTGATCGTTGGCATCAATATTTACCAGACCAACCAGAACGACGAACTGGTCAGCACTTCCAGCAGCAAGATGCTCACCGCCAGTGTGCAGGACCTGCTGCAGGCCAAGGCTGCCGAACAGGCGGTGCAAGTGCAGAAAACCTTCGGCGAGAGCCTGCTGGTGATCACCGCCCTGGCCGACCAGGTCAAGGACATGCGCGTCATGGCTGCCAAGCGTTCGCTGGACGCCGGCGCCCTGCGTGAAGAGTTGAACCAGAGCCTGAAAACCGCCTTCGAACGCAACAGCAAGGTGCTCGGCATCTGGCTGGCGTTCGAACCGAACGGACTGGATGGCAAGGACAGCGAATTCGCCAACGATGCCGCGCGTCAGTCCAACGAGGCGGGGCGTTTCGCCAGTTACTGGAGCCGTGCTGCGGGTCCGTCGCTGAACACGATCATGGTCGAAGACGACATGAACAAGACCACCCTCAGCGTCAGCGGCACGCCTTACAACAGCTGGTACACCTGCCCTCGCGACAACAAGCGCACCTGCCTGCTTGATCCTTACGCCGATACCGTGGGCGGCAAGGAAATGCTCATGACCACCATTTCCGTACCGTTGCTGGTGGACGGCAAGGCCATCGGCGTGGTCGGCATCGACATTGCCCTGGATGCGCTGCAAGCGGCGGCCGTCAATTCCCAGCGTGAGCTGTTCAACAGTGCCGGACACATGCTGATCGTCTCCGGCAGCGGCGTGCTGGGCGCCTACAGCACCGACGCAACCAAAGTCGGCAAAGGCATCACCGAAACCCTCGGTGCCGAAGGCAAGGACATCCTGCAACTGCTGAGCGCCGGCACGCCGAAGATTCTCGAACAGGGCGACCTGATCCGCGCCGTGTACCCGGTCGATCCGATTGGCAACTCCCGGGCCTGGGGCGTGGTCATCGACCTGCCGAAACAAGTGCTGCTGGCCGACTCGGTCAAGCTCCAGGCAGTGCTCGACGATGCCCAGCAAACCGGCATGATTACCGCGTTGGCGGTGGCCGTGATCGCCGGCCTGATCGGTCTGCTGCTGATCTGGCTCACCGCCTCCGGCGTGACCCGCCCGATCAACAGCGTCGCCGAAATGCTGAAGAACATCGCCAGCGGCGAAGGCGACCTGACCCAGCGCCTGAACTACACCAAGAAAGACGAACTGGGCGAACTGGTGAACTGGTTCAACCGCTTCCTCGACAAGCTGCAACCGACCATCGCCCAGATCAAACAGAGCATCACCGAGGCCCGTGGCACCGCCGATCAATCGTCGGAAATCGCCCGCCAGACCAGCGAAGGCATGCAGGTGCAGTTCCGCGAGATCGATCAGGTGGCAACCGCCTCCAACGAGATGAGCGCCACCGCCCACGACGTGGCCAACAGCGCCTCGAATGCGGCCAACGCGGCGAAAGGCGCCGACCAGTCGGCCAAGGACGGCATGTCGATCATCGAGCGCAGCACCCGCGACATCAATCAACTGGCGGACGAAGTCAGCAAAGCGGTGACCGAAGTCGAAGAGCTGGCAGTCAACAGCGAGCAGATCGGTTCGGTGCTGGAAGTGATCCGCAGCATCGCTGAACAGACCAACCTGCTGGCACTGAACGCCGCGATCGAAGCGGCCCGTGCCGGTGAAAGCGGTCGTGGTTTTGCGGTGGTGGCCGACGAAGTCCGTAACCTCGCCAAGCGCACTCAGGATTCGGTGGAAGAAATCCGCGTGGTCATCGAACGCATCCAGACCGGCACCCGTGGCGTGGTCGCGACCATGCACTCGAGCCAGACCCAGGCTCACAACAACGCCGGGCAGATCCGCCAGGCCGTGGACGCCCTCGGCAAGATCAGCGACGCGGTCACCGTGATCAGCGACATGAACCTGCAGATCGCCAGCGCCGCCGAACAGCAGAGCGCGGTGGCCGAAGAGGTCAACCGCAACGTCTCGGCGATCCGCACCGTCACCGAAACCCTGACCGAACAGGCCACCGAATCGGCGGCGATCAGCAGCCAGCTCAACGCCCTGGCCAGCCAGCAGATGAAATTGATGGATCAGTTCCGCGTCTGATTTGATCTATGATCAGGCCCTCTTCCGGAGGGCCTTCGATGACTGATCTGCTCACGTCCATTCAAGCCGCACTCGGCTTGTCCCCCACGCCGATTCCGTTCACCGGCGAGGGCGCCCTGCCCTCGGCGTTTGCCGTTACTGACCTTGCCTGCGCGAGCATTGCCGCTGCCGGGCAGGCAGTCGCCGAACTCCTTCAGCAGCAGACCGGTCACTTGCCCGGCGTAGAAGTCGACCGTCGCCTCGCCTCGTTCTGGTTCGCCACCTCGCTACGACCCATCGGCTGGGAAGTGCCGCCGCTGTGGGATCCGGTGGCCGGCGACTATGCGACCAAAGACGGCTGGATCCGCCTGCACACCAACGCCCCGCATCACCGCGCCGCTGCTGAACGCGTGCTCGGCGCCTGTGCAGACCGCGCAGCGATGGCGGCGAAAGTCGCGCAATGGGCCAGTGCCGATCTGGAGCAAGCGGTGGTCGAGGCCAAGGGTTGTGCGGCTGAGATGCGCAGCTGGGAACAGTGGCAGAAACATCCCCAAGGGTTGGCGGTGAATGCCGAACCCTTGGTGCATTTCAGTGACGGGAAAGAAGAAAGTCATCAACCCTGGCAAGGCTCGGTGGCGCGGCCATTGGCCGGGCTCAAGGTGCTCGATCTGACCCGCGTACTGGCCGGCCCGACCGCCAGCCGCTTCCTCGCGGGGCTCGGCGCCAACGTGCTGCGCATCGACCCGCCGACCTGGAACGAACCCGGCGTGGTGCCGGAAGTGACCCTCGGCAAACGTTGTGCGCGACTGGATCTGCATGTGCCGGCAGATCGCACAGTGTTCGAAAGCCTGCTCAAGGATGCCGACATTCTGCTGCACGGCTATCGCGCCGACGCCCTTGAACATCTCGGCTTCGGCGTCGAACGCCGCCGACAACTGGCGCCGGGGCTGATCGACGTTTGCCTCAACGCCTACGGCTGGAGCGGCCCGTGGCAGAACCGTCGGGGCTTCGACAGTCTGGTGCAGATGAGCAGCGGAATCGCCGAGGCCGGGCAGCGCTGGAAGCAGGCGGACAAACCGACACCGCTGCCGGTGCAGGCGCTGGATCATGCGACGGGGTATCTGATGGCGGCGAGTGTGATTCGGTTGCTGGCTGAACGGTTACGCAGTGGTCGAGGTGGATCGGCGCGGTTGTCGCTGGCGCGGACGGCGAAGTTGTTGATTGAGCATGGACCGGGGACTGACCAGGCGTTGCTTCCGGAATATCCACAGGATCAGAGCTTGAGCTTGGAGCAGACACCATGGGGGCCGGCACATCGGCTTCAGGCGCCGCTGCGTATTGCTGGAACGCCGTTGCAGTGGACTTTGCCGGCAACTGAATTGGGTTCACATCGGGCGCAGTGGTGACCTCTCCACCGTTTTCGCGAGAAACCCGAGCATCGCCGGCCAGTCGTAAGGCCCCTGAAAGTCGAGCCGCAATCTCACAGGGACAACACGCCGCTGTACAACCCGTAGGCCGCAAGCCCGGCCCCGGCGATGACGCAGGTGAAAATCCCCTTCTCGAGCGTGGTGAACAACGGCTCGCCCTGCTCATGCTTGGCCTTGGCGAACAGGATCACGCCCGGCGCATACAACAGCGCCGACAGCAGCAGGTATTTCACCCCGCCGGCATACAACAGCCACACCGCGTAGCACAGCGCGATACCGCCGATCAGCAGATCCTTGGTACGTTCGGCGGAGGCATGTTCATAGGTCTCACCCCGTCCGCTGAGTAACACGGCGTAGGCTGCCGACCACAGATACGGCACCAGAATCATCGACGAGGCGAGGTAAATCAGGCTGGTGTAAGTACCGGCGGAAAACAGCGTGATCAGCAGGAAAATCTGGATCATCACGTTGGTCAGCCACAACGCATTGACCGGCACATGGTTGGCGTTTTCCTTTTTCAGGAACGCCGGCATCGTGTTGTCCTTGGCAGTGGCGAACAGGATCTCGGCGCACAACAGCGCCCACGACAACAACGCACCGAGCAATGAAATGGCCAGGCCCACGCTGATCAGCAGCGCACCCCATGGCCCGACAATATGTTCCAGTACGGCGGCCAGCGACGGATTCTGCAAGGTCGCCAGTTCCGGCTGGCTCATGATCCCCAGCGACAACACATTGACCAGCACCAGCAGCGCCAGCACACCGATGAAACCGATCACCGTGGCACGGCCCACATCGGTGCGCTTCTCCGCCCGAGCCGAGTAAACGCTGGCGCCTTCGATACCGATGAACACGAACACCGTGACCAGCATCATGTTGCGCACCTGATCCATCACGCCACCGAAATTCGGGTTGCTGCGGCCCCATATGTCGCGGGTAAAAATATCGGCCTTGAACGCCACGGCGGCGATAACCACGAACATGATCAGCGGAATGATCTTGGCCACGGTGGTCAACTGATTGATCAGCGCGGCTTCCTTGATCCCGCGCATCACCAGAAAGTGCACGGCCCACAGCAACACCGAAGCGCAGCCAATCGCAATCGGCGTATTGCCCTGGCCGAATACCGGAAAGAAGTAGCCGAGGGTGCTGAACAGCAACACGAAATACCCGACGTTGCCCAGCCAGGCGCTGATCCAGTAACCCCACGCGGAAGAAAAGCCCATGTAATCGCCGAACCCGGCCTTGGCGTAGGCATACACGCCGGAGTCCAGTTCCGGCTTGCGATTGGCCAAAGTCTGGAACACGAACGCCAGGGTGAGCATGCCGATCGCCGTGATGCCCCAGCCGATCAGGATGGCGCCGGCATCGGCCCGGGCTGCCATGTTTTGCGGCAAGGAAAAAATCCCCCCGCCAATCATCGAACCCACCACCAGGGCGATCAGTGCGCCAAGGCGCAGTTTTTGCGTCGGTTGCGACATTCCAGCGTCTCCAGGTTCCCGAGGTCGGCATTGGCCGCCCATGGTCATGTAACCGGTATTAACCAAACGGTTAGAGCGTAAGTACGTTTATTGAATAACGCCAATCAACGTCTTTTATATATAGCGGATGGCACTAATGCCTAGCACGGATAGGCAATTTTGTGTGCGAATCCTGATAATTCGATTCTGTACTGGAAACAGAGGCGAAAAATTTGCCAAACCTTGAAAACGGACTAGCGTGATAACTCGAAAGTAATAGGAAAAGTTCCCAACTATATATGCCGAAAGCCTCTAGGACAGGCTTTACACGCAGAAGCCGTATGCCATCAGACGTTTCATAAGTCATTCATTAACAATGGAATGTGACCATGCACTGATCTAAGTCAGCTGTTTGAAAAGCCAACAGAACTACGCTGTGAACTCTTCTCTCCTGCAATGGAGTCATGCAATGTCTGAAGCTCCCGGAAAACTACGACTAGGTGCACTGGTCGCGTTGGTAGTCGGCTCAATGATCGGTGGCGGGATATTCTCTTTGCCACAAAACATGGCCGCCAGTGCCGATGTCGGCGCGGTACTGATTGGCTGGGCCATCACCGCTGTCGGCATGCTCACCCTCGCTTTCGTCTTCCAAACCCTGGCCAATCGCAAGCCTGACCTGGACGGCGGTGTCTACGCCTACGCCAAGGCCGGTTTCGGCGATTACATGGGTTTCTCTTCGGCCTGGGGTTACTGGATCAGTGCCTGGCTGGGCAACGTCGGTTACTTCGTTCTGCTGTTCAGCACTCTCGGGTATTTTTTTCCGATTTTTGGGGAGGGCAACACCGTTGCAGCCGTGATCGGCGCCTCTGTCCTGCTGTGGGGCGTGCACTTTCTGGTACTGCGCGGGATCAAGGAAGCGGCGTTCATCAACCTCGTGACCACCGTCGCCAAGGTCGTGCCGCTGCTGCTGTTCGTATTGATCGCGATCTTCGCCTTCAAACTGGACATCTTCACCGCCGATATCTGGGGCGTGAAAAACCCGGATCTGGGCAGCGTGATGAACCAGGTGCGCAACATGATGCTGGTCACCGTGTGGGTGTTCATCGGCATCGAAGGCGCGAGCATCTTCTCGGCCCGGGCGGAAAAACGTTCGGACGTCGGCAAGGCGACCGTGATCGGTTTCATCACCGTGCTGCTGTTCCTGGTGCTGGTGAACGTGCTGTCGCTGGGCATCATGACTCAGCCGGAACTGGCAAAACTGCAGAACCCGTCGATGGCCGCCGTGCTGGAACACGTGGTCGGTCACTGGGGCGCGGTGCTGATCAGCGTCGGTCTGATCATCTCGCTGCTGGGGGCGTTGCTGTCGTGGGTGCTGCTGTGTGCGGAGATCATGTTCGCCGCTGCCAAAGACCACACCATGCCGGAGTTCCTGCGCAAGGAAAACGCCAACCACGTGCCGGTCAACGCCCTGTGGCTGACCAACGCGATGGTGCAGCTGTTCCTGATCATCACTCTGTTTTCGGCCAGCACTTACCTGTCGCTGATCTACCTCGCCACTTCGATGATTCTGGTGCCGTACCTGTGGTCGGCGGCCTACGCCCTGCTGCTGGCGGTGCGCGGCGAAAGCTACGAAGGCTTCGCGGCCGAACGGCGCAAGGACCTGATCATCGGCGCCATCGCCCTGATCTATGCGGTGTGGCTGCTCTACGCCGGTGGCGTGAAGTACCTGCTGCTCTCGGCCCTGCTCTATGCCCCCGGCGCGATCCTGTTCGCCAAGGCCAAGCTCGAACTCAAACAACCGGTTTTCACCAACGTCGAGAAGCTGATTTTCGCCGCAGTGGTCGTGGGCGCCCTGGTGGCTGCCTACGGACTGTATGACGGCTTCCTGACTCTGTAATTGCCCAACGTTTTCACTCTGGAGGATCACCGAAATGACCACGGAAAAAGCTAAGTACGGCGTCCATTCCGAAGCCGGCAAACTGCGCAAAGTCATGGTTTGCTCCCCAGGTCTGGCCCATCAGCGGCTGACCCCGAACAACTGCGATGAACTGCTGTTCGACGACGTGCTGTGGGTCGCTCAGGCCAAGCGCGACCACTTCGACTTCGTGACCAAGATGCGTGAGCGCGGAATCGACGTGCTGGAAATGCACAACCTGCTGACCGACATCGTCGGCAACCCCGAAGCGCTGGACTGGATCCTCGAGCGCAAGGTCACCGCCGACTCGGTGGGCCTGGGCCTGATCAACGAAGTCAAATCCTGGCTGAAAAGCCTGGAGCCGCGACACATCGCCGAATTCCTGATTGGCGGCGTGTCCGCCGATGACCTGCCGGACAGCTTCGGTGGCAAGACCATCCAGATGTTCCGCGACTTCCTCGGCCACTCCAGTTTCATTCTGCCGCCGCTGCCGAACACCCAGTTCACCCGCGACACCACCTGCTGGATTTACGGTGGCGTGACGCTGAACCCGATGTACTGGCCGGCGCGTCGTCAGGAGACCTTGCTGACCACCGCCATCTACAAATTCCATCCGCAGTTCACCAACGCCGATTTCGAGATCTGGTACGGCGACCCGGACAAGGATCACGGCAGCTCGACCCTCGAAGGCGGCGACGTCATGCCAATCGGCAACGGCGTGGTGCTGATCGGTATGGGCGAGCGCTCGTCGCGTCAGGCCATCGGCCAACTGGCGCTGAACCTGTTCAAGAACAAGGCCGTGGAAAAAGTCATCGTCGCCGGCCTGCCGAAGTCTCGCGCCGCGATGCACCTCGATACCGTGTTCAGCTTCTGCGACCGCGACCTCGTCACGATCTTCCCGGAAGTGGTCAACCAGATCGTCGCCTTCACCCTGCGCCCTGACGAAAGCAAACAGGGCGGCATCGACATCCGTCGCGAAGAAGGCACGTTCCTCGACGTCGTGGCCAAAGCCCTCAACCTGCCGAAACTGCGCGTCGTCGAAACCGGCGGCAACAGCTTCGCCGCCGAACGCGAGCAATGGGACGACGGCAACAACGTGGTGGCCGTGGAGCCGGGCGTGGTCATCGGCTACGACCGCAACACTTACACCAACACCCTGCTGCGCAAGGCCGGGGTCGAGGTCATCACCATCAGCGCCGGCGAACTCGGTCGCGGCCGTGGCGGCGGCCACTGCATGACTTGCCCGATCATCCGCGACCCTATCGATTACTAAACGACCATCTCCCCGGCCGCACTGACCCTGTCGCGGCCGGGCCGATTACCGAATCCAAGGAGAATCATCATGGCGTTCAACATTCACAACCGTAACCTGCTCAGCCTGGAACACCACACCCCACGTGAGCTGCGCTACCTGCTCGACCTGTCCCGCGACCTGAAGCGCGCCAAGTACACCGGCACCGAGCAGCAACACCTGAAGGGCAACAACATCGCCCTGATCTTCGAAAAAACCTCGACCCGCACCCGCTGCGCGTTCGAAGTCGCCGCTTATGACCAGGGCGCCAACGTCACCTACATCGACCCGAACTCCTCGCAGATCGGCCACAAGGAAAGCATGAAGGACACCGCCCGCGTTCTGGGGCGCATGTACGACGCCATCGAGTACCGTGGCTTCAAGCAGGAAATCGTCGAAGAGCTGGCCAAGTTCGCCGGCGTACCGGTGTTCAACGGCCTGACCGATGAGTATCACCCAACGCAGATGATCGCCGACGTGCTGACCATGCGTGAGCACGCCGACAAGCCGATCCACGAGATCAGCTACGCCTACCTGGGCGACGCGCGCAACAACATGGGCAACTCGCTGCTGCTGATCGGCGCCAAACTCGGCATGGATGTGCGCATCTGCGCGCCGAAAGCCCTGTGGCCGCACGACGATCTGGTCGATCGCTGCAAAAAATACGCAGAGGAAAGCGGCGCCCGCATCACCCTGACCGAAGACCCGAAAGCGGCGGTCAAAGGCGTGGACTTCATCCACACCGACGTCTGGGTATCGATGGGCGAGCCGGTGGAAGCCTGGGCCGAGCGTATCCAGCAACTGCTGCCGTATCAGGTCAACGCCGAGCTGATGAAAGCCACCGGCAACCCGCGCACCAAGTTCATGCACTGCCTGCCGGCGTTCCACAACAGCGATACCAAGGTCGGCAAACAGATCGCCGAACAGTATCCGCACCTGGCCAACGGCATCGAAGTGACCGACGACGTGTTCGAGTCGCCGGCCTGCATCGCCTTCGAGCAAGCGGAAAACCGCATGCACACCATCAAGGCGATTCTGGTGTCGACCCTGGCTGATCTGTAAGCGTTGACCCTGACCTGCGGGCGTCGCCGAAGGCTGCGCCCGCAGGCTCACCGAATTCTGAAAGGACTGCATTATGCGTATCGTCGTAGCTCTGGGCGGTAACGCCCTGCTCCGCCGTGGTGAGCCGATGACCGCTGACAACCAGCGCGCCAACATCCGCATCGCCACCGAGCAAATCGCCAAGATCCACCCTGGCAACCAACTGGTCATCGCCCACGGCAATGGCCCGCAAGTCGGCCTGCTGTCGTTGCAGGCAGCGGCCTACACCTCTGTCACCCCTTACCCGCTGGACGTGCTCGGCGCCGAAACCGAAGGCATGATCGGCTACATCATCGAACAGGAACTGGGCAACCTGCTGGACTTCGAAGTCCCGTTCGCCACCCTGCTCACCCAGGTCGAAGTCGACGCCAACGACCCGGCTTTCAAGAATCCGACCAAACCGATCGGCCCGGTCTACGAGAAGGCCGAAGCAGAAAAACTCGCCGCTGAAAAAGGCTGGGCCATCGCCCCGGACGGCGACAAGTTCCGCCGTGTGGTGGCCAGCCCCCGGCCGAAACGCATCTTCGAAATCCGTCCGATCAAGTGGCTGCTGGACAAGGGCAGCATCGTGATCTGCGCCGGCGGTGGCGGCATCCCGACCATGTATGGCGCTCACGGCAAGCTGCAAGGCATCGAAGCGGTGATCGACAAGGACCTGTGCTCGGCGCTGCTGGCCGAACAACTGGAGGCGGACTTGCTGGTGATCGCCACCGACGTCAACGCGGCGTACATCGACTTCAAGAAACCCACCGAGAAAGCCATCGCCCAGGCCCACCCGGACGAACTCGAACGCCTGGGCTTCGCCGCCGGCTCCATGGGGCCGAAGGTGCAGGCAGCCTGTGAATTTGCGCGCCATACTGGCAAGGTCGCGGTGATCGGTTCGCTCTCGGACATCGAAGCCATCGTCCAGGGCACCGCCGGGACGCGAGTCAGCACGGCGACACCGGGCATCACCTACCGATAAAAAGAAACTCCGGGGGCAGACCTCAGGTCTGCCCTTCTCCCATGCCTTGAAAGGAGAAAACCATGGCCCAGTTCGAACCCGGTCATTTGCATATCGAGCGGCACGCGTTGACTGACGACGACGTCAATTACAACGTGCACCTCGACTATGAAGTGTTCACCGATCCTCAGAAAGGCAAAGGGATACAGTTCACCCTGCATGGCAGCATGCAGGGCAAAGAGGTCAACGAACCGTTCTTTCTGCCCAAGGAGGAAGCCTACAACTTCGCCCGCAACGTAACGCAGATTGCCGAAAAGTACGGCATTCCCAAGAGCCACAGCCAGATCGGCTCGGTGCACAAGCATTACGACCTGATGTTTGAGGACATCCGCATGAAGTTGAATATGAAATCCGGGGATCCGGTCAATCCCGAGCATTTCGAGTAACCCCCAAAGACCCCCTCACCCTAGCCCTCTCCCAGAGGGAGAGGGGACTGATCCGGGGATATTTCAGAGTTACACCGACCTGAACCTGCTCTGCCGAATCCATAATCGACTGGTTCTTTCAGGTCGATGTCAAACCTTAGACACCTCAGTCAGCTCCCTCTCCCTCCGGGAGAGGGCTGGGGTGAGGGGTGGATTTCGAGCACGACGCCATTCTCAAGATTTCACCCCAGTCCCCCATCAAGGCATACTTGCCCCCCTCCGCACTCCAGAACCCAGAACCGCCCCATGCGTATCCACGTCAGCTTCATCGACCGCGTCGGCATCACCCAGGAAGTCCTGGCTATCCTCGGCGGGCGCAATCTCAATCTGGATGCGGTGGAAATGATCCCGCCCAACGTCTACATCGACGCCCCGACCTTGAGCCCGCAAGTGCTCGAAGAACTGAAAGATGCGCTGTTTCGCGTGCGTGGTGTAGAAGCAGTAACCGTGGTCGACATCCTCCCCGGCCAGCGTCGGCACTTGCAGCTCGACGCATTGCTCGCGGCGATGACCGACCCGGTGCTGGCACTGGACAGCGCCGGCAAGGTGCTGCTGGCCAACCCGGCACTGATCGCCCTGTACGGCCGCGAGCCGGCTGGCGAAAGCGTTTCGGAACTGTTCAACGATCCGGGCCTGCTCGAAACCCTGCTCGAACAAGGCTTCCGCCTGCCGCTGCGGGAAATCACCGTCAACGGCCAGACCCTGTTGCTGGACGCCACGCCGATCACCGACGCCGGCGCCCTGCTGACCCTGTATCAACCCAACCGCATCGGCGAACAACTCTCGGCGTTGCACCACGACCATGCCGAAGGCTTTGATGCGCTGCTCGGTGAATCGCCGCCAATCCGCACCCTCAAGGCTCGCGCCCAACGCGTCGCGGCCCTCGACGCGCCGCTGCTGATCCAGGGCGAAACCGGCACCGGCAAGGAACTGGTGGCCCGCGCCTGCCACGCCATCAGCGCCCGGCACAGTGCGCCATTCCTCGCACTGAACTGCGCGGCCCTGCCGGAGAACCTCGCCGAAAGCGAACTGTTCGGCTACGCCCCCGGCGCCTTCACCGGCGCACAACGCGGCGGCAAACCGGGGCTGATGGAGCTGGCCAACCAGGGCACGGTGTTCCTCGACGAAATCGGCGAGATGTCGCCGTACTTGCAGGCCAAACTGCTGCGCTTTCTCAACGACGGCAGCTTCCGTCGGGTTGGCGGTGACCGAGAGGTAAAGGTCAACGTGCGGATCCTCAGCGCCACCCACCGCGACCTGGAAAAAATGGTCAGCGAAGGCCTGTTCCGCGAAGACCTGTTCTACCGCCTCAACGTGCTCAACGTCGAAGTGCCGCCACTGCGTGAACGTGGTCAGGACATTCTGTTGCTGGCGCGCTATTTCATGCAGCAGGCCTGCGCGCAGATCCAGCGCCCGGTCTGCCGCCTGGCCCCGGGCACCTATCCGGCGCTGCTCGGTAACCGCTGGCCAGGCAACGTGCGGCAATTGCAGAACGTGATCTTCCGCGCCGCCGCCATTTGCGAAAGCAGCCTGGTGGACATCGGCGACCTCGACATCGCCGGCACCTCCGTGGCACGCCAGACCGACACCGATGTCGACAGCCTGGAAGAAGCGGTCGAAGCCTTCGAAAAATCGCTGCTGGAAAAGCTCTACGTCAGCTACCCCTCGACCCGCCAACTGGCCAGCCGCCTGCAGACCTCGCACACCGCAATTGCCCATCGGCTGCGCAAGTACGGCATCCCCAACAAGCCCTGAACCGAACTCGGTCAAAAATGTGGGAGCGGGCTTGCTCCCACACGGTATGTGACGGATTCGAAATCCGTTCAAAAGCGACCTCCATCTGTACTGAAAGCGCTACAGCGGAACGATATCGCTACACCCTCCTCCGATCACCGCTGTGCAAGGCTTTGATCCGGTTCAGCTTTTTTCTTCGCCTCACGCTGTAGCGATTTCGCTACAGACAGTGCACTCGCGCTCGCCCTAAAATCAATCAAACCATTGATTTATAACGATATTTTTACTTTGGCCGCGTTCTTGCTAAGTAACCGTTCATAAAATCAGGGCATTGCCGCCCGAGTATTCCACCGCGTCCACCAGACGAGTCTGGCCCCTAGGAGATTCCATGAGCGAGTTGCGTTTTACTGAAGATCACGAATGGCTGCGCGCCGAAGCCGATGGTTCTGTCACCGTTGGCATCACCGCTTTCGCGCAGAACGCCCTGGGCGACGTGGTGTTCGTGCAACTGCCTGAATTGCAGGCTTACGAGAAAGGCGCCGAAGCCGCCACCGTGGAATCGGTAAAAGCCGCCAGCGGCGTTTACATGCCACTGGACGGTGAAGTCCTGGCCACCAACCCGGCCCTGGAAGACAGCCCTGAACTGGTGAACGAAGATCCGCTGGGCGAAGGCTGGTTCTTCCGCTTCAAGCCAGCCGACGCGACCGCCGTCGCCAAGCTGCTGGATCAGGACGCCTACGACCGCCTGATCAAAGCCCAAGCCGAAGCCTGAGGAACCTGACATGACCCAAGTAAATCTCGGCACTGCCAACGAATTCATCGCCCGTCACATCGGCCCGCGCGCCGGTGACGAGCAAGCCATGCTCAACAGCCTCGGCTTCGACTCGCTCGAAGCCCTGAGCGCCAGCGTCATCCCGGAAAGCATCAAGGGCACCAGCGTGCTCGGTCTGGACGACGGCCTGAGCGAAGCCGATGCCCTGGCAATGATCAAAGGCATCGCCGGCAAGAATCAATTGTTCAAGACCTACATCGGCCAGGGTTACTACAACTGCCACACGCCGTCGCCGATCCTGCGCAACCTGCTGGAAAACCCGGCCTGGTACACCGCTTACACTCCGTACCAGCCAGAAATTTCTCAGGGCCGTCTCGAAGCGCTGCTGAACTTCCAGACCCTGATCAGCGACCTCACCGGCCTGCCGATCGCCAACGCTTCCCTGCTCGACGAAGCTACCGCCGCTGCCGAAGCCATGACCTTCTGCAAACGCCTGAGCAAGAACAAGGGCAGCCACCAGTTCTTCGCCTCGATCCACAGCCACCCGCAAACTCTTGACGTGCTGCGCACCCGTGCCGAGCCACTGGGCATCGACGTGGTGGTGGGCGATGAGCGCGAACTGACCGACGTGACGCCGTTCTTCGGCGCACTGCTGCAATACCCGGCCAGCAACGGCGATGTGTTCGACTACCGCGAACTGACCGAACGCTTCCACGCTGCCAACGCACTGGTCGCCGTGGCCGCTGACCTGCTGGCCCTGACCCTGCTGACTCCGCCGGGCGAATTCGGCGCAGACGTGGCCATCGGCAGCGCGCAACGCTTCGGCGTGCCGCTGGGCTTCGGTGGCCCGCACGCGGCTTACTTCTCCACCAAAGATGCGTTCAAGCGCGACATGCCGGGCCGTCTGGTCGGTGTTTCGGTTGACCGCTTCGGCAAGCCGGCCCTGCGTCTGGCGATGCAGACCCGCGAGCAACACATCCGCCGCGAGAAAGCCACGTCGAACATCTGCACCGCACAAGTGCTGCTGGCCAACATCGCCAGCATGTACGCCGTGTATCACGGCCCGAAAGGCCTGACCCAGATCGCCAACCGCGTGCATCACCTGACCGCGATTCTGGCCAAGGGCCTGAGCGCACTGGGCGTGAACGTCGAGCAAGCGAGCTTCTTCGACACCCTGACCCTCGCCACCGGCGCGCAAACCGCCGCGCTGCACGACAAGGCTCGCGCCCAACAGATCAACCTGCGTGTGATCGACACTCAGCGTCTGGGCCTGTCGGTCGACGAAACCACCACCCAGGCCGACATCGAAACCCTGTGGGGCCTGTTCGCCGACGGCAAGACTCTGCCGGATTTCGCTGCGCTGGCCGCTGCCGCGCAAAGCACGATTCCGGCTTCGCTGGTTCGTCAGTCGCCGATCCTCAGCCACCCGGTGTTCAACCGCTATCACTCGGAAACCGAGCTGATGCGCTACCTGCGCAAACTGGCGGACAAGGATCTGGCGCTGGATCGCACCATGATCCCGTTGGGCTCGTGCACCATGAAACTCAACGCCGCCAGCGAAATGATCCCGGTGACCTGGGCCGAATTCGGCGCCCTGCACCCGTTCGCCCCGGCCGAGCAAAGCGCCGGTTACCAGCAACTGACCGACGAACTGGAAGCGATGCTTTGCGCCGCAACCGGTTACGACTCGATCTCGCTGCAGCCGAACGCTGGTTCCCAGGGTGAGTACGCAGGTCTGCTGGCGATTCGCGCCTATCACCAGAGCCGTGGCGAAGACCGTCGCGACATCTGCCTGATCCCGTCGTCCGCCCACGGCACCAACCCGGCGACCGCCAACATGGCCGGCATGCGCGTGGTCGTGACCGCGTGCGACGCCCGTGGCAACGTGGACATCGAAGACCTGCGCGCCAAGGCCATCGAGCACCGCGAACACCTCGCGGCGCTGATGATCACCTACCCGTCGACCCACGGCGTGTTCGAAGAAGGCATCCGCGAAATCTGCGGCATCATTCATGACAACGGCGGCCAGGTGTACATCGACGGCGCCAACATGAACGCGATGGTCGGCCTCTGCGCACCGGGCAAGTTCGGCGGCGACGTCTCGCACCTGAACCTGCACAAGACTTTCTGCATTCCGCACGGCGGTGGCGGCCCGGGCGTCGGCCCGATCGGCGTGAAATCGCACCTGACCCCGTTCCTGCCGGGCCACGGCCACATGGAACGCAAGGAAGGCGCGGTCTGCGCAGCACCGTTCGGCAGCGCGAGCATTCTGCCGATCACCTGGATGTACATTCGCATGATGGGTGGCGCAGGCCTGAAGCGCGCTTCGCAACTGGCGATCCTCAATGCCAACTACATCTCCCGTCGCCTGGAAGAGCACTACCCAGTGCTGTACACCGGCAGCAACGGTCTGGTGGCGCACGAGTGCATCCTCGATCTGCGTCCCTTGAAAGACAGTAGCGGCATCAGCGTCGATGACGTCGCCAAGCGTCTGATCGACTTCGGCTTCCACGCCCCGACCATGTCGTTCCCGGTGGCCGGCACGCTGATGATCGAGCCGACCGAAAGCGAATCCAAGGAAGAACTGGACCGCTTCTGTGACGCTATGATCCGCATCCGCGAAGAAATCCGCGCGGTGGAAAACGGCACGCTGGACAAGGACGACAACCCGCTGAAGAACGCTCCGCACACCGCAGGGGAACTGGTCGGCGAGTGGACTCACCCGTACAGCCGCGAACAAGCGGTGTACCCGGTGGCGTCGTTGATCGAAGGCAAGTACTGGCCGCCGGTCGGTCGCGTCGACAACGTGTTCGGCGACCGCAACCTGGTCTGCGCCTGCCCGTCGATCGAAAGCTACGCTTAAACGAATGAGGGGCAGGTTGACCTGTCCCGATTTCAGCAACACCAAAAATCCCTGTGGGAGCTGGCTTGCCAGCGATGAGGGCGAATCAGCCTCCATCCCTGTTGCCTGACACTCCGCCATCGCTGGCAAGCCAGCTCCCACACGAAATGCATCAAGCCTGATATCCCGCCAATTCCTATAACAAGAAACCGGAGAACAACCATGTCGTTAAGCGTGTTCGACCTGTTCAAGATTGGCATCGGCCCCTCCAGCTCCCACACCGTCGGCCCGATGCGCGCAGCTGCGCGCTTCGTCGAAGGACTGCGCCGGGAAAACCTGTTGTCGGCCACCACCAGCGTCAGGGTCGAGTTGTATGGATCCCTCGGCGCCACCGGCAAGGGTCACGGCAGCGACAAGGCCGTGCTGCTGGGCCTGGAAGGTGAACACCCGGACACCGTGGATACCGAAACCGTCGCCGCCCGTCTCTCGGAGATTCGTGGCAACGGGCGTTTGAACCTGCTCGGTGAACACAGCATCGCGTTCAACGAGAAAGAACACCTGGCAATGATCCGCAAGCCGTTGGCCTATCACCCCAACGGCATGATCTTCCGTGCCTTCGATGCGGCGGGATTACAAATCCGCAGCCGCGAGTACTACTCGGTCGGCGGTGGTTTTGTGGTCGACGAAGATGCGGCCGGCGCCGACCGCATCGTCGAAGACTCCACCCCGCTGACCTTCCCGTTCAAGAGTGCCAAGGACTTGCTCGGTCATTGCGCCACCTATGGTCTGTCGATCAGTCAGGTGATGCTGGCCAACGAAAGCGCCTGGCGCCCGGAGGCGGAAACCCGTGCCGGCCTGCTGAAAATCTGGCAAGTGATGCAGGACTGTGTGGCCGCCGGCTGTCGCAACGAAGGCATTCTGCCGGGCGGTCTGAAGGTCAAGCGGCGGGCGGCGGCGTTGCACCGGCAATTGTGCAAGAACCCGGAATCGTCGCTGCGCGATCCGCTGTCGGTGCTGGACTGGGTCAACCTCTACGCCCTCGCTGTCAACGAAGAAAACGCCAACGGCGGGCGCGTGGTCACGGCACCGACCAACGGCGCGGCGGGGATCATTCCTGCGGTGCTGCATTACTACATGCGCTTCATTCCCGGCGCGAACGATGACGGCGTGGTGCGTTTCCTGCTCACCGCCGCGGCCATCGGCATTCTGTACAAGGAAAACGCCTCGATTTCCGGTGCCGAAGTCGGCTGTCAGGGCGAGGTCGGCGTGGCCTGTTCGATGGCGGCCGGCGCGTTGTGCGAAGTCCTCGGCGGCAGCGTGCAACAAGTGGAAAACGCCGCCGAAATCGGCATGGAACACAACCTCGGCCTGACCTGCGACCCGATTGGCGGACTGGTGCAAGTGCCGTGCATCGAGCGCAACGCCATGGGCTCGGTCAAGGCGATCAACGCCGTGCGCATGGCCATGCGCGGAGACGGGCAGCATTTCGTCTCCCTCGACAAGGTCATCCGCACCATGCGCCAGACCGGCGCCGACATGAAAAGCAAATACAAGGAGACCGCCCGTGGCGGTCTGGCGGTCAACATTATCGAGTGCTGATCGCGCCATAAACTCGCTCTTCCTTTGGGAGAGAACACAAAACTGGCCCCCTCTCCCTCCGGGAGAGGGTTGGTGTGAATCAAGGAGTCACGCATGTCCACCGAACAACTGTCGAAAACCCCGCTGCACGCTCTGCACCTCGAACTCGGCGCCCGCATGGTGCCGTTCGCCGGCTACGACATGCCGGTGCAATACCCGCTGGGCGTGATGAAAGAACACCAGCACACCCGTGAGCAGGCCGGGCTCTTCGATGTCTCGCACATGGGCCAGATCCGCCTGACCGGCGCCAATGCCGCCAAAGCCCTGGAAACCCTGGTGCCGGTGGACATCATCGATCTGCCGGTGGGCATGCAGCGCTACGCGATGTTCACCAACGAAACCGGCGGTATTCTCGATGACCTGATGGTCGCCAATCTCGGCAACGACGAGCTGTTCCTGGTGGTCAACGCCGCGTGCAAGGACCAGGATCTGGCCCATCTGCAAAAACACATCGGCGACCAGTGCAAGATCGAGCAACTGTTCGAAGAACGCGCCCTGCTCGCCCTGCAAGGCCCCGCCGCCGTGACCGTGCTGGCACGCCTGGCACCGGAAGTGGCGAAAATGACTTTCATGCAATTCACCCGCGTGAAGCTGCTGGGCGTTGACTGCTTTGTCAGCCGTTCGGGCTACACCGGTGAAGACGGTTTCGAAATCTCGGTTCCGGCAGCCGACGCGGAAAAACTCGCCCGCGCCCTGCTGGCCGAACCGGAAGTCGCCGCCATCGGCCTCGGCGCCCGTGACTCGCTGCGCCTGGAAGCCGGCCTGTGCCTGTACGGCCACGACATGAACACCGAGACCACCCCGATCGAAGCCAGCCTGCTGTGGGCAATCTCCAAACCTCGGCGTGCCGATGGTGCGCGCGCCGGTGGTTTCCCGGGTGCGGAGCAAGTCTTCGCTCAACAGCAAAACGGCGTGTCGCGCAAACGCGTCGGCCTGCTGCCGCAAGAGCGTACGCCGGTCCGAGAAGGTGCAGAGATCGTCAACGAAGCGGGCGAGATCATCGGCAGCGTGTGCAGTGGCGGTTTCGGCCCGACCCTGGGTGGCCCGTTGGCCATGGGTTACCTGGACAGCGCCTACGTCGCACTCGATACGCCAGTCTGGGCGATTGTTCGTGGGAAAAAGGTGCCATTGCTTGTAAGCAAAATGCCATTTGTTCCACAACGCTACTATCGCGGTTGATTGACTGTTTCTATAAGTAACGCGATTGCGTTATGCGTGCACTAATGTGTAACGCAATCGCCATAAAACAGTGCACTCTGTTTACATTCGATTCGAATATGAACTTGGCTTATAACGTTCGAAAACAATTGAACAAGCTAATCGTATAAGCCGGACTAGTGAATCGACTAAGTGCCGGCAAGGGCAGGAAAACCGGGGCCTTCGCGGGGCTTGTTTTTCCTCCCGTAGTTGGCGTAGAGTTTGTCCACTGTGTTTGCATGGGTCAGCTTGGAATCGTGACCTGGGCAGTAGCCTACAAGTTAGCTACATCCCGTTCGACGTCTTCTTACTCTCCTGCAACCAGCCCCAGTACTCTTTCATGAGGAAGAGACTGTCATCAATTTTTGCGTCAAAGGAAATAAGAAATGTCCCAACGTCAGAGCGGTACCGTCAAGTGGTTTAACGACGAGAAAGGTTTTGGTTTTATCACTCCAGAAAGCGGTCCGGATCTGTTCGTGCATTTCCGCGCCATTCAGGGCAACGGCTTCAAGAGCCTGAAAGAAGGCCAGAAAGTGACCTTCGTTGCAGTGCAAGGCCAGAAAGGCATGCAAGCTGACGAAGTCATCGCAGAAGCCTGATTTTCTGTAACGAAAAAGCCCCTGATATTGATATCAGGGGCTTTTTTGTGGGCGCAAATCCGTAAAATGGCGCTTCACTTTCCGTCCAGAGGCTGCCATGTCGAAACACCTGCTCACGCCCCAGGGCAATTTCCCCGCCGTCGGCCTGGGCCGTCGTCTGGCAGCGATGTTCTATGACTTTCTGCTGTGCACCGCCCTGCTGATCGTGACCGGAGGCGTCTACAAGATGATCCAGGCCGCGATCATCGGTGAGGAGCGTCTGCGGGTTCTGACCGACGCCGGGCAGCTGGATGGCGATCCTCTCTACTCCACGGTGCTGCTGCTGGTGCTGTTTGGTTTCTTCGCCAAGTTCTGGACTCACGCCGGGCAGACGCTGGGCATGCAGGTCTGGGGCATTCGCGTGCAGAACGCTGATGGCACTGCAATCAGCCTGTGGCAGGCGTTGCTGCGGTTCATGGTGTCGATTGCATCGTGGCTCTGCCTGGGCCTGGGGTTCTTCTGGTCACTGTTCGACAAACAGAAACGCGCCTGGCATGACATCTACTCCAACACGCAGCTCGTGCGAATTCCGAAGAAAGCCAAATAATCCTCCAGATGCAAAAACGCCCCGATCCAATCGGGGCGTTTTTGTTTGCGTCGCAAGGTCAGGCGTTGCCGGCCAGTTTCATCCGCGCGGCTTGAGTGAAGTCGAGCATGCGCTTGAGCGGGCGGATCGCTTGAGGAATGAGAGCCGGGTCGACAAAGATCTCGTTCGAACCTTCCTTCAGGCACTTGAGCGTGCGCTCAAGGGTGTTCATGGCCATCCACGGGCAATGTGCGCAACTGCGGCATGCCGCGCCGTTACCGGCGGTTGGCGCTTCGATGAAGACCTTGTCCGGGCACAGCTGCTGCATCTTGTAGAAGATGCCGCGGTCGGTAGCGACGATCAAAGTCTTGTTCGGCAGCGATTGAGCGGCGGCAATCAACTGACTGGTGGAACCGACAGCGTCCGCCAACTCGATCACCGAGGTCGGCGACTCCGGATGCACCAGAATGGCGGCGTCCGGGTACAGCGCTTTCATGTCTTCCAGCTGCTTGGACTTGAATTCCTCGTGAACGATGCAGGCACCATCCCAGAGCAGCATGTCGGCGCCGGTCTGACGCTGGATGTAGGTGCCCAGGTGCTTGTCCGGCCCCCAGATGATGGTTTCGCCGTTGTCCATCAGGCTTTCGACGATCTCCAGCGCGCAGCTCGATGTCACCACCCAGTCGGCCCGGGCTTTGACGGCGGCCGAGGTGTTGGCATACACCACCACGGTGCGCTCCGGATGTTGATCGCAGAACGCCGAGAACTCGTCCACCGGGCAACCCAGATCCAGCGAGCAGGTCGCTTCCAGGGTCGGCATCAGCACGCGCTTTTCAGGGTTGAGAATCTTCGCGGTCTCGCCCATGAATTTCACGCCGGCGACCACCACGGTCTTGGCAGGATGGGCGTTGCCGAAGCGGGCCATTTCCAGTGAATCGGAAACGCAACCGCCGGTCTCTTCGGCGAGGGCCTGGATGATCGGATCGCAATAAAAGTGGGCAACCAGCACCGCGTCCTGAGCCTTGAGCTCGGCGGCGATGGCGGAACGATAATAAGCCTCTTCCTCGGCTGTCAGCGGCTTGGGCTGCTTGGCGTCGAGGTGGGCTTGTACCAGAAGGCGTTCGGAAATCTGCGTCATGTTCGCAAGACCTGCAGGCGCATTCGCGCGAAAGTCGAGTATACACCCGGCTCCGGACCGCTTGAGGGTACCGCCGGGAGAGTGAGTATTATCAGGCACGGACAGCATTGAAGCTGCGCAAGGCTACAGAATATCCCGTTGATACAAAAGATGATTCTGACCTGCGTCACGGCAGGAAGAAACGAAGGGAGAGATGCCCGAATCACAGGCAAAAAAAAACCCGGAAATCCTCACTTTCGTGGGCCTTCCGGATTTTCTAAACCGCCAAATATGGTGGGTCGTGTGGGATTCGAACCTACGACCAATTGGTTAAAAGCCAACTGCTCTACCAACTGAGCTAACGACCCGCTGTGTGGTGGCGCGTATAATACTGATTTTTAAGGACTATTCAACACCTAATTTGAAAAAAATCAAAAATAACGTGTCGGGTCGCTGATTCCGGCCGCCGCGAAGCCTTCTGCACGCAGTCGGCAGCTGTCGCATTTACCGCAAGCACGGCCGTCATCGTCAGCCTGATAGCAGGAAACGGTCAGCCCGTAATCAACGCCAAGCTTCACGCCCGCCTGGACGATCTGCGCCTTGCTCAAGTTCTGCAGCGGTGCCTGGATGCGGAAACCATTACCTTCGACGCCAGCCTTGGTCGCCAGATTGGCCATGCGCTCGAACGACTCGATGAACTCGGGACGGCAATCCGGGTAACCGGAGTAATCCACTGCGTTGACGCCGATAAAGATGTCACGGGCGCCGAGCACTTCAGCCCAGCCGAGAGCCAGCGACAGGAATACCGTGTTGCGTGCCGGCACGTAAGTCACCGGGATGCCTTCGCCCAGCTCTTCCGGGATGTCGATGCTGGTGTCGGTCAGGGCCGAGCCGCCCATGCCGTTCAGGTTCAGGCCGATCACCTTGTGCTCGACCACACCCAGATCGCGGGCAACGCGCGCAGCGGCATGCAGTTCGGCGTGGGAACGCTGACCGTAATCGAAACTCATGGTGTAGCAGGCGTAGCCTTCAGCGCGGGCCATGGCCACCACCGTAGCCGAGTCCAGACCACCCGACAGCAGGATTACCGCACGTTTTTGGCTAGTGTTCAGTTGTTCAGTCATCTCAGCGCCCCGGCTCATCATTCCATAGATATTTATGCAGCTGCAGTTGCAGGCGCACTGGCAGGTTATCCGCCACCACCCAGTCCGCCAGATCCCGAGCGTTCAGGTCGTGGTGACTTGGGGAAAACAGCACTTCACCTGCACGTCGCTCAAGACCGTACTGGATCAGCTTCGATACCGCCCAGTCATAGTCCTCCCGCGAGCAGATGACAAACTTCACCTGATCGTTGGGCGTCAGCAGATCGATGTTCTCGTAACGGTTGCGATGGGCTTCTTTGGAGTCAGGCGTCTTCAGGTCGACCACCCTACTGACCCGTGGATCGACCGCCGAGATGTCGAGGGCGCCGCTGGTTTCCAGCGAGACTTCGTAGCCGGCATCGCACAACCGTTTGAGCAAAGGGATGGCATTGGGCTGTGCCAGCGGCTCACCGCCCGTGACACAGACGTAGCGCGGGCGAAAGCCGGCCACTTGCTCGAGGATGTCGTCGAGGGTACGGATCGTGCCACCGCTGAACGCGTAGGCGCTGTCGCAGTATTGGCAACGCAATGGGCAACCGGTCAGGCGCACAAAAACAGTGGGCAGCCCGGCAGTCCGCGTTTCCCCCTGCAACGAGTAGAAAACTTCGGTAATTCTCAATGTGTCTTGCATAGTCGCCACGGGCGTAACAGCTAAACAGGCTGTCCGCCTCCGTCAGGCACTTCAGGCAACCCCGCCAACGCGTAGATCACCAGAAGCGTGTTTCATAAAAGGGCGTGAATTCTAACGAAAAAACCCGCGACAAGCGCGGGTTTCTTCCAAACGGGTCAAAGCTGTTACATGCGTTGCAGATCGCGCTGGGCCAACTGAGCGGCGGACGTGCCCGGATATTGGGCCACCACCTGCTGCAGAATGCCTTTGACCTTGTCGGTATGACCGAGGCGACGCTCTACATCAGCCAGCTTGTACAGCGAATCCGGCACTTTGGCGTGCTTGGGATACAGCTGTGAAACCTTGGCGAAAGCCTGACCTGCACCTTGCAGATCGCCTTTGGCCAGGTTCACTTCACCCAGCCAGTACTGGGCGTTGCCCGCGTATTGGCTGTTCGGGTATTTACGCAGGAAAGCGGCAAACGCTTGGCTGGCCTTGTCGAAATCCTTGGCCTTGATCAGGTCGAAAGCTGCATCGTAATACAGCTTTTCCTTGGCCGGATCAGCCGGTTCGCCACCTGCGGCAGGTGCCTGGGCGGCCGCAGCAGCCCCGGCTCCAGCGGCGGCACCGGCAGCAGCACTTGCATCGCCACCGGCAGAAGAATTCTCGGGAGTCGCGGCAGGTGCAACGCCGGATCCTATGCGCCGATCAAGATCCTGGTATCGCTCCAGGGATTCCTGCTTCATGCGCGAAACTTGGTTCTGCAGTTCTTCGATCACGCCTTGCTGGCGCGACAGTTGATCCTGCATTTGTTGCAGTTGGTTGAACAGCATGCCTTGTGCCGAGGCAGGGGCCGAAGCCGCTCCCCCGGCATAGGCGCCGTTCGTACCGTAACCTGCAGGCGGATAACTGCTCCCGCTATTGTTATAACCGGAGTTGTCATCGACCACAGGAACCGCAGCCCACGCCGCAAGCGGCGCGAGGCTGAGAGCCAGAACAGTTACAGCACGACGGCACGTTCGCATATCGAATTACTTACGCAGTTCGACGCGACGGTTTTGAGCCCAGGACTGCTCGTCGTTGCCGGTAGCAACTGGACGCTCTTCGCCGTAGGAAACCAGTTCCAGCTGAGCTGGGGAAACACCTTGCAGTACCAGGTAGCGCTGAACGGCTTTCGCACGACGCTCGCCCAGTGCCATGTTGTACTCACGAGTACCACGTTCGTCGGTGTTGCCTTCCAGAACAACGCGAGCGCCGTTTGCTTTCAGGTCTTTGGCGTGAACGTCCAGAGCGCGCATGGCTTCTGGCTTCAGGTCCGAGCTGTCGTATTCGAAGTAGAAGGTGGTGATTGCGCGCAGAGCAGCTTCTTCGCTCAGGGAACCGTCAACTGCACCAGTGTTTGCGCCGTAACCAGCGTTTGGATCAACAGCGCCTTCACCGGCGTTGTCGCCGCCTTTGGACGAGCAACCTACAGCTACAGCCATGGCCAGAGCCAGCGCAGCAAATTTACCAAACTTCAGCATTTCCATCGTGAAACTCCTAATGAACCCCAGTGTGTTAAGTAAAACGTAAAGCGCCGCGTCAGTTCAGGTAAGGGGACCAGGACGGTTCTCTGACTTCGCCTTGAGCGGTAGGAAGCGGGAGCCTCACGCGTCCATTAATGGACACGAGCATCAAGACTCCCCGGCCCTGCTGGCGGGTGGCGTAGATTACCATGGTGCCGTTGGGCGCAACAGTAGGCGACTCGTCCAGAGTGCTATCAGTGAGGATTTTTACACTTCCGCGCTGCAAATCCTGAGCCGCCACTTTGAAATTGGTGAAACCGTCCTGACGATGGATCATCACCAGGGTCTTTTCATCCGCCGAAAGCTTCGGGTTGGCGTTGTAGTTGCCCACGAACGTCACACGCTCGGCACCGCCGCCACCAGCGCTGGTCTTGTAGATCTGCGGTTTGCCGCCACGGTCGGAGGTGAAGTAGATGGTCGAGCCATCCTTGCCCCAGTACGGTTCGGTGTTGATGCCAGGACCTGCAGTCACGCGAGTGATCTGACGCGAACCGAGGTTCATCACGTAGATGTCAGGGTTACCGTCTTTCGACAGTACGAACGCCAGGCGATTGCCGTCCGGCGACCAGGCAGGCGCGCCGTTCAGGCCTTCGAAGTTGGTGATCTGCTCGCGGCGACCGGTGTCGATGTTCTGCATGAAGATGCGCGGACGCTTCTGTTCGAACGACACGTAGGCGATACGCTTGCCGTCCGGTGCAAAACGCGGCGACAGGATCGGCTCGCGCGATTGCAGCAGGGTCACGGCGCGGGCGCCGTCATAATCCGAACGCTGCAGGGTGTAACGGGTGTTCTTCTCGGAGAAACGCTCGGCCGTGACGTACAGCAGGCGAGTCGAGAATGCACCTTTGATGCCGGTCAGTTTTTCGAACGACTGATCGGAGATGTAGTGCGCCATGTCACGCAGCTGTTCGGTGGTACCGGACACACTGCCGTCAGCCACTTTCTGTTCGGTGGCGACGTTGAACAGAGCCCACTGCACCTGCAGACGGCCGCCGGCCGGCACGATGCTGCCGACCATCATGTATTGCGCGCCCACCGCCTTCCAGTCACGGAAGATGATTTCGCTCGGCTGACTTGGCTGGCTGATCATGTTTTGCTTTGGAATCGGCGAGTAGTAGCCCGAGTTGCGCAAATCGTTACCAATGATTTCAGCCATGTCATCCGGCAGGACAGCACCGCCCTGGAAACCGAACGGCACGACGGCGATCGGCGTTGCCCGATCGCTGCCGCTGGTGACCAGAATGTTCTTTTCATCCGCCATCACGATCCCTGCCATGCAGCAGATCACGACCAGCATTCCTCGAAGAAGGTTTCTCACAAGGCTAGATCCTCAGGTGTGAATGTCATCTTGAATGAACGATACGGAGCGAAATCGCTCGGCTTCATTCCCTGCATTTCCGTCAAACGTCCAATATTCTTGACCGCTGCCACTGCCGACGCATCGAACGGACCGTCACCACTGGACTTGGCCACGCTGACCGAAGTCACCGTACCGTCCGGCAACATGCCGATCTGCAGCACAACCGTCATGCCTTTGCGTGCCGAAGGTGGACGTGCCCAGCCTTCCGCTGCCCGCGCACGAATCAGGTCATCGAAACTGCCCGCGACTTCATCGCCCTGCTCATCGGCCAAGGCCTGCTGGCGCTGCGGCGTGTCGGAAAGCAAATCTGCCAGGGCCTGAGCCTTTTTGTCTTCGGCGGATTTACGTGCCGCGTCCTGCGCTTTCTTCTTCGCAGCATCGGCAGCAGCTTTCTTCTTCGCGTCTTCGGCGACTTTCTTCTTCGCCTCTTCAGCTTCAGCTTTCTTCTTGGCGTCTTCGGCGGCTTTCTTCTTCGCGTCTTCGACGATCTTCTTCTTGGCTTCTTCAGCGGCCGCTTTCTTGGCCTCTTCTTCAGCAGCCTTCTTGGCTTCTTCTTCGGCTTTCTTCTTGGCTATATCAGCCAATTGTTTCTCTTCTGCCTTCTTGGCTTCGGCGGCTTTCTTCGCGTCGTCGGCTTTCTTGGCTTCATCAGCCTTCTTCGCCTCGTCCGCTTTCTTCGCCTCATCGGCCTTCTTGGCTTCCTCGGCCTTTTGAGCCGCTTCTTCTTTCTTTTGTTCCGCAGCCTTCACCGCTTCCTGCTCGACCTTTTTCTGCTCCATCTGCTCGACTTCGGTCTGGCGCGCGGCGGATTTCTTCGCCTCACCCGCAATCTTCTGATTGGTCTGGGTGGTTGCCTGACTTTTCGATTTCAGCTGGTACAGGGTCGCCTGGACAATCGGCTTGGCCGGCGGCAACTCCGGAGTCAGGGCGAAACTGACGAACAGCATGCCGAACACCAGCACGTGCAAGCCAATCGCCCAGACACTGGGCCAGAAGTAGCTTTCCGAGGCGGACGGCTCTCGCTGTTGCTGCATCAGGGCGCCTCGGTGATCAAGCCAACGTTACCGACCCCGGCTTTCTGCAACCCGCCCATGGCGCCCATGACGGAGCCATAATCGACGGACTTGTCGCCACGGATGAAGACCTGGGTACGCTTGCCGCCTTCAGTGCCGGCGCGAATGATCTTGGTCACCGCGTCGGTCATCTGTGGCAGGGTCATGGCCCGGTCCTGCTGCTTCTCGGTGTCGACTTCGCTGCCAAGGTTCCAGTAGTAGGTCTTGTCCGACTTGATCGAAATGGTCAGCACCTGGGTGTTGTTGTCCTGCGGCAAGGCTTCGCTGGAAACCTTGGGCAGATCCACTTTCACGCCCTGATTGAGCATCGGCGCAGTCACCATGAAGATGACCAGCAGCACCAGCATCACGTCGATGTAAGGCACTACGTTCATCTCGGCGACCGGCTTGCGCTTGTGTCGGGCTCGAGTGATTAAAGCCATCGGGAAATACCTGCTTATTCTTCGCTGGTGTGCACTTTGCGGTGCAGGATCGCCTGGAACTCATCGGCGAAGGTGTAGTAGCGGCTCAGCAAGGTTTCGCTGCGGGCAGAGAAACGGTTGTAAGCAATAACGGCCGGGATCGCGGCGAACAGACCGATCGCGGTGGCGATCAGGGCTTCGGCGATGCCGGGTGCGACGGTGGCCAGAGTGGCCTGCTGGGCGCTGGCCAGACCACGGAAGGAGTTCATGATCCCCCAGACGGTACCGAACAGACCGATGTACGGGCTGACGGAACCTACGGTGGCGAGGAACGGCAGGCTCTGCTCGAGTTTCTCTTCCTCACGGGAGATGGCGACGCGCATGGCACGGGCCACGCCTTCCATCACCGCTTCAGGATCGACGCCTGGCTGCTGACGCAGACGGGAGAACTCCTTGAAGCCGGCACGGAAGATCTGCTCGACGCCGGAATCCGGATCCGGATTGCTGCCAGCCTGACGGTAGAGTTTGGACAGGTCGATACCCGACCAGAATCGCTCCTCGAAGCTCTCGAGGGCACGTCGACCGGCGCGTATCAGATTGCTGCGCTGAAAGATCATGATCCATGAGGTCACCGATGCGGCCACCAGAGTCAACATTACCAACTGCACCACGATGCTGGCATTGCTGACCAGGCTCCACATGGAGGAATGGTCGACGACGTTAGCTTCCACGCTTTATCTCCTGCTTTGAGTGTGTACCCGTGCCGACCGCGTCGGCAAAGGCCGCACGCAGGTCTTCGGGAAGGGCCCGGGGTTTCAAACTGTTAGTGCGCACACAGGCCACCAGAAACTGCCCTTCGCAGAGCAGCACATTATCCGTTGCCCGCCTGACCTGCTGTCGAAAGCGCAGGCTGGCACGGTTCAATTCGATTACATCAGCGCTTACCAGAAGCTCGTCATCCAGTCGCGCCGGCGCGTGATAACGCGCTTCGCTGGAATGCACGACGAACAACAGGTCCTCCCCTGCCAGCGCCGACTGGGCAAAGCCCAGCTCCCGGAGCCGCTCGGTTCGAGCCCGTTCCATAAACTTGAGGTAATTAACGTAATACACGATGCCGCCCGCATCGGTGTCCTCGTAATAAACGCGACAACGATGTGCGAACGGCTCAAGCCCGTTTTGCGCGCGCATACTCTAGTGCTTACTCCTCGGGTTGCCAATCCGGCCAGGCAACTGTTTTTCATTGTTGGAAGGCTTTACCGCAAAAGTACCGTCCTGTGACAGTACAAACGCTGAATAAATCGACAATAAATGTGTATCAATCGTCCACGGCATCGAGAAACTCGTCTACCACGGGCATCTCGCCCATTCGTGTCGGAATGTTTAAACCAAAATGCAGGTACGCGTGACGGGTAACCACCCTGCCCCGCGGCGTACGCATGATGTAGCCCTGCTGAATCAGGTACGGCTCGAGCACGTCTTCAATGGTGTGGCGCTCTTCGCTGATCGCCGCCGCCAGACTGTCAATGCCTACCGGGCCGCCGTCAAACTTCTCGATCATGGTCAACAGCAGACGCCGGTCCTGATGATCGAAACCATGCTCGTCGACATCCAGCAGGTTCAACGCCAGATCTGCGACGGATTTGGTGATGTGGCCCTTGGCCCGGACTTCGGCGAAATCCCGCACCCGACGCAGCAGTCGGTTGGCGATCCGCGGCGTGCCACGTGCACGACGGGCAATCTCGAAAGACCCTTCCGGATCCAGCGGCAAGCCGAGGATATTCGCCGAACGGCTGACAATCGTCGCCAGGTCAGCGGTGCTGTAGAACTCGAGACGCTGGACGATGCCGAAACGGTCGCGCAACGGGTTGGTCAGCATGCCCGCCCGCGTCGTCGCGCCAACCAGGGTGAACGGTGGCAGATCAAGTTTGATCGAACGCGCCGCCGGACCTTCACCGATCATGATGTCGAGCTGGAAATCTTCCATGGCCGGGTACAGCACTTCTTCGACGATCGGCGACAGACGATGGATTTCATCGATGAACAGCACGTCGTGCGGCTCAAGATTGGTCAACAGCGCCGCCAGATCACCCGGACGTTCCAGCACCGGGCCGGAAGTGCTCTTGATCGACACACCCATTTCCTGAGCAATGATGTTCGCCAAGGTAGTTTTACCCAGCCCCGGCGGACCGAAGATCAGGGTGTGGTCGAGGGATTCGCTACGGCCACGGGCGGCCTGGATAAACAGTTCCATCTGCTCGCGAACGGTCGGCTGGCCGATGTACTCGGCCAGGCTGACGGGACGTATCGCCCGATCCTGGACTTCTTCGCGCTCACGCGGACTGTGCGTGGCGGCGATCAGACGATCAGCTTCAATCACTTAAATCATTCCCTTCAGGGCGCGTCGAATCATGTCTTCGCTGCTCAGGCCTTTCTCTTTGATCGCGGAAATCGCCTTGCTCGCTTCCTGTGGCTTGTAGCCCAGGGAAATCAGCGCGCTGACCGCATCGTTCTCGGCCGTATTGACTGGCGCCGGGCCGTCCGGCTGGTTCGGCACCAGCGCGAACATGGCCGGCGACGTTTCCCAGGCCTTGAAGCGATCCTTGAGCTCGACCAGCAGACGCTCGGCGGTTTTCTTGCCCACGCCCGGCACCTTAGTCAGCGCCGAGGTGTCCTGGGACTGTACGCAGCGGATCAGTTCGTCGACTTCCAGACTCGACATCAAGGCCAGGGCCAGTTTCGGCCCTACACCGTTGAGACGGATCAACTCGCGAAAAAAGTCTCGCTCACGCTTGCCGGCAAAACCATAGAGTAACTGTGCGTCTTCGCGTACGACCAAATGGGTGTGCAAGGTCAGCGGTTCACCGACCGACGGCAGACGATAAAGGGTGGTCATGGGCACTTCCAGCTCATACCCGAGGCCGTTTACATCCAGAATCAGGTGCGGCGGCTGTTTCTCAGCCAGAGTACCGCGCAAGCGTCCAATCACGTTTCAGATCCTTGAGCGTTGGCCAGCCGTGGGCTGGCGACCGACAGAGCATGGATTCACGGCCGACAACCCAGGCACGAAATCCACATTCCGTAAAAATGACTGCTGATGCTATCAGAGACGCAGGCGCCCGCCACGACTGCGTGCCGTTCCCAAGCCGTGCGGTAACAGACTGGAGCGGGTGTGGGCGTGACAAATGGCAATCGCCAGGGCATCCGATGCGTCGATTTGCGGTTTGCTGGTCAGCTTGAGCATGTGCATGACCATCATCTGCACCTGCTCTTTATTGGCAGCACCGGTTCCCACCACAGCCTGCTTGACCTGAGTGGCCGTGTACTCGGCGATCTCCAGGCTTTCTTCGGCGCCGGCAACGATAGCGGCCCCACGGGCCTGCCCGAGCTTGAGCGCCGAATCAGCGTTTTTCGCCATGAACACCTTTTCGATGCCCATGGTGACCGGGCCGTAGGTCTGGATGATTTCCCGCACGCCGCGGTAGACAATCTGCAACCGCTCATGCAGCTCGCCGGCACCGGTGCGGATACAACCCGAGGCGACGTAGATGCAACCGCCGCGTCCGGTATCGCGAACAATGCCGTAACCGGTAATGCGCGAACCGGGGTCGATACCAAGAATTAAAGTCATAAGCCTGCTGGTTCGAAAAAACACAAAAAACAAATGTGGGAGCTGGCTTGCCAGCGATGACGGTGTGTCAGGCACCATCATTAGCTGATGTGCCGACGCCATCGCTGGCAAGCCAGCTCCCACATTGAGCCTAGTCGCTCTTAACCGAGCTGAGCGGCCACGTCTTCCGGAATGTCCGCGTTGGAGTAGACGTTCTGCACGTCGTCCAGGTCTTCCAGCATGTCGATCAGCTTGAGCACCTTCTCGGCACCCTCCAGATCCAGTTCGGCGCTGGTGGTCGGCTGCATGACGATTTCCGCGTCATCACCCTTGAAACCTGCGGCTTCCAGGGCATTGCGTACCGCGTAGAAGCTGGTGAACGAGGTGAACACGTCGATCGAGCCATCTTCGTGACTGACCACGTCGTCGGCATCGGCTTCCAGCGCCGCTTCCGTCAGCGCGTCTTCGTCCACGCCCGGGGCAAAGCTGATCTGGCCCTTGCGTTCGAACAGGTAGGCTACCGAACCGTCGGTACCGAGGTTGCCGCCACACTTGCTGAACGCGTGGCGAACAGCTGCTGCGGTGCGGTTGCGGTTATCGGTCATGCACTCGACCATCACCGCCACGCCGCCTGGGCCGTAACCTTCATAGGTCAGTTCTTCAACGTTGTCGGCTTCGGTCGCACCGGCGCCACGGGCCACGGCACGGTCGATGATGTCGCGACTCATGTTGGCGCCCAGCGCCTTGTCCAGCGCCAGGCGCAGACGCGGGTTGGAGCCCGGATCACCGCCGCCCTGACGGGCCGCAACGGTCAGTTCGCGGATCCACTTGGTGAAGATCTTGCCTCTCTTGGCATCCTGGCGTTCTTTGCGGTGCTTGATGTTCGCCCACTTGGAATGACCTGCCATAACTCGCTCCGAATTCTCTTGAACAATGCCCGCCATGCAGGTGCATCGGCCAGCAAAAAAATCTTGTTTTCAATCACTGCAGAAAGAAAAAAGGCGCATCCGAAGATGCGCCTTCAGGCCCGTCTTACTCAGCCTTCGGCGTTTCGCGCAAACGAATGTGCAGTTCGCGCAATGCCTTCGCGTCCACGACACCCGGCGCCTGCGTCATCACGTCGGCAGCACTCTGGGTTTTCGGGAAGGCGATCACTTCACGGATCGACTGGGCGCCAGTCATCAGCATCACCAGACGGTCCAGACCGAAGGCCAGACCACCGTGTGGCGGTGCGCCGTATTTCAGGGCGTCGAGCAGGAAGCCGAACTTCTCTTCCTGTTCCGCTTCGTTGATGCCCAGCAGACGGAACACCGCCTGTTGCATCTCTTTACGGTGGATACGGATCGAACCGCCACCCAGTTCGGTGCCGTTCAGCACCATGTCGTAGGCACGGGACAGAGCGCCGGCCGGGTTGGCTTCCAGCTCTTCCGGCGAGCACTTCGGTGCGGTAAACGGGTGGTGCAGCGCGGAGAAGCTGCCGTCGTCGTTCTCTTCGAACATCGGGAAGTCGACAACCCACATCGGAGCCCATTCGCAGGTCAGCAGCTTCAGGTCGTGACCGAGCTTGATACGCAGCGCGCCCAGGGCTTCGCTGACGATCTTGGCCTTGTCGGCGCCGAAGAACACGATGTCGCCGTCGACTGCGCCAACGCGGTCGAGGATCACGTTCAGGTTGGCTTCCGGGATGTTTTTCACGATCGGCGATTGCAGACCTTCAACACCGGCAGCACGCTCGTTGACCTTGATGTACGCCAGACCCTTGGCACCGTAGATGCCGACGAACTTGGTGTAGTCGTCGATCTGCTTGCGCGGCATGCTCGCCCCGCCTGGAACGCGCAGCGCGGCGATACGGCATTTCGGGTCGTTGGCAGGGCCGCTGAAGACCTTGAAATCCACTTCTTTCAGTTGGTCGGCCACGTCTACCAGTTCCAGCGGGTTACGCAGGTCTGGTTTGTCGGAACCGTAACGGCGCATGGCTTCTTCGAACGTCATGTGCGGGAATTCGCCGAATTCCAGATCCAGCACTTCCTTGAACAGGTTGCGGATCATGCCTTCGGTCAGGCCCATGATGTCTTTTTCGTCGAGGAAGCTGGTCTCGATGTCGATCTGAGTGAACTCAGGCTGACGGTCGGCACGCAGGTCCTCGTCGCGGAAGCACTTGGCGATCTGGTAGTAACGGTCGAAGCCGGCGACCATCAGCAGTTGCTTGAACAGCTGTGGCGATTGCGGCAGCGCGAAGAACGAGCCGGCGTGGGTACGGCTCGGTACGAGGTAGTCGCGCGCGCCTTCCGGAGTGGCACGGGTCAGGATCGGCGTTTCGACGTCGAGGAAGCCGTTCTCGTCCAGATAGCGACGGATACTGGTGGTCATACGCGAGCGCAGACGCAGCTTCTCGGCCATCTCCGGACGACGCAGGTCCAGGAAGCGATAACGCAGGCGGGTTTCTTCGCCGACGTCGGAGAACTCGTTCAGCGGGAACGGCGGG
This sequence comes from Pseudomonas sp. lyk4-R2A-10, assembly GCF_030209075.1. Taxonomy (NCBI): domain Bacteria; kingdom Pseudomonadati; phylum Pseudomonadota; class Gammaproteobacteria; order Pseudomonadales; family Pseudomonadaceae; genus Pseudomonas; species Pseudomonas sp. lyk4-R2A-10. The sequence goes on along the minus strand of NZ_JARVSR010000001.1, from coordinate 328,860 downwards.
GTTTCCGACTCGTTCAGCACTTCCAGTTCGTAGCCCAGCACTTCGATCATGCCCGACGCCATATTGGCGTTGGTGGCACCGGCCGGACGCAGACGCACCTTGCCGGTGATCTTCACGACGTATTCGCTGCGCACGCGATCGGCGGCGGCGAAGCTCTCGGCGCGATCCGGATCGAACACTACCTGGGCCAGACCGTCACGATCACGGATATCGAGGAAAATCACCCCGCCGTGGTCGCGACGACGGTGAACCCATCCGCAAAGGGTAATTTCCTGGCCTTCCAGGCTTTCGTTCAGTTGGCCGCAATAATGGCTGCGCATCATGGTAGTGGTTCGCTTCTCGTAATTCGAAATTCGGTGGAGATCCCGCTGCACTCAAGCACTGTGCAACCTGTGGAAACTCGCGCGTGTCGTTCGACCTGGGTTTGAACCCTAGTCAGATTTGTCGCCACCGGCCAGATTCTTCTTCGCGCCGGTCTTGAAATCGGTTTCGTACCAGCCGCTGCCGCTGAGGCGAAAGCCCGGCATCGACAGTTGCTTCTTGAGTTCCGGCGCCTGGCAGGCAGGGCAATCGACCAGTGGTGCGTCGCTGATCTTTTGAATGGCTTCCAACTGATGACCACAGGAAGCACATTGGTAATCGTACATCGGCATGGGGTTGTCTCGGCAATCAGATTGCCAGCACGCGCAGGGCTGTGCGGCGAAAGGGCGGGATTATATCCATTAAATGCGGCCTGTGCAGCCGGAAGACTGCACAGGCCGTCTCGTCAGTGACAACCCGCGTCGTGCATACCCGGAGAATCCCGCAGGCCATGCACCACACATACCACCCGCACCAGACCGCTAAAGTTTTTCACCCCGCCATGGCGCAGGTGCACTTCACGATCGACACGGGACAACAGCGTGCCGACCGAACAGCAATTGTCCTCGGCCATCCGGCCCAGAATGTTCCAGTAAACCTGCTCCAGCCGCATGCAGGTCGCGAAACCGTTCAAGCGTACCGATCGGGACAGCGGCCGGATCAACGCCATGTCGAACCCGCCGAGAAACGGCTCCCCGAACTTGTCCTGCTGCAAACCGACGGCAATGCCGCCTCGCCTGTCTCCACCTTCCATATCGCTGACACTCCTTTGTCATTCCTGCGCCTGTGATCAAGGCGATTTCCTGTGACCTCATTAAAAGCGCAGGTGCAAAGGCAGATCCAGATGACTTTTTGACCATCCACGTAGGATAAGCCAACGCGATACGGAGGATCGTGGAGCGGTGGGGCGTATTCCTTGTTTCCTACCGTCGCGAATGATTTTTCCGGAAAAAAAGAGAAAAGCGCACGAGCGAAGGATCCGTGCGCTTTCCGTCATCAAGCCTCGAGCAGCGCGCGCAACATCCACGCGGTTTTCTCATGAACCTGCATGCGCTGGGTCAGCAGGTCGGCGGTCGGTTCGTCACTGACCTTGTCCAGCAGAGGGAAAATCCCCCGCGCCGTGCGGGTGACCGCTTCCTGACCCTCGACCAATTGCTTGATCATGTCCTCGGCACTCGGCACGCCCTCCTCCTCTTTAATGGAAGACAGGCGCGCGTAGGTCGCGTACGCGCCCGGCGCCGGAAACCCCAGCGCCCGGATGCGTTCGGCGATCAAGTCCACTGCCAGGGCCAGTTCGTTGTATTGCTCCTCGAACATCAAATGCAGGGTCCGGAACATCGGTCCGGTGACGTTCCAGTGGAAGTTGTGGGTCTTCAGATACAACACGTAGGTGTCCGACAGCAGGCGCGAGAGCCCTTCGACGATGGATTTGCGGTCTTCTTCACTGATACCGATATCGATTGCCATGCTTACCCCCTAACGGCGATTGAATTCATCCAGCAGGTGTCGGTTCACTGTAGCAAGGCCACCCCTGCCCCGCAGCCCCCGTATGAACCCGATAGACGCGACAAATCGTCCGGTACCTGCCACTGGCCGGGGTAATTTGAGTAGCTGCAGGCTTTGCTGTTAAATAGGCAGTGTGTCGCTACGCCCCGTTTTCCGGGCCTGCGCATAGGCTGATGTCGTGCACGTGTCCAACGCCTCTTATTGTTCCGAAGCGAACCGTGCGCCTTCAGCTCTTCCTTGTGAGCCGTCATAACGTGAGTCAATAAAAATGTTGAAAATCGTCCACCTGCTAATGGGCGCAGCAGCCTTGCTGCTGTCCTTCATACCCAGCCTGAAGTCCGAAGCGGTACCTTACCTGCAACAACCCGATGCACTTTACCTGGCCTTTTTCGGCCTGCTGAACCTGATCCTTGCGCCAGTCATCCCTTACTGGAACAAAGGTCCGCGCCAGCATCTGCAAAATCTGGTCAGCGCCCTGCTGGTCCTGACTGTCGTCCTGCAAACCCTGACCCTGATCGCGCCGATGCCTGTCATCGCCGGCCAGCCAGCCGTGCTGTTCAGCCTGGTGATCGCACTGGTCGCCGTGGTTCTGCACCTGGCGGTCAGCTTCTATAAATCTTCACCGGCCGCCGCTACGCAAAGCTACGACATGAGCAACCGCGATACCGGCACCGTCAAGTGGTTCAACACCTCCAAGGGCTTCGGCTTTATCTCCCGGGATTCCGGCGATGATATTTTCGTGCACTTTCGCGCCATCCGTGGCGAAGGCCACCGCGTTCTGGTCGAAGGCCAGCGTGTGGAGTTCTCGGTGATGAACCGTGACAAGGGCCTGCAGGCCGAAGACGTGATCGCCGCCCTGCCGCGCCGCTGATCCACGTCCCGCAATAAAAAACCGCGAAAAGCCTGGCTGTTCGCGGTTTTTTAATGAATGCGTTTTAACGGGAGCATGCCCGCGCACTTCTCAATAGTGTGGCGGCGGTGCGTCTTCTTCAAAAGAACCGAACTGCCCCACCATCTCTTCCTGGCGCTTGAGTACGGCTGCCATCTGCAATTGCAGACGCTCGACCACTCGCTGCTGCTCCACCAGCACATCGTTCAATGCCTGAATGGTGTCGTCCTGAAATGCCAGACGACTTTCCAGCTCGGTAACACGTTGTTCGAGGCTCATGACTCAGCCCTCCAGAAAGGTGAAATCTTCGTCCAGCACCAGGCGCAGGCGCTCGCGGATCGCGGCCACTTGCTCGGCGCTGTAAGGCTTGGCGGGGTGCTTGCCCCAGACCGGCGCCGGCCAGGCGGCGTCGTCCCGCTTACGCACGATCACATGCATATGCAACTGGCTGACCACGTTACCCAGGGTCGCCACATTCATCTTGTCGGCGTCGAAGGAATCCTTTAGCACCTCGGCCAATGCGGTGGTTTCCTGCCACAGGCGCTGCTGGTCGGCGACATCCAACTGAAACAACTCGCTGATATCGTCGCGGCGTGGCACCAGGATGAACCACGGGTAGTTGGCGTCATTGGACAACAGCAGTCGGCACAGCGGGAAATCGCCGATGGTCAGCGTGTCCTGTTGAAGTCGTGAATCTAAAGCAAACACTGCGCGCACTCCCGGCGAAATGACCTGTTTACAGCTTAGCGCCCTGCTTTGAAAGCAGTGCACCAAGCGACTGGACGGCAGCATACCTGCGATTGGAGCGACCTTCACGGCGAACAGGGTTGCGGCAAGAATTCCTCCACGCCCCGGGATGTGACATTTATGACTCATGCGCACCAGAACGGAACCGGGAGCGCGAACGAACCGAGCAATATGACCGCCTGACACCTGAGCCTCTACGTTCATCCAGCGACCCAACTGTATGAATTCAGTACAGCCATTGAAATTTTTTGCACCAAAACCGCACAGTGCGTCTACGCTCAGTGCGTCGGGCATCCGCCGAATACTCACTGACGGGGTGAACCGGTAACGTTTTTGGTTGTCGCGTAGCAAAACTCACGGAGCAACACCATGCGAAGGATGGCGTCAAGCCTGACTGACAGGCCCTCGAAGCCCCCGGTTTTATGAGGTTTTTACAGCGTCAGACGAGCGCTCTGAAAAAAACCGGAACAATTCAGCGGTTTGTGCACGCTTGTTGCATTCATACCCATATGGACTATAAGCGCATCACAAGAAGTGGATGCCTTGAGCCCAATAAAAACAGTGGCAGGGTTGCCCGATGGAGATTCAAGCGTTTTGCCAAGGGACTCTTTTTTACCGATGCTCAAGCCCTGTAAAACAGCGCTGAAGTTGTCAGTCCCATTGCATTTGGACTGTAAATTTGCGACATCTACCAAGCCGATTGCGACACGCTCGTAAAGAAGCTGAAAGGTTGAATGCGCAAGTATCGCCAACATGGTCGGCGTGATATAAGTTTGCGCCGACACAAAAAGAAAGAGCCGCCCAGATAATAAAACAGGTGGGACGGCAGTACTCTTCTAAAACCAAAGGAGCAAATCACGATGCGCGTGATGAAGTGGAGCATGATCGCACTGGCAGTTGCAGCAGCCGCCAGTACTCAGATGGCTACGGCCGCACCGTTCGTAAGTGACCAGGCAGAAGCCAAAGGCTTCGTTGAAGGCGCGAAAGCTGATTTGCTGATTCGCAACTATTACTTCAACCGTGACAACAAAGACGGTGCCCGTGACGTAAAAGACTGGACCCAGGGTATCTGGGGCAACTTCAGCTCCGGTTACACCCAAGGTACTGTTGGCGTCGGCGTTGATGCGTTCGGCTACCTGGCCATCAAACTGGACGGCGGTGCCGGCACCAGCGGCTCCGGCAACATGAGCCGCAGCAACGAGTTCAATGCAAACGGTTCCCGCGACCCTGACGACAGCCAAGGCAAAGCCGGCGCTGCCATCAAGTTCCGCGTATCGAAAACCGAGCTGAAAATCGGTGACATGCAGCCTAGCACCGCTCCGGTGTTCGCTGTCGGCGGCTCCCGTATCCTTCCGCAAACTGCCAGCGGTTTCCAACTGCAGAGCAGCGAGATCAAAGACCTTGACCTCGAAGCCGGTCACTTCTACTCGGCAACCAGCCAGGACCGCAACGCCCGTGAAGGTGGTCTGTACGCGACCTACGCTGGTGTTGAAGCCAACACCATCGACTACTTCGGTGGCAAGTACGGCATCACCGAAAACCTGAGCGCATCGCTCTACGGCGCCAAACTGGAAGACATCTGGAACCAGTACTACGCCAACGTGAACCTGACCACTCCATTTGGTGGTGACACTTCGCTGAACACCGACTTCAACATCTATCGCACCACCGACACCGGTAGCGCGAAAGCCGGTGACATCAGCAACACCGCGTTCTCCCTGGCCACCGCTCTCTCGTTCCTGAAAGCGCACACCATCACCCTGGCCTTCCAGAAGGTCAACGGCGACACTCCGTTCGACTACATCGGCGTGGGCAAGAACAACCGTGGCGGCGACTCGATCTTCCTCGCCAACTCCATCCAGTACTCTGACTTCAACGCCCCGGGCGAGAAGTCTGCCCAGATCCGTTACGACATCAAAATGGCCGAGTACGGCGTTCCAGGTCTGAGCTTCATGACCCGCTACGTTAAAGGCTGGGACATCGACGGTACCCACACTCCAGCAGGCAGCGCCTACGCTGGTCTGTATGGCGAAGATGGCAAACACAACGAAACCAACTTCGAAGCCAAATACGTAGTTCAGTCTGGCCCGGCCAAAGACCTGTCCTTCCGTATTCGCCAAGCCTGGCACTTCGCTAACGCCGACGAAGGTGAAGGCGATACCAAAGAGTTCCGTCTGATCGTCGACTACCCGCTGTCGCTTTTGTAATCGCACCGAGTTAGTTGCGGTAACAAAACAAAAAGGCCCATCTTCGGATGGGCCTTTTTTATTGCCTGTCACTTGTAATAGATGCCTGACCGATAAGTCAGGCAATTAATTAGCAACCTATCATTACACTGCCGATTCCTGAACCACACGAATCACTCGTTGCGGAAACGGGATATCAATTCCGGCAGTTTTTAAACGATCACGGGATTGTTCGTTAAACATGAACATCACATCCCAGTAATCCGCCGTTTTAACCCAGACGCGCAGGGAAACAGTGATCGAACTGTCACCCAGTGTCGAAATAACGGCCTGGGGTGCCGGATCCTGCAGAACACGATCATCCTTGGCCAGATCCAGCAGCACCTGACGGGCCTTTTGCAGATCGGCTTCGTAATCCACACCCACGTCGAACACAACCTTGCGGGTCGGCTGACGGTTGGTGTTGGTGATGATGCCGTTCGACAGATTGCCGTTTGGCACGATGATGGTCTTGTTGTCACCGGTGCGCAGCACGGTGTGAAAGATCTGGATGCTGTCGACGGTACCCGCCACACCCTGGGCTTCGATCCAGTCACCGATGCGGAACGGACGGAACAACAGAATCAGTACGCCGCCGGCGAAGTTCGCCAGGCTGCCCTGCAGCGCCAGACCGATGGCCAGGCCGGCCGCACCGATCGCCGCAACGAACGAAGTGGTCTCGACGCCGATCATCGACGCCACGCTGACAATCAGCAGCACCTTGAGAATGATGTTGGCCAGGCTGCTGATGAAACCTTGCAGCGCCAGGTCGGCATTGCGCAGGGCCAGCAGGCCGCCGAGCTTTTGCGTGACCTTGTTGATCAGCCACCAGCCAATGGCCAGGGTGATCACCGCCAGCAGCACACGGCTGCCGTATTCCATGATCATCGGAATCCACGCCTGGGATGCCTTGACCAGGTTGTCCACCTCAGCATTCAAATCCATCTTTCATCTCCTGATTGCCGGCTTCCCGGGCTGTAAAAACCAGCGGCAGAAAGACCGAACCGAACAGGGCTCAATCGTTTCTGCCGTTGCTTGGGCCTCGGACGCATTAAACGCCGAGAGGTTCCGACCGAAAAGCTTAGTCGCGGAAGTTGTTGAACTGCAGTGGCATGCCAAATTCCTTGGCACGCAGGGCCGCGATGGCTTCCTGCAGGTCGTCACGCTTCTTGCCGGTCACACGCACCTGCTCGCCCTGAATGGCGGCCTGCACCTTGAGCTTGGCTTCCTTGATGTGGCCGACGATCTTCTTCGCCAGTTCTTTGTCGATGCCTTCCTTGAGGACAGCGTCCTGCTTCATCAGCTTGCCCGAGGCGAAGGAGTCTTTGACTTCCAGGCACTGCACGTCGATCTTGCGCTTGACCAGGGCCAGCTTGAGGATCTCGATCATCGCTTCCAGCTGGAAATCGGCTTCAGCGGTCAGGTGGACGGTCAGATCCTTTTCCTTGTATTCGAAGCTGCCCTTGCCTTTCAGGTCATAACGACGATCGAGTTCCTTCACGGCGTTCTCGACCGCGTTGGTGAGTTCGTGTTTGTCCAGTTCGGATACCACGTCGAACGACGGCATGTAATCTCTCCAATAAAAAGGCGCGCTCGTACGGGACGCGGCGCGCTTGGCTTGCGGTTAAAATCGGGCTCATTATAACGGGTCTTTTCCCACCGACACGGCGAGCCTTGCATGCCTGTACCTTACCGAGTGAAAAACTGATGTCCACCCCCTGGCATGTCCTCGGCGCCGGAAGTCTCGGCACGCTCTGGGCCACGCGCCTGGCCCGGGCCGGCCTGCCGGTTCGGTTGATCCTGCGCGACATTGACCGCTTGCACGACTATGCAACGGCGGGCGGCCTGACCCTCGTCGAACAAGGCGTGGCCAGCAGTTACGCCATCCCCGGCGAAACCCCGGACAGCCCCGAACCGATCCGCCGCCTGCTCGTGGCGTGTAAGGCCTACGACGCCGAAGCGGCTGTGGCCGGACTTGCCCATCGCCTGGCACCGGACGCCGAGCTGATCCTCTTGCAGAACGGCCTCGGCAGCCAGGAAGCGGTCGCCGCGCGAGTCCCGCAGGCCCGCTGCATCAGCGCCTCCAGCACCGAAGGCGCCTTTCGCGACGGCGACTGGCGCGTGGTGTTCGCCGGCCACGGTTACACCTGGCTGGGGGACGCCGGTCATCCGGTAGCGCCGATCTGGCTGGACGATCTCGAGGCGGCGAAAATCCCCCATGAATGGAGCGCCGATATCCTCACTCGTCTGTGGCGCAAACTGGCACTCAACTGTGCAATCAATCCGCTGACGGTGCTGCACGACTGCCGCAACGGTGGCTTGCAGCAACATCACTGCGAAGTCGCCACGCTGTGCGGCGAACTGACCGAGCTGCTCGAACGCTGCGGGCAACCGGCGGCGGCGGACAACCTGCAACAGGAAGTGGAGCGGGTGATCCAGGCCACGGCGGCGAATTTCTCGTCCATGTATCAGGACGTGGCCAGCCAGCGCCGCACCGAGATCAGCTATTTGCTTGGGCATGCCTGCAAGGTTGCAGAGCGTCATCAGTTGAACCTGCCGCATCTCAAGCAGTTGCAGCAGCGCCTGACTGCCCATCTGCACAGTCTCGGATTGCCCGTCGACTGAGCAGCGGCTACGCTGGCCACTTGTTCCTTTGCTGCGATAAACCTGATGCCATTGCGCCAGCGTCTTGAAAACCTGCCGGTCGGCCAGAAACTGCTGGCCGCCCTGCTGGTGCTGTTGACCACCGTGTTGCTGGTCGCCAACCTGACCTTTATCAGCGCCGCCTATTACATTTCCCAGGAAAGCATGGCGCCCCAGGCGTTGCAGACCATCGGCCGGCTGGTGTCGAACCCGAGCCTGGTGGCCGAAGCCTTGCAATCGCCACAAAGCGCCGAGCGTCTGCTCAAGGAGCTCGACAGCTATTCTCCGCTGCGTGCAGCCGCTTTATATGACGGCAAAGGCGAACGTCTGGCGCAGTTGCAACACGGCGACAAACTCAACCTGCCGGAACGCTACCGGCACATCGAAGCCTGGCAACTGACCGAGTTTCGCAGCAATCAACTGATCACCCTGCCCCGCCCCGGCACCGCGCCGGGCCATCTGTTGCTGGTGGCCAGCAGCGAGCTGCCGGTGGCGTTCTATACCGGCACACTCACGGCCAGCCTGGGGATCCTGATTTTCAGTGTGCTGCTGTGGCTGGTCATCGCCCGGCAGATCAAGCGCCTGATCACCCGGCCGATTCATCAACTGGAAGAACTGTCCCGTCAGGTAACCCGCGAGGAGAACTATGCCCTGCGCGCCTCCCGGGGCAACCATGACGAAATCGGCAGCCTCGCCGAAGCGTTCAACACCATGCTGTCGCGCATCGAGGCGAGGGAGCAGCAACTCAAGCGTGCCCGCGATGATTCCCAGGCGGCTTACGATCAGGCCCAGGGGCTGGCCGAAGAAACCCGCCACACCAACCGCAAGCTGGAACTGGAAGTCCAGGTGCGCAGCAAGATCGAGAAGAAACTCACCGGGTTCCAGAACTACCTCAACAGCATCATCGACTCCATGCCCTCGGCGCTGATCGCCCTCGACGAACAGCTCTACGTCACGCAGTGGAACCAGGAGGCCAGCGCCCTTTCCGGTACACGACTGGACGAAGCGCTTAACCAGCCGATCTTCCTCGCGTTCGAGCCGCTCAAGCCGTTCCTGCCGCAACTCAAGCAGACCGTCGAACAGCACACTGTGGCGAAAATCGAGCGGGTGACGTGGTTCAAGGACGACGAGCCCAAGCACTACGCCCTCACCTTCTACCCGTTGATGGGCGGTGCCGGGCGCGGCGTGGTGATCCGGATCGACGACATCACCCAGCGCCTGTCGCTGGAAGAAATGATGGTGCAGTCGGAGAAAATGCTGTCGGTCGGTGGCCTCGCCGCCGGCATGGCCCACGAGATCAATAACCCGCTGGGGGCGATCCTGCACAACGTGCAGAACATTCGCCGACGCCTGTCGCCGGACCTGCCGAAGAACCTCGAGCAGGCCGAGCAACTGGGCATCGAACTCGATACCGTGAACCGTTATCTGCAAGGCCGGGAAGTCCCGCAACTGCTCGACGGCATTCAGCAGGCCGGCGCCCGGGCGGCGAAAATCGTCACCCACATGCTCAGTTTCAGCCGTCGCAGCAACCGCCAGATGGCGCCGTGCGACCTGCCGGCGCTGATCGATCAAGCCGTGGAAATCGCCGGCAACGACTTCGACCTGGCGATCGGGTTCGACTTCAAGGGTCAGGCAATCATTCGCCAGTTCGACCCGGCGCTGGGCCCGGTGCCCGGCACTGCCAACGAACTGGAACAGGTGCTGCTGAACCTGCTGAAAAACGCCGCGCAGGCGATCCACCAGCGCGAAGATGACAGCGAGCCAGGGCGAATCACCTTGCGCACCCGGCTCAATCCGCCGTGGGCCGAGATTCAAGTCGAGGACAACGGCATCGGCATGAGCGAGAACGTGCGCAAGCGCACCTTCGAGCCGTTCTTCACCACCAAGGAAATCGGCCAGGGCACGGGCCTCGGGCTGTCGGTGTCGTACTTCATCATCACCAACAACCACAAAGGCCAGATGGAAGTGCAGTCGGCGCCGGGGCAAGGCACCTGCTTCACCCTGCGCCTGCCACTGGCGCAACCGGCGCCCATCGCCGCCGAAACCAATCAACTACCGAGGTAAACCATGGGCTTTCGCCTGTCGAAGATCTACACCCGCACCGGCGACAAGGGCGAAACCGGACTCGGCGACGGCCGCCGGGTGCCCAAGGATCACCCGCGCATCGAAGCCATTGGCGAGGTCGATACGCTGAACAGTCAGGTCGGTGTACTGCTGGCCGGATTGATCGCCGAGCGCGAAATCTGCCCCGGGCTGAATGAGCTGATCGATGTGTTGGCGCCCTGCCAGCACCGATTGTTCGATCTCGGTGGCGAGCTGGCGATGCCGGAATATCAGGCATTGAACGCAGCAGAAATCGAACGGCTGGAAGCCGCTATCGATGTCTGGAACGAGGAACTGGGGCCGCTGGAGAATTTCATTCTGCCGGGCGGTTCGATGCTGATTGCCCAGGCCCACGTCTGCCGCAGCCTGGCGCGCAGTGCCGAGCGGCGTTGTCAGCATTTGAATGCGATCGAACCGTTGGCCGGGGTTGGCCTGGCGTATATCAATCGCTTGTCGGATCTGTTGTTTGTGGCGGCCAGGCTGATCGCCCGGCGCCAGGGTATTGCCGAGATTCTGTGGCAACCGGCGGCGAAACCTTCAGATCAGTAGCGCCAGTCAGGCCCCCTTCGCGAGCCCGCTCGCGAAGGGGGCAGTCGCATCAATGCTAATTCAGGCCTCAGGCCTCAGGCCTCAGGCCAGAACGCCCGAATCCCCGCGACACCCTGAGCCCCGGCATTCCATGCTTTTTCGCGCTCCGCCGGGCCGACTCCGCCCAACAGGAACACCGGTTTGCTGAAGCCTTCGATCAGCGTCGACGCCTGCTCCCAGCCCAACGGCTGTGCATCCGGGTGAGTCAGGGTCGGCTGCACCGGCGACAGAGTGACGAAATCCACGCCCATCTGCTCGGCCAGTGCCAGTTCTTCAGCGTTGTGGCAGGACGCTGCCAACCAGCGCTCCGCCGGTAACGGACGCCCCGCAGCGGCGTATTTGCGCAACTGCGCCGAGGTGATGTGCCAGCCGGCCGCCGGGAAATCCCCCAGCCACTCGAACGGGCCCTTGATCATCAACTGCGCCTTGCCGGCGCACAGGCCGACCGCATCGACCGCCAGATCGCGGTACTTCGGATCATAACCATTGGGCGCACGCAGCTGGATCAGCTTGATGCCACCGGCGATTGCCTTCTGGATACCGCGCAGCAAGGCCGGGGTTTCCAGGTCTTCCGGGGTGATCAGGTATTCGGCAGGCAGACGCGCCGCCGCCACGATCGGCTGGTTGGCCGCCGGGAATTCGTAATCCGTCAGCTCCCTGGCCGACACCCAGGCCAAGGGCTGACCTTCAGCGCCGTGGGGCTCACCGGTAAAACTCGAAACTTCCCAGACATCCAGCAACACCTGCTTGTCCGGGTAGTCATGACGCACCTTGATCAGCGGCCGAGCGGCGCCAACGACAATGCCCAACTCTTCGTGCAGCTCTCGGGCCAGCGCGGTTTGCACCGACTCATCGGCCTCGACCTTGCCACCGGGAAATTCCCAGAGGCCGCCTTGATGCTGGGTATCGGCACGACGGGCGATCAGAATCTTGCCACTGCCGTCACGAATGACGGCGGCGGCGACGTGTACACGTTTCACGACTGCAATTCCTCCAGTCCAGCCTTTTGCCAGGCCTTGAAGGCCGGCCATTGGTAGACGGTTTCAACATAGGCTTGATCGTCGGCCGGCAGCTTCACCTGATAGGTGCGCAGGCGTACGGCAATCGGCGCGAAGAACGCATCGGCCAGCGACACTCGACCAAACAGATAAGGCCCAGGCTCGGTCGCGACAGCGCGGCATTCGGCCCACAGCGCGAGCATGCGCTCGATGTCGACCTTCACCTCCGGCGGCACCGGATTGAGCGGCGCATCGTGGCTCAGGTTGAACGGCATGTGATTGCGCATGGCGAAGAAGCCGCTGTGCATCTGTGCGCAGGCGGATCGCGCCTGGGCACGGGCGGCGATATCGGTCGGCCAGAGTTGTTCGGAAGGAAACTGTTCGGCCAGGTATTCGGCAATCGCCAGAGAGTCGGCGATGGTGCCACGGGCGGTTTTCAGCAGCGGCACCTTAGCGGTCGGCGAGTGCGTGAGCAGCCGCTCGCGGGTGTCGGGCCTACCGAGCTTGACCAATTCTTCGGTGTAGGGTGCGCCGGTCAGTTCAAGCGCCAGCGCCGCGCGCAGGGACCAGGAGGAAAGCAGTTTGTCGCCGATGATCAGGTGAAGGCTCATGTTCGGGTCCTTTCATGGGACAGAAGAAAAGGAGGTCCGCAGACCTCCCTCTTCAGCAGGGATCAGGTGCGGTATTCGGCGTTGATCTTCACGTACTCGTGGGACAGGTCGGTGGTCCAGATGGTTTCGCTGCAATCGCCGCGACCCAGTTCGATACGGATGGTGATTTCTTCCTGCTGCATCACCGCCGAGCCCTGGGCTTCGGTGTAGGTCGCGGCGCGCGCGCCACGGCTGGCGATGCACACCTCGCCGAGGAACACGTCGATCTTGCTCACATCCAGGTCCGGCACGCCGGCACGGCCGACAGCGGCGAGGATGCGACCCCAGTTCGGGTCCGAGGCGAACAGCGCGGTCTTGATCAGCGGCGAGTGGGCCACGGTGTAGCCGACGTCCAGGCATTCCTGGTGATTGCCGCCGCCGTTGACTTCAACGGTCACGAACTTGGTCGCGCCTTCGCCGTCACGCACGATGGCCTGGGCCACGTCCATGCACACCTCAAACACGGCCTGTTTCAGCTTGGCGAACAGTTCGCCTTCGGCGCGGTTGATTTCCGGCAGTGCGGCCTTGCCGGTAGCGATCAGCATGCAGCAGTCGTTGGTCGAGGTGTCGCCGTCGATAGTGATGCGGTTGAACGACTTGTTGGCGCCGTCCAGCATCAGGTTTTGCAGCACGTCGCGAGAGACTTTGGCGTCGGTGGCGATGTAGCCGAGCATGGTCGCCATGTTCGGACGAATCATGCCTGCACCCTTGCTGATGCCGGTGACGGTGATGGTCACGCCGTCATGCTGGAACTGGCGGCTCGCGCCTTTTGGCAGTGTGTCGGTGGTCATGATGCCAGTGGCGGCAGCTTCCCAGTTGTTTTCCGACAGATCGTCCAGCGCGGCTTGCAAGGCGCCTTCGATCTTCTCGACCGGCAGCGGCTCGCCGATCACGCCGGTGGAGTACGGCAGAATCTGGCTGGCATCGACGCCGGTCAGCTCGGCCAGCTTCGCGGTCGTACGCTCGGCGGCGGCCAGGCCCGGCTCGCCGGTGCCCGCGTTGGCGTTGCCGGTGTTGGTCAACAGGTAGCGCACAGCGTTCTGCACGCGCTTCTTGGCCAGGATCACCGGCGCTGCACAGAAAGCGTTCAACGTAAACACGCCCGCCACGGTGGAACCTTCGGCGCAACGCATCACGACGACATCCTTGCGCCCCGGGCGTTTGATACCGGCCGAAGCAATACCGAGTTCAAAACCGGCAACCGGGTGCAACGTTGGCAAAGGACCAAGACCAACAGCCATGAATGCGCTCCTTACTCAATGATGTCAGCACCGCCAAGCGTAGTGACGGTGGTGTAAATGGCAAAACGCCGCGACGGCTGGTGCCGGTCGCGGCGCGGGTATTTCAGCGATTGAAACGGGGTTTACTGGATCTGCCCGTGGCAATGCTTGAATTTCTTGCCCGAACCGCAGTAGCACAGTTCGTTGCGGCCCAGCTTCTGCTCGTTGCGAACCGGCGCGGCAGCGAGGGCCACGTCGACCTCTTCACCGACCAGTTCCGGTTGCGCTTCCAGGCCAGGAGCCTCGGCGTGTTCGAACTGCATGCGCGCGGCCAGCGCTTCGGCTTCCTGACGCAGGCGTTGCTCTTCTTCGGCCGGATCTTCGCGGCGAACCTGAACGTGCGACAGCACACGGATCGAGTCGCGCTTGATCGAATCCAGCAGCTCGGAGAACAGCGTGAAGGACTCGCGCTTGTATTCCTGCTTCGGGTTCTTCTGCGCATAACCACGCAGGTGGATGCCGTGACGCAGATGATCCATGGTCGACAGGTGGTCTTTCCACAGGTCGTCCAGCACACGCAGCACGATCTGCTTCTCGAAGGAGCGCAGGGCTTCGGCGCCGGCCTGGTCTTCTTTTTCGTTGTACGCGGCGATCAGCTCGTTCATCAGCTTCTCACGCAGGGTTTCTTCGTACAGGTGATCGTCTTCGTCGAGCCATTGCTGGATCGGCAGCTTCACGCCGAAGTCGCTGGCGATCGACGCCTCCAGACCGGCCACGTCCCACTGCTCTGGCAGCGATTGCGGCGGAATGTGTGCGCTGACGGTGGCGTTCAGGACGTCCTGACGGAAATCAGCGATGGTTTCGCCGATGTTGTCCGCAGCCAGCAACGTGTTACGCATGTGATAGATCACTTTACGCTGTTCGTTGTTGACGTCGTCGAACTCGAGCAGTTGCTTGCGAATATCGAAGTTGCGGCCTTCAACCTTGCGCTGTGCCTTCTCGATGGCGTTGGTCACCATGCGGTGCTCGATCGCTTCACCGGACTGCATGCCCAGGGCTTTCATGAAGTTCTTCACCCGGTCAGAGGCGAAGATGCGCATCAGGCTGTCTTCCAGCGACAGGTAGAAGCGGCTGGAACCGGCGTCACCCTGACGGCCGGCACGGCCACGCAGCTGGTTGTCGATACGACGGGATTCGTGACGCTCGGACGCGATCACCTGCAGGCCGCCGGACTCCAGCACTTGCTGGTGACGCTTCTGCCAGTCGGCCTTGATCTGGGCGATCTGCTCAGGGGTCGGGTTTTCCAGCGACGCGACTTCAACTTCCCAGTTGCCGCCCAACAGGATGTCGGTACCACGACCGGCCATGTTGGTAGCGATGGTCAGTGCGCCCGGACGACCGGCCTGCGCGATGATTTCAGCTTCTTTTTCGTGGAACTTGGCGTTCAGAACCTTGTGTTCGATGCCTTCCTTCTCGAGCAATGCGGACATGTGCTCGGAGGTTTCGATGGTCGCAGTACCCACCAGCACCGGCCGGCCGGCGGCCATGCTTTCCTTGATGTCATTGACGATCGCCGCGTATTTCTCTTCGGCGGTCAGGAACACCAGGTCGTTGTAGTCCTTACGGGCCAACGGCTTGTTGGTCGGGATCACGACGACTTGCAGGCCATAGATCTGATGGAATTCGAACGCTTCGGTGTCCGCGGTACCGGTCATGCCGGACAACTTGTCGTACAGACGGAAGTAGTTCTGGAACGTGGTCGATGCCAGCGTCTGGCTCTCGGCCTGGATGTTCAGGTTTTCCTTGGCCTCGATGGCCTGGTGCAGGCCTTCGGACAGACGACGGCCGGGCATGGTACGACCGGTGTGTTCGTCGACCAGTACGACCTGACCGTCCTGCACGATGTATTCAACGTTGCGGTGGAACAGCTTGTGCGCACGCAGACCGGCGTAGACGTGAGTCAGCAGGCTCAGGTTGTGCGCCGAGTACAGGCTCTCGCCCTCGGCCAGCAGACCTATGCTGGTCAGCTGGTCTTCGATGAACTGGTGACCGGCTTCGTTGAGTTCCACCTGACGGGTCTTCTCGTCAACGGTGTAGTGGCCTTCCTGGGTGACTTCGCCTTCGACTTCTTCGACGTGCAGCTTGAGTTTCGGGATCAGCTTGTTGATCTCGATGTACAACCTGGAACTGTCCTCGGCCTGACCGGAAATGATCAGCGGGGTACGCGCTTCGTCGATGAGGATGGAGTCGACTTCGTCGATCACGGCAAAATTGAGTTCGCGCTGGAATTTCTCTTCCATGCTGAACGCCATGTTGTCGCGCAGGTAGTCGAAACCGAATTCGTTGTTGGTGCCGTAGGTGATGTCGGCGGCGTAGGCGGCGCGTTTCTCTTCCGGCGGCTGGAAAGGCGTCACGATGCCGACGCTCAGGCCGAGGAATTCATACAGCGGACGCATCCAGTTGGCGTCGCGGCGGGCCAGGTAATCGTTCACGGTCACAACGTGCACGCCCTTGCCGGACAGCGCGTTGAGGTAAACGCCCAGGGTACCCACCAGGGTCTTGCCTTCACCGGTGCGCATTTCGGCAATCTTGCCTTCGTGCAAGGTCATGCCGCCAATCAGCTGGACGTCGAAGTGGCGCATGCCCATGACCCGCTTGCCGGCTTCGCGGGCAACCGCAAAGGCTTCCGGCAACAGCTGATCAAGGGTCTCCCCCTTGGCAATGCGGTCTTTGAACTCTGCGGTCTTGGCGCGCAGTTGATCGTCCGAGAGGGCGACCATCTTCTCTTCGAAGGCATTGACGAGCTGCACCGTCTTGAGCATGCGTTTGACTTCACGCTCGTTCTTGCTTCCAAAAAGTTTCTTTAACAAAGGCGCAAACATATCGGCAGGATCTTCCACACTAAAGGGATGGAGGGCGGCCCCGTGAGTCGCCCGTGCAGCCCTCATGGCCGCATGCGAACGAGCATTCTACCCGGAAACGGTGGTGAGGAAAGTGGGGATATTCCACGATGCTGGCACTGCGCTTTGACGGGGCTCACTTAAAATAGGGGCGTTTTGCTCAACTTCAAGCCGTACAGCGAAGAAGTTAGTCGTTGATTTAATGGGCAAAGCAGGGACAAAAGCAATGGGCGAGTGAAATGGGTGCTATCTGCTACCATGGCGCCTCTGCAACTTCAGGTCCTAGATCATGGCATTTCGCCCTCTCACAGCCAGAGCGCCCGCCGTTCTGCTACGCGAAGCCAGGCCGTTGAAAGCCATCCTCGGTCACGCCCAGCGCCTGGCTCATCTGCAACGTCTGCTCGAAAGCCAACTGCAACCCGCCGCCCGTGAACACTGCCACGTCGCCAAGTGGCGCGAAGGCGAACTGTTGCTGATCGTCACCGACGGTCATTGGGCCACGCGTCTGCGCTATCAGCAGAAACGTCTGCAACGGCAACTGCAGATGTTCGACGAGTTCGCCAATCTGACGCGGATCAAGTTCGCCGTGCGGCCACCGACCCTCCAGCGCGAGGCGAACGGGCCGACGATCGATCTGTCGACGGATGCGGCGGCGACCATCCAGGCCACCGCCGACGGGATCAGCGATCCGAATCTGCGGGCAGCACTGGAACGACTGGCCGCCCACGCCAAACCCAAGGCCTGAGCCTTATTGATCAGCGGCGTTTGCTGCCACCGAGCAATGACCCCATCAGGCCGCGCACCAATTGTTTACCCAGCGAGTTCGCTGCCTGGCGCATCGCCGACTTGAGCGCCTGCCCCGCCGCCGTGCCGAGAAATTCTCCGGCCCTGTCCGCCAGGCTTGGCTCTTCAGCGGCCGGTTTGCCCGGCGCCGCTTCAGCCTCCGGCGCCAGCCCCTTGCGCCCCATCAGGATTTCATAGGCCGACTCGCGATCAATCGGTTTGTCATAACGGCCCTTGAACGGCGAACCGGCGATCAGCATTGTGCGCTCAGTCTCGGTCAACGGCCCGATCCGCGATTGCGGCGGCGCCACCAGCACCCGCTGCGCCATTTCCGGCGTGCCCTTTTCTTGCAAGGTGCCGACCAGGGCCTCGCCAATCCCGAGTTCGGTGAGCACCGACAATGTGTCGAACGCCGGATTCGGCCGGAAGCCATCCGCCACCGCCCGCAGGGATTTCTGCTCCTTGGCAGTAAATGCGCGCAGGCCGTGCTGGATCCGCAGCCCCAGTTGCGCCAGCACATCGTCCGGCAGATCGCCCGGCGACTGGGTGACGAAATACACGCCCACACCTTTCGAGCGAATCAGCCGCACCACTTGCTCAAGCCGCTCCTGCAATGCCTTGGGCGTGTCACCGAACAACAAATGCGCCTCATCGAAAAACAGCGCCAGCAACGGTTTGTCGGCATCGCCACGCTCAGGCAATTGCTCGAACAGTTCGGCCAGCAGCCACAGCAGGAACGTTGCATAGACCTTCGGCGCCTCATGCACCAGACGACTGGCATCCAGCAGATGAATGCGTCCGCGACCGTCGGCGGTCGGCTGCAGAATGTCTTCGAGTTGCAACGCCGGCTCGCCGAACAACGCCTCGGCGCCCTGCTGCTCCAGCGTCGCCAGACGCCGCAACAGCGCCTGACTGGAGCCGGTGGTGAACAGCGCCGCGTCTTCGCCCAGCAGTTGCGGATTGTCCTTGAGATGATTGAGCAGTGCCTTCAGATCCTTGAGATCCAGCAACAACAGGCCTTCGCGATCCGCCACCTTGAACGCTGCGTACAGCGCCGACTGCTGGCTGTCGGTCAGTTCCAGTAAGGCGCCGATCAGCAGCGGGCCCATTTCACTCAACGTAGTGCGCAGCGGATGACCGGACTGACCGTGGATGTCCCACAAGGTCACAGGATACGCCTGAGGCTTGTGATTGAGCCACGGCATGCCGGCGATGCGCTCGGCGATCTTGCCCTGAGGGTTGCCGGCAGCACCGAGGCCGCACAGGTCGCCCTTGACGTCGGCGGCGAACACCGCAACCCCGGCGTCGCTGAACGCCTCGGCCAGGCGCTGCAAGGTGACGGTCTTGCCGGTACCGGTAGCCCCGGCCACCAGTCCGTGACGGTTGGCCAGGCGCATGGCCTGAGCGATCGGTTGCCCGGCGAGGTCGGCGCCGATTACGAGTTGCGAGGAGTCAGGCATTTGGTCACCCAATGGTTAATCTTTGTCGATCATGGCCGATAGCTAAAGGTGACAGATGCGACTGACATCCGCATCGGAGATTTCCCTAAGGAGAAGCGGAAATACCTGCTTGTACTCATCAAGCCCACCTAGCGAGCATCTATAGAAGCACGCCCTGAATAATAAGACCTTAGCGGAACCCCAAGCCATGAACAAAAATCTGCGTTTCAGCCACAAAATTTTGCTTGCCGCCGCCCTCATCGTCATTGCCGCCTTCGCCTCGTTCACGCTGTACAACGACTGGTTGCAGCGCAATGCGATTCGCGAGGATCTGGACAATTACCTCAACGAGATGGGCGAGGTCACAGCCGACAATATCCAGACCTGGCTCAGCGGGCGCATCCTGCTGATCGAGAACGCTGCCCAGAATATCGCCATCAATCCCGAGCCTGCCGCCGTCGCCAGCCTGCTGGAACAGAAAGCCCTGACCTCGACCTTCATGGCGTCCTACCTCGGCGATGCCACCGGGCACTTCACCATCCGCCCGGACGCGAAGATGCCGGACGGTTTCGATCCGCGTGTTCGCCCTTGGTATAAAGGTGCCGAAAGCAGCAGCACCTCGACCCTGACCGAACCGTACATCGACGCGGCCACCGGCCAGACCATCATTTCCATCGCCACCGCCGCGAAGAAGGCCGGCCAGAGCGTCGGCGTGGTGGGCGGCGACCTGAGCCTGCAAACCCTGATCAACACCCTCAGCGCCCGGGATTTCTCCGGCATGGGCTACGCGTTCCTGGTCAGCGCCGACGGCAAGATCCTGGTGCATCCGGATAAAGCCCTGGTGATGAAGTCCCTGAAGGAAGCCTATCCGCAGGACACCCCGCGCATCAGCAGCGATTTCAGTGAAGTCACCGTCGACGGCAAGACCCGCATCGTCAACTTCACCCCGATCAAGGGCCTGCCGTCGGTGAACTGGTATATCGGCTTGTCGGTGGACAAGGACAAAGCCTTCTCGATGCTCAGCGAATTCCGCACCTCCGCCGTGATCGCGACCGTGATTGCCGTGGCGATCATCATCGCCCTGCTTGGCATGCTGATCCGCATTCTGATCCAGCCGCTGCACGTGATGACCCGCGCCATGGAAGACATTGCGGATGGCGAAGGCGACCTGACCAAACGCCTGACCATCCAGAACCAGGACGAGTTCGGCGTGCTCGGCACGGCGTTCAACCGTTTCGTCGAACGTATCCACGGCTCGATCCGCGAAGTGTCGTCGGCAACCGGCCAGGTCAACGAAGTCGCCCTGCGCGTGGTCGCGGCCTCCAACTCGTCGATGTACAACTCCGACCAGCAAGCCTCGCGCACCAACAGCGTGGCCGCCGCCATCAACCAACTCGGCGCCGCCGCCCAGGAAATCGCCCGCAACGCCGCGCAAGCCTCGACCCAGGCCAGCGACGCCCGTGGCCTGGCCGAAGACGGCCAGCAAGTGGTGGAACGCAGCATCAAGGCCATGAACCAGCTGTCGAGCATGCTCAGCGCGTCCAGCAGCAATATCGAATCGCTGAACAGCAAGACCGTGAACATCGGCCAGATCCTGGAAGTGATCACCAGCATTTCCCAGCAAACCAACCTGCTGGCGCTCAACGCCGCCATCGAAGCGGCCCGTGCCGGTGAAGCCGGTCGTGGTTTTGCGGTGGTGGCGGACGAAGTGCGCAACCTCGCCCACCGCACCCAGGAATCGGCGCAACAGGTGCAGACCATGATCGAGGAGCTGCAAGTCGGCGCCCGCGAATCCGTCAGCACCATGAGCGACAGCCAGCGCCACAGCCAGGACAGCGTAGAGATCGCCAACCTCGCCGGCGAGCGTTTGAACAGCGTGACTCAGCGCATTGGTGAAATCGACGGGATGAACCAGTCGGTGGCCACCGCGACCGAGGAACAGACTGCCGTGGTCGAGTCGATCAACGTAGATATCACCGAGATCAACACGCTGAACCAGGAAGGTGTCGAGAACTTGCAGGCGACGTTGCGGGCTTGCTCGAATCTGGAACAGCAGGCTTCGCGATTGAAGCAACTTGTTGGCAGCTTCCGCATTTAAAGCCGCTCTGCCGGTCGTCTTCGTCGTTCACAACTGTCCGACGAAGACGACCAACATCCCTCCGAAACCGGCCTTGCACCCCACCGCGAAACCCCGACCGAACATCTATTCTTGATAAAGGTCAACCAAGGGAGATCAACGCGGAGGGACGTTCACCGTGCATATCGCCGACATCACCATGTTCTACGCCCCGGCCAGCGGCGGCGTGCGCACCTATCTGGATGCCAAGCACCGTCGCCTGGGTGTGAAGCCCGGGATCCGCCACAGCCTGCTGATACCCGGCGCGCATTTCGGTGAAGATGATGGCGTCTACACGGTTCCCGCCCCCGCCCTGCCTTTCGGCAAGGGCTATCGGTTCCCCTTGCGACTGGCCCCTTGGCGAAACGTACTGCAGGATCTGCAACCCGATCTGATCGAAGTCGGCGACCCCTACCTCACCGCCTGGGCCGCGCTCGATGCACGGCGACAACTGGATGTACCGGTGATCGGCTTCTATCACTCCGACCTGCCGCTGCTGGTGGGCAACCGCATGGGCCACTGGGTCACGCCGAATGTCGATGCGTATGTGCGCAAGTTGTACGGCAATTTCGACCGGGTGCTCGCGCCCAGCCAGGTCATGGCCGACAAGCTCAGCGGGCTGGGCGTGCGTAATGTCTTCGTGCAACCGTTGGGCGTTGACCTTCAGACCTTCCACCCCGATGCCCACGACGCCGCGCTGCGTAGCGAACTGGGGATCGCCGAGGACTCGCGCCTGTTGATCTTCGCCGGCCGGGGCTCCAAGGAGAAAAACCTGCCGGTGCTGCTCGACTGCATGAAGCGCCTGGGCCCGCGTTATCACTTGCTGCTGGTCGGTTCATCGATGCCGGCGTCCGTCCCGGACAACGTCAGCGTGATCGACCGGTTCTGCCCGGCCGCACAGGTCGCGCGGCTGATGGCCAGTGCCGACGCACTGATCCACGCCGGCGATCAGGAAACCTTCGGCCTGGTGATTCTGGAGGCCATGGCCTGCGGCATTCCGGTGGTGGCGGTGGCGGCCGGGGCGTTCGAGGAAATCGTCAGCGAATCCTGTGGCCTGCTCTGCGCACCGAACAATGCGCAAGCCATGGCCAATGCCGTGCGTGAGCTGTTCAGTCGCGGGGCTGGCGTACTTGGTCAACAGGCACGCCAGCACGTGGAGCGGCATTACGCCTGGAACACGGTGGTCGACAGCCTGCTGGGCCACTACCACGCCGTACTCGGCGAATCGGTTCCGCGGGTGGCCAATGGCTGAATCTCACGAGCGCCCGACGTTAATGCTGGTGCTGCATGACGTGGCACCCTCCACGTGGGCCGATTATCGAGAATTTGTCGAAGCCGTTGACCGGTTGGGCAACGTCCCGATGACGTGGCTGGTGGTCCCGAATTTCCATCGACACGATGCCCTCGAGGCCCACCCGGAGTTCTGTCGAATGCTCGACGAGCGCGTCGCCCGCGGCGATGAACTGGCGCTGCACGGCCATTTCCATGAAGACACCGAGCCCGGCCCGCGTACAGCGCGCGACTGGTTCATGCGTCGGGTCTACACCCATGAAGGCGAGTTCTATCAGCTGTCCCGTGAAGCCGCCCTCGCCCGCCTGCGCCCGGGCATCGATCTGTTTCGGCGCCACGGCTGGCCACTGCATGGTTTCGTTGCCCCGGCCTGGCTGATGAGCGCCGGCACACGCCAGGCATTGCGCGAATTGCCACTGCGCTACACCAGCGATCCGCAGCATCTTTATCACTTGCCGGATTTCACTGCGGTCGAGGCTCCGGGACTGGTCTGGAGCGCACGCAGCGCCTGGCGTCGCGGCATGTCGAAGGTCATCAGCGAACAGCGTGAGCAGCGCTGGCGTCAGGCGCCGGTGATTCGTCTAGGCTTGCACCCGGTGGACATGCGCCACCGGTTTTCCCGGGATTACTGGTGGCGCACCCTTGAACGACTATTGGCGGACGGACGCGTGCCCATGACCAAAATCGACTGGCTGACGCGCCAGCGCATTCAAGCCGAGCGTGCCGCTTGAGTCGCGGCATTCTGTTGCTGATCGGCCTGCTGGTGGCCGTGGCGGTTCCCGTCCTGCTCGGGGGCGGCGAAACCTGGGAGCGCCTGCAGGCATTTCCGCTGCGCTGGCTGTTGATCATGTTCGCCATGGTTCTGCTGTGTTGGGGCATCAACACCTTGCGCTTGCGGCTATTGCTCGGCGATCAGCGTGAGCGGGTCACGCCCGTCAAAAGTCTTGGGGTAGTAATGGCTGCCGAATTCGCCTGGTGCGCCACGCCCGGCGGCAGCGGCGGGCCGTTGACGATCATGGCATTGCTGGCCCGCAGCGGCGTGCGCCCGGCCCGGGGCAGTGCCGTGTTTGCGATGGATCAGTTGAGTGATCTGCTGTTTTTTCTCTGCGCCCTGAGCGGGATCCTGATCTACGCGCTGTTCCAGCATCTCAGCGACCGTATGGAATGGCTGCTGACTGTCAGCGCCGTGTCATTGTCCGGGGGCTTGCTCAGTTGTGTGCTGGTCGCGCGCTATCACCGCCGTTTGATCCGTTTGAGCGGACGACTGCTGGCCGGGATGAACGTCGAACCGCGTACCCGACGGCGCTGGGCGCGGCAGTTGCTGCACTTTCTGGCCGCGTTCACCGATGCGCTGAAATTGCCGTGGCAGACGTTGATCAAGGTGTTCGTCCTGACCTGCGTGCATTGGTCGCTGCGCTATAGCGTGCTGTATCTGGCGTTGCGCGGTCTGGGGGCGGATGTGCAGTGGGCCTGGACGTTTCTGATCCAGATGCTTTCGCTGGGGGCGGGGCAATTCAGCCTGTTGCCGGGCGGTGCCGGTGCAGCGGAGTTGACCTCGGCGGCGCTGCTGGCGCCGATGGTCGGCAAATCCACCGCGGCGGCGGCTATTCTGATCTGGCGGGTGGTGACGTATTACTTCTATCTGCTGGTCGGTGGCCCGGTGTTTCTACTGATGCTGGGCCGGCCATTGCTGAAAAAGCTGCTGAGCGTCAGACAGGCTTCTTGAGGTCATCGTCTTCGTCCTTGAGTTGTTCCCACAGTTCGGCAGCGCCGGGAAACTCCGTGCCGTCCTCCGGACTCAGGTCATCCGGGTCATAGCGGCTCAGGCAGCCTTCGCCGAGGGTGGCGGGGGCTTTGGAAGTGGCTTTGTCCAGTGGATCGCTCATGAACGCTTCCTTACAGGGCTGCAACAAGTCATAAAAAAAGGGCCTGAGGCGATTGAACGCCCAGGCCCTTTGTTTTTCAACCGAAAGGTCTGATCAGAACACCACGGTCTTGTTGCCGTGCACCAGCACGCGGTCTTCCAGGTGATAGCGCAGGCCACGGGCCAGCACCATCTTCTCGACGTCACGGCCGAAACGCACCATGTCTTCGATGCTGTCGCTGTGGCTGACACGTACCACGTCCTGCTCGATGATCGGGCCGGCGTCCAGCTCTTCGGTCACGTAATGGCAAGTCGCACCGATCAGCTTCACGCCGCGCATCGAAGCCTGGTGGTACGGCTTGGCACCGACGAACGACGGCAGGAAGCTGTGGTGAATGTTGATGACCTTGTGCGCGTATTCGCGGCACATGTCCGGCGGCAGGATCTGCATGTAGCGCGCCAGCACCACGACTTCGGCGTCGTGCTGCTTGACCAGGCGCGACACTTCATCGAAGGCCGGTTGCTTGTCCTGCGGATTGACCGGCACGTGGTAATAAGGAATGCCGTGCCACTCGACCATGCTGCGCAGGTCGTCGTGGTTGGAAATCACGCAGGAGATCTCGCAATCGAGCTCGTCGCTGTGCCAGCGGTGCAGCAGGTCGGCCAGGCAGTGGGATTCGCGGCTGGCCATCAGCACCACGCGTTTTTTCTGCTCGGTGTCGGTGATGCGCCAGTCCATCGAGAACTCTTCGGCGATCGGTGCAAACTTCTCGCGCAACACCTCGATACCAAAAGGCAGGGAATCGGCACGGATTTCGTGACGCATGAAGAACCAGCCGACCTGGTTATCCGAGTGGTGGCTCGCTTCGGTGATCCAGCCATTGTGGGCCGCCAGAAAGTTACTGACTTTGGCAACGATGCCAACGCGGTCCGGGCAAGAAATCACCAGCCGAAAAGTGCGCATGAGGGGGAAACTCCAGAACTTCGCAAAGGCGGCCATTCTAGCGACTGCGCGGGAAAACTGCAGTATTGATGACCCTCGGAGGCTTACGGCACCCCGTCGCAGCTTTTTTGACGCCCGTAAACGCCAGAATGATGGCACTGCAAAAGCCAAGCTTGAACAGACCTGTGTGAATATCTGTGAAGACTCCATCACATTATTTAACTGAACATTCAATTCAGGGCTTTTCAACGTAACTAATTCAAATAAAAACTCCGGTTAAATGTTTACTTGATGAAACAGCCTGACTATTATTGCAGCACTGTCCCCTGCCATCGCGCACTCCCACATAAGGTAGTAATCATGTCCTTGATCAACGAATATCGTGCCACTGAAGAAGCTATCAAAGAGCTGCAAGCCCGTTTGAAGAACCTGTCGCAAGACGACAAACTGCAAGCCGAGCTGGAATTCGAAGGCAAACTGCGCACACTGATGGGCGAATATTCCAAATCCCTGCGTGACATCATCGCGCTGCTGGATCCAGAGTCCAAAACCAAAGCACCACGTGGCGGCGCAGCCAAAACTACCGGCACCAAGCGTGCTCGCAAAGTTAAACAATACAAAAACCCGCACAACGGCGAAGTCATCGAAACCAAAGGTGGCAACCACAAGACTCTGAAAGAGTGGAAAGCCAAGTGGGGCGGTGACGTGGTTGAAGGCTGGGCTACCCTGCTGGGCTAAGCCGCAACCCTTGTCGCAGAGCGCTTCTGTGACACAAAAAAACGCCAGCGAATGCTGGCGTTTTTTTATGCCCGGCATTCAAGCGCCGGATATGTTCGATTTCAAAGATCCAAACGTTTGCGCAATGCCTGGACATAGTTCTGCCATTCAACCAACACCTCGGCCTGCATCGGCGCAGCACTAAGCAGCCATTGCTCCATGGCCTCGGCAAAAGATTGCAAGGTATTAGGCGCCCCCCACTCCGGCGCTGACAAGCGTTGCCGGCAAAAGATTCTCCAGCGCTCTTGCTCTTCGAAATTCAACGTATCGGGAAAGTTACGTGCTCGATATCGAAACAACAATTCAGGCAAACGTTCGTCATCGAACGGCCATTGCTCTCGCGCCAATTGGCCAGGATCGGTCGCCCTCACTTGCTCACATAAACGACGATCACGATCACCGATAAATCCGTCGTACAACTGTTGTTCGGGATCTTCATTCGAGGTGAAATCTTCGCTGGCATAAATCGCCGAGACTTTATCTTTCCAAACTTGTTGTGCGTCACTTAGTCGCAAGGCGCGCGCCTGATACAAGGCCATGTCCAGACCCAGGCGCTGCTGATCGTCAGCACGCAACACCGACAATGGCGCCACCACCGGACACTTGTTGATATGGATGAGTTTGAGCGGTACCGGCAACTCGCCTTCGGCCAGGTCGTCACGCCGGGTATACAGGCGCTGACGCAATGTTTCGGCATCCAGGTCGAGCAGCCCCTGCGGGTCCAGGTGCAGGTCACAGACGATCAACGCGTTCTTGTTGCGCGGATGCCAGGCCAGCGGCAGCACCACACCAACATAACTGCGCGCAGCCGAGAAGCGGCCGGAAATGTGCACCATCGGCTGCAACAGACGAATCTGGTCCATGACCTTCTGCTTGCTGCGCAGCTGGAACAACCAGTCATACAGCTTCGGCTGCTTCTCGCGGATCAACCGGGCCAGGGCAATGGTGGCGCGCACGTCCGACAGGGCTTCGTGGGCATTGCCATGATCGATGTTGTTGGCGGCGGTCAGACGTTCGAGCTTGAGCGTCACCTTGCCTTCGTCATCGGTCGGCCAGACCAGCCCGTCCGGGCGCAACGCGTAGGCGGCGCGTACTACGTCAATCAGGTCCCAGCGACTGTTGCCGCCCTGCCATTCACGGGCATAGGGATCGAAAAAGTTGCGGTACAGGCTGTAGCGGGTCATCTCGTCGTCAAAGCGCAAGGTGTTGTACCCCGCACCGCAGGTGCCGGGAGCCGCGAGCTGCGCGTGAACCCGGGTCATGAAGTCGGCTTCGCTCAAACCTTGCTCGGCGAGGCGGCTCGGGGTAATGCCGGTGATCGCGCACGCCGCCGGATGCGGCAGGATGTCTTCGCTGGGCTGGCAGTAGAGATTGACCGGCGCGTCGATTTCGTTGAGTTCGTGGTCGGTGCGGATCCCGGCCACCTGCAACGGACGGTCGCATCGGGGGTTGATGCCGGTGGTTTCGTAGTCGTACCAGAAGATGGAAGTCACGGGCGGTTCCTGAACTGAAGATCGGCAAAGTCTAGGCGTTCGACCGCCGTCGCGGCCAGCACCGCATCATTCAGTCACCTTTGGTTGAAGGATGTGTATGACATAGTGATGTCGTTTCCCCCCGAGAGACTGCTAGCATCGGACGCACTTGCATCCCGATCCGGCAACATCAGGTAGCCCATGCTCGAGACCACAGCACCGCCAAGGAAAGCACCGCTGGCCCCGCCACTGGACACGCGGCACCAGGTCGAAACGCCGGAAGGCATCGATCTGCCGCTGCGTCCCGCCGGCCTGATGGTGCGCGCCGTGGCATTCACCGTCGATCTGGGGTTGCGCGGGCTGATCCTGGGACTGCTTTTCATGTTACTGGCGCTGCTCGGCAAACTCGGTATCGGCCTGGGCTCACTGCTGTTGTTCGGGGTGAGCTGGTGGTACATGGTGCTGTTCGAAGTACTGCGTCAGGGTCGCTCGCCGGGGAAACAATGGATGGGCCTGCGGGTGGTGCACGACGATGGCACGCCAGTCGGCTGGCCGGCCTCCCTGTTGCGCAATCTGCTGCGCTTTGTCGACCTGATGCCGTTCGGCTATTTCCTCGGTGCGATCAGTTGCCTGCAACACCCGACCTTCAAACGCCTCGGCGATATCGCGGCCGGCACGCTGGTGATCTACAGCGAACGCCCGCTCAAGCGCCCGCAATTACCCGATGCCGCCCCCCGTCGTTCGCCGATCCCGCTGACCCAGACTGAACAACGTGCCCTGCTCGCTTTCGCCGAGCGCCAGGGCGAGCTTTCGACGGCACGGGTCAATGAACTCGCTGCATTGCTCGCTCAGCCGCTGCACATCAGCGCGCCGAAAGCCGTCGGTGAGCTCAACGGCATCGCTCGCGGCCTGTTGGGGCCGACATGAAGCAAAGCCTTTTCGAATCCCGCCACAAGGCTGAATGGGAGCGTTTCACGCTTGCTCTCGAACGCCTGGAACGCGGCAAGGGCACCTCGCAGGTGGCGGAATTTCCCAAGGCTTATCGGCGCCTTTGCCAGCATCTGGCCCTGGCGCAGGAACGCGGCTACAGCAGTTTTCTGGTCGACTCCCTGCAACAGCAAGTGCTGCGCGGTCATCAACAGCTTTACCGGCATCGCAGCCGGATCGGCGCGGACGTGCCGGGTTTCATCCTGGCCGGTTTTCCACAACTGGTGCGCGCCGAATGGCGCTTCGTGCTGGCCGCCGCCCTGCTGTTCTTCGGCAGCCTGATCGGTTTCGGGGTGCTGGTGTATCTGAGTCCCGAATTGATCTACAGCCTGATCCCGGCCGAGCAGGTCCGCGAGATGCAAAGCATGTACGACCCGGTCGCCGGCCACCTCGGGCGTTCGGCCGAACGCGCGGCGAGCGAAGACTGGGTGATGTTCGGCTACTACATCATGCACAACATCGGCATTGCTTTTCAGACCTTCGCCAGTGGTTTGCTGCTGGGAGTGGGCAGCGCGTTTTTCCTGTTCTACAACGGCCTGATAATCGGCGCGGTGGCCGGGCACCTGAGTGAAATCGGCTTCGGCCAGACCTTCTGGTCATTCGTGATCGGGCACGGGGCATTTGAACTCAGTGCGATTGTTCTGGCCGGTGCGGGGGGGCTGAAACTGGGCTGGGCGTTGATTGCGCCGGGACGCCTTACACGAATCGAGGCGCTGCAGATTGCGGCGCGCCGGAGCATCCTGCTGATCTGTGGCGTGATGCTGTTCCTGTTGATCGCCGCGTTTATCGAAGCCTACTGGTCGTCGCGCACCGGGGTTTCGCCGCAGACCAAATACCTGGTCGGCGCCGGGCTCTGGCTCTGCGTGGCGCTCTATCTGCTGTTCGCCGGAAGGACCCGCCATGCGCCTGAGTGACGCAACCGTGGCAATCCGTCCGCGCACCAATTGGGAAGCCATGGACCTGGGCGTGCTCATGAGCCAGCAACATCGGCGCCTGCTGATGACCAGTTGGGCCATCGTCACCCTGCCGCTGTTCGCGGTGCTCAGCCTGCTGTTGTGGGATTCACCGTCACTCGCCGTGTTCATCTTCTGGTGGCTGAAACCGGCCTACGAACGCTTGCCGCTGTACATCCTGTCCAAGGCGCTGTTCGGCGAAACACCCACCTTGAAACAGGCCTTGCGCCAATGGCCGCGCCTGCTCAAGCCGCAACTCATCGCCAGCCTGACCTGGCGCCGGTTCAGCCTGAGTCGCAGCTTCCTGCTGCCGGTGCTGCAACTCGAAGGCCTCGACAGCACGGCGCGCCAGCAGCGCTTGCAAGTACTGCTGCAACGCAATGCCGGCACCGCGCAGTGGCTGACGATCATCGGCGTGCATCTGGAAACGGCGCTGTGGATCGGCCTGATGGTGTTGTTCTACCTGCTTCTGCCGCAACAGGTCGAAACCAATTGGGACTGGCAAAGCCTGATCTTCGCGGCCGACCACGAATGGCGCTGGCTGGAGCATCTGACCAATACGTTCTATGCGCTGATCCTGGTGATCTGGGAACCGGTGTATGTCGCCTGCGGGTTCAGCCTGTATCTGAACCGCCGCACCGTCCTCGAAGCGTGGGACATCGAACTGGTGTTCCGCCGCTTGCGCCAGCGTTTGAACAGCAGCGCAATCGGCTTGCTGCTGGCGGTGTGTCTGCTGTTGCCGGGGTTGCCCTCAGCCTGGGCTGCCGAACCTGCCACTGCGCCTGATGCACCGCGTCTGTTGAACCAGCCACTGACCAGCGAGGCATCCCGTAACAGCATCAAGGCCTTGCTCGATCAACCGCCATTCAAGAACAAGGAAACCGTCACCCGTTATCACTTCGGCGAAGATCCCGCTGCCGCCGAAAAAGCCAGGGAAAGTGAAGCACCGCAATGGTTGAAAACACTGCTCGACTGGCTGGATGGCCGACACCTCGATGGCCTGGCCAAGGCGATCGAAGTCGTGCTGTGGGGCGCGGCGATCGCCGGGGCTGGCTGGCTGATCCGGCGTTATCGGGATTTTCTGCAAGCATTCGTCGGCCGCCGTCCGCGCTTGCCCGAAGCGAACGGAAGACCCTTGCCACAACAAGCCTTCGGTCTGGATCTGCAAAAGGAAAGCTTGCCCGATGACATCGCCAGCCACGCGGAACAGCTCTGGCAAACCGAGCCGCGTGCGGCATTGGGGCTTTTGTACCGGGCACTGCTCAGTC
Organism: Pseudomonas sp. lyk4-R2A-10; assembly: GCF_030209075.1. Lineage (NCBI taxonomy): Bacteria > Pseudomonadati > Pseudomonadota > Gammaproteobacteria > Pseudomonadales > Pseudomonadaceae > Pseudomonas > Pseudomonas sp. lyk4-R2A-10. Next base: position 298,139 of record NZ_JARVSR010000001.1, on the reverse strand, counting down.
ATCTGCTGCACGATTTCAACCTGACCCTGAAACCCGCCGATACCGAAAACGAAGTGCTGGCCCGGATCGAACAGTTGCAACGTCCGGATCTGCTCACTTATAGCCGTCACCTCACCGGCCATTGGCAGAACATGGCCTACGGGCACCGCGTACCGGCGGCACATCTGCAACAGGAATTGTGTGATGGCTGGCGCTCCCTGTTCGGCCACGGAGCCGCCCGTTGAACCGGCGCGCGCTGTGGCTTCTGGGCGGTGCGCTGATCGTCGCCCTGCTCGCTGTGCTGGGCATTTATCTGTACCTCAAGGCCACGCCGTACCAGACCGAAGTCGATCACGGCCCGTCCCCCGCTGCGCAAGCCAACCCTTATCTGGCGGCGGAGATGTTTCTGCGCGAGCGCGGGATCGACGTCAGCCATGCCGAAAGCCTTGCCGTGCTACCTGAAATCGATCCGCGCCAGCACACGTTGCTGATGTTCAACGACCGCTCGAAAATGACTCCGCGTCAGGTTGACCAGGTATTGAACTGGGCCCGGGCCGGCGGAAGGCTGGTGTTCGTCGCCGAATCGATCTGGAATGAAAAGACCGGCCAGAGCAACGACCTGCTGCTCGACCGCGTGCAACTGCGTCAATCCTTCAGCAAGGATCTCAAGGATCCGCCGCCGGATGCCGCCGAAGACCCGTTCCCGAATCTGACCAAACTCTATCTGGAAGACGAAGACGCACCCGCCTACGCCGGATTCGACACCGCGTTCCACCTCGACGACCCGAAAAACCTCGCCCAGGCCTGGGCCAATAGCGCGAAAGCCACGCACATGATGCAACTGGCTTTCGGCCTCGGCACGATCACCGTGATCACCGATGCCGATCTGTGGAAAACCCCGGCCATTGCGCAACACGACAATGCCTGGCTGCTCTGGTATCTGAGCGCCGATACCGCTGTGACCCTGCTGTTCAACACCGAGCACGACAGTCTGCCGGCCCTGCTCTGGCGGTATTTTCCGCAAGCCATCGTGGCCCTGATTGCCTTGATCGGTCTGTGGCTGTGGCATGTCGGCGTGCGTCACGGCCCGGTGCAGGCGCCGTCTCCGAGTGGTCGTCGACAGTTGATGGAACACCTGCGCGCCAGTGCCGATTTCATCCTGCGTCACAACGGCCAGCAGACCTTGCTGCAAGCGTTGCAGCAGGACGTTCTGCGCCGCGCCCGTCATCGACATCCCGGTTTCGACCAACTGAATGTCGCCGAACAATGGCTGGTGCTGTCGCGCCTGACCCGCCAACCGACCCGTGCCATCAGCCAGGCCCTGAGCCCGGCACCGAAGCGGCGCCTGTCCAGCGCCGAATTCTGCCGTCAGGTCGCCCACCTGCAAGCCTTGAGGAACACGCTATGACCGAACACATCGAACCCGGCTCGCCCAGCCATGTGGCCCAGCAACGCCAACGCGCCAGCCAGTTGGCCCAGGCCGTACGCGGCGAATTGCAGAAAGCGCTGATCGGCCAGAACCCGGTGATCGACGATGTGCTGACCGCGCTGATCGCCGGCGGCCACGTGCTGCTCGAAGGCGTTCCCGGCCTCGGCAAGACCCTATTGGTACGCGCCCTGGCAAAATGCTTCGGCGGCGAGTTCGCGCGCATTCAGTTCACCCCGGACCTGATGCCCAGCGACGTCACCGGCCACGCGGTCTACGACCTGCAAACCGAGCAGTTCAAACTGCGCAAGGGCCCGCTGTTCACCAACCTGCTGCTGGCCGACGAGATCAACCGCGCCCCGGCCAAGACCCAAGCCGCCCTGCTCGAAGCGATGCAGGAACGTCAGGTCACCCTCGAAGGCCGGGCCCTGCCGATTGCCCAGCCATTCATGGTGCTCGCCACGCAGAACCCGATCGAACAGGAAGGCACCTATCCGCTGCCCGAAGCCGAGCTTGATCGCTTCATGCTCAAGGTGCGCATGGATTACCCCGACGCCGATCAGGAGCTGGACATGGTGCGGCAGGTCAGCCGCTCGACCCGTGCCGACATGCTTGACGTGCAACCGCTGCGCACCGTGTTGCAGGCCAAGGACGTGCAGGCCCTGCAACGCATCGCCAGCGATTTGCCGCTGGACGATCAGGTGCTCGATTACGCCGTGCGTCTGGCGCGCAGCACCCGCACCTGGCCGGGGCTGAGCCTAGGCGCCGGGCCACGCGCCTCCATTGCACTGGTCCGTTGCGCCCGCGCCCGGGCCTTGCTGCGCGGTGGTGAATTCGTGATTCCCGACGACATCAAGGGTTGCGCACTGGCGGTGTTGCGTCACCGGGTACGCCTCGCGCCAGAGCTGGACATCGAAGGCCTGCAAGTCGATCAAGTCCTTCAGCAACTGCTTGACCAGATCCCGGCGCCGCGCCTGTGAAACCCTCGCGCCTGCTGTTGATCTGGCTGGCGATCCTGCTGGCCATCGGCATTGTGCTGGGCGCGTTGCAGGCGCTGGATGTGGAAGTGCCATCGAGCCTGTTGTCGATCAACTGGGGTTTGTTGCTGGCGCTGTTTGCGCTGAGCCTGCTGGACGCGCTGCGTCTCAAGCGTCTGCCCTCGCCCCGCGTGCAACGACAGGTGCCCGGCAGCCTGGCCCTCGGTCGCTGGAGCGATATCCGGCTGGAAGTCGAACACGAGCTCGACCAGCCACTGGCCATTCAAATCTTCGACCACGTACCCGACAGCCTCGGCTACGAAAACCTGCCGCTCTCCACCGAGCTGCAACCCGGCCAGCGCAGCCTGATCGGCTATCGCCTGCGCCCGCTCAAACGCGGCCACTACACCTTCGAAACCTGCGAACTCAACCTGCCGAGCCCCTTCGGCCTGTGGTCCGGCAAACGCCTGCTGACCATCACCGACCACACCCGCGTCTACCCCGACTTCGCCCGCCTCTACGGCGGCCAGTTGCTGGCGGTCGACAACTGGCTCAGCCAGCTCGGCGTGCGTCAGCGCCAGCGTCGTGGCCTGGGAATGGAATTCCATCAGCTCAGGGAATTTCGCGAAGGCGACAGCCTGCGTCAGATCGACTGGAAAGCCACCGCCCGCCACCGCACACCGATTGCCCGGGAGTACGAAGACGAGAGGGATCAGCAGATTGTTTTCATGCTCGATTGCGGGCGGCAGATGCGCAGTCAGGATGGGGAGCTTTCGCATTTTGATCATGCGTTGAATGCGTGTCTGCTGTTGAGTTATGTGGCGTTGCGGCAGGGGGATGCGGTGGGCTTGTCCACCTTCGCCAGCGATCAGCCGCGGTTCATTGCACCGGTCAAAGGTGCGGGGCAGCTCAAGGTGTTGCTCAACGGTGTTTATGACCTGGATAGCACGCGGCGTTCGGCGGATTATCCGGCGGCGGTAAATCAGTTGCTGGCGAGGCAGAAGCGTCGGGCGCTGGTGGTGTTGGTGACGAATGTGCGGGATAAGGATGATGAGGAATTGCTGAACGCCGTCAGACAATTAAGCCAACAGCATCAAGTACTCGTGGCCAGCCTGCGTGAAAGCACGCTTGAAGATAGACGGCATTCGCAGGTGCAAACGATTGAGCAAGCGCTTGAATACTGCGCAACAGTGGATTACCTGAACGCCCGATCGGTGCTCCATGAAAAATTGAGTGCCCAAGGAGTGCAAGTGATAGATGCCCCCCCAAGTGAATTGAGTACAGACGTAATTTCGCGGTATCTGAGCTGGAAAAAATCTGGAGCACTCTGCTAACACATTGTGAAATTCACACGGGAAGGCCAGATTAAAACTACGAAAAATCAAAAGCTCTAAACAATAAGCTGGCTCAGTTCACCCGAGGAGCATCACAAGCTGATGCATCTCACCAGTCGAGTAGAAATCGCTAGCCAACTAACACTCGCAGATGCCACTGCTATGCTTGTTTTTTTGCAAAAAGGAGCCTAAGAATGGCCGTTCAATACTCTCTATCAGACGTGTTGGAAAGGATGTATCAGAATCAACTCGGCTTGGAAGCCGCTCTAATGGAATTAGTACTCCTGGTCGAAGCACAGGGAATGGTGGATACCGGAAACAACGTCCGAGAAGCACTTTTTACAATCGGAGAAAACGCTGGCTTCATCAATCAAGGTTTGGCCAAGCTGAAAGGAAAACGTCCCAGCTAAAGCTTTCGGACTTTCGCCTATGTCTCCAAGATCTTTCGATGTATTTCTTCTACGGTTCGTGTCCTCTAGAACCAATAATTAACTGGGGGTTTTCTTACAGCTCGGTTCTCAAGAAAACTCCCTTTGCCTACGACTACACTAGCTCTGCCCCACGTGTAAAAACCTTCAAAAGAGATGCAAAACTGTTGTTCTCTCACTTTTTGTGGACAACAAAAAAACGGTGGAATTGAGGCTACAACACGTGACGCTTTTGCCTACATGTAAGCGCGAATCCGCCGGCTTGTGCACCTTGGCGTTGCCCCGTAACTTGATCCCCGTCGCTGCCAATCAGCGGCCGGGTTTAGTCGCCCGAGGTAAGATAGGTTTGCAAACGCATCGTCCAGTCGGGTATTCCCTATCCCTGCACTCGATGGTGGCTGTGAGCAGGGTGCCCCCGGGCACGCCGGAAAAGCCTACTTCCCCGGTCGACTAACCTGCTTACAGCTGCCACCCCCTCGTTTAGTCGCGAAGCGGTAACAGCCCAACTTATTAGGAAGTTAGGTATGTTCAAAGCTACACCAAATCCGCCTTCGGATATCGATCCAACTGACAAGACTGATCAAACCGATCCGGTCTCCCCCTACGCCTCCGTCGATTCAAAAAAACTCCACGACGCGGCCCATCGGGCCCTCGACTTTTACCTCAACCCCAAAGCTGAAAAATCACGCAACTCCGTGGATCGTGGCATGCAGATGTTCAAAGTCGATCCGGACATCAACCCGGAAGCCATCGCCATCCAGACCTACGAAACCTTTTCCTCGGTCAGCATTCTGTTGCTGGATCTGGCCGACAGCCTGGACGACAAGCCGCGGCATCTGGCGATGGCGATCTATCAGTTGAGTGAATTGGGGTTGTTGCTGGTGGAGAAGACACTGGATAACGAACGGGCGATTGCGATAAACGAGTAAGAAAAAGGGCCACAACCTTCGGCAGGTTGTGGCCCTTTTGGTTTTCAAGCCGAGGCCGGCAACGGCTGAAAGCTGAAGTACTGCTTCAACGCCTCGACCAGTTGCCCATACTCGGGCGGCGTCCGGTACAGGCTGAAGCCGGCGTCGTAGTGTCGGGGGGTCGCGTCTTCGTGGCACCACAGGCAGCACGCGGTGAGGTCGATGACCTGCTGACAGCCCTCGCCCAAGGGAATTTTCAGGCGCAGGTTGAACTCGGCACCGATCATCATCGGCAACTGGCTGATGAGCATCAAACCGTCTTCGGACACGTTGCCCAGAAAGCCGATGGGTTTGTCGGTGACGCTGTTGAATACTCGCAGAAAATACGGCAGCTGATGCCGTTCGATTCGACGGTCGGTAAACATAAGCAATTCGCCATGCAAGGCTCCATTACAGAGCCGCACTCTCGCTTCGGAACGGACCTGTGCGTCAGGTTCGCTCTCCCCGCACCCGGTGTGACGCTCGCTACGCGCATCTCATGCCAGTCGCAGGTGTTGCGCCGGTACAGATATCGATCTGCACCGGTGTCATTCGACTATAGCTCACCCTATACAAGCAGCCAGCTTTTGTATGGCAACCGCCATCAGAACCGGGTTGGACGTACCACGGCGGCAGCGCTGCGCGTCGGGTAGTGACCCAAGCTCTGCAGGGTTTCCAGACGCGCGCGGGCGCGGTAGGCGTATTCGCTGTTGGGGTACGAGGCGATGATGAACTGATAGGTCTGCGCCGCATCGACGAACATTTTCTGCCGTTCGAGGCACTGGCCGCGCATCATCGACACTTCCGGCCACACATAAGGGCGGGCGCGGCTGGCGCGTTCGACCTTGGACAGTTCAAGCATCACCTGCTCGCAATTGCCCCGGTCATAGGCGCTGTAGGCGTTGTTCAAATGATGGTTCATCGACCAACGGGTGCAGCCCGAAGCGGCGAGGACGCTGAGGGCAAGGGCGGCAATGGGCACGAATCGCATGGGGGTTCTCCTGTCTTGTGCTCTGTATCGACCCCTGGTCGGAAATCTTCAGGCGCGTTTGTCCCAAAGTTGCCGTGTTCAATAAAGAAAGTATTAAGTAGTGCAAACGAACAATGACTACACCCTTCGAGCATAGTAGCCTTCGCTGGCGCTTGAACCTGAGGAGTCTTTGCATGTCCGTCCGTCGTACCAAAATCGTCGCTACCCTTGGCCCGGCCAGTAACTCGCCGGAAGTTCTCGAACAGCTGATTCTGGCTGGCCTGGACGTCGCCCGTCTGAACTTCTCCCACGGCACCCCCGACGAGCACAAGGCTCGCGCGAAGCTGGTGCGTGACCTCGCGGCCAAGCACGGTCGCTTCGTCGCCCTGCTGGGTGACCTGCAAGGCCCGAAAATCCGTATCGCCAAATTCGCCAACAAGCGCATCGAGCTGAAGATCGGTGACCAGTTCACCTTCTCCACCAGCCATCCGCTGACCGAAGGCAACCAGCAAGTGGTCGGCATCGACTACCCGGACCTGGTCAAGGACTGCGGCGTGGGCGACGAGCTGCTGCTCGACGACGGCCGCGTGGTGATGCGCGTTGAAACCGCCACCGCGACCGAGCTTAACTGCGTCGTGACCATCGGCGGCCCGCTGTCCGACCACAAAGGCATCAACCGTCGCGGTGGCGGCCTGACCGCGCCGGCCCTGACTGAAAAAGACAAGGCCGACATCAAGCTCGCCGCTGAAATGGAAGTCGACTACCTCGCCGTGTCCTTCCCGCGTGACGCCGCCGACATGAACTACGCCCGTCAACTGCGCGACGAAGCCGGCGGCACCGCCTGGCTGGTGGCGAAGATCGAACGCGCCGAAGCCGTGGCCGACGACGAAACCCTCGACGGTCTGATCAAGGCTTCCGACGCGGTGATGGTTGCCCGTGGTGACCTCGGTGTGGAAATCGGCGACGCCGAGCTGGTGGGCATCCAGAAGAAAATCATTCTGCACGCACGCCGCCACAACAAGGCGGTGATCGTGGCGACCCAGATGATGGAGTCGATGATCCAGAACCCGATGCCGACCCGCGCCGAAGTGTCCGACGTGGCCAACGCCGTGCTCGACTACACCGACGCCGTGATGCTGTCTGCCGAATCCGCTGCCGGCGCTTATCCGCTGGAAGCCGTGCAGGCGATGGCGCGCATCTGCGTCGGCGCTGAAAAGCACCCGACCAGCAAGACTTCCAGCCACCGCATCGGCAAGGAATTCGAGCGCTGCGACGAAAGCATCGCGCTCGCGACCATGTACACCGCCAACCACTTCCCGGGCGTGAAAGCGATCATCGCGCTGACCGAAAGCGGCTACACCCCGCTGATCATGTCGCGTATCCGTTCGTCGGTGCCGATCTACTGCTTCACCCCGCACCGCGAAGCCCAGGCCCGCGCAGCGATGTTCCGTGGCGTGTACACCGTGCCGTTCGACCCGGCTTCGCTGGCCCCGAACGAAGTCAGCCAGAAAGCCATCGACGAGCTGGTCAAGCGCGGCGTGGTGGAGAAAGGTGATTGGGTCATCCTGACCAAGGGCGACAGCTACCACACCACCGGCGGCACCAACGGCATGAAAATCCTGCACGTGGGCGACCCGCAGGTCTGAGTGACCGGTTGCTGAAAACGAAAAGCCCCGCCATGTGAATGGCGGGGCTTTTTCATTTCAGACTGATCGTTACTAGTTTGATCGTTCCCACGCTCCGCGTGGGAACGATCAGTGCGCGGAGTGCGTTCGGCGGATATCTCAATGCCGTTTGATGAACCCCGTCAACGCCGCCAACGCCTCCGGCGACCTCAGCCGCTGAGTGAACAGCGCGCCCTCCTCCTCGATCACCTTGCGAATCAACTCGCGATCCGGCGCGCGCATCAACTGTTTGCTGATGCGCACCGCTTCAGCCGGCAACTCGTCAAACCACAACGCCATCTCCCGCGCCTTGGCCAACGCGGCTTCGCCACTGCCCAGCGCCTCGGTTGCGATGCCCCATTGCGCCGCCTGCTCACCGGTGAAGCCTTCACCCAGCAACAACAGCTCCGATGCCTTGGCCTGCCCGAGCAAACGCGGCAGGATCAGGCTGGAGCCGAACTCCGGGCACAAACCGAGATTGACGAACGGCATGCGCAACCGCGCATCCCGCGCCACGTACACCAGATCGCAATGCAGCAACAGCGTCGTGCCAATACCCACCGCCGCCCCGGCCACCGCGGCGATCACCGGTTTGCGGCACTCCAGCAAATTGAGCATGAAGTGAAACACCGGGCTGTCGAGGTCGCTCGGCGGTTGCTGGATGAAGTCAGCAATGTCGTTGCCGGCGGTGAAACACTCGGCGCTGCCGGTGATCAGCACGGCGTTGATTTCAGGGTCGCTATCAGCCTGTTTCAGCGCGTCGGCCAACTGGCTGTACATGGCGCGGGTCAGGGCGTTTTTCTTGTCCGGGCGGTTGAGGCGCAGGGTCAGCAAACCGCGTTCGCGGTGCAGCAGGATGGCTTCGGGCATGGCAGGTCTCGCGTCTGAGAATTCAGCGCTCAACCACGGCTCAGGAAGACATCGGCCAGCAGTTGATTGCGCGGCAGTCCGGCCAGGAACAGACGCTTGGCAAACGCGTCGACGCTGGCCGTCGAGCCGCAGACTAAGGCCAGGGTTTGTCGGGAGACAAGGCGCAGTTGCGCCAAAGCGCCCGGCAACTCGGCCGCGGTCCACCGTTCGACGCTGAGGTTTTGGCGCTGCGCGGCCAGTGCTTCAAGGGGTTTGGCCAGGTAATGCCCGTCGGCGTCATGAGCCAGGTGAATGACGCGAATGGCGCCCCGATGATCATGACGCAAGGCCTCGCGCAACACGCCGAACAACGGGCCGAGTCCGGTACCGGCGGCCAGCAGCCACAGCGGCCGGTCGTGCCAGTCCGGGTCGTAATGCAGCGCGCCGCCGCGCAGTTCACCGAGACGGATCGGATCACCGATCTGCAAGCGGCGCGCGGCTTCGCTGAATTCGCCGGGCTGGCGGCAATCGAGGTGAAATTCAAGAAAGCGATCCTCTTCCGGCAGGCTCGCCAGCGAATACGGCCGCGCAATCTGGCCGGCCCACAGCACCAGATGCTGGCCGGCGCTGTAGCGCAGCGGCCGCTGGGGTGTCAGGCGCAGGCGCAACACGCTGTCGCCGAGCCAGTCCAGCGCTTCGACCGTGGCCGGGCGCCCATCGGTGACGGGGTCGAAGGTGTGCACCTGCAAGTCTTCGATCACCTGACACTGGCAGGCCAACCGCCAGCCCTGATCACGCTGTTCGACGCTCAGGGCATCCGGGCGACTGTCGGCGGGCAAGCCCTGCACGCATTGCACCAGACACGCATGGCAACTGCCGGCGCGGCAGCTGTAAGGCACCGCCACACCGTTCCGGTTGAGGGCATCGAGCAGGTTGCTGCCCGCCGCCACCGACCACTGTCGATCACCGACCCGCAGTTCAGGCATCGACGTTCTCCCATGCCGCCGCGCAACGATTGCGTCCGTCACGCTTGGCCCGATAGAGCGCCTGATCGGCACGTTGCAAGGCATCGTCCAGATCATCGCCCAATTCCAGCAGGGTCATGCCGGCGGACAGGCTCAGGTTTTTCACATTCAGGCCCACCAGTTCAACGTCGGTGAAGGCGATGCGCAGCCGTTCGCAACAGGCGGTCAGGCGCTCGGCGTTGCAATCGGGCAGCAGCACCACGAATTCCTCACCACCATATCGCGCCAGCACATCGCCGTCGCGCAGACAGGCCCCGGCCACGCCGGCGAAAGCCTGCAACACCTGATCGCCAGCCGCGTGGCCGTGAATATCGTTGATGCGTTTGAAGTGGTCGAGGTCGATCAGCGCCAGACCATGCACCACGTCGGGCTCCATCGCATTCAGCTCGCGGGTGGCCAGGCGCAGGAAATGCCGGCGGTTGAACAGCCCGGTCAGTTCGTCGGTGGCCACCAGGTCTTCGAGCTGGCGCATCATCCCGCGCAGGGTGTCCTGATGCGCCTGCAAGGCGAACCGGCGCTGACGCATGCGTTGGCGCGAGGTCTGGACGAAGCGCGCATAAATCACCAGCCACGCCAGCACGATCAACAGGATGCAAGCCTGCAACGCGGAAAGCGCCGGATCGTGCAGATGCAAGTGGTAACCGTCCCACAGCGTGATGGCGCAAAAACTGAAGAACACCAGCATTGCGCAGCGTACGAACGCCCGCTGTGACAGATGGAACAGGCCGAACAGCAGGATCAGGACATAGAAGACCAGGAACTCGCCCCGGGCTTCTTCCAGATGCGCGATCAGCCACGTTTGCCAACCAAGGCCGAGCAGCACTTGTGCTTCGGTCAGGCTCGGGTCGGAAAAGCGCAGATTGCAGCCTGAGAAAAACACCGCGAACAGGATTGCCTGGCTGATGACCACCAGGGCGCTGCCGACGGCGACACCAGCCAGCGAATCTTCGTAATGTCCGGTGAAATACGCCAGCCACAGCAGCAGCAAGGCCAATCCATAGGTGGCTGCAGCGAGGGCGAAGCGTTTGAGCAAAAGACGTTGAATGGCGTTATGGGTCAATCGTTGACTCACCGTGCGATAAGAGGCTGACCGAGTGTCCTACTCTACAGACCGGCTGCCACTTTAGTGGCGCAGGCGATAAATGACCATTGATTTTCGGGCCGGGTATTTGGCGTCAAAGGCATGACCTTCGCGTACCGCCAAGAGCGCCCTCACCCTAACCCTCTCCCGGAGGGAGAGGGGACTGACCGTGATATTTTGTCGAATGTCGGCATCCTGAAATATCGCGTCAGACATCTATTTCAAGCTCTACACAAATCAGCTCCCTCTCCCTCCGGGAGAGGGTTGGGGTGAGGGCAGCGATATGAAAGTGAAAACCGATGCCAAATCTTCCCCCAACCATGCGACCAACGAATGACTACCGGCGCGTGTCACCACCGGGGAGGCGCGGTATACTGCCGCGCCTTTTTAGCGTCGCGCCAGCAGCCCCGGCGTGCCTTGAAAGGTGTCTGCGACCGACCGATGCACCCAAGCCGCAGGCACCTTATTGAATGTTCCCGTCTTTTGGAGGAGCGCGACTCATGACCGTGATCAAGCAAGACGACCTGATTCAGAGCGTTGCCGACGCCCTGCAGTTCATTTCCTACTACCACCCCGTGGACTTCATCCAGGCGATGCACGAAGCCTACCTGCGCGAAGAATCGCCAGCGGCCCGTGACTCGATGGCGCAGATCCTGATCAACTCGCGCATGTGCGCCACCGGCCACCGGCCGATCTGCCAGGACACCGGCATCGTGACCGTGTTCGTGCGGGTGGGCATGGACGTGCGTTGGGATGGCGCGACCATGAGCCTGGACGACATGATCAACGAAGGCGTGCGCCGCGCCTACAACCTGCCGGAAAACGTCCTGCGTGCCTCGATCCTCGCCGACCCGGCGGGCGCTCGTAAAAACACCAAGGACAACACCCCGGCCGTTATCCACTACTCCATCGTTCCGGGTAACACCGTGGAAGTGGACGTAGCGGCCAAGGGCGGCGGTTCCGAGAACAAGTCGAAAATGGCCATGCTCAACCCGTCCGACTCGATCGTCGACTGGGTACTCAAGACCGTTCCGACCATGGGCGCCGGCTGGTGCCCGCCGGGCATGCTGGGTATCGGCATCGGCGGCACCGCCGAGAAAGCCGCTGTGATGGCGAAAGAAGTGTTGATGGAATCCATCGACATTCACGAGCTCAAGGCCCGTGGCCCGCAGAACCGCATCGAAGAAATGCGTCTGGAGCTGTTCGAGAAGGTCAACCAGCTGGGCATCGGCGCCCAGGGCCTCGGTGGCCTGACCACCGTCCTCGACGTGAAGATCATGGACTACCCGACCCACGCCGCTTCCTTGCCGGTGTGCATGATCCCGAACTGCGCCGCCACCCGTCACGCGCACTTCGTATTGGACGGCTCCGGCCCGGCCTCGCTGGAAGCGCCACCGCTGGACGCCTACCCGGAAATCGTCTGGGAAGCCGGCCCGTCGGCCCGTCGCGTCAACCTCGACACCCTGACCCCGGAAGACGTGCAGAGCTGGAAGCCGGGCGAAACCGTCCTGCTCAACGGCAAGATGCTCACCGGTCGCGACGCTGCGCACAAGCGCATGGTCGAGATGCTGAACAAGGGCGAAACCCTGCCGGTTGATCTGAAGGGCCGCTTCATCTACTACGTCGGCCCGGTTGATCCGGTCGGTGACGAAGTGGTTGGCCCGGCGGGTCCGACCACCGCCACGCGGATGGACAAGTTCACCCGTCAGATCCTTGAGCAGACCGGCCTGTTGGGCATGATCGGCAAGTCCGAGCGCGGCCCGACCGCCATCGACGCGATCAAGGACAACAAGGCTGTGTACCTGATGGCCGTCGGCGGTGCCGCTTACCTGGTGGCGCAAGCGATCAAGAAGTCCAAGGTTCTGGCGTTCTCCGAACTGGGCATGGAAGCGATCTACGAGTTCGAGGTCAAGGACATGCCGGTCACCGTTGCGGTGGACAGCAAAGGTGAATCGGTGCACATCACCGGTCCTGCGATCTGGCAACAGAAGATCAGCGAAAGCCTGGCGGTGGAAGTGCAGTAAGCACTTCATCTGCTTGTAAAAAACCGGGCGGCCAGCGATGACCGCCCGGTTTTTTTTCGCCTGCCGTCAGTCGGCACCTGTCAGATCTGACAGGTGCCGCGGCCAACCCCCCTCTGTTAGCGTGCAATCTGAACGTTCACAGGTTGCGTTGCCATGGCCCTTGATGCAGATGCGCTCGTTACTCCTCCTTCCATTGCCAAGACAGCGTCCATTGCTACTAACGGGCGCAGTTGGGGAGAGATCGGTGCGACCGGGCAGCGGTCTTACACCTTGCCACTGCCGATCCTGAACGCCCGTACGCTCAATCCCGAGTTGCAGCTGGTTTATGACGGCAATGCGGGCAACGGCAAATGCGGACTTGGCTGGGATCTGTCGGTGGCTTCCATTTCGCGCAAGACCAGCAAGGGCGTGCCGAAATATGCAGCCGACGATGTCATGCAGGCTGACGGAACCGACCTGCGGCCCGAACGGACAACGCGCGGCAGGATCAAGGCAAAAAAGCGTACGCGCGGTAAAGGCAGGAGCGCCAGAACCTATTCAGTGGTGCTCTACATTCCACGTCTGGAAACGACATTCACCCGCTACGAACTCTGGACGCCCACCGATGGCGGTCATCCGTTCTGGGTGGTCTCTGGAGCCGATGGCACTCGATATTGCTATGGCAACACCCTGGATTCCTGCATCCATGACCCGGCAGCCCCGGCGCATATCGCTGTGTGGTTGCTGACGGAAGTCAGGAACCCCGTGGGCGAAAACATCTTTTACCAGTACAAGACCGACGACAAAACCACTGACGCCCGTTTTGACTACAGTGCTCAACGCTATCTGCGCCAGGTCTGTTATTGCAACAAGACCGCCAGTGCCGATCTGTACTGTCTTGATCACGCTCAACCCGAATTACTCGACTGGCTGTTCCGACTGATCATTGACTACGGCGAACGCGTCTCCGGGCATGACGATGTTCCACCGTACCCCGCCAATGAAGATGCCTGGACGGTGCGTTCCGATCCGTTTCGAATGCATCGCCATGGCTTTGAAGTCGGCACTCGGCGCCTGTGCCGACAGTTCCTGCTGTTCAATGCCATCGGCCCCGCTCCGGCGCTGGTCAATCGCCTGTTACTGGAGCACGAATCCACATCGCATCGATACAATCATCTGAAAGCAGCGCACTACATGAGTTACGACGCTACAGGTCACGTCAAACACATGCCGCCCCTCGAATATTTTTATGAGGCGCTGATACTCGACACCACCCCCAAACCCTTTCTGCAACTTGATCACATGCCCGGTCTCAACGACGGCCAGCCCTACCATTGTGTCGATCTTTACGGTGAAGCCCTGCCCGGTTTTCTCTGCCAGCACGACGGGGCCTGGTATTTCCGCGAACCCTTGCGCGGCACGCCCGGCACAGACGAAATCGTCTACGGCCCCTGGACCCTGCTGCCGCTGATTCCGAACGCCGACAGCAGCAAACCGGTGGTGCAGATTCTTACCGACCTCACCGGTGACGGCTGTCTGGACTGGGTCGTCGCGCAGCCCGGTGGCAGCGGGTGTTACACGCTCAAGCCGGATGGCAGCTGGGCGCCTTTCAAATCGTTCGACCAGTTTCCCGTGGAGTTTTTCCATCAACTGGCACAATTGGGCGACCTGCGCGGCGATGGCCTGGACTCCATGGCGTTGATCGGCCCGAACAGCGTGCGGGTGTATGCCAACCTGCGGGAAAAAGGATTTGCTCCCGGCCAGGATGTGCCCCATACCCCGGACAGATTGCCGCTGTTCGGCAATGCCCGCAGCGAACTGGTGTCATTCAGTGGCATGGGCGCCAGCGGCATGGAGCTGTGCCGGATCCGTCACGATGAAATCCGCTGCTGGGCCAGCCTCGGACATGGCCGGTTTGGAGAAGGTTTCAAACTGAGCGACTTGCTGTTCGACTATGGCAAATTCGATGCCGACCGGGTACGCATCGCCGACCTGGACGGCTCCGGCGCCCCGGCCTTCATTTACCTGTTTTCGGATTACTTCGAGATCTGGTTCAACCAGGGTGGCAACGGCCTGGCCCCGACACCCGTGCGTGTCCCGTGGCCTGCCGGCATTCGCTACGACAACCTCTGCCAGGTGACCTTCGCCGATCTGCAAGGCATTGGCTGCGCCAGCCTGCTGTTGACCAAACCCCACATGAAACCGCAGCACTGGGTGTATCACTTCGTCAGTAAACGGCCCTACCTGCTCACCGGCTGCAACAACAACATGGGCTACAGCGCCACGCTGCAACATCGCAGCAGTGCGCAATTCTGGCTGGACGAAAAACGCCGGGAACTGATGGCTCGCAGGCATCCGGTCAGCCGGTTGCCGTTTCCTCAGATGGTGCTCCACTGGCTGGAACAACTCGATGAAATCACCGGCAACCGCTTGAAGCAGTCATTCGACTATCAAGAAGGTTCCTACGACGGTATCGAACGGGAATTCCGTGGCTTCGGCCGGGTCTGTCAGATCGACAGTGAACTGGAACCTGGCAAGGCTGAAGACGGCCATACGGCGCCGATGAAGGTGACGCACTGGTTTCATACCGGTCAATGCACTGACCCCGTTTTGAAAGGTATCTGCGAACTCGACCCTGAAATCACATCGCTGGGCCCCACGGTCTTTTCAGCGTTCGATGCCAAACGCCGTAAAGAGCGCATTCGCAAGCGGCGCAAAGCCGAGGATGATCGCGAAACCGCCTACGCCCTTGCCGGTCGCCTGCTTCGCACCGAAGTCTGCCAGGCAGACGACCCCGCCCCCGCGCGCCTGTTCTCTCTGAGCGAAACGCGCTATCTGGTGCGAGAGGTGAACATAACTCCCTCCAGTCTGCTGGTGCTGGAACTGGAAAACCGCAGCCATCAATACGAACGCTTCATGGACGATCCACGCGTTGAACACAGGGTCAATCTGGCGTGGGACGAATACGGTCATCTGACACAAGGTTTTACCGTCGCTTGTGCTCGTCGCCGCACCGAGAATGACGAACCGCCCTTCGATCAGGAAGATCAACGACGCGCCTGGCTGGACAGCCACGATGAGCAACAGCAATGCTTTTATCTGACGGAAGCTCTCGCCGAATTCACTCACTTGACCAGTAACGGCCACTGGCTGCTCGGTTTGCCCTGCCGCCAGCGTGGTAATGCGATGAGGCTGCCCAAAGGCTCTCTGCCGGGCGGTTTGCGCGCAGCGGACATCAGTTTCGAAAATTTCGATCGGCATAAAGACAGCGCCGCATGGAAAGCCGCGCGCGAACTGACCTCGCTTTCGCAGCAGACCTATCTGGAGGCCGCCGGCAAAATGCTTTACCCACCTTTGGCAGGCCCGATGGAACAGGCTGTGTTCGACAAGAAAGCACTGTCTGCCTACGACGACGTCCCGATTGTCATTCGGGACGAGCTGATCAAGATCGGCTATGAGCCGATGAATCTGTTTCTCCCCGAAGATTCGGAAGAGGACAAACTGAAAAACCTGTGGTCATCCCTGAGCGGTTTTTTCACCTACGCCGATGCCAGCCAATTTTTCCACGTCACCGATGTGCAGCAGACCGCCAGCCATGGCGTGACGCACATCGCCTGGGACCCGCTCCATCTGGTGACCAAGACCCTCACCCTGCCGGACGGCTGCGCCACAATCATGGCATACGACTGGCACACCCTTCTGCCGTGCAGTGTCAAGGATGCCAACGAGAACATTCAGGAAGTGCTGTACGACGCAGACAGGCAACCCACCGCCCTCAGTTCTTATGGCACCGAAAACGGCGCTCAGGCCGGTTTCGCTCCCCTTTCCGCTTACCCGCCTCAGCCTGACCTGAGTGTCGAATACGCCCTCGCCAATCCGAAAACCGCCCTGGCATCCGCTGCCAGCGTGGTGCGCACCGACCTGCAAAGCTGGATGCCGGTACTCCCGCTCAAAACGCTGCCCATCAAAAGAAAGGAATGGATCGCCAAGGGGCTGATTCTGCCCGACGGCCACATCCGCGCCTCGGCCCTGCGCTGGCTGAACCAGCTGAAAAAACGCAGCACCAGCGAACAGGCCCTGCTCAAGTTCATCCGAACCACCCTCAAGCAGCCGGTACACAGCCTCAACCTGGTTGCCGACCGCTACCCCACCGACCCGCAGCAACAGATTCAAATGACGATCCGCTACTTCGACGGCTTCGGCCGCGCGCTGCAAAGCAAACAGCTCGTCCCGCAGGGCGATGCCTTTGTCGCCACCCCTGAGGATGACCTCGTGACCGGCGCCGATGGCAAACCGATCGAAATGCCGGCCACCCGGGGCTCGCGCTGGCGGGTGCAGAGTCGCGTGGAATACAACCACAAGGGCGAAACCATCCGGGTCTACCGCGCCTACTTCCTCAATACCCACCGCTGTATCAACGACAGCGCGATGCGCGAGCACGGCTATCACGACCGGATGTTCTACGACGCCTTGGGGCGGCCGATACAGACGATCAATGCGCTGGGCCACCTGGCGTTCGACCTCCTGCACCCGTGGTTCAAATGCAGCTACGACTTCAATGACACCGACGACACACCGGCGAGCAAGTCTGCGAAACCCGCCAAACAGCCCGTCAAACCTGCGAAGAAAGTCAAGCCATGAACGCCAGCGTGCACTGGCACACCCCGACGGTGGCCGTCAACGGACCGCGCGGCGAGACCTACAGACACATCGATTACCTGCGCAGGGTGGCTGGAGAGGATGTGCAGGCGCTCATTACCCGACAGCAATATGACGTTGCCGGCCGACTGGTCGCGCTGCGCGATCCGCGTCTGCCCACGCCCAATACCACAACGGTGCACAGGCTGGACGGCGTGGCGATCAGGACGATCAACGTTGACGGTGGCGAAAACACGGTGCTGCAGGGTGTCGGTGGCGAGCTTCTTCAGAATTGGGATGCTAACCGCAATCACCGGGAAATGACCTACGACCCGCAACTGCGTCTGCGGGCCGTCACGGAAAACGGTGCAGCGAACTTCGAAACCTTCCACTACCTCGACGCTTCGGCCGACCCGACACACAATCTGCGCGGACAGATGACGGCGCTGAGCGATCCATCAGGCACGCTCGCCCTCGACAGCTTCGGCATGCACGGACAGACGCTGGAAGAAACCCGCACCTTCAAGGACGGCAAAACCTGCACCAGCCGTCGGGTCTTCAGCGCCGTCGGCGCACTGTTGCAAACCACTGACGCCGGCGGGCACCTGCAACAGTCGACCTACGACATCGCCGGGCAACTCGTCCAGGTACAACTGCAACTCGACGGACAAGCCTTCCAGCCGGTTTTGAAAGGTGCGGATTACAACGCCGCCGGCCAGATCACCGAACAACGGCTCGGCAACGACGTGACCAACCGCTGGTGCTACCGGGACACCGACGGACGCCTGCTGCGACAGTACGCGCAAAAGGCTTCAGGGCAGGCGATTCAGGATTTCGGGTATGGATACGACCGGGTGGGCAACACCACCCGCATTGTTGACCACACCTACACACCGACATATTTCCGCAACCAGCGGGTCGACGGCCAGCGCACGTTTGACCATGACACGACTTATCAGCTGATCCGCGCCACCGGGTACAGCGACGCCCCGCCCAGAGACAACCCGGGCCGGCCTCAGCCAACCGACCCACGGGACCGGCGCAACTATGTCGAGACCTACGAATACGACGAAGGCAAAAACCTGACCCTGCTCACCCATGTCCGCGACGGCAGTGCCCATACCTTCGAGATGTGCATCGACCCGGGCAGCAACCGTGGTGTGCGCTGGAAACCGGGCGATCCGGCTCCGGACTTCCGCGCATTGTTCGACCGTGCCGGCAATCAGCTAGCGCTGCAGCGGGGTCAACCCATGCGGTGGAACAGCCGCAATCAACTGGAGTCACTGACCCTGGTGGAACATGCCAGCGGTCCACCTGACCAGGAGCTGTATCAATACAGCCAGGGCGCCAGGGTCTACAAACGCCTCGAAACCCACACTCGCAAGGTCAGCCATGTCGAGCAAGTGCACTACGTGGGCAATCTGGAGGTCCGCAGCAAAAGCTCGGGTGAAGAGCTGCACCGGATCACCGTAGCCACCGGCGTCGGCGAAGTGACATGCCTGCATTGGGTCGCCGGCAAACCGCCCGGCATCGACGCCGATCAGGTGCGTTACTCCCTGCCGGATCATCTGGGCTCAAGCGTGACCGAGCTCGACCAGAACGCGCGACTGATCAGCCAGGAAGGCTATTTCGCCTTCGGTGCAACCGCGTGGATGGTCGCAGACAAACTCGTGGAGGCGGATTACAAGTTCATCCGCTACTCGGGCAAGGAGATGGATCGCAGCGGGCTTTATCATTATGGGGTGCGGTATTACGCGCCTTGGCTGGGACGCTGGGTCAGCACTGACCCGACGGGAGATGAGGACGGGCCGAATCGATATGCGTTTGTCGGGAACAGCCCACTGCGCTACGTGGATCCTGCGGGAGGTACCAGGGCGGAGGCGACCATCATGCTGTACAACAGTTTTGTTTCCCAGGTGTCCGGGAATGCCGAATACACACTCCACAGGCTGCACAACATCATCAAGCAAAAAGGCTTCACACTAAGCCTGATGGCCAACGTGGCGGTCGAAGGCCTGAAAGGTGCAATCGGCTATGAGGCCGGCCTGATCGGCGGCGGACAAATCGACATGGTCATGCCGGGGTTCCCGACCACTACGCCTTACACCACACCCGGTGGAGTGATCGGCGGCAACATCGGGGGCGATGTGTCGGGAGCGATCGCAGACGTACCGTTGAGGAAGATGCCGTTCCATATCGGCCCGCTGATCCCACAGACCTCGAAACTGTCCGTGGCAGCGATTGACAGCGACCTCGGCATAACGGGTGCCGTCAAGGAAATACGCAACTGGAGCGATTTCAAGGATGAGGTCGTGCATCCGGCGCTCAACTCGGTGATCAACCCTTACTTCCTGATGAGCAGAGTAATGGGCTCTTGGATATCGATCATCCCCGCCGCTCTGGAGTTGTTTGCCCGGGCAATCGAGGTTGAGGACATCAAGAATCGCCTTGACCCGGTCAAGATCCAGAAGATCGAAGACATGCTCAACGGTTGGCAAACCGCTCTACAGGAACGCTCGACATGGGTCGAGAATGCCTTTGATGCATTAGGCAGCGACGTGCTCTATCCGGCGGATGTGCTTCCCAACGTCAACATGACGACCTCAAAAGACACGCTGGCACCGATCAGCAGAGCCGGTTTGCGGCAGCAAACCAGAGCCGTCATGGCGGATATCGCGCACGCCAAAAGAGGACTGGCCTACTACAAGGAGATGGGCACCACGGACAATCAATACTTGCTGAGCCAGGCTCATGTTAAATCGCCGTCCCGCAACCGGACCACGTGAAATGGCAAATAGCATTCACCTGCGCACGCCCTCGGTCACTGCCAATGATGGCCGGGGCCTGGCGCTCAGGCAGATTGCCTATCTACGCACAGTCCCAGACGGTCCCGTGGACACCCTGATCACCCGCTTGCGCAACGATGTTGCCGGGCACCCGATCGAGCAGCAGGATCCGCGTCTGTCCGTTGCCGGTCAGATAACCGTTTTTGCGCTGAGTGGCCAGCCACTCAAGGTCCGGAGTGTCGATGCCGGCACGAACGTGGTATTGCCCGGTCGGTCGGGAGAAGTACTTCAGCGCTGGGATGCACGGGACAATCACCGGTTCACGACCTACGACCATCAACTGCGACCGTTGAACGTCAGAGAAAACGGCACACCGGATATCGAGACCTTCACCTACGCCGACTGCTCGGCCGATCCCGGGTACAACCTGCGCGGACAGTTGATCGAACAGAGCGACGCGTCCGGTACCGTCGAGTTTCACAGCGTCGGGATGACGGGGCATGGATTGCGTGAAACCCGCACCTTTCACGATGGCAAAGCGTTTGTCAGCCGTCGCGCCTACGGCCCGCTGGGCACGGTGTTGACGCAGACCGATGCCGGGGGACACCAGCAACTGTCGACATACGACGTGGCCGGTCAACTCAATCGCGTGCAATTGCAAATCAACGGTCAGAGCACTTGGCAAACCGTGTTGCAGGATGCGCAGTACAACGCCTCCGGGCAGATCATCGAACAACAGGCCGGTAATGCCGTGATCAGTCACTGGCATTACCACGCCGACGGGCGCCTGCATCGCCACTTCGCGCATAAGGGCTCAGGACCGGTGCTTCAGGACTTCGAGTACAAATACGACCGGATGGGCAACATCACCTGCATTCTCGATCATGCCTACACGCCCACCTATTTCCATAATCAGCGGATCAATGGTCACCGCGAGTTAACTTACGACACCCTGTACCGGCTGATTCGCGCCACCGGTTACAGCGATGCCGCGCCCTCGGACAACCTCGGACGGCCGCAGCCGACCGCCCCCGATGACCGACGCAATTACGTCGAGCACTACAAGTACGACCACGGCGACAATCTCGTCAAGACCGTCCACGTGCGCGACGGCACCAGCCACACCGTCGAGATGTGCATCGACTCCGCCAGCAATCGCGGCGTGCGCTGCAAACCCGGTGATCCACCACCGGATTTCAGCCGGCTGTTCGACCGTGCCGGCAACCTGCAGGCCCTGCAACCCGGCGTCCTGATGCACTGGAACAGGCGCGGCGAACTGGACAAGATCACCCTCGTCGATCGCAATGGCGGCAGTGCCAATGACCAAGAGTATTACCGCTACAGCCAGGGCGAGCGGGTCTACAAGCGACACGACACCCACACGACAAAAGTCAGCCACTTCCATGAAGTGCGTTATTTGCCAGGGCTGGAGATTCGCACCCCGGACAACGGTGAGGAGCTGCACCTGATCAACCTGTCGCTGGCCAGCGGCAACGCGGTCTGCCTGCACTGGAAGGCCGGAAAACCGCCGCGGATCGATGCCGATCAACTGCGCTATACCCTCGCAGATCATCTGGGGTCGGTCTCGCTGGAACTGGATCGACAGGCGCAGATAATCAGCCGGGAAGGCTACTTGTCATTCGGTGCCACGGCCTGGATGGCGGCGCGTGCGCTGATCGAAGTGGATTACCGGTTCCTCCGTTACTCGGGCAAGGAAATGGATGTCACCCGGTTGTATTACTACGGCGCCCGTTACTACGCCTGCTGGCTGGGGCGCTGGGTCAGCGCCGATCCGGCAGGCCCTGTAGACGGGCCTAATCTGTACGCGTTCGTGGGGAACAACCCGGTCAATCACGTCGACGTCAACGGCGAAGCCAAAGTCAAATGGCCCACCGTGGCAGATATCAATGCAGGCGTAGACCGGATCATTGCCTCGCAAAACGCCAGCTACTCCAAAAACAGGCAGGCCATCGCAACGCGTCACATGAAAGACCAGATGAGCCAACAGGTGACGCGTCACATTGAAATACTCGGGCTCACCAAGGAGCGCGCAAGCGACGCTGCAAAACAACTCGACAGAATGGGTTCCGGTCTTGATGTGGCGCTTGCCGCAACCCGCAGAACCCTGACGCTGATCATCGGCAAGGGCATCAGCTATGGCGTGGGAGTCGGCGTCGGGATCGGCGCCCAGGCCCTGGGAGCCGTAGCGCCCGGCGTGGGAAATGTGGTGGGGGCCGGCTTGGGCATCGGCGCAAAAATTGCGGTCAGCGGCCTGATCGACTATGTGGCCGAACGAACGGGCATGAGCGCGCCGGTCAACTTGAAAACCAGCAAACTGACGGCGAAAAAGATCATTCAAAAAGCCGAATACAAGCAGATGGAGCCGTTTGAATATCTGAAAGCCAAATACCAGAACATGAAACCGGACAGCCAGAAATCCCAGCTGAAGTTTTCCAAGGAAGCTGCGACTCAGGCTTCCGGGTATATCTTGAAGTCGGCGCTGACCTCCATGCCTTCCGAAGCGGTCAGCGCTATCGGCACCGGCGTTGCTGTGCTGCTGGGATTGCCAGAGATTGTGGATGAAACCATGGGCGCGCTCTCGGACAAATCAGGCGCGAAGATGCTGGAGTTCGAACGCCAGATTCTTGGGCTCGTTGATGAGATCGAATCGAGCAATGCCACGATTCATGGATTTGCCAATGCACTCTCCACGACCAGTATCGGCGGGATTGACCTGGATGACCTGGATCGGCAGACAAGGCACATCACTGACATGCTCCATGGTCTGGCTGACACGGTTCGACACCACCGGGCCAGCCAAAAAGCTGCAGCGTGAACTCAAATGAACCCATCCATTGACTCGTACACACCATCAGTGTCGGCCACTCACCCTCAAGGTCAGGCCATCAGACAAATTGCCTACCTGCGCAAGGTGGCGGGCGAGGACGCGCAGGCACTCATTACCCGTCAACACCATGATGTTGGCGGACGAACCGTGACTGAACGCGATCCGCGTCTGTCCATTGCCAGTCAGGTGACCGTTTTTGCGCTGAGTGGCCAGCCACTAAGGGTCCAGAGTGTCGATGCCGGCACAAGCCTGGTTCTGCCCGGTCGGTCGGGAGAAGAAACTCGGCGCTGGGATGCACGGGGCAATCACTGGCTTACGACCTACGACAACCAATTGCGCCCGTTGACCGTTGAAGAGAACGGCACGCCGGATATCGAGACCTTCACCTACGCTGATCGCTCGGCCGATCCCGGACACAACCTGCGCGGGCAACTGATCCGGCGGGAAGATCCGTCGGGTTCCGTGGATGTTCGCAGCTTTGGACTGTCCGGTCAGGCACTGCGCGAGACCCGCACCTTTCACGATGGCAACGCGTTCGTCAGCGGTCGCCGTTATAGCCCGCTGGGCGCGGTGTTGACGCAGACCGATGCCGGGGGACACCAGCAACAGTCGACATACGACGTGGCCGGTCAACTCAATCGCGTGCAATTGCAGATCAACGGACAGACCACCTGGCAAACCGTGTTGCAGGATGCGCAGTACAACGCCTCCGGACAGCTCATCGAACAACAGGCCGGCAACGGTGTGACCAGCCACTGGCACTACCGCGCCGCCGATGGGCGCCTGCACTGTCACCGCGCGCAGAAGGGCTCGGGACCGGTGCTTCAGGACTTCAAGTATGAATACGACCGGGTGGGCAATATCGTCCGCATTCTCGATCACGCCTACACGCCGACCTACTTCAGCAACCAGCGGGTCGATGGCCATCAGGAGTTCGATTACGACACGCTGTACCGACTGATTAGCGCCACCGGCTACAGCGACGCCCCGCCCTCGGACAGGCTCGGTTTGCCCCAGTCGACCAATCCCGATGACCGACGCAATTACGTCGAGCACTACGATTACGACCACGGCGACAATCTTGTCAAAACCATCCACGTGCGCGACGGCACCAGCCACACCTTCGAGATGTGCATCGACCCCGCCAGCAATCGCGGCGTGCGCTGGAAACCCGGCGATCCGCCGCCGGATTTCAGCCAACGGTTCGATCCTGCCGGCAACCTGCGGGCCCTGCAACCCGGCGTGCCGATGCACTGGAACGCCCATGGCGAACTGGACAAGGTGACGCTCGTCGATCGCAACGGCAGCAGCGCCAACGATGAAGAGTATTACCGCTACAGCCGGGGCCAGCGGGTCTACAAACGCCACGACACCCACACAACGAAAGTCAGTCACTTTCATGAAGTGCGCTATTTGCCGGGGCTGGAGATCCGCACCAAGGACAACGGCGAGGAGTTGCACGTCATCACGCTCGATATCGGATCTGGCGCAGCGCGCTGCCTGCACTGGAAGAAGGATCCGGCAAAAATCGGTGCCGACCAGCTGCGATTCACGCTGCCGGATCACCTGGGTTCGGCTGTCAGGGAACTCGATGCACAGGCGCGATTGATCACCGACGAGCGCTATCTGCCATTCGGCGGCACAGCCGTTTATACCAGGCACTCCGCCGTGGAGGTCGATTACAAGACCGTCCGTTACTCGGGCAAGGAAATGGATGTCACCCGGCTGTATTACTACGGCGCCCGCTACTACGCCGATTGGCTGGGGCGCTGGGTCAGTGCCGATCGGGCGGGCACTGTCGACGGACTGAATCTCTATGCGTTCGTGGGGAACAATCCGATTATCCATGTCGACAAAACGGGCAATGTGAAGGTGCTTTTTGATGTGGCGAAAGGCTTTATCGGCGTGCTCGACAAAGCGGCAACCGCAGCAGGTCAGTTGGACTACCTTGCGAGAGAATTCGACGGCCTTGTTCCCGAAGACGCCGACATCAACGAACTGCGCGAAAGCATCACTTTTGGCACATTCATGAAGTCCCGGCACGGGATCAAATCTGCCCTCTACGGCGCGGCAAAAGGTGCGGGTGTCGGCGCGGTTTTAGGCACCGCTTTACCGGGTATTGGCAACCTGATCGGCACAGCCGTGGGCACGCTCGTCGGGGCCATCGCTTTTCCGCTGTTGCGTTACCACTTTTTCAAAAAAAGCCTGAAGGCCGTGGAAACCCTTCGCACCCGGGAAATCGCCGCGGGAGTGACAGCTGTCGCCGATACCGCAGCCAATGTTGTGGAAGGGACGAAGAACCTGATCAACGGTGCCGGTGAACTCCAGCAGAGGATCAAGGCTGCAGCTGACAATCTCGGTTCTTATCCGCAACGGCTTCAGGAAATGTTCTATCGTCAGCTGGATGACCTGATGGGCGATCAACAACGCGAAGTCATGAAACTGCTCAAAACCGGGCTCGATCCGTTTGACGCCATTGATCAGGTATTGAGTACCGCGCGCCAGCTTGTCGACTCCCCGAGCGAAGCAGACGGGGTAACGGCACGCTTGGCCGAACTGCTCCAATCGGCACAGCAAGACAGTCATCGGCCACTGAAAAAGCCGATCCCCAAACCCAGGACAAAAATGCAGCCGCAATTGCAACGCAGGATGAGCGAAACGTACGTCTGAGTCGCTTCGACAATACGCCGTACCGAGCGGGCACATGCTATCGTGCCCGCCCGTCCTGCCACCCCTTTGACCCAGCATGCTGCCGACTTCCCGTACCTTGCGTCTGTCGTTGTATACCCTGCTGATCATCGCTGGCGCCGCCCTCGCCGCGACGCTTGCGATCCGCCACGCCGAGCGCCAGGCGCTGGAAGAAGACGCCGCGCGGGCCAATCAACAGCTGGCGCTGTATGCCAACTCGCTGCACACCCTGATCGACCGCTATCGCGCCTTGCCCGCCGTGCTCGCACTGGACCCGCAATTACGCGCGGCGCTGGCCGGTCCTGTGAGTACCGAACAGCAAACGGCGCTCAATCTGAAACTGGAAAAGATCAACGGCGCTGCACAATCCTCGACCCTTGAACTGCTCGACCGCACCGGCCTGGCGGTGGCGGCCAGCAACTGGCGTCTGCCCAGCAGTTACGTCGGTCACAACTACGGCTTTCGCCCCTATTTCAGTCAGACCCGCACTCAGGGCACCGGGCGTTTCTACGCAGTCGGTGTGACCAGCGGGATTCCCGGTTACTTCCTGTCCAGCGCCGTGCTCGGCGACAACGGCGAGTTCCTCGGGGCGATGGTGGTCAAGCTCGAATTCCCCGAACTCGAACGCGAATGGAGCCAGGGCAATGACACCCTGCTGGTCAGCGATGCACGCGGGATCATCTTCATCGCCAACCAGCCCGGCTGGCGCTATCGCCTGCTGCACCCGCTGAGCCCGGCCGATTACCGCGAGATCAAGGCCACCCGCCAATACGACAAACAGTCGCTGGTGCCGCTGACGCATCTGGCGCTGCGCAGCTTCGACGACAACAGTGATCTGCGCCGCGTCGAAGGCCCGCAAGGCACGGCGGATTACCTGTGGGAATCGCTGCCGCTGAGCGCCGAAGGCTGGACCCTGCATCTGCTGCGCCGTCCGCAACTGTCCTTCGAGGATCAGCGCAATGCCGGGCTCGCCGCTGCCGGGGTATGGCTGGCGCTGGTGTTCCTGTTGCTGTTCCTCAACCAGCGCTGGCGTCTGGCGAAGATGCGCCAGCGCAGCCGCGAAGAGCTTGAGCAACTGGTCGAGGAACGCACCCGCGACTTGCGCACCGCCCAGGACGGTCTGGTGCAATCAGCGAAACTGGCGGCACTGGGGCAGATGTCCGCCGCGCTGGCCCACGAAATCAATCAGCCGTTGACCGCCCAGCGCATGCAACTGGCGACCCTGCGCCTGCTGCTCGATCATGGCCGGGTCGATGACGCCTACAAGGCACTCAAACCGGTGGATGACATGCTCACGCGCATGGCCGCCCTCACCGGCCACTTGAAAACCTTCGCCCGCAAGAGCCCCAGCGGTTTGCGCGAACGGCTGGATCTGGCGACGGTGGTCGATCAGGCCCTGCAATTGCTCGATGCGCGTCTTCGCGATGAGCAGGTCAGTCTGGTGCTGCACCTGACCCGTCCGGCCTGGGTGCGCGGCGATGCGATCCGCCTGGAGCAGGTGCTGATCAATCTGCTGCGCAATGCCCTCGATGCCATGCAGGGCAAGCCGTGCAAGCGTCTGGAAATCCGCCTGGAAGCCGACGAGCAACTGTGGCGCCTGAGCGTCATCGACAACGGCGGCGGCATCGCCGACGAACATCTGGGTCAGGTGTTCGATCCGTTCTTCACCACCAAACCGGTGGGTGACGGACTGGGCCTGGGACTGGCGGTATCCTTCGCCATCGTCCATGAATCCGGCGGGCGCCTGTGCGTCGAAAATGGTGACAATGGCGCAGTG
This sequence comes from Pseudomonas sp. lyk4-R2A-10, assembly GCF_030209075.1. NCBI lineage: Bacteria > Pseudomonadati > Pseudomonadota > Gammaproteobacteria > Pseudomonadales > Pseudomonadaceae > Pseudomonas > Pseudomonas sp. lyk4-R2A-10. The sequence goes on along the minus strand of NZ_JARVSR010000001.1, from coordinate 270,719 downwards.
TTCAGCCTGACCTTGCCGATCGATCTGGAGGCGCACATCTGATGCTCAATTCCGTGATGGTGGTGGATGACGAAAGCAGCATTCGCAGTGCCGTCGAGCAATGGCTGAGCCTGTCCGGGTTCGAGGTGCAGCTGTTCAGCCGCGCCGAGGAATGCCTGGAGGCGCTGCCGGCGCATTTTGCCGGGGTGATTGTCAGCGACGTGCGCATGCCCGGCCTCAGCGGTCTTGAACTGCTGGCCGAAGTGCAGCGCCGGGATGCCGATCTGCCGGTGATTCTGCTGACCGGCCACGGTGATGTGCCGATGGCGGTCGAAGCGATGCGCGACGGCGCCTACGATTTTCTGGAAAAACCGTTCAGCCCCGAGACTCTGCTCGGCAGCCTGCGCCGGGCGCTCGACAAGCGTCGGCTGGTGCTGGAAAACCGTGCCCTGCACGAGCAGGCCGACAACCGCGCCAGACTGGATGCGACACTGCTCGGTGTGTCCCGTGGCTTGCAGACCTTGCGCCGGCAGGTACTTGATCTGGCGACGCTGCCGGTCAATGTGCTGATCCGTGGCGAAACCGGCAGCGGCAAGGAGCTGGTCGCCCGCTGCCTGCACGACTTCGGCCCGCGCGCCGACAAGCCGTTCGTGGCGCTGAACTGCGCGGCGATCCCCGAGCAGTTGTTCGAAGCCGAGTTGTTCGGGCATGAGAGCGGCGCGTTCACCGGCGCCTCGGGCAAGCGCATCGGCAAGCTGGAATACGCCGATGGCGGCACGCTGTTTCTCGATGAAATCGAAAGCATGCCGCTGGCCCAGCAGGTGAAACTGCTGCGGGTGTTGCAGGAGCAGAAGCTGGAGCGGCTGGGGTCGAACCAGAGCATCCGGGTGGACTTGCGGATCGTCGCGGCGACCAAACCCGACTTGCTGGATGAAGCGCGGGCCGGGCGTTTTCGCGAGGACCTGGCGTATCGGCTGAACGTCGCAGAGCTGCGATTGCCACCGCTGCGTGATCGTCGGGAAGACATTCCGCTGTTGTTCGAATCCTTCGCCCAGAGTGCCGCCCAGCGTTTGGGCCGGACCTTTCCGCCGCTCAGTGGCGCGCAGTTGAGCCACCTGCTCAGTCACGACTGGCCGGGCAATGTGCGCGAGTTGGCGAACGTGGCCGAGCGGCAGGTGCTGGGGCTGGATGAACCGGTGCAGGGTATCGATCCGGGGCAGTCGCTGGCGGCGCAGCAAGAGGCGTTTGAGGCGCAGTGTTTGCGGGCTGCTTTGACCCGGCACAAGGGCGATGTGAAAGCCGTGCTGGAGGAACTGCAACTGCCGCGTCGTACGTTTAATGAAAAGATGCAGCGCCATGGATTGACCCGGGAAATGTTTATTCCCGATTGATCCTTCTTGATTGATCGTTCCCACGCTCCGCGTGGGAACGATCAGATAGGCGGAAATCCGCTCATCGCCAAGTTCCTATCGGCAAAATCCCGCTCAACCCATCTCCCCAACCCCTCTAAACCGGCCCTCCCCCCGTTGGCACAGCTCCTGCTATAGCCCTCGCAGGCTGCGTTCCAACGCGCTCCACAAAAACAATTAAACGAAGGATCCTTCAATGGATAACTCCAACGCCCTGCCTCTTGGGTCGGCTGCCGTGCCGGCCAAAGAACGAACCACCGCCAGTCGCATCAAGTCGATCTTCAGCGGTTCCGTCGGCAACATGGTCGAGTGGTACGACTGGTACGTCTATGCCGCCTTCTCGCTGTATTTCGCCAAAGCCTTCTTCCCCAAAGGCGACACCACCGCCCAACTGCTCAACACCGCCGCGATCTTCGCCGTGGGCTTCCTGATGCGCCCGATCGGTGGCTGGCTGATGGGGCTGTACGCCGACAAGGTCGGACGCAAAAAAGCCCTGATGGCCTCGGTTTACCTGATGTGCTTCGGCTCGCTGATCATCGCCCTGAGCCCGGGCTATGAAACCATCGGTGTCGGCGCGCCGATCCTGCTGGTGTTCGCCCGCCTGCTGCAAGGCCTGTCGGTCGGTGGCGAATACGGCACCTCGGCGACCTACCTGTCGGAGATGGCGACCAAGGATCGTCGCGGCTTCTTCTCCAGCTTCCAGTACGTGACTTTGATTTCCGGCCAGCTCATCGCGCTGGGCGTGCTGATCGTGCTGCAACAGTTCCTGACCACCGAAGAGCTTTACGCGTGGGGCTGGCGTATTCCGTTCGCCATCGGTGCGCTGTGCGCAATCGTGGCGCTGTACCTGCGTCGTGGCATGGAAGAAACCGAGTCGTTCACCAAGAAAGAGAAGTCCAAGGAAAGCGCCATGCGCACCTTGCTTCGTCATCCGAAGGAACTGCTGACCGTGGTCGGCCTGACCATGGGCGGTACGCTGGCGTTCTACACCTACACCACCTACATGCAGAAATACCTGGTGAACACCGTCGGCATGAGCATCTCCGACTCCACCACCATTTCCGCCGCCACGCTGTTCCTGTTCATGTGCCTGCAACCGATCATCGGCGGCCTTTCCGATAAAATCGGGCGTCGCCCGATCCTGATCGCCTTCGGCGTGCTCGGGACGATCTTCACCGTGCCGATCCTGATGACCCTGCACACCATCCAGACCTGGTGGGGTGCGTTCTTCCTGATCATGGCGGCGCTGATCATCGTCAGCGGCTACACCTCGATCAACGCCGTGGTGAAAGCCGAGCTGTTCCCGACCGAAATCCGCGCCCTGGGCGTCGGCCTGCCGTACGCACTCACCGTGTCGATCTTCGGCGGCACCGCCGAATATATCGCACTGTGGTTCAAGAGCATCGGCATGGAAACCGGTTACTACTGGTACGTGACCGCGTGCATCGCGGTGTCCCTGCTGGTGTACATCACCATGAAAGACACGCAGAAACATTCTCGGATCGTCACTGACTGATCACAAAAAAACGCGCGAAGGTGCAAGACCTTCGCGCGTTTTCTTTCCTGTCCGATTTCCCGATCAGGACAACTCGGCAACGCCCTGTTTGCTGCCATAGCGCTTCTGCGCATACGACGCCCCGACGATCATCACCAGCAGAATCCCCGCCAGTACCGCCGACGAACCGATGGTGCCGAAGTCCAGACCGCCCTTCTCATGGGACTTGGTCATCAAGTCGCCCAGGGTTGCGCCAAACGGCCGGGTCAGCACGAACGCCACCCAGAACAGCGCCACCGACGAAATCTTCGTGAAGTACTTGAGCAGCACGACCACGCCAATCGCCGAACCGATCAACAGCGCGCCACCGGCAAAGCCCAGGCCGGAGTCGTCCGCCAGGTAATCGCCGAGCGCGGTGCCCAGGGTGTTGGAGAACAGAATCGCCATCCAGTAGAACATCTCGCCGCGAAAACTCTGCACCTTGGTGACGTTGAGCGAGTCGCCGCTCAGGCGCCATGCCGCGAAGATCGCCAGCAGGATCGCGATCAGAATCATGGAACCGGTGGCGTAACCCAGTTCCAGCGTGCGATCCATGAAGTCCGACATGGTGGTGCCGGCGGTGCTGGTCGACAGGATCACGATCCAGTACAGCAGCGGCTTGTAGGTCTTGGACATCAATTGCGTGATCAGGGTCAGGACAAACACGCTGATCAGGATCAGCGAGCTGATGGCGTAGCCGACGTTAAGGGTCATCGACAACAAATCCCCCGCGGTTTCCCCCAGGGTCGTCGCGCAGATTTTCATGACCCAGAAGGCCAGGGTGATTTGAGGCAGTTTATTCATCGCGGGCAACGCTCCAGTGTGTGACGGCCGGTTTTTGGCTTTATGGCCGTGGGCAGACTGGCGTTGCTCGGGTGAAAAACCGGTCGGGAATCCATGAAAAATCTGTCACGCACGCAAAAAACGGCGATTAATCACCGGTTAATGCCCCTGCCGCATCCTGCACCTACCTGATCGATTACCTGCGCGACGCTCGCTCCGACGACGAAAGCGAATTGAATGCGTCGCCCTTAATATCAAGTTAATCGATTGTTTTTAGCATTATTTTGCGCTTTTTAATCAATTTAGTTGGCGTAGCATGAACCCCATGCGAAACACATCGCCAACGAATTCCGAATCTGGAGAACGACCATGAAAACCAAACTGATCCTCGCCCTGACCCTGTCCGTACTGGCCGCCAACACCTTTGCCGCCGACGGTTCGGACAAAACCAAATCCGCCGACTTCATTTCCGGCGCCAGCGCTGCCATCGAAACCAGCCACACCGGCACCTACGCTGCCGACGGCTTCGACAAGACCAACGTCGGCAAAGCCGTTGCCGCTGACGGTTTCGATAAAACCGGCACTGCCAACGCCATCGCTGCTGACGGTTTCGATAAGACCGGTACCGCCAACGCCATCGCCGCTGACGGCTTTGATAAAACCGGAACTGCCGAAGCCATCGGCTGATCATCAAATACACACACCACAGCCCGGCTTCGGCCGGGCTTAGTCATGTCTGGAGGGCTGGAAATCAGCCGCCCGTCCTTGCACTATGGCCGCTCTCTGACAGCCGTTTCCAGGAACACCCGCCATGCCCGATGACATCCATTTCTACGAACCGGCCAACGGCCACGGCCTGCCGCACGATCCGTTCAACGCCATCGTCGGCCCGCGTCCCATCGGCTGGATTTCTTCGCAGGATGCCGAGGGCCGGCTGAACCTGGCGCCCTACAGCTTTTTCAACGCGTTCAACTACATTCCGCCGATCATCGGGTTCTCCAGCGTCGGTCGCAAAGACAGCCTGAACAACATCGAGCAGACCGGCGAATTCGTCTGGAACCTCGCCACCCGCCCGCTGGCCGAGCAGATGAACCAGAGCTGCGCGATGGTCGGGCCGGAGGTCAACGAGTTCGAACTGGCGGGGCTGACGCCGGTGGCGTCGAAAGTGATTGCCGTGCCGCGCGTGGCCGAAAGCCCGGTGTCCTTCGAATGCAAGGTCACCCAGATCATTCAGTTGCAGCGCGCCGACGGCGAGACCGTGCCGAGCTGGCTGGTGCTCGGCGAAGTGGTTGCCGTGCACATTGCCAAATGGCTGTTGAAGGACGGGATCTACGACACCGCCGCCGCCGAACCGATACTGCGGGGCGGCGGGCCGGCGGACTACTTCCAGCTGGGGCCGGAGGCGTTGTTCAAGATGTGGCGCCCGGGGGCGACGAAGTAAGCGCTTACCAGATCAGCTCGGCGTCGTCGGTGACGCCCTTGAGCTTGTCCAGCTCATTGATCGCGGCTTCATCGGCGGCGATGGCGCCGGGAAAAACCTGATCGTTCAGCAGTTTGTGAAAGCGCGGTGCGCCGCCGTCGACCAGGGCCTTGACGGCAATCGCCGCGTGATAACCCTTGTTGCCGCCCAACTCGACGGGGACGACAGCGGAAACCGCTTCGAAGTGTTCGAACTCTTTACGTGCCATATCGCAGGTCCTGGCTCAGTCAGATAAGCCGGACATTAAACATTCAACCGGCGAGTTTGTGTATCGGCGCAGTGCATTGCCCTACGGCCTGTGCAGCCGAGACTTCCTTGAACGTGTGGAAATCCAGGCTGTTGACCACCAGGTCCTGCACCAGCTCGGCAAAGATTTCCATCGACGGGCTGCTGAAATAAGCGGTCATCGAGTGCTGGTTGCTCCAGAAACCGGAGACCAGCCACAACTCCGGATCACACTGCGAATGCTGCAAGGCGAAGCTCAGGCAACCGGGGGCGGCGCGGGATGGCTCGATCAGGGCGCTCAAGCGCATGCCGAGTTCCGCCGAGCGTCCGGCACGCGCTCGAACGAAGGCCATATGACTGACGGGAATCTGCTTGGACATGTTCAACCCTCCCAGGAAGTTGCGTGGCAGCCGGGGACGTGCTGCGACAGGATCCAAGGTTAAGGGCCGGGCACGGCTCGCCGTTAGTCGATTCCTGCCGTCGCGTTGCACAATCCTGCGAGACTGTCTTGCAGACCTGTAACAAGTCGTGAATTGCTGTCACCGTCCTGTCACACCGGTTTCGGGCAACTCTGCCGACCTGCGTCCTGCTATGGCTGGACGAGCCAACAAACCCATGCAGGATCAGGCAAGCATTTGACAGGATGTGTCTACCGCTCGCGCTTGCACAAACTTATGCTCTGCTCCCATTCCATCCCTTGCCGAGGAGGCTGTGCATGACGTCATTCGATCGTTTTCAGGGGCCCCCCGATGCCGACATGGAAAAGCAGCGCGCGGAACTGGCGGCCATCATTCGCCGCAACACGTCCGAAGATGGCAGTTATGCCACTGCCGTCGGCTCGCTGTTCATGTCGCGCCACACCCAGTCCCATGATTTCGCCCCGGTGCTCGCGCAACCGGCGCTGTGCATCATGGCCCAGGGTCGCAAAGAGGTACGGCTGGCGGACGAATTCTTCAATTACGATCCGCTGAATTACCTGGTGGTGTCGGTTTCGATGCCGTTGAGCGGTCGGGTGGTGAATGTCTCGCCCGAAGAGCCGATCCTCGCCGTACGCCTGGACATTGATCCTGCGGAAATCACCGCGCTGATCGCCGACGCCGGCCCGATGGGCGTACCGACCCGGCCGACCGGACGTGGTCTGTATGTCGAGAAAATCGACAGTGCGATGCTCGATGCGGTGCTGCGTCTGGCCCGCCTGCTCGACGCACCGAAAGACATCGCCATGCTTGCGCCGCTGATCCGTCGGGAGATTCTCTATCGTCTGCTGCGCAGTCCTCAGGGCCATCGGCTGTACGAAATCGCCATCGCCAACAGCCAGAGCCACCGCATCAGCCAGGCGATCAAATGGCTCAACGGCAACTTCGAGCAACCGCTGCGTATTGATGACCTGGCGAAGGAAGTGAACCTCAGCGTCTCGACCTTGCATCACCGCTTCAAGGCGATGACGGCGATGAGCCCGTTGCAGTATCAGAAGCAGCTGCGCCTGCAAGAGGCGCGGCGGTTGATGCTGGCTGAGGGGCTGGAGGCTTCGGCGGCGGGGTATCGGGTGGGGTATGAAAGTCCGTCGCAGTTCAGTCGCGAGTACAGCCGGTTGTTTGGCGCGCCGCCGTTGCGGGATCTGGCGCGCCTGCGATTGAGTGTCTGATCAGGCGCCGAGTACCCGACACGCCTCACTCGGCAATGTCACCGACACCGGATGCCCGATCCCCAGCCCGAAGCCCTGACACGGCGTGCTCAGCGCCGTGAAGGTCACGCCGGAACACTCCACCGTAGTCTCGATCGTCGCGCCAATATCCCGCACGAACGTCACCTTGCCCAGCAGACGATTGCCCGCCGTGGCCTGGGGCGGTGACAGTTGCAGGTCTTCGGGGCGGATCAGCATTTTCACCTTCTGCCCGACCACGATGCTGCTGCAGATCGGCACTTGCAGGGCATCGCCGCCCGGCAGCACAACCTTGCCATCGCCCAGCGCGGTGGCCGGAAAAATATTCCCCGAGCCGATAAAATCCGCGACGAATTCGTTGGCCGGATGCCGATAGATTTCAATCGGCGTCCCCACCTGCTGCACCCGATGCTCACCCAGCACCACCACGATATCGGCCATGGTCATGGCCTCGCGCTGATCGTGGGTCACCATGATGGTGGTGATGTTCAGGCGTTGTTGCAGCTGGCGGATTTCCACCTGCATCGACTCACGCAATTTGGCGTCCAGCGCCGACAGCGGTTCGTCGAGCAACAGGATTTTCGGATGCGAGGCAATCGCCCGGGCAATCGCCACCCGCTGACGCTGACCGCCGGACAGCTTGGCCACCGGGCGATCGATCATCGGTTGCAGCTGGATCAACTCAAGCAACTCCACCACCCGTGTCTGTTGATCAGACTTGCTCACACCGCGCAGTTTCAGCGGATAGGCGATGTTCTCGCCCACGGTCATGTGCGGGAACAATGCCAGCGACTGGAACACCATGCCGAAGTTGCGCAGGTGCGCCGGGGTGTGGCCGATGTCCTCGCCGTCCAGGCGGATCTCGCCGCCAGTGAGAGTTTCCAGCCCGGCGATCATGCGCAGCAACGTGGTTTTGCCGCAGCCCGACGGGCCAAGGAAACACACCAGTTTGCCCTCGGGCAAATGCAGATTGACGTCTTTTACCGCACAGGCCGAGCCGTAGTGTTTCTCGACGTTTTCCAGAATCAGACCAGACATAAATCACCTCAAGAAATCAAAACGAAACGCCACCCTCACCGACCAGCTTCTCCAGCGCCCAGATCAGGACGAAGTCGATCAGCACGATCAGCACGGCAAACGAGAACACGGTAGGGTCGAGCGATGACACGGTGCGGCTGTACATCCAGATCGGCACGGTCATGACGTCGATGGTGTAGAGAAAATAGGTCACGGTGAATTCGTTGAACGAGACGATGAACGCCAGCAGCATCCCCGCCAGAATCCCCGATTTCATCAGCGGCACCACCACGTCGACAATGGCCCGCAGCGGCGAAGCGCCGAGCATCTGCGCAGCCTCTTCGACTTCGCTGCCGATCGAAAGCATCGCAGCCGTGCAGTTCTTCACCACGAACGGCAGCGCCAGAATCACGTGGGCGATCACCAGCCGCGAGGTGGTCATGTGGAACGGCAGGCTGTCGAACACCAGCAGCAAGGCCAGCCCCAGCACCACCATCGGGAACACCAGCGGTAGCGACATCAATTGCAGCGCCACGCCCTTGCCACGGAACTCGCAGCGGGTCAGCGCGTAGGCGGCCGGCACCGCGATCAGCGTGGCGAAAATCATCGTCAGGCACGACACCAGCAAACTGGTGCCCATGGCCTGGCCGAGGCTCAGCACATCGCTGGCATCCGGCGAGACGAAGGTGTGCCACGCCGCCTTGTACCACTGCAGGCTGTAGCTGCTCGGCGGGAAGTCGAGGTTCGACGCGCCGCTGAACGACATCACGATCATGGTCAGGATCGGCAACACGGCCAGGAACAAAATGATCCCGGACAGGATGCCGGCGAACTTGCCGGTGTCGCCCGGCAACAGCGACTGACGCTTCTTGATCAGGGCACTCATTGCGAAGCCTCCAGCAGACGGCGACGGCGGCCGGTGATGTATTCGGACAAGGTCATGATGGCGAGCGTAGTGACGATCAGCACCACCCCGGCGGCGGACGCGGCAGGCCAGTTCATCAGCGGGGCGATCTGGTCATGCACCATCACCGCGAGCATCGGCACGCGCCGACCGCCGAGCAACAGCGGCACCACGAAGCTGCTGGCGTTGTAAGCGAACACCAGGGTCGCGCCGGTGATGATGCCTGGCAGACTCATCGGCAACACCACTTGGCGGAACACCTGAAAACGACTGGCGCCGAGGGTCGCGGCAGCTTCTTCGTAGCTGCGGGCGACACCGCGCATGGCGCTGGCAATCGGCAACACGGCGAGCGGAAACGCGGTCTGCACCAGGCCCATCAGCACGCCGTTCTGGTTGTACAGCAACATGATCGGGCGCTTGATCAGACCGAGGCCCATCAGGGTCTGGTTGAGCATGCCGCCGGGACCGAGGATCACCAGCCAGCCATAGCTTTGCAGCAGCAGGTTGACCAGCAGCGGCAACAACACCGCCGCCAGAAAAATTCGCCGCACGAATGGCGAGGTCAGGCGCGACATGGTGTACGCCACCGGGATCGCCAGCACCACCGCGACCACCGCGCTGATCAGCGCCAGACGCAAGGTCAGCAGCAACGATTTGAGGTAGTAGGGTTCAAGCAACTGCGCGTAACTGGCCAGGCTGAAACCGGACCACTCCGCGCCCTTGGTGCCGACGCTCATGCGCAGCACCAGCAGGCTGGCGGCAATCAGCACGCCGAGAAACAGCATCGACGGCGTGAGGAAAAACCACGCCCGCGCCGTCGGCGAAACACCGCGCGCCGGGCGCACGTCACCCGCGCCGACCGGTTGGGTCAGGGATTGATGTTCCATAGCAATGATCTCGTCAATGGAAAACGAATCTCCCGGGCACCCCGATCATGCGGTGCCCCGGAAGGTCGGCGTCAGGAAGAAAAGATTTCCGTGTAGCGACGAATCCACTGGTCATGCACGGTCGCCAGGAAGGCGTTGTCGTGCATGATCGCCTTCTCCGCGATCTGCTCCGGCGTGAGGATGAACGGGCTCTTGCGTGCTTCGGCGGAGATGATCGCCTTGGCGTTGACCGGACCGTTGAAGATGTCTTCGGCCATCTTGCCCTGCACCAGCGGGTCGAGGGAGTGATCGATGAAGGCGTAGGCCAGGTCGGTGTCGCCCGGACGGTTCTTCGGCATCACCGAGAGCATCAGGTCGGTGTAGAAACCTTCTTTCATGCCGAACGTGGCGCCCAGGCCATAGTTCGGGTCGCGGATCTGCTTGGGGAAAAACGCCGGGGCGTAGAGGCCGCCCATGTCCAGGGAGCCGGTGCGGAACAGCTCGGCGATCTGGTTGGGGTTTTCGCCCAGGGTCACCACGCGGTCTTTCAGCTCCGCGAGTTTCTTGAAGCCCGGCTCGATGTTGTGCTCGTCACCACCGGCCAGTTTGGCGGCAATGATGATCAGGTCCATCGCCTCGGTCCAGTTCGGCGGTGGCAGGAAAATGTTCGGTGCCAGATCGGCGTCCCACAGCGCGGCGTAACTGTCCGGCGCTTCCTTCTGAGTGCGGGTGCTGTAGACCAGACTGTTGCACCACAACAGGTAACCGATGCCGTGACCGTTGGCCCCGGTGCGGTATTTTTCCGGGACATCGATCAGGTTGGGAATGCGGTTGAGGTCGGGTTTTTCCAGCAGCCCGGCAGCGGCCAGACCTTCGGCGCCAACGCCAGCCAGAGTGATGATGTCGTACTGCGGACGATCACCGCCGGCCTTGAGTTTGGCGACCATTTCCGAGGTGCTGCCAGTGCGGTCGGCAATCACTTTGGCGCCAGTCTTGGCTTCGAACGTTGCCGCGATATTGCGCAGTGCGGCCAGGCCCGTGTCATCGGACCAGGTCAACAGGCGCAGGGTCTTGCCGGCAAAACGGGTGTCGCTGGCACTGGCCCGGATGAAGGGCATGCTCATGGCCGCCGCAGCCACCGAGGCCACGCCGACGGTTTTGATGAATTGACGCCTGTTCAGATCGTGCTCGCCCATTTAGGACTCCCATTATTTTTGTAAGTATGAGATTGACCGCAACCCTTGCCGTGCGTGATCGGAACCGCCCAACCCCCCGATTTCAAAGGGCTTGAACGTGATCAGCGGGTTCATCCTGAGGTCGTGCAAAACACCTGACTATCGATAAAAACTCATTGAAGCCATGACGCCGGCGCATGCCTCGTTGCGAGGCATGCGCTGACCTTTTTCGGGCATTCAGAGCGCGCGGATCACGTGCTTGATTTCCTGAAATGCCGCCAGACCCCACGGCCCCAATTCGCGGCCGATGCTGCTCTGTTTGTAGCCGCCCCACGCCGTCTGCGGGAAGATCACCTGAGGCGCGTTGAGCCACACCAACCCCGCCTGCAAGGCGTTGGCGACCCGATCCGCGGTCTCGGCATTGCGCGTGACCACGCTGGCGACCAGCCCGAACTGACTGTCGTTGGCCAGGGCAATCGCCTCGGCTTCCGTAGCAAAACTGCGCACGCAGATCACCGGGCCGAAAATCTCTTCACACCACAGCGCACTGTCGAGGGGCACTTCGGTGAAGATTGTCGGCTGCAAGAAATAGCCGCGCGGCAGATCGGCAGGACGGTTGCCGCCACAGATCAGCTTGGCCCCGGCACTGAGGCCACGGTCAATGTGGCCGAGTACGCGTTGGTACTGCGCCTGATTGACCAGCGCGCCCATCTCGACTTCAGGATCGAACGGATCGGCCACACGGATTTTTTCCGCGCGGGCCTTCAGACGAATCAGGAATTCATCGGCCAGTTCATCGGCGACCAGTACCCGGCTGGTGGCCGAGCACATCTGCCCGGCGTTGAAGAAACCACCACCGCAGGCCAGCTCCACCGCCAGATCCAGGTCGGCATCTTCCAGAATCAGCAGCGAGGATTTGCCGCCCAGTTCCAGGCTCACGCCCTTCACGGTTTCAGCGGCGCGCTGCATCACCTGCACACCGACGGCGTTGCTGCCGGTGAAGGAAACCTTGGCGATGCGCGGGTCCGCCGACAGCGGCGCACCGACCGCCAGACCGGTGCCACACACCAGGTTGAACACGCCTTTGGGCAGACCGGATTCGGCGATGATGGTCGCCAGTTCCAGCTCCGGCAGCGGCGTGACTTCAGACGGTTTGAGCACCACGCAGCAACCGGCGGCGAGAGCTGGCGCGAGTTTCCACGCGGTGGTGACCATCGGGAAATTCCACGGCACGATCAGCCCGACCACACCGCACGGCTCGCGGCGCAGACGTGCGCTGAAATCGTCGCTGGGCAGCGGCACGTTGCTGTCGAGTTTGGCGTCGAGGCCTTCGGCGAGTTCGGCGTAGTACTCGAACGTGGCGATCACGTCGTCGACATCGATGCCCGCCTCGAACTGCGGTTTGCCGTTGTTGCTCGACTGCAAGTTCATCAAATGTTCGCGGCCGTTGCGCACGCCATTGGCGATGTTGCGCAGGATCGCGCCGCGCTCGGCACCGGTGGTTTTCGACCAGCCCTTGAAGGCTTCGGTCGCCGCCGTTACCGCTTGATTGACGGCGCGTTCGTCACCGCCGTTGACCGTGGTCAACAGCGCTTCGGTGGCCGGATTGATGACGCGCAGGTGTTCGCGGCCGGCGGACCATTGGCCGTTGATGTACAGGCCGTCGAGTGTGGTCGGGAAATTCATCATTGGGCCACCGCCTTCATCCATTGGGTCTGGTCGATTTCAATCAGGGTCGGGCCCTGACGATCGGTGGCGGCGCGCAGTGCACCGCGCAGATGTTCAGCGGAGCTGATCGCTTGCGCCGCGCAACCCAGGGCCTTGGCCACGCCGATGAAGTCCGGGGTGTAGATGTCAACACCCACCGGCTCGATGGCACGGTTGACCATGTATTTCTTGATCTCTTCGTAACCCTGGTTATTCCACAGCAGGATGATCACCGGGGTGCGCGCTTCCACGGCGCTGGCCAGTTCCGGCAGGGTGAATTGCAGACCGCCGTCGCCGATCAGGCACACCACTGGCGGACGCGCGCCATGTTCCAGAGAGCCGCCGAGCCATGCGCCAATCGCCGCCGGCAAGGCGTAACCGAGGGTGCCGTAACCGGTGGACGAGTTGAACCAGCGGCGCGGACGCTCCGGGTTGAACGTCAGGTTGCCGGTGTACACCGGTTGCGTGGAGTCGCCGACGAACACTGCGTTCGGCAATTCGTGCAGCACGGTTTCGAGGAACCGGGTCTGGGCCAGGGTCGGCGCGTCCCAGGTCGCGGCCAGGTCTTCACGCAGACGGGCGGCGCGTACCTGGCCCCAATCGTTGCGGCGCTCGGCCAGCGGTTTGTGCGACAGCGCGCTGAGCAACGCTTGTGCGGCATTGCGCGAGTCGGCCACCAGCGCCACGTGAGGCGGGTAGTTGCGCACGGTCTGGTCGGGATCGATGTCCACACGCAGCAGCTTGCCGGGGATTTCGAAACCGCCGGCGAAGGTCACGTCGTAGTCGGTTTCCGCCAGCTCGGTGCCGATCGCCAGGATCACGTCGGCATCGGCCACCAGAGCACGGGTCGCCACCAGGCTCTGAGTCGAACCGATCAACAGCGGATGGCTGGACGGCAGCATGCCTTTGGCGTTGATGGTCAGAGCCATTGGTGCATCAAGCAGCTCAGCCAGTTCGGTGAGTTCGGCAGCGGCATCGATGGCACCGCCACCGGCGAGGATCAGCGGACGCCGGGCGCCGGCCAGCAGTTCGGTCATGCGGCTCACGGCGGCCGGCGCAGCACCGGCGCGGTCGATGTGGACCGGCACGCTGGTCAGCAGTTCGTCGGCTTCTTCGACCAGCACGTCCAGCGGGATTTCGATGTGCACCGGACGCGGACGCCCGGCCTGGAACAGCGCAAACGCACGGGCCAGCACACCCGGCAATTCGGACGCCGACATCAGGGTGTGGGAGAACGCCGCCACGCCGCCGACCAGTGCGCTCTGGTTCGGCAGTTCATGCAGCTTGCCGCGACCGCCGCCCAATTGGCTGCGCGACTGCACGCTGGAGATCACCAGCATCGGGATCGAATCGGCGTACGCCTGGCCCATGGCGGTGGTGATGTTGGTCATGCCCGGGCCGGTGATGATGAAGCACACACCCGGTTTGCCGCTGGTGCGGGCGTAGCCGTCGGCCATGAAGCCGGCGCCCTGTTCATGGCGCGGCGTGACGTGGTTGATGCTCGAACGGGCCAGCCCGCGATACAGCTCCACGGTATGCACCCCGGGAATGCCGAACACCTGCTCGACCCCATAATCTTCGAGTAACTTGACCAGTACTTCGCCACACGTCGCCATGTCTTTGCCCTTCTTGTTCGTTGAGGCACCGGGCTGTAAAGGAACCGGTGATTGGCCTCATTGAAACGGGCGACCCGTAGCCGCAACAATCGATAAAAGCTCATACTAGCCATGTCCTCACGTCATACCTTGGATCCACATGAAACGACTGCCTCCCCTGCCCGCTCTGCATACGTTTCTGATCACCGCGCAGTGCTGCAACTTCACCCGGGCCGCCGAGCAGTTGCACATCACCCAGGGCGCGGTGAGCCGGCAGATCGCCGGGCTTGAGGAACATCTGGGTTATGAGCTGTTCATTCGCCTGGCCCGGGGTTTGGAGCTGACGGCCGAAGGTCGCGAATGGCTGCCACGGGTGCAGCAGGTGTTCAGCCTGATCGGCGACTCGGTGGAGCAGATCGGCGCCAAACGCGAAACCCTGCAACTCAAGGCGCCGAGCTGCGTGATGCGCTGGTTGTTGCCACGCCTGCTGCAATGGCAGCGCGAGCGCCCGGACGTGCCGGTGAAACTCACCGCGTCGTTGCAACACGGGGTGGACTTTCATCGCGAGCAGTTCGACGCGGCGGTGATCTACGGCAGCGCGCCCCACGATTCGCCTGCGACCCTGCATCTGTTCGATGAACAACTGACGCCGGTCTGTTCGCCGACACTGCTCAACGGATGGCCGGCCCTGCATACACCGGCAGATCTGCAACAGCATCTGCTGCTGCACCCGACTCATACGGATGACGACTGGACGCTCTGGCTCAAAGCCGCCGAACTGCACTTGAGCAATATCGCCAGCGGTCAGCATTTCGAGACGCTGGATCAGGCGATGTCGATGGCGTCCCACGGGACGGGGGTGGCGATCGGCGACTGGTCACTGATCGGCGACGACTTGAACGCCGGGCGACTGGTGATGCCGTTCGATCTGAAGGTGAAGACGGGATTGGGCTATTACATCGTGGCGCCGGCGTCGGAGCCGTCGGCGAAATTGCAGGAATTGATGGGGTGGTTGGTGGAGCAGGCTCATACGCGTTGAGCCCGGCCTCACCTGATGATCGTTCCCACGCTCCGCGTGGGAATGCAGCCCGGGGCGCTCCGCGTCCCATGCCGAAGCGGACGCGGAGCGTCCAATTAGGCATTCCCACGCGGAGCGTGGGAACGATCAATACGGTCAGTAACCGACGGTAAACCGCTGACGCGAATGCTTCGGCGTTTCCACTTCGTCGATCATCGCAATCGCGTAATCGGCAAAGGTGATCGAGCTCTGACCTTCGGCACTCACCAGCAAGTCATCCTTGCCCACGCGGAATTTACCGGTGCGCTCGCCTTCGACAAACAGCGCCGACGGCGACAGGAACGTCCAGTCCAGTTCCTTCTCCTGACGCAAGGCCTCAAGAAACGCCGCGCCAGCGCTGGCCTCTGCCTTGTACTCGGCCGGGAAGCCAGCGCTGTCGATCACGCGGGTGCCGTCCGGCAGCAACAGCGAGCCGGCACCGCCGACCACCAGCAGACGTTTCACCCCGGCCTGTTTCACCGGACCGATCAGCGCGCTGGCAGGCACCGTGGCGAAATGCGCAGCGCTGATGACCACATCGTGACCGGCGACGGCGTCTTGCAGCGCGGCTGCATTCAGCACGTCGACATTCTTACTGACCACACCGGCGCGGGCGCCGATCTTCGAGGTATCCCGGGCGATGGCGGTGACGCTGTGGCCACGACGCAGGGCTTCTTCCAGCAGTTGGCTGCCGGCACGGCCGGTGGCACCAATGATTGCGATCTTGCTCATGACATTCTCCAGTTGGCTTGAGAGTGCTGCGTTTTTCAGAATCGGGTTACCACTTCATCTCGCCCTTGGCGACTTTCGCGCTGAGCTCCAGCGAGCTTTCTTCGCCCAGTGTCGGGTAGCGTTTTTTCATCGCGGCGATCAGCGCGGCAGAGTCCTTGGCCTTGGCCGTTTCGGCATCGAATGCCTTGATGTAGTCGGCAGTGAATTTCACCGCTGCCAGCGAACGGGCGCTGTCACCCAGGTAGTGACCCGGCACCACGGTTTTCGGTTTCAGGGTTTCGATCGAGTGCAGGGTTTGCAGCCAGTCGGCGTGGGATTGCGCGGTCTGGGTGTCGGCCATCCACACGTGAATGTTCTCGGCGACAACCACACCACCGACCACGGCTTTCAACGAAGGAATCCACACGAAGCTACGATTCGGTTGCTTGCCGTCCAGGCCGACCACCTGCAGTTTCTGCCCTTCAAGCATGAGGGTGTCGCCTTTGAGCACGCCCGGCACGATGGTTTTGGCCGGCACGTCGGCGCCCATTTTCGGACCCCAGAAAGCCAGTTTGCCGTCGACGGTTTGCTTGATGTGATCAACGGTCGGCTGCGAGGCCAGCACCTTGGCATTCGGGAAGGCCTTGGTCAGGGTGTCGAGACCGAAGTAGTAATCCGGGTCACCGTGGCTGATGTAGATGGTGGTCAGTTGCTTGCCGCTGGCGCGGATCTTTTCCACCACTTGCTCGGCCTGGGACTTGCCGAACTGGGCGTCCACCAGAATCGCGTCTTTCTCGCCGCTGACCAGCACCGAAGTCACCGGGAAGATCGCATGGGTGCCTGGGTTGTAGACATCGAGGGTCAGATTCGCGGCCGCTGCGTGGGCAGCAAAGCCGAGGGTGGCGGTGGCCAGTAAAACGCGCTTGAGGGTGGTGAAGCCGATCATGGGTTGCTCCGCTGTTCGTATGCCGTGCTTGGCGATGGGGACAAAGCTTAGTTGCCAGACTCGTTACAAAAAATGCGATGCTTGGACATAGTTTGTTTCTGAAAGCGGGCAAATCATGGATCGTCTCCAAGCAATGCGGGTATTCGTCACGGTAGTGGATCTGGGCAGCCAGTCGGCGGCGGCCGATCACCTGGACCTGTCACGGCCGGTGGTGTCGCGCTATCTGGCGGAACTGGAAGACTGGGTCGGCGCGCGCCTGATGCACCGCACCACGCGCAAGTTGAGCCTGACCGCCGCCGGCAACGAAATCCTGCCGCGCTGCCGGCAGATGCTGGAACTGTCCGGCGACATGCAGGCCGCTGTCAGCGAACCTGCCGATGCCCCGCGAGGATTGCTGCGAATCAGCGTCAGCACCTCGTTCGGTCAGGCGCAACTGGCCGATGCCATGGCGGCGTTTGTCAAAGCCTATCCGGGGGTGAACATCGACCTGCAAATGCTCGATCGCACCGTGAACCTGGTGGACGAGCGCATCGACCTGGCGATCCGCACCAGCAACGACCTCGACCCCAACCTGATCGCCCGGCGCCTGACGGTGTGCCGCTCGGTAGTCTGCGCCGCACCTGCCTATCTGCAGGAGCATCCGCAGCCGCAGCGGGTTGAAGATCTGAGCCGGCACAACTGCCTGACCCATTCCTATTTCGGCAAAAGCCTGTGGCATTTCGAGGAGGATGGCGAACCGGTCTCGGTGCCGGTGCAGGGCAACATCAGCGCCAACGAGGCCAGCACCCTGCTGCGCGCGACCCTGGCCGGCGCCGGCGTGGCGATGCTGCCGACCTATCTGGCCGGGGCACATATTCACAGCGGCGAACTGGTGCGCCTGCTGCCCCACGCCGAGCCCCGGCAGATGAGCATCTATGCCGTGTATGCCTCGCGCAAGCACATGCCGGCGGCGTTGCGCTGCATGCTGGACTTTCTGGTGCAGCGTTTTCCCGAAAACCCGCAGTGGGATATCGGACTGTAAAGCCGTTCACAGAGCCGCTGGCAACTCCACGGCGCTGACCTATGCTGAAAGTAGTACCCAAGGGTATTCGTTCAGAGGTCAACGCCATGAACACCAGAACAAGAAGATACCTCGCGATTTTCATCACCTGCGCGGCCACGCTGGCGCTGTACGGCACCGCGGCGTGGCGCGTGGAGCAGTTGCGGCAACTGCCCCGTGAGTACGCGAGCTGCAACTTCGAGCGCTGCATCCCTCACAACGCCACCCTCAACGCCCTGCGGTAACACAGGACGTCAGGCGTCGTCGTTCTGCTCGGCCTTCAAGCGGTCGCGGAACGCCTTTGGCGAGATCCCCACCCGACGCCGGAACAGGCGCGTGAAGTTGGTCGGATCGGAAAACCCCAACACCTCGGACATCTCGTAAATCGTCATGCTGGTGTAAGTCAGCAGACGCTTGGCTTCCAGCAATTGACGCTCGTGCATGATCTGCAACGCCGGCT
This sequence comes from Pseudomonas sp. lyk4-R2A-10, assembly GCF_030209075.1. NCBI lineage: Bacteria > Pseudomonadati > Pseudomonadota > Gammaproteobacteria > Pseudomonadales > Pseudomonadaceae > Pseudomonas > Pseudomonas sp. lyk4-R2A-10. Next base: position 252,169 of record NZ_JARVSR010000001.1, on the reverse strand, counting down.
GCCCCGCCAGTTCACGGCAGGTGCCGTTGAGGTGCGAGACGGAAATCCCCAGGCGATGGGCCAGGTCTTCGACCTTGACGTGCTGGCGGTAGGTCTCTTCCACCAGCTGAATGAATCCGTTGAGGTATTCGCGCTGGCGTTGCGGCCGTTGCGTGGCGTTGTGACGGCGGATCGCCTGACGGCTGACCCAGACCATGATCACGCTGACCAGCGAATGCATGAGCATTTCCCGCGCCGGTTGATGGCCGTTGTACTCGGCCTGCAACGCGGCAAACAGACTGTTGAGGTACTCCGCGTCCTTGCCCGCCGGATAACTCTCGGCCTGGGCCAGGGCCTGCACCGCGCTGCCCAGTTGCGCCTGCAAATGGTTGATCAATGGTGTAGCGAGGGTGACGACGAATCCTTCGACGTCCTCGGAAAAACGGAATCCATGCACCGATAACGGCGGCAGGATCTGGATCGCGGCTTCGTTCAGTTGCGTGCGTTGGCCTTCGATTTCAAGCTCTGCCTGACCTTTGAATACGAAGAGCAACTGGCACAAATCGGCGTGGCGGTGGGGTTTGATTTCCCAATGGTGTTCGCGGCTGCGTTTGGAAATGGTTTCACAGTGCAGCAAGTCAGGGGTCGGCCAGTCCAGGCTTTCACCGTAGAGCTTGAACACCGGAATCGAAGGCAGGTCAGGCTTGTTCATCACTTCAATCCAGGCCTCGAGGTTTGCGGGCGATAATCGCACCGATTGGCAGAATGTACAGGTATCGGCTCAGTTTTCACCTTCAATTGACAGACCCGCAAGGGAAAAATGCAAGCACTCGAATCCTGAAAATCATTCACCGGCGTTTGTCGCGTGAAGCTTGCGAGTCATAAAAACAATGAAAACGCTCAAAACCCAAGTCGCCATCATCGGCGCCGGTCCGTCCGGATTATTGCTCGGCCAACTGCTGCACAACGCCGGCATCGACACCCTGATTCTGGAGCGTCAGACACCTGACTATGTGCTCGGCCGAATCCGCGCCGGCGTGCTTGAACAGGGCATGGTAGAGCTGTTGCGCGAAGCTGGCGTGGGTCAGCGGATGGACGCCGAAGGTTTGGTGCACGGTGGATTCGAACTGGCCCTCGACGGGCGCCGGATCCACATTGATCTGGAAGCTCTGACCGATGGAAAAACCGTGGTGGTCTACGGCCAGACCGAGGTCACCCGCGACCTGATGGCCGCTCGTCGGGAGACCGGTGGGCAGACAATTTACGAAGCCCGCCATGTCGTTCCCTGTGACGTGAAAAGCGACGAAGCTTATGTGACCTTCGAAAAGGACGGCGAAACCTGGCGCGTCGATTGCGACTACATCGCCGGTTGCGACGGTTTCCACGGCGTGGCCCGGCAGTCGATTCCCGAGGACTGCCTGAAAGTCTTCGAACGGGTTTATCCGTTCGGCTGGCTGGGGATTCTCGCCGACACGCCGCCGATTCACGATGAACTGGTCTACGCCCGCCACGAGCGCGGCTTCGCCCTGTGCAGCATGCGGTCGGCGACTCGCACCCGTTATTACCTGCAAGTGCCGGCCGAAGAAAACGTCGACGACTGGTCGGATCAGCGTTTCTGGGATGAACTGCGCAATCGTCTGCCGGAGGATCTGGCGCATAAGCTGGTAACCGGTCCGTCGATTGAAAAGAGCATCGCGCCGCTGCGCAGTTTTGTGGTCGAACCGATGCAGTACGGACGGATGTTTCTGGTGGGCGACGCGGCGCATATCGTTCCGCCGACCGGGGCCAAGGGTTTGAACCTGGCAGCCAGCGACGTCAGCACGTTATTCAGGATTCTGCTGAAGGTCTACCGCGAAGGTCGCACTGAGTTGCTGGAGAAATACTCGCAGATCTGCCTGCGCCGGGTGTGGAAAGCCGAGCGGTTTTCATGGTGGATGACTTCGATGCTGCACCGCTTCGACGAGCACGATGATTTCAGTCAGCGGATCTGTGCTTCGGAACTGGACTACTTTGTCAGCTCGGAGGCCGGCCAAAAAACCATTGCAGAAAATTACGTCGGGCTTCCTTATGAGGCTATCGAATAGCTTCCTACCGACTTACACTGGCGAGCATCCCCGCTCGCCTGGCGATCTGCGGGACCCTCACTGCCCGCAGGTTTTGCCCGTGACCAATCTCAACCATCCCGAAACGCCCAAACCGGCCATTCGCAGCGTGCTGGTCGCGCTGATGATGGCGATCTTTCTCGGCGCGCTGGACCAGACCATCGTCGCCGTTTCCATGCCGGCCATCTCCGCCCAGTTCAAGGACGTCAGCCTGTTGGCATGGGTGATTTCCGGCTACATGGTGGCGATGACCGTGGCGGTGCCGATCTACGGCAAGCTCGGTGACCTGTACGGGCGGCGCAAACTGATGCTGTTCGGCATGGGCCTGTTCACCCTCGCCTCGCTGTTCTGCGGCATGGCCCAGAGCATGGAGCAACTGGTGCTGGCGCGGATTTTCCAGGGCATCGGCGCCGGCGGGATGATTTCGGTGAGCCAGGCGATCATCGGCGACATCGTGCCACCTCGCGAACGCGGGCGTTATCAGGGCTATTTCTCCAGCATGTACGCGGTGGCCAGTGTGGCCGGCCCGGTGCTCGGCGGTTACATGACCGAGTACCTGTCGTGGCGCTGGGTGTTTCTGATCAACCTGCCGCTGGGCCTTGGCGCTTACTGGGTGGCGCGACGCAATCTGATCGGCCTGCCGATTCCGCAGCGCAAACCAGTCATCGATTATCTCGGCACGCTGTTGATGATCATCGGCCTGACGGCACTGTTGCTGGCGATCACTCAGGTCGGCCAGGGCCATGCGTGGCGCAGCAGTGAAGTGCTCGGTCTGTTCGCTTGCGCGATGGCAGTGTTGGCGGTGTTCGTCTGGCATGAGCGACGTGCTCGGGAGCCGTTGCTGCCGATGCACTTGTTCACCAATCGCAGCGCGCTGCTGTGCTGGTGCACGATTTTCTTTTGCAGCTTCCAGGCGATTTCCCTGATCGTGCTGATGCCGCTGCGCTTTCAGAGCGTGACTGGCGCGGGGGCCGACAGCGCGGCATTGCACTTGCTGCCGTTGGCGATGGGTTTGCCGATCGGCGCGTATTTCGCCGGACGTCGTACTTCGATCACCGGGCGCTACAAACCGCAGATTCTGACCGGCGCGCTGCTGATGCCGGTCTCGATCCTCGGCATGGCCTTCAGCCCGCCCGATGCGACGCTGCTCAGCAGCCTGTTCATGTTGCTCAGCGGGATCGCCGGCGGCATGCAGTTCCCGACCTCGCTGGTCGGCACCCAAAACTCGGTCGAGCAAAAGGACATTGGCGTCGCCACCAGCACCACCAACCTGTTCCGCTCCCTGGGCGGCGCGGTGGGCGTAGCGTTGATGTCGGCGCTGTTGCTGGCGTTGTTGCAGGACTCCAGTTTCGCGCACCTGGCCGGCAGCTCGCTGATGAGCGAAGGGCATTCCGGCAACGTGTTGCTCGATGGCCTGAACGCGGCACCCGGCGATGCGCAGAATGCCTTGCGTGCCGAATTGCTGGTGACGTTCCGGCATTTGCTGATGGTCAGCGCGGCGGTTTCGCTGCTTGGGCTGGCGGCGGCGATCGCGATGCCGAACCGGTTGCTGCGGGGCCGTGAGCACGGCGCCCGCTGATTGATGCCGATGGCTCCCACGCGCTGCGTGGGAGCGCTCACGAATCAGGCACTGTAGTAACCGACCGCCACCAGCATGTTCCCGACCTTCTTCAGGTAGGCATGCTTGTCCTCGACCTTGCCGGTCACCGGGTTTTTCCAGCGGTACTCGTACTCGCCCTCATCCTGTTTGCCAATCAGCGCCAGAATCGGTTCGCCCACCGGTTTGCCTTCCGGGTCATCGACCTTGGCGAAATCGGTGTTGATCAACCGCAGATTGGTGCCGTGGGCGACGTAGCGCTTGTTGTCGAGATTGACCACGAACACATACAGGTCATCCTGCAAGTATCCGCCCTTGAGCGAGTTGATCGCGGACAGCGTGCCCTTCTCGTCTTTGGCCAGGTCGGTGGCCGCTTTGTCGAGCAACGCTTTCGCCTGTTCCGCCGACGCACGCGGCAAGTAATAACCTACCGCCAGAATCCGCTGACCGATGCGTTGATAGTAAACGTGCTTGCGCTCGACCTTGCCGTCGGACCAGTTCTGCCAGCGGTATTCGGCCTGCTGGATGCCGTTGCCTTCCGGCACTTTCAAGGCGTCCTTGAAGGACTTCTGCAAGTCCGGCCCGAGCACTTCGCTGACGTCGCGCCCGATCAATGCCGACGACGGCCCGCCGCTGGCGAGCATCACGCCCTTGGTGTCGACCACGAACACGTAACGGTCCTTGTCGACGAATTCGCCCTGGCGGCTGAACGCCGCGAACGCCTTGTCGCCGTTGTCGTGGTAATAGGCCAGAGCCTTTTCCAGCAAGGCGATGGCGGCCTTGCTGTCGTCTTTTTCCGTAATGGCCGCGTTGGCCTGACCGAAACTCAACAGCAGCACCGCGCCGAGCCAGGCCAGCTTGTGCACAAACCCCATGACGCATCCCTCGTTCTTGTTGGTGTTTCAAGAGCGTAGACGGCCTGAAGGCATGTATGGATATTCAGATGGCTTCTGAATGTTGCTGTGGCGAGGGTGTTGATTCCCTCGCCACACGAGAGGCTTACGGACGGGCGTTGAGTTGCTGCTGCAGGTTCTGGATCTGCGCTTGCAGGGTGTTGATGTTGCGGGTCATCTGCCCACGAAACGCGTCGAATTCGGCGGTGTTGGTGCCACCCTGGGCAGCGGCCGGACGGTTGTCCTGTTCGCTCTTGAGTACAACGATTTCCTGTTCCAGACGATCAATCGCGGCGCTCGGGTTGCCTTGTTTCTTCAGGGCCGTGATGTCCGCGCCGAGACTCTTGAACTGCGCATCGAACCCCTTCACCTGTGCATCGAAGCTCTTGAGCTGGGCGTCGACCTTGCTGGTGTCGGCCGGCGTGCTTTTCAGCGTTGCCAGCTCGGCGCTCAGGGCTTTGACCTGGGCTTGCAACTGAGTGTTGGCGCTCTGCTGTTCGCTGGCCTGGGCGGTCATCTGCGCCAGACGCTTGTCCAGATCCGTCGCCTGCCCGGCCACGCCCTGCTGCTGTTTGCTCTGATCCTGAAGGGCGCTTTGCAGCTGTTTGATCTGCAGCTTCAGGGCTTCGCTGTCGGTGGTGACATTGGTCTGGCTGGCCACGACCTTGCCGGAAATGTCCTGCAAACGCCCCGCCGCTTCCTCACTGATGCGCGCGAAACTTTCCTGGGTCGCCACCAGTTGCTGCTCCATCAGTGAAATCTGCTGGAAGCTCCACCAGGCCAGACCAATGAATGCGAAGAACAATGCACCGACCAATGCCCACAACGGCCCGGTGCTGGCGGCCTTGACCTTGACCGCCGGCGGCGTGCGCGAATGCACGGTGGTCCGGGCGGTGGCTGGAAAATCGTCGTCATCGAGAGTATCGGCGCGCAGGCTCGGTACATCGTCGAAATCGTCGTGGGCATCGTTACGCATGGACATTGAGGCAACCTTTGTGAAACGCAGTGATGGCAGATTGGGGGCGAAGTATAAACCTCTCAGCCGCAAGGATTGACCCTCAAGCGGCAGGGCGGTTCATTGCCGGCCGGCCGATTCGTTTCAACGAATGTCCTGGGCTTTCCACCAACTGCAGAACTCATCGAGAGCTGTCCACAGACTGACTTTCGGATCGTAGTCCAGATAATGCCGGGCGCGACTGATGTCGAGGGTGAAATTTTTGTTCATCACCTGCATGCCCAGGCGCGACAGAGTCGGCTCGGGACGCCCGGGCCAGAGCTTGCACACACCTTCGTTGAGCGCCGCCACGCTGTAGGCCAGACCGTAGGAACGGTACTTGGTGACCTGTGGGACTTCCATCTTGCGCATCACGTAATTGACCACATCCCACAGCGGAACCGGAGCGCCGTTGCTGATGTTGTAGGCCTTGCCCAACGCGGAGGCATCGGCCAGCAGGCTGCTGAGCAATGCTTCGTTGAGGTTGTGCACGCTGGTGAAATCGACCTTGTTCAGGCCGTTGCCGATAATTGCCAGACGACCTTTGCGCTGCATGTTCAGCAAGCGCGGGAAGATGCTCATGTCGCCGGCGCCGGTGACGAAACGCGGGCGCAGAGCGAGGGTTTCGAGGCCGAATTCCTGGGCGCCGAAGACCTTTTGCTCGGCCAGGTATTTGGTCGCGGCATAGTGATGCTTGAAGCGCTTGGGCACTTGCTCTTCGGTCAGGCCGAGGTGGTCGCGACCGTCAAAGTAGATCGAGGGCGACGACAGATGCACCAGCCGCCGAACCCGTTGTTTCAGGCAGGCCTCGACCACGTTTTCGGTGACTTGCACGTTGCCCTGATGGAAGTCCTGATAACGGCCCCACAAGCCGACCGCGCCGGCGCAATGCACCACGGCTTCGACATCGCTGCATAGCGCACGCACCAGATCCGGATCGCTCAGATCGCCTTGAACGAACTCGGCACCGCGACGTACCAGATGCTCGACACCCTCGGCCCGGCGACCGTTGACCCGCACCTCCAGGCCCTGCTCCAGGGCGAAACGCGCAAAGCGTCCGCCAATGAAGCCGCTTGCGCCGGTGACCAGAATTTTCATGTAGAGCTCCGCTGTCTTTCGTTTTGCCTGATTCGTGAGTCTTGACGCTGGCCGTCAGTCCAACGGCACCAGCCATTGCGCCGACGAGCGCACCAATTGCTCGGTCAACAGCCCGAGCAACTGACCGCCATTGCGCCAATGATGCCAGTACAAGGGCACATCGATCGGTTTATCTGGCAACAGTTCGCGCAGTACGCCGCGCTCCAGTTGCTCGCGCACCTGTAATTCCGGCACCAGTCCCCAGCCGAGCCCGGCTTCGGTCAGGCGAATAAAACCTTCGGACGACGGGCACAGGTGATGTTCGAAACCGCCATCGACGCCGAGGGACGCGAGGTATCGATGCTGGAGAAAATCGTCCGGGCCGAAGACCAATGCGGGGGTGCGCGGCAATTGTTCGGCCCGCACGCCGTCGGGAAAATGCCGCTTGATGAACGCCGGGCTGGCCAGCGCCCGATAGCGCATCGCTCCGAGCAGCACGCTGCGTGCACCCGCTACCGGCCGTTCGCTGGCGCACAGGCAACCGGCCACTTCACCGGCGCGCATGCGCTTGAGGCCGACGGTCTGGTCTTCGACGATCAGATCGAGCAACAGATGTTGTTCGGCGCAGAAATCACCCACCGCTTCGGCCCACCAGGTGGCGAGGCTGTCGGCATTCAGGGCGATGCGCAGGCGTTCCGGCAGGCCCTCTTCGTCCAGCGCCGGCACCAGCGTCTGCAAATCCCGCTCAAGCAGACGCACCTGCTGCACATGGTTGAGCAGGCGCCGGCCGATTTCGGTCGGCGACGGCGGTGTGCCGCGCACCAAAACCGGCTGGCCGACCCGTGCTTCCAGCAGTTTGATCCGCTGGGATATCGCCGATTGCGAAAGGCCCAGCACCTGCGCCGCCCGTTCGAAGCCGGCCTGCTCGACCACGGCGGCCAGAGCGGAAAGCAATTTGTAGTCGAACATCAGTTTTCCTAATGAGCGATCAGCACTATTGGTTTTTCTTATACAGCGTCAACCGGGAGAATAGCCAGCAAGCACTCTTTATCAAGGACTCCCACAATGGCTGGCGAAACCTCGTTGACCACCCTGCTGCGCAGCATGAGCCCGCAGCTCAATGCCGGCGAATACGTGTTCTGCACCTTGTCCGACGGCGAGTTGCCGAGCGGCCTGGAAGTCGTCGGCAGTTTCCGTGAACAGGAAGGCCTGACGGTGATCCTGGAACGTTCCCACGCCGAACGCGCCGGTTTCAGCTTCGACTATGTCGCAGCGTGGATCACCTTGAACGTGCATTCGGCGCTGGAAGCCGTTGGTCTGACCGCCGCATTCGCCACCGCACTGGGCAAGGCCGGGATCAGCTGCAATGTGATTGCCGGCTACTACCACGATCATTTGTTCGTCGGTCAGGCCGACGCCGAACGAGCCATGCAAGTGCTGCGCGATCTCGCAGCCAACGCGGAGTAACCGTCATGTGGCAAAGCTATACCAACGGTTTGTTGGTGGCGTTCGGGCTGATCATGGCGATCGGCACCCAGAATGCCTTTGTCCTGGCGCAGAGCCTGCGGCGTGAACATCACCTGCCGGTCGCTGCATTGTGCGTCGCCTGCGATGCGCTGCTGGTGGCGGCAGGTGTGTTCGGTCTGGCCACGGTGCTGGCGCAGAACCCGACCTTGCTGGCGGTTGCCCGCTGGGGCGGCGCGGTGTTCCTGATCTGGTACGGCAGCCAGGCGCTGCGCCGGGCCTGTTCGAAACAGAGCCTGCAACAGGGTGAAAACCAGACCGTACGTTCGCTGCGGGCGGTGATGCTCAGCGCTCTGGCGGTGACCCTGCTCAACCCGCACGTCTATCTCGACACCGTTTTGCTGATCGGCTCCCTCGGTGCGCAACAGTCGGTGCCCGGCGCTTATGTGGTCGGCGCGGCGAGTGCTTCACTGCTGTGGTTCTTCACTCTGGCGTTCGGCGCGGCATGGCTCGCGCCGTGGCTGGCACGGCCGAGTACCTGGCGGATTCTGGATCTGTTGGTGGCGGTGATGATGTTCACGGTAGCGGGTCAGCTCATTCTGGCTTCGTGATTATTCCAAACAGCTCTGGAACCTCTATCCCACACAGTTGTTGCGTGGTTAAGCCGCACCCCCGGTGCTATGATCCGAACCCTGCGCCGCAAAGAGTAAAAACTCGCCGGTGCATTTCTGGCCGCCCGTGATCGGCCTTGCGCTCACCGCAACAGACCTGATTAGGAGAATCATCATGGCTTTCGAATTGCCGCCGCTGCCTTACGCACACGATGCCCTGCAGCCGCACATTTCCAAGGAAACCCTGGAATTCCACCACGACAAGCACCACAACACCTATGTCGTGAACCTGAACAACCTGGTGCCAGGCACCGAGTTCGAAGGCAAGACCCTGGAAGAAATCGTCAAGACTTCCTCGGGCGGCATCTTCAACAACGCCGCTCAGGTCTGGAACCACACCTTCTACTGGAACTGCCTGGCGCCAAACGCTGGCGGTCAACCAACCGGCGCACTGGCTGAAGCCATCAACGCGGCTTTCGGTTCGTTCGACAAGTTCAAGGAAGAATTCAGCAAAACCTCGATCGGCACCTTCGGTTCCGGCTGGGGCTGGCTGGTGAAAAAGGCTGACGGCTCCCTGGCTCTGGCCAGCACCATCGGCGCCGGCAACCCGCTGACCAGCGGCGACACCCCGCTGCTGACCTGCGACGTGTGGGAACACGCTTACTACATCGACTACCGTAACCTGCGTCCAAAATACGTCGAGGCGTTCTGGAACCTGGTCAACTGGAAGTTCGTGGCCGAGCAGTTCGAAGGCAAGACCTTCACCGCTTAAGCTGCACGCCAGACAAAAACCCGGCCATTGCCGGGTTTTTTTCTGCCCGCAGAAATCATCTCGGGTGCGTCCCATCACAAACAGGCCTTTTCCCACACGCAAAGCAGCCCTTCTCGCCTTGCTCCCAAGCCACGGCGAACTACCATCAAAAGAGGAAAAATTGTCCGACACCCCTCAAGTTGGAGGCCAAAACTACCGACACAGTACAACCAGGGCAAATACTCCAGACAGCAGCATTTCGGCCAAGGCCACGGACAAATTTTCCGCGGCTCGATTGTCCCTTTGACTGCCAACACGGGATTGCCAATACTCATGGCAACTTGACGCTACCCGCACGGAACAAGGAATAACCCTTTGAAGCTGGAACTCAAGAACAGCTTGTCGGTGAAGTTGCTCCGGGTCGTGCTCCTGTCGGCATTGATCGTCGGTGTGGTCTTGAGCTGCGCGCAGATCGTTTTCGATGCCTATAAAACACGCCAGGCCGTCGCCGGCGATGCCGAACGCATCCTCGACATGTTCCGTGATCCCTCCACCCAGGCGGTCTATAGCCTGGACCGGGAGATGGGCATGCAGGTGATCGAAGGTCTGTTCCAGGACGACGCTGTGCGTCAGGCGTCCATCGGTCATCCCAACGAAGCGATGCTCGCGCAAAAATCCCGTGAGCTGCAGCAATCCAACAGCCGCTGGCTGACCGACCTGATCCTCGGCCAGGAACGCACGTTTACCACCCAACTGGTGGGACGTGGGCCGTATAGCGAATATTACGGCGATCTGAGCATCACCCTCGACACGGCCACCTACGGTCAGGGTTTCATCGTCAGCTCGGTGATCATCTTCATTTCCGGTGTATTGCGCGCCCTGGCCATGGGCCTGGTGCTGTATCTGGTCTATCACTGGCTGCTGACCAAACCGCTGTCGCGGATCATCGAACACCTCACCGAGATCAACCCGGACCGCCCCAGCGAACACAAGATTCCGCAGCTCAAGGGCCACGAGAAAAACGAACTGGGGATCTGGATCAACACCGCCAATCAGTTGCTCGAATCCATCGAACGCAATACCCACCTGCGCCACGAAGCGGAAAACAGCCTGCTGCGCATGGCCCAGTACGATTTCCTCACCGGCCTGCCGAACCGCCAGCAATTACAGCAGCAACTGGACAAGATCCTGGTGGATGCCGGAAAGCTGCAACGCAGGGTCGCCGTGCTTTGCGTAGGTCTGGACGATTTCAAAGGCATCAACGAACAATTCAGCTACCAGACCGGCGATCAGTTATTGCTCGCCCTGGCTGACCGGCTACGCGCCCACAGCGGTCGCCTCGGCGCCCTCGCCCGTCTCGGCGGCGACCAGTTCGCGCTGGTGCAGGCCGATATCGAGCAACCCTACGAAGCGGCGGAACTGGCGCAAAGTATCCTTGATGACCTGGAAGCGCCGTTCGCCCTTGATCATCAAGAAATTCGCCTGCGCGCGACCATCGGCATCACCCTGTTCCCGGAGGACGGCGACAGCACCGAGAAGCTGTTGCAGAAAGCCGAGCAGACCATGACCCTGGCCAAGACCCGATCGCGCAACCGCTATCAGTTCTATATCGCCAGCGTCGACAGCGAGATGCGCCGCCGTCGCGAGCTGGAAAAAGACCTGCGCGACGCTTTGCTGCGCGATCAGTTCTACCTCGTCTATCAGCCGCAGATCAGCTACCGCGATCATCGCGTGGTCGGGGTCGAGGCCCTGATCCGCTGGCAGCATCCGGAACACGGTCTGGTGCCGCCGGACCTGTTCATCCCGCTGGCGGAACAGAACGGCACCATCATCGCCATCGGCGAATGGGTGCTGGATCAGGCCTGCAAGCAACTGCGCGACTGGCACGATCAGGGCTTCGTCGATTTGCGCATGGCGGTCAACCTGTCCACCGTGCAACTGCACCACGCCGAGCTGCCCCGCGTGGTCAACAACCTGTTGCAGATGTACCGCCTGCCACCGCGCAGCCTGGAGCTGGAAGTCACCGAAACCGGCCTGATGGAAGACATCAGCACCGCCGCCCAGCACCTGCTGAGCCTGCGCCGCTCCGGCGCCCTGATCGCCATCGACGACTTCGGCACCGGCTATTCGTCGCTGAGTTATCTCAAGAGTCTGCCGCTGGACAAGATCAAGATCGACAAGAGCTTCGTCCAGGACCTGCTGGATGACGACGATGACGCGACCATCGTTCGCGCCATCATTCAACTGGGCAAGAGCCTGGGCATGCAGGTGATCGCCGAGGGCGTGGAAACCGCCGAACAGGAAACCTACATCATCTCCGAAGGCTGCCACGAAGGTCAGGGCTACCACTACAGCAAACCGCTGCCGGCACGCGAGTTGAGCATTTACCTCAAGCAGGCCCAGCGCAGCAACGCGGCCATTCTCTGAAATCTCCCCTGCGAAGCCCGGCAAACCCCTTGATCCGCCGGGCGTGCTCTACGCTGTTGATCCAGCGCAACCCCCGCGCAAATAGGAAATATTTCCAGCTACAACCCTTTACACATAATGCGAAAGATTTGCATTATGTCGCAGCTTTTGCGCACCCCCGCGCCTGTCCACTCAATTACCGAAGCAGGATGTTCGCCATGATTCGTATGCCTCTGGCTACCGCCAGTCTGCTGGCCATCGCTATTTCCCTCGCCGGTTGCGGCGAAGGTAAAGACAAAGAAAAGGCCGCCGCTCCTGCGCCGACTCCGGCTGCGAGCACCGCTGCACCGGCTGCGCCTGCTGCTGCTGCTGCTGCCGGTAAAGTCGACGAGGCCGCCGGCAAAGCCGTTGTCTCGCACTACGCCGACATGGTCTTCGCCGTTTACAGCGATGCCGAATCCACCGCGAAAACCCTGCAAACCGCCATCGACGCGTTCCTCGCCAAGCCGGACGCCGACACCCTGAAAGCCGCCAAGGCTGCCTGGGTCGCCGCCCGCGTTCCTTACCTGCAGAGCGAAGTGTTCCGCTTCGGCAACACCATCATCGACGACTGGGAAGGTCAAGTGAACGCCTGGCCTCTGGACGAAGGCCTGATCGACTACGTCGACAAGTCCTACGAGCACGCACTGGGCAACCCGGGCGCCACCGCCAACATCATCGCCAACACCGAAGTACAGGTCGGCGAAGACAAGGTCGACGTCAAAGACATCACCCCGGAAAAACTCGCCAGCCTGAACGAGCTGGGCGGTTCCGAAGCCAACGTTGCCACCGGCTACCACGCCATCGAATTCCTGCTCTGGGGCCAGGACCTGAACGGCACCGGCCCTGGCGCCGGCAACCGTCCGGCCTCGGACTACCTGGAAGGCAAAGGCGCCACTGGCGGTCACAACGATCGTCGTCGTGCCTACCTGAAATCCGTGACCCAGCTGCTGGTCAGCGACCTGGAAGAAATGGTCGGTAACTGGAAGCCGAACGTGGCCGACAACTACCGCGCCACCCTGGAAGCCGAACCGGCTGAAAGCGGCCTGCGCAAAATGCTGTTCGGCATGGGCAGCCTGTCCCTGGGCGAGCTGGCCGGCGAGCGCATGAAGGTGTCCCTGGAAGCAAACTCCCCGGAAGACGAACAGGATTGCTTCAGCGACAACACCCACAACTCGCACTTCTACGATGCCAAGGGCATTCGTAACGTTTACCTGGGCGAGTACACCCGCGTCGACGGCACCAAAATGACCGGCGCGAGCCTGTCGTCGCTGGTGGCCAAGGTTGATCCGGCTGCCGACACCGCGCTGAAAGCCGATCTGGCCGCCACCGAAGCCAAGATCCAGGTCATGGTCGATCACGCCAACAAGGGTGAGCACTACGACCAGTTGATCGCGGCCGGCAACACCGCCGGCAACCAGATCGTCCGCGACGCCATCGCTTCGCTGGTCAAGCAGACCGGTTCGATCGAAGCCGCTGCCGGCAAACTGGGCATCAGCGACCTGAACCCGGACAACGCCGATCACGAGTTCTGATCACAGCGTCCGCGTTAATAAAGGCGACCTTCGGGTCGCCTTTTTCGTTCTGGCTGACCTGACGTGCATCAAGCAAACGATAATTCCTCTTATTCAAACCCCCTCGCCCTGTTAGACTTTGCGCCTTTAAATTCGCCCCTCTTGCAGGAAGTCTGATGCCCTCGCTGCCTCTTCGCTTGTCCGCACTGTTTCTGGCCCTGGGCCTGAGTGCCTGCGATGACGCCCCGCGTTTCACCAAGGCCGAGCCGGGTGAGGCCCGTTCCGGCGGCGCGGCGACCGTGCGCAAGAGCGATCAGAACGCGTTTTCCCTGCCGTCGGCCAACCTGCCGCCTTCGCGGCGGGTGGACTTCAGTGTCGGCAACAGTTTCTTTCGCAGCCCGTGGGTGATCGCGCCGTCGACCACCACCGCCCGCGATGGCCTCGGCCCGCTGTTCAACACCAACGCCTGCCAGAACTGCCATATCAAGGACGGCCGCGGCCATCCGCCGACGCCGGATGCGGCCAACGCGGTTTCAATGCTGGTGCGTCTGTCGATTCCCGATGCGCCGGCCTATGCCAAAGTTATCGAACAGGTGGGCGTGGTGCCCGAGCCGGTTTACGGCGGCCAGTTCCAGGACATGGCCGTCCCCGGTGTCGCGCCGGAAGGCAAGGTGCGGGTCGATTACGCGCCGGTGCCGGTGCGCTTCAAGGACGGCACCGAGGTTGAGCTGCGTAAACCGGTCTTGCAGATCACCCAGCTCGGCTACGGCCCGATGCACCCGGACACACGTTTCTCGGCCCGCGTTGCGCCGCCGATGATCGGCCTGGGCCTGCTTGAAGCGATCCCGGAAGAAGCGATCCTCGCCAACGCCGCCGCGCAGGCCAAAGAAAACAACGGCATCAACGGCCGGCCAAACCGGGTCTGGGACGATGAGCAGCAAAAGACCGTCATGGGCCGATTTGGCTGGAAAGCCGGCCAACCGAACCTCAATCAACAAAATGTTCACGCGTTTTCTGGTGATATGGGCCTCACCACCAGCCTGAGACCGTTTGATGACTGCACCGACGCGCAAACCGCCTGCAAACAGGCGCCGAACGGCAATGGCCCGGTCGGCGAACCGGAAGTCAGCGACAACATCCTGCGCCTGGTGCTGTTCTACAGCCGCAACCTCGCCGTTCCCGCCCGCCGTGGCGTCAATGATGCGCAGGTGCTGGCCGGCAAGAATCTGTTTTTCCAGGCGGGTTGCCAGTCCTGCCACACACCGAAATACACCACCGCCGCCAACGCGGCCGAACCTGAACTGGCCAATCAAGTGATTCGCCCGTACAGCGATCTGCTGCTGCACGACATGGGCGAAGGTCTGGCGGACAACCGCACTGAATTCCAGGCTTCCGGCCGCGACTGGCGCACCCCGCCGCTGTGGGGCATCGGCCTGACGCAGACGGTCAGCGGCCACACTCAGTTTCTGCATGACGGCCGCGCCCGCAATCTGCTCGAAGCCGTGCTCTGGCACGGCGGCGAAGCGAAAGCGGCGCAGCAACTGGTTTTGTCTTTCAACGCCGAGCAGCGTGCCGCGCTGCTGGCGTTCTTGAACTCACTTTAAACACTTGAACGAATCGGGAGCCCGACATGTTCCGTCCCAAGCTGTTGTTCACCAGCCTTGCCGCATTGGCCCTCGGCGCGTGCTCGCCACAGGATCCGCAAGCCGTCACCTCGGCGGCCATCGCCAAATCGGTGATCCTGCCGACCTACACCCGCTGGGTCGAGGCTGACAAGCAACTGGCCGTCAGCGCCCTCGCCTACTGCCAGGGCAAAGAGTCCCTGGACACCGCCCGTGCCGACTTCCTGCATGCGCAGAAAGCCTGGGCCGAGCTGCAACCGCTGTTGATCGGCCCGCTGGCGGAGGGCAACCGTTCGTGGCAGGTGCAGTTCTGGCCGGACAAGAAAAACCTGGTCGGCCGTCAGGTCGAGCAACTGGTCACCGCGCAGCCACAGATCGACGCCGCCGCACTGGCCAAGTCCAGCGTTGTGGTTCAAGGCCTGTCCGCTTACGAGTACATCCTGTTCGACGCCAAGCCTGACGTCGCCAACGACGAGCAGAAAGCCAAATACTGCCCACTGCTGGTGGCCATCGGCGAGCGTCAGAAACAACTGGCCGAAGAGATCCTCAGCAGCTGGAACAACACCGACGGCATGCTCGCGCAGATGAGCAAGTTCCCGAACCAGCGCTACGCCGACTCCCACGAAGCGATCGCCGATCTGCTGCGGGTACAGGTCACCGCCCTCGACACCCTGAAGAAAAAACTCGGCACGCCGATGGGCCGCCAGAGCAAGGGCGTACCTCAGCCGTTCCAGGCTGACGCATGGCGCAGCCAGTCGTCCATGGAGTCGCTGGAAGCCAGCCTCGCAGCGGCCAAAACCGTCTGGGAAGGCGTCGACAACAAAGGCCTGCGCGGCTTGTTGCCGGCTGAGCAAAAGCCGTTGGCGGACAAGATCGATGCTGCCTACGCGGCGTCGCTCAAACTGTTCGGCAGCACTCAGCGCTCGCTGACCGAAATGCTCAACGATGACGCCGGTCGCCAGCAGCTCAACGACATCTACGACAGCCTCAACGTCGTCCACCGCCTGCACGAAGGCGAGCTGGCCAAGGCGCTGGGCATCCAACTGGGCTTCAACGCCAACGACGGTGACTGATGAGGGCACGTGCCATGCTGCGACGCCAGGCTCTGACTTTAGGTAGTTTGCTGCTGGGAGCAGTGACACTGGGCGGCTGGACGCTGCTCAAACGCAAGGACCAAAGCCCGCTGCTGCTGTCAGCGCGGGACGACACCGACGGCAAGCACTACGCCGTCGGCTATCGGCTGGACGGCACCCAGGTGTTCGCCACCGAAGTCGGCCAGCGCTGCCACGACATCATCAATCACCCGACGCTGCCGATCGCGCTGTTCGTCGCCCGCCGGCCGGGCACCGAGAGCTACCTGATCGACCTGCGCAGCGGTGCATTGCTGCAAACCGTGACGTCGCAGCCGAACCGGCATTTCTACGGCCACGCGGTGATCCACCACAGCGGCGACTACCTGTACGCCACCGAAAACGACACCACCGATCCGGGCCGTGGACTGCTCGGGGTGTACAAGTTCGAAGGCGAACGGCTGGTGCACAGCGGCGAGATTTCCACCCACGGTCTCGGCCCGCATCAGGTGTCGTGGATGCCCGATGGTGAAACCCTGGTGGTGGCCAACGGCGGGATCCGCACCGAGGCCGAAAGCCGGGTCGACATGAACCTCGACGCCATGGAACCAAGCCTGGTGTTGATGCAGCGCGATGGCACCCTGCTGAGCAAGGAAACCCTCGCCCAGCAGATGAACAGCGTGCGCCACCTGGGGATCGCCAGCGACGGCACCATCGTTGCCGGCCAGCAATTCATGGGGCCTTCCCACGAGCGCTCGGAGCTGCTGGCGATCAAGCGACCGGGCCAGCCATTCGTGGCGTTCCCGGTGCCGGAGCATCAGTTGCAGTCGATGGGGCATTACACCGCCAGCGTCGCCGTGCACAGCGACCTGCGTCTGGTGGCACTGACCGCACCGCGCGGCAACCGCTTCTTCATCTGGGACCTGGACAGCGGCGAAGTGCGCCTCGACGCCCCATTGCCCGACTGCGCCGGCGTCGGTGCGGTGAAGGACGGGTTTGTCGTGACCTCCGGTCAGGGACGTTGCCGCTACTACGATTGCCGTCAGGACGATCTGCTGGCCAAACCGCTGGATTTGCCCGCAGGGCTCTGGGACAACCATCTTCATCTGATGGCTTGAAATTCGCCGCCGACCGTTCGGTCGGCGGCCCCGCTTTTCTCCACCTTCTTCCCTTACACCCGGTAAAACTGGCAGTTGGAATCCCTGCCGGACTCGCGGTAATGTGCCCGCCTGTCTCGCCTGATTTTCTCCAAGGAACTGGAAATATGCTGCGTCGCCGCATGCTGATCATGTTGGGTGTTGTACTGCTGATCGTTCTGCTTCTCGCCGGTTACAAGGCCTTCTCGATCTATACGATGATCCAGGGCTTTTCAAAACCGAAGCCGCCGATCAGCGTCGCCGTGGCCACCGCCGTCGAGCGCCCGTGGCAGATGCGTCTGCCCACCGTCGGCACGCTGAAAGCGCTGCAAGGCGTCGACCTGAGTCTGGAGAACGCCGGCACCGTCACCGAGCTGAAGTTTGAATCGGGGCAGAAGGTCAAGGCCGGCCAACCCTTGCTGCAACTGGACAGCGCCGTCGAAGCCGCCTTCCTCGAAACCGCCAAGGCCGATCTCGGCCTCGCGCAGCTGGATTACGGTCGCGGCAGCCAGCTCGTCGGCAGCAGCGCCATCTCCAAAGGCGAATTCGACCGGCTCTCGGCGCAGCTGCAAAAGAACAAGGCCACGGTCAATCAACTCAATGCGGCGCTGGCCAAAAAACGCATCGTCGCGCCCTTCAGCGGCACCATCGGCATCCGCCTTGTCGACATCGGCGACTACCTCGCCAGCGGTACCAAGATCGCCACCCTGCAGGATCTGAGCAGCCTCTACGCCGACTTCTACGTGCCCGAACAGTCGGTGCCGAAACTGGCCATCGGGCAACCGGTACAGATTACGGTCGCGGCGTATCCCGGCCAGAACTTCACCGGTGCCATCAGCGCGATCAACCCGATCGTCGAAAGCACCACCCGCAACATTCTGGTGCGCGCCACCCTGGCCAACCCCGACGGCAAGTTGCTGCCGGGCATGTTCACCAGCGTCGAAGTGCTGCTGCCGGATCCGCAGAAACACATCGTGGTCCCGGAAAGCGCGATCACCTACACCCTCTACGGCAACTCAACGTACGTGGTCACCCAGAAGAAAGCCGAAGACGGTACCGTCGAGAAAGACGACAAGGGCCAACCGGTGCTGATCGCCGAGCGTCGGTTCGTCGAGACCGGCGAACGCCGCGATGGCCAGGTGATGATCAACAAGGGCGTGCAGAGCGGCGAACAGGTGGTGACGGCCGGCCAGATCAAACTGGACAACGGCGCCCACATTGCCATCAGCGACGACAAGACCCTCGGCGAGCAGAACAGTCCGCCCCGCGCCGACTGATCAAGGAAACCCCATGGCTTTTACCGATCCGTTCATCCGCCGCCCGGTGCTAGCCACCGTGGTCAGCCTGCTGATTGTGCTGCTGGGCTTTCAGGCCTGGAGCAAGCTGCCGCTGCGCCAGTACCCGCAAATGGAAAACGCCCTGATCACGGTGACCACCGCGTACCCCGGGGCCAACGCCGAAACCATCCAGGGCTATATCACCCAGCCGATGCAACAGAGCCTGGCCAGCGCCGAGGGCATCGACTACATGACCTCGGTCAGTCGCCAGAACTTCTCGGTGATTTCGATCTACGCGCGCATCGGCTCCAACAGCGACCGCCTGTTCACCGAACTGCTGGCCAAGGCCAACGAGGTAAAGAACAAACTGCCTCAGGATGCCGAAGACCCGGTACTGAGCAAAGAAGCCGCCGATGCCTCGGCGCTGATGTACATCAGCTTCTTCAGCAAGGAGCTGAACAATCCGCAGATCACCGACTACCTGTCGCGGGTGATACAGCCGAAACTGGCGACCCTGCCGGGTATGGCCGAGGCAGAGATTCTCGGCAACCAGGTGTTCGCCATGCGCCTGTGGATCGACCCGGTGAAACTCGCCGGCTTCGGCCTCAGTGCCAGTGACGTGACCAACGCGGTGCGCCAGTACAACTTCCTCTCCGCCGCCGGCGAGGTGAAAGGCGAGTACGTGGTCACCAGCATCAACGCCAACACCGAACTGAAGTCCGCCGAAGCCTTCGGCAAGATCCCGCTCAAGGTCAGCGGTGACAGCCGGGTACTGCTCAGCGATGTGGCGCGGGTCGAGATGGGCGCGGAAAACTACAACTCGATCAGTTCGTTCGGCGGCACGCCTTCGGTGTACATCGGGATCAAGGCCACGCCCGGCGCCAACCCGCTGGACGTGATCAAGGAAGTGCGCAAGATCATGCCGGAGCTGGAAGCCCAGCTGCCGCCCAACCTCAAGAGCGAAATCGCCTACGACGCCACGCTGTTTATTCAGGCCTCCATCGACGAGGTAGTGAAAACCCTGTTCGAGGCGGTGCTGATCGTGATCGTGGTGGTGTTCCTGTTCCTCGGCGCCCTGCGTTCGGTAGTGATTCCGGTGGTGACCATTCCGCTGTCGATGATCGGCGTGATGTTCTTCATGCAGATGATGGGCTACTCGATCAACCTGCTGACCCTGCTGGCGATGGTGCTGGCCATCGGGCTGGTGGTCGACGACGCGATTGTGGTGGTGGAAAACATCCACCGGCACATCGAGGAAGGCAAGACACCACTGGAAGCCGCGCTCGAAGGCGCCCGGGAAATCGCCATGCCGGTGGTGTCGATGACCATCACCCTCGCGGCGGTGTACGCACCGATCGGTTTCCTGACCGGGCTGACCGGGGCGCTGTTCAAGGAATTTGCGTTGACCCTGGCCGGGGCGGTGGTGATCTCCGGCGTCGTCGCCCTGACCCTGTCGCCGATGATGTGCGCCATGCTGCTGCGCCATGACGAAAATCCCACGGGTCTGGCCCACCGCCTCGACCGGATTTTCGACAGCCTCAAGCGGCGCTATCAGCGCATGCTGCACGGCACGCTCAACACCCGGCCGGTGGTGCTGGTGTTTGCGGTGATCGTGCTGTGCCTGATTCCGGTGCTGCTCAAGTTCACCAAGTCGGAACTGGCACCGGACGAGGATCAGGGCATCATCTTCATGATGGCCAACGCGCCGCAGCCAACCAACCTCGACTACCTGAACACCTACACCGACGAGTTCATCAAGATCTTCAAGGAGTTCCCGGAGTACTATTCATCGTTCCAGATCAACGGCTATAACGGCGTGCAGAGCGGCATCGGCGGCTTCCTGCTCAAGCCGTGGAACGAGCGCAGCCGCACGCAAATGGAAATTCTCCCCGAGGTGCAGGGCAAACTCGAGGGCATTCCGGGCCTGCAGATCTTCGGTTTCAACCTGCCATCCCTGCCCGGCACCGGTGAAGGTCTGCCGTTCGAATTCGTGATCAACACCGCCAACGACTACGAGCTGTTGCTGCAAGTGGCCGACCGGATCAAGAAGCGCGCCATGGAGTCAGGCAAGTTCGCCTTCGTCGACCTTGACCTGGCCTTCGACAAACCCGAAGTGGTGGTTGACATCGACCGCGCCAAGGCAGCGCAGATGGGCGTGTCGATGCAGGATCTGGGCGGCACCCTCGCGACCTTGCTCGGCGAAGCCGAGATCAACCGGTTCACCATCGAAGGCCGCAGTTACAAGGTCATCGCCCAGGTCGAACGGGCCTACCGCGACAACCCGGACTGGCTGAACAATTACTACGTGAAAAACACCCAGGGCGAACTGCTGCCGCTGTCGACCCTGATCACCGTGACCGACCGCGCGCGACCGCGACAACTCAACCAGTTCCAGCAACTCAACGCGGCGAAGCTGTCCGGGTTCCCGCTGGTGAGCATGGGGGAAGCCATCGACAGTGTGCTGCAGATCGCCCGGGAGGAAGCCCCGGCCGGTTTTGCCTTCGATTACGGCGGCGCCTCCCGGCAGTTCGTCCAGGAAGGCAGTGCGCTGTGGGTGACTTTCGCGTTAGCACTGGCGATCATTTTCCTGGTGCTGGCGGCGCAGTTCGAAAGCTTCCGCGATCCATTGGTGATTCTGGTGACCGTGCCGCTGTCGATCTGCGGGGCGCTGATTCCGCTGTTCCTCGGCTGGTCGAGCATGAACATCTACACTCAGGTCGGGCTGGTGACACTGATCGGGCTGATCAGCAAACACGGGATCCTGATCGTCGAGTTCGCCAACCAGTTGCGCAAGGAGAAGGGCCTCACGCCTCGGGAGGCGGTGGAGGAAGCGGCGGCGATTCGTCTGCGCCCGGTGTTGATGACCACGGCGGCGATGGTGTTCGGCATGGTGCCGTTGATCGTGGCTACCGGCGCCGGTGCGGTCAGCCGCTTCGACATCGGGACGGTGATTGCCACGGGGATGTCGATCGGGACACTGTTTACGCTGTTTGTCCTGCCGTGCGTTTATACCGTGCTGGCGAAACCCGATCCCAAGGCATGACGCAGTAACACGAGCCATGACGCAATAAAAAAGGCCTCGCATTGGCGAGGCCTTTGGCTCTTGTCGAACGATTCAACTCTGCGGCCTCATCCCTTGAGAAAGTCCGAACATGAACAGCAACAGATCATGGTCCGGCTGAGTCGCCACGGCGGCTTTTGCCACCCGTGGCATCGGGCAATGCGGGTCGCTGGCTGATGCGCCAATGACCTGCATGCGTGGCTGTTCCCAGGCCGCCACCGCCAATGATGCAACTGCCAAGGCTCCTACCAGAAACAAACCTCGTGCAATTTCTAGTTTCATCGCTATAAACCTTTGATAGCGCTGCCAAACGCCGTCTCATAAAAGTAGACGAGTTTTTTCCAGTCGGTAGCGCTGAACGACGAGTGGCGGCGTAATTGCTTCATGTCATGGGCGGCCGCGCGATGAGCGGTCAGACGCTGACGGCATTTTTCCAGATCGATCAGAGCGACTTCGACCTTGGCCGATTCACCTTCGCCGGTCACGCTGACAAAGACGTGCTTGATGTAGATGCAACTGTGCTGCCAGCGACCTTTGTGCATGCGAGCCAGGTTTTCGGCGAGGTCCTTGAGCACGCGTTCATAGACGGCTTCGCCATATTGCTCACGACCGCCGGCGGCCACCCATTGCTCAAGCTCCTGAAAGCCATCGAGGGATTTGGTCACCAACAGCGCCCGCCACTTGTGCTGAGGATCGGGTTGAGCACCGCAAAAGACGATTTCTGGCACCCGGACCCCGAGACGGGAAACCCCGGTCAGCGCATCCAGTTCACGCAACACGGTCGGTCGCCCGAACGGATGCAGCCAACTGCGATAAATATGTCCGGTCTGGCGTTTGGCATACAGCAGTTGACCATCGCGCCCCACCACCCGCTGCACACCACTTTCGCCACCACGACGCACGTTGGGTTCTTCCACCCACTCACCGCGCTGGTTCCAGTAGTAGTCGAAGCGATCCTCGGGAGCGACTTCCGTTTCTGCTGCAAATTGCACTGCCATCCTCTTACCTCTTGCGTAATACGTAGACTCGCCACATGGCATAGAGCGGAATAAAGTCCAGTTGTTCCTGGATCCGGAATCCTGCTTCCTCGAATTCCTTTTCAACTGTTGCGGCCGGTAACACAAACCGGTTCTGGTAACCCTCCTGCCCACGCTTGCGTTCGGCGCGCTTGCGTTTCCAGGCCTTGAAATTGCCGTCTACCCACAGCGAAATGATCACGCTGTCGCGGGTGACACGCTCGAATTCGCGCAAAATCGCCCGACGGTGCTCGGCTTCGCCGATGTGATGCAGCAGTCGCATGCAGAAAATGCTGTCGACGGCGTTATCAGGCAAGGCAATGTCGAACGCAGACGTGTGCAAGGGTTGTACCCGTTTCACCACATCCGCCGGTTGTGCCTGCATGGCGGTCTTGATCATCGACTCGGAGTTATCCGCTCCGATGATCACCCGGTTGGGCTTTTCCGCCAGCAATGGCCAGAAACGCCCTGCACCGCATGGCAGGTCGAGCACCAGTCCCGGCTCGCCGACAAGGGTCAACGCCTTGCGGGCCAACTGCTGATCCCGCCAGTTGGACAAACGACGACCCAGACCGTCCTGATGCTTGCGCAAGTATTTCTGCGCATGGTTGTCGTCGTACTTTTCGGAAAAATCGAGTTTGATCGGGCCGGCCATCACCAGGACTCCTGAATTACTGATGACGCCACCTTAAGCAGTGACGTGTCAGCGTCAGGTCATCCCTTTGTGAAAAAAACGTCATGTAAATCGGCAAACTATTTCAAGGTTATACAGGAATTAGACAGGTTGGCGGCACTCTCGTGTGAGATTCAATGCTCTCAGCGCTTGCCCAGATCGACCTTGAAACGACAGCCATTGGGCTCCATCGTGCTCAGGGTGACGCTCCAGCCCTGGTTCTCGCAGATGCGTTGAACCAATGACAGACCCAACCCCAGCCCTTCGCCGCGTTTTTCGTTGCCACGTACAAACGGCTGGAACATGGCTTCGCGTTTTTCTTCGGGAATGCCTACACCCGAATCCTCGACCACGAAACCATTCTCGTTGAGCGTCAGGCGAATGAACCCCTGCTCGGTGTAATGCAAGGCGTTGCGCAGCAAATTGCCCATCACGGCATTGAGCAGCGTCGCGTTGTAACGGGTGTCGGGCGGATTGCCCGGCTCGAAAATCAGCTGCAAGCCCTTGGCTTCGATGGGCTCGCGCCACAGGCACAGCAAACTCTCAGCCACTTGCGAGAGGTTATGCTGGGGTGCCGCGCCTGCGTCCTCACGCTGGGCACGGGCGAGCATCAGGAAGGTCTGCACCAGTTCACGCATTTCCTCACTGGCCCGCGCAATGCGCTGAACCTGAGCCTTGCCGCGCTGATCGATACCTGGATTTTCCAGCAGCAGTTCACAGGAGCTGGCCAATACCATCAGCGGTGTACGCAATTCGTGGCTGACGTCACTGGTGAACAAACGCTCCCGCGTCAGCGCCTGACGCAGGCGCCCGAGCGTAGCGTCGAATGCCACCGCCAGTTCACCCACCTCGTCTGCCGCATAATCCGGCGCCAGCGGAGGCGCCAGTCCGAGCAACTGATCGCGATGACGTACCTGGCGGGCCAGCCGCACCACCGGGGCCATCACCTTGCGCGCCAGCACCCAGCCAAGGAACACCGCCAGTGCCAGACTGAGCACAAAGCCCACCAGCACCACGGCGAACAGCACACGCTCGCGCTCCTCGAAATCGCTTTGATCCTGCAGCAGCACATAGCGGCGACCGTCGACCACCTCGACCATCGCGTGGTACGACAGCTGCTCGCGAAAGACTTCATGGAAACCTGAATCCAGGTGACGCAGGTCCTTGGGCAGCTCGAAGTCGCCCGGCCCGCCGCTGAAGTAGAACAACTGATCCGGTTCCGGCCGGTGGCTCCAGTCCGAAACATTGTCCATCAACAGCAGTCGTTGCAGGTCGCCGCCGAGCCCGGCGGAAATCAGTTTTTCCTCGACCAGATGCACGGTCGCGACGATGCCCATGGCAAACGCCCCGGCCACCAGCGCACTCATCAACGCAAAGGCGATGATGATCCGCTGGGCAAGGCTTTGCTTAAACTCCATCGCGGCCCTCGGCCAAGCGGTACCCCACGCCGTGCACGGTGTGCAGCAATGGCTTGGCGAACGGTTTGTCGATCACCTGGCGCAACTGGTGGACATGGCTGCGCAGGCTGTCGCTGTCCGGGCAGTCATCGCCCCACAGCGCTTCTTCGAGAATTTCCCGACGCAGGACATGCGGGCTCTTTTGCATCAGCACTGCCAGCAGCTTGAGGCCGACCGGGTTGAGCTTGAGCAATTTGCCTTCGCGGGTCACTTCTAGGGTATCGAGGTCGTAGCTCAGATCGCCGACCTGCAGGGCCCGGCGACCGCCGCCCTGGGTGCGACGCATCACCGCTTCGACCCGCGCCGCCAGTTCCGACAGCGCGAACGGCTTGACCAGATAATCGTCGGCCCCGGACTTGAAGCCCTGCAGGCGATCGTCGAGCTGATCGCGGGCGGTGAGCATGATCACCGGCGTATCGCGACGGGCGTCTTCGCGCAAGCGCTTGCACAGGGTGTAGCCGTCGATGCCCGGCAGCATGATGTCGAGCACGATCAGGTCGTAATGCTCGGTGGCGGCCAGATGCAGGCCCGACAGACCGTCCTGGGCGCAATCGACGGTGTAGCCTTTGAGCCCCAGGTAATCGGCCAGATTGGCCAGGATATCGCGGTTGTCTTCGACCAATAGAATTCGCATGGGCACCTCCTCCGTACACGGTAGCGGCCGTCTTGGCCCGCGCAGCTTACGACCATCGCCGGCTCAGGGCTAGGGCGGCAAGCCCCACAAATCGAGTCTTTCAACCAAATTCATCCCTTAACAAGTTTTTCACTATCGGTTCACAACCTGACTACAGTGACAACGCGAGACTCTCGCGCCATTAGATATAAGGAATTTAGACAATGGACTTCCTCAAGACGGCGCCTGTGCGCTTTTTGCTGCTGGTCACCGGCGCCTGGCTGGTGGTGTTTCTCCTGACCCGAAGCGTGCTGTTGCTGACTCATCTGGACGAGGCCGGCGGCGTCGCGCTTTCCGTGTTCGGCATCGGCTTGCTGTATGACCTGGGCTTTCTCGCCTATGCCGCGCTGCCGATGGGCCTGTATTTACTGCTGTGTCCGCCGGCCTTGTGGCGCCGGCGCGGTCATCGCTGGTTCCTTCAGGGACTGTTGACGGTCAGTCTGTTCGCCATGCTGTTCACCTCCGTGGCCGAATGGCTGTTCTGGGACGAGTTCGGCGTGCGCTTCAATTTCATCGCCGTCGACTATCTGGTGTATTCCGATGAAGTCCTGAACAACGTGCTGGAGTCGTATCCCATCGGCATGTTGCTGAGCATCCTTGCGCTGCTCGCCGTCGCATTGAGTTTCGCGTTGCGCAAACCTTTTAACGCGGCGCTGGACGCCCCGCTGCCGCCACTGCGCGGTCGCCTGCTCAATGCCCTCGGTCTGTTGGTGGTCGCGGGACTGAGCCTGCAACTGCTCAGTCAGGACGCGCCGCGCGCTCAGGGCGGCAATGCCTATCAGAATGAACTGGCGAGCAATGGCCCGTATCAGTTTTTCGCCGCGTTCCGTAACAATGAACTGGACTATGGCCAGTTCTACAGCAGTCTGTCGCCGGAAAAAGTCGCCGGCCAGATTCGCGCTGAATTGAGCGAACCCAACGCGCGCTTCATCGGTCAGGATCCACAGGACATCCGCCGGTTGATCGACAACCCGGGCACTGTGCGTAAACCGAACATCGTGCTGGTTACCATCGAAAGCCTGAGTGCCAAGTACCTGGGCAGCAATGGCGATGAACGCAACCTGACACCGAATCTGGATGCCTTGCGCAAGCAGAGTCTGTACTTCAACAATTTCTACGCCACCGGCACCCGCACCGATCGCGGCCTGGAAGCCATCACCCTGGCCATTCCGCCGACGCCCGGCCGTTCGATCGTCAAGCGCATCGGCCGCGAAAGCGGCTTCGCCAGCCTCGGCCAGCAACTCAGCGCCGTCGGCTACGACAGCGTGTTCGTCTACGGCGGGCGCGGTTATTTCGACAACATGAACGCGTTCTTCAGCGGCAACGGCTACCGCGTCGTCGATCAGAGCAGCGTCGACGAATCGGAAATTCATTTCAAGAATGCCTGGGGCATGGCCGACGAGGATCTGTACAAGCAGACGCTGAAACTGGCCGATGCCGATCACGCCAGACAGCAGCCATTCCTGTTGCAGCTGATGACCACGTCCAACCACCGTCCTTATACCTATCCGGACAACCGGATCGACATCAAGTCCGGCAACGGTCGCGACGGCGCGGTGAAATACACCGACTACGCCATCGGCCAGTTCCTGGAGCAGGCGCGGCAGAAACCGTGGTTCGACAATACGATCTTCATCTTCGTCGCCGACCACACCGCCGGCAGCGCGGGCAAGGAAGACTTGCCGATCAGCAACTACCAGATCCCGCTGTTCATCTATGCACCGAAGTTGATCGAGCCACGGGAAAACGCGCAACTGGCCAGCCAGATCGATCTAGCGCCAACCCTGCTGGGGTTGCTGAACCTGGATTACCAATCGACGTTCTTCGGTCGCAACCTGCTGCAGGACAACCCGCTGCCACCCCGGGTCGTGGTCGGCAACTATCAACATCTGGGACTGTTCGACGGCAAGGATCTGGCGATCCTCAGCCCGCGCCAGGGCCTGCGTCGGCATGACGATGCACTGACCGAAAGCCGCGAGTCCAAAGCCGCCAGCGACGACCCGCTGATCAGCCGCGCCATCACCTATTACCAAACCGCCAGTTATGGCTTCAAGCAACAGCTGCTTGGCTGGAAAGCGCCCAAGGAGGGCGCCGAGCAAGTCAGCGAACGTTAATTGAAGCGCCCCGGGCTGATGCCCCGGGGCGTTTCCCGCTCTGGATATGTCATGTCATCAAGCGTTGTACGCCCTGCCCCTCGCCCGCTGAATTTCTGGTTGTGCCTGGGGATTCCCGTCGTGGCGGCCGTCATTCTGGTTTTGTTGGAGCTGACCGATCTGGACATGGATCTGGCCCGGCTTTTCTATGACCCGGCTGCCGGCGACTTCATCGGCCGCCACAGTTACTTCCTGGAAAACATCCTCCACGACCGCGCCAAACAAGTGGTGATCGCCTTTTCGGTGTTTGCCATCCTCGGGTTCATCGGTGCGTTTTTCATCGAGCGGCTCAAACCGTTCAAGCGTGAGCTGGGCTGCCTGGTGCTGTCGCTGGGGCTGGCCACCTCGTTTGTCACGCCGGTGAAAGCGGTGACGGCAGTGCAATGCCCATGGAGCCTCGAACAGTTCGGCGGCCACGAAACCTACAGCAAACTGCTGGAGCATCGCCCGCCTACCGACAAGCCCGGTCGTTGCTGGCCGGGTGGTCATGCGGCTACAGGTTTTACCTTGTTTGCGCTGTTCTTCGTGCTGCGTGACCGTCGCCCGCGGCTGGCCCGTCAGGCGTTCATCTTTGCCTTTGCACTGGGGTCGGTGTTCTCGATCAGCCGGATGATGCAGGGCGCGCACTTCTTTTCCCACAACGTGTGGACGGCGATCTTCTGCTGGCTGATCTGTCTGGGGTCGTATTACTGGATTCTGTATCGTCCGGCAGTAAAGGGTGAAACAGCGACACAGGCCCGTCCGGTCAATGCATGAAACTCTGAAACGCGGGCAATAAAAAACCCCGTCTGCTCACGCAGACGGGGTTTTTCGTTACTGGGTAAGGCTGGCTTACATCATGCCGCCCATGCCACCCATGCCGCCCATGTCTGGCATACCGCCGCCAGCAGCACCGTCTTTCTTCGGTGCGTCAGCAACAGCAGCTTCGGTGGTCAGGATCAGACCGCCGATCGACGATGCAGCTTGCAGAGCGGAACGGGTTACCTTGGTTGGGTCCAGGATGCCCATTTCGATCATGTCGCCGTATTCGCCAGTCGCAGCGTTGTAACCGAAGTTACCTTTGCCGTTCTTGACTTCGTTGACCACAACGCTTGGCTCGTCGCCGCTGTTGGCAGCGATCTGACGCAGCGGTGCTTCAACGGCACGACGCAGAACAGCGATACCTACGTCCTGGTCGGCGTTGTCGCCTTTGAGGTTGATGATCGCGTTCAGAGCGCGGATCAGCGCAACGCCACCGCCAGGTACCACGCCTTCTTCAACGGCTGCGCGGGTTGCGTGCAGGGCGTCTTCAACGCGGGCTTTCTTCTCTTTCATTTCAACTTCGGAACCGGCGCCAACCTTGATCACTGCAACGCCGCCGGACAGCTTGGCCAGACGCTCTTGCAGTTTTTCACGGTCGTAGTCCGAGGAAGTCTCGGCAACCTGGGCACGGATCTGAGCGATACGCGCCTGGATGTCGCCGTCATTGCCAGCACCGTCAACGATGATGGTGTTTTCCTTGGACAGGGTCACGCGCTTGGCGCTACCCAGGTGTTCCAGGGTGGTGCTTTCCAGGCTCAGGCCGATCTCTTCGGAGATAACGGTACCACCGGTCAGAACGGCGATGTCCTGCAGCATGGCCTTGCGACGGTCGCCGAAGCCTGGAGCCTTGACGGCTGCGACTTTAACGATGCCACGCATGTTGTTCACTACCAGAGTCGCCAGGGCTTCGCCTTCAACGTCTTCGGCAACGATCAGCAGTGGACGGCCGGCTTTGGC
Source organism: Pseudomonas sp. lyk4-R2A-10 (assembly GCF_030209075.1). Lineage (NCBI taxonomy): Bacteria > Pseudomonadati > Pseudomonadota > Gammaproteobacteria > Pseudomonadales > Pseudomonadaceae > Pseudomonas > Pseudomonas sp. lyk4-R2A-10. The sequence goes on along the minus strand of NZ_JARVSR010000001.1, from coordinate 222,846 downwards.
AACGGCTTCCAGTACTGGCAGCATTTCGCGGATGTTCGAGATCTTCTTGTCGACCAGCAGGATCAGCGCGCCTTCCAGCTCGGCGACCATGGTGTCCGGCTTGTTGACGAAGTATGGGGACAGGTAGCCACGGTCGAACTGCATGCCTTCTACAACCGACAGTTCGTTTTCCAGGCCCGAGCCTTCTTCAACGGTGATCACGCCTTCTTTACCGACTTTTTCCATGGCTTCGGCAATGATGTCGCCGATGGAGTTGTCGGAGTTGGCGGAGATGGTGCCAACCTGAGCGATCGCTTTAGTGTCGGTGCATGGTGCGGACAGTTTTTTCAGCTCGGCAACGACAGCGATGGTCGCTTTGTCGATACCGCGCTTCAGGTCCATCGGGTTCATGCCGGCAGCGACGGCTTTCAGGCCTTCGTTGACGATCGACTGAGCCAGAACGGTAGCGGTGGTAGTACCGTCACCAGCGTCATCGTTGGCACGGGAGGCAACGTCTTTGACCAGCTGCGCGCCCATGTTTTCGAAACGGTCTTCCAGCTCGATTTCCTTGGCAACGGAAACGCCGTCCTTGGTGATGGTCGGAGCGCCGAAGCTCTTCTCGAGGATCACGTTACGGCCTTTCGGGCCCAGGGTCGCTTTTACCGCGTCAGCCAGGACGTTTACGCCAACCAGCATTTTCTTGCGGGCGGAATCGCCGAATTTAACTTCTTTAGCAGCCATGATCGATATTCCTTAAATACTTTGTAGTAGCGGGAAAATGAACGGGGGTAATCAGCCTTCGATAACGGCGAGGATTTCGTTCTCGCTCATTACCAGCAGGTCTTCGCCGTCGACTTTCACAGTGTTGCTGCCGGAGTACGGACCGAACACAACCTTGTCGCCTACCTTCACGGACAGTGCGCGCACTTCACCGCTTTCCAGTGCCTTGCCCGGGCCTACAGCCAGAATCTCACCGTGGTTGGCTTTTTCAGCAGCCGAACCTGGCAGGACGATACCGCCAGCGGTTTTCTTTTCTTCTTCGCTGCGACGGATGACGACGCGGTCATGCAGAGGACGAAGCTTCATTGTCGATCTCTCCTAATTGTGGTTTTCATCGGCCGGTGTAGTCCCGGCGGGTTTAACGAATCCGGCCTGCGCCGGTTGCGGCTCGTCGAGCGAACCGCGGAAGTCTGTCCGGTTCAAATACCGGAAACCTTTCGGTGACCGATACATAAGGGCGCATAAGCTTATTACAAGGGCGGGGGCTAAAAAATTTTCACGCAAGCTGCATGAATTAGCTCCACAAACGAACACGGCACCCGAAGGTGCCGTGTCGATGCAGAAGTTACTTGGTGTCGCGGTGTTCGAATTCGCCTTCGATCACATCACCTTCGCGTCCCAGAGGCTGGCGCGGCGCAGGACCGCCGCGAGGTTGCAGGTCATCGGCGAACGCTCGCTGGCGCATGGCCTGTTCTTCGGCGCGCTGACGCATTTTGTTGGCGACCAGTCGACGACTGAACGGCAACAACAGCACCAGACCGACCACGTCGCTGATGAAGCCCGGCAGGATCAGCAGGCCGCCGGCCAGGGCCAGCATCAGGCCTTCGAGCATGGTTTGCGCAGGCAGCTCGCCGCGGTTCAGGCTTTCACGGGCACGCAGTGCGGTGGCCAGCCCGGCGACGCGCAGCACGAACACGCCGAACATCGAGCCGAGAATGATCAGCAGCAGGGCCGGGAAAAATCCGATCGATCCTGCCACTTTGACGAATACGAACAGCTCCAACACCGGGAACAGCAGAAAGAGCAACAAAAAAGGGCGCATCAAAGTTTCCTCAACGCAAGAAATGCCTTGCAGTAAGCCTTAGATGACGTCGCCCTTTCGTGAATTCAAGCGTCGGCCACCGCATTTTTTGGCCAGACCTCGGCGTGAGCCAGAGAAACCAAGGCCTCGCGCACTTGTATCGGCGTATGACAAGGCGCTTGAAACGGCAGCCAGTACAGCGCCTGACCGATGCGCAAGTGCATGCCTTCGGTGTCGATCCCGGCCAGTTGCGCCGGGACGGTTTTCGGCAGGCCGGCGAGGTCGACGTAATGCGCAATGGCCTTGGCGTGGTCGCTGTTCATGTGCTCGACCATGCTGACTTCGGCCTTGCCGGCGAACGGGTTGGCCAGGGTCAGGTGATCGACCCAATGGATCGCGCCAAAACCGCCGATGTAGCGATGACGCACCGGTTTGAGCACCCAGAAATCGAAATCGTGGGCCTTGTGGTAATTCTGCGAATCGGGGAAATAACGGTAGTAGCGCTCGGCGGCAGCTTCGATGGCGGCCGCGTCTTCGAGTTTTTCCGCCTCGGCCAGATAGGTCAGGCGACCAACGGCTTGCACATCGTCGGCCTCGCGCTCACCCACCAGCAGCGAACATTTCGGATCTTTCTGCAGGTTGTGGGTGTGCTGGGCGATACGGCTGATCAGGATCAGCGGCCGGCCCTGCTCGTCCAGGCAGTAGGGAACCACGGAGCCGAATGGAAAACCGGGCATCGATCTGGAGTGGGTCGACAGCACGCCACGGTATTCCTTGAGAAGCAATTCTCGGGCATTCTTAGCCGCTTCAACGCTCAATTTATGACTCCTTAAATAGAATCCGTCGAAAAAACGGACAGGCGCATGGAATTTGTTCCACACGCCATCGGGCAGTTCTCATGTGCAACAGGCCCCAGGCCGGTGCAGATCGAGAGGCTACCTATAAGGACCACTCTGACCTGCTCTCGGGGGCATGCGAATGCAACTCAACGACAAAGTAATCATTATCACTGGCGGTTGCCAAGGCTTGGGCCGCTCGATGGCCGAGTATTTCGCGGGCAAGGGCGCGAAGCTGGCGCTGGTCGACCTGAACCAGGAAAAACTCGATGACGCCGTCGCGGCCTGCAAGGCCAAGGGTGTCGAGGCACGCAGCTATCTGTGCAACGTCGCCAACGAAGAGCAGGTGACGCACATGGTCGCTCAGGTCGCCGAAGACTTCGGCGCGATCCACGGCCTGATCAACAACGCCGGGATCCTGCGCGACGGCCTGCTGCTCAAGGTCAAGGACGGCGAAATGACCAAGATGAGCCTGGCCCAATGGCAGGCGGTGATCGACGTCAACCTGACCGGCGTGTTCCTCTGCACCCGTGAAGTGGCGGCGAAAATGGTCGAGCTGAAGAACAGCGGCGCGATCATCAACATCTCGTCGATCTCCCGCGCGGGCAACGTCGGCCAGACCAACTACTCCGCCGCCAAGGCCGGCGTCGCTGCAGCGACCGTGACCTGGGCCAAGGAACTGGCGCGCTACGGCATTCGCGTGGCCGGTATCGCGCCGGGCTTCATCGAAACCGAGATGACCCTGGGCATGAAGCCGGAAGCGCTGGAGAAAATGACCTCGGGCATTCCGCTCAAGCGCATGGGCAAGCCGGAAGAGATCGCCCATTCGGCGGCGTACATCTTCGAGAACGACTACTACACCGGCCGGATTCTGGAGATGGACGGTGGGTTGCGCATCTGACCCCTGCCACGCAATGAAAAACGCCCCGGTGCACAGGCACCGGGGCGTTTTTGTTTAAACCGCAGGCATCAATCGTCGCTGATGGTGATGTTCGGCATCGCCGGCGAGGCTGCTTCCTGCAATACGATCCGCGCGCCGACATGGCGAGCCAGTTCCTGGTAAACCATGGCGATCTGGCTGTCCGGCTCGGAAATCACCGTCGGTTTGCCGCCATCGGCCTGTTCGCGGATCAGCATCGACAGCGGCAACGAAGCCAGCAGCTCGACGCCGAACTGGGTCGCCAGCTTCTCGCCACCGCCCTCACCGAACAGATGCTCGGCATGACCGCAGTTCGAGCAGATGTGCACGGCCATGTTTTCCACCACGCCCAGCACCGGGATGTTGACCTTGCGGAACATTTCCACGCCCTTGCGCGCGTCGAGCAGCGCCAGATCCTGCGGTGTGGTGACGATCACGGCGCCAGCTACCGGGACTTTCTGCGCCAAGGTCAGCTGGATGTCGCCGGTGCCGGGCGGCATGTCGATCACCAGGTAATCCAGATCGCCCCAGGCGGTTTGCGTGACCAGTTGCAGCAGCGCGCCGGAGACCATCGGCCCGCGCCAGACCATCGGTGTGTTGTCGTCGGTCAGGAACGCCATCGACATCACTTCCACGCCATGGGCCTGCAGCGGCACGAACCATTTCTGATCCTTGACCTGCGGACGGGTGCCCTCGGGGATGCCGAACATGATGCCCTGGCTCGGGCCGTAGATATCGGCGTCGAGAATTCCGACCTTCGCGCCTTCGCGAGCCAGCGCCAGCGCCAGGTTGGCAGCGGTGGTGGATTTGCCCACACCGCCCTTGCCGGAGGCCACGGCGACCACGTTCTTGACGTTGGCCAGCCCCGGAATCTGCGCCTGGGCCTTGTGCGCGGCGATCACGCTGTTGACCTCGACCCTGGCAGTCACCACGCCGTCGAGGTTTTCGATGGCCAGTTGCAGCAATTGCGCCCAGCCGCTCTTGAACAGACCGGCGGCATAACCGATTTCCAGCTGCACGCTGACGCGATCGCCAGTGATTTCGATGTTGCGCACGCAACCGGCGCTGACCGGATCCTGGTTCAGGTAAGGGTCGGTGTATTGGCTGAGGACGGCTTCCACCGCTGCGCGAGTGACGGCACTCATGGGCAACTCCGATAACAAGACTGGGAAAAGATGGCGGGTATCCTACCCCTTCTGCCCTCCGGACGGCATGTCCGGCAACGATTTGCAGAGGTGAAATATCTTTCCCGGCGCTTTATAGTGGCCGACCTCCGTTTCATCAAGTAGCGAAGCCCCACATGTCCGAACCACGCAAGATTCTCGTCACCAGCGCCCTGCCCTATGCCAACGGTTCGATCCACCTTGGCCACATGCTGGAATACATCCAGACCGATATGTGGGTGCGCTTCCAGAAGCATCGCGGCAATCAGTGCATTTATGTCTGCGCCGACGACGCCCACGGTTCGGCGATCATGCTGCGCGCGGAAAAGGAAGGCATCACCCCGGAACAACTGATCGCCAACGTCCAGGCCGAACACAGCGCCGACTTTGCCGAGTTCCTGGTGGACTTCGACAACTTCCACTCCACTCACGCCGAAGAAAACCGTGAGCTGTCGAGCCAGATCTACCTGAAGCTGCGTGACGCCGGGCACATCGCCCAACGTTCGATCACCCAGTATTTCGACCCGGAAAAGAAAATGTTCCTGGCCGACCGCTTCATCAAGGGCACGTGCCCGAAATGCGGCACCGAAGACCAGTACGGCGACAACTGCGAAAAATGCGGTGCGACCTACGCGCCGACCGACCTGAAGGATCCGAAGTCGGCGATCTCCGGTGCCACTCCGGTGCTCAAGGATTCCCAGCACTTCTTCTTCAAGCTGCCGGACTTCCAGGAAATGCTCCAGGCCTGGACCCGCAGCGGCACCCTGCAGGACGCCGTGGCCAACAAGATCGCCGAATGGCTGGACGCCGGCCTGCAACAGTGGGACATCTCCCGCGATGCGCCGTACTTCGGTTTCGAGATCCCGGGCGAGCCAGGCAAGTACTTCTACGTGTGGCTGGACGCGCCGATCGGCTACATGGCCAGCTTCAAGAACCTCTGCAACCGCACGCCGGAGCTGGACTTCGACGCGTTCTGGGGCAAGGACTCCACCGCCGAGCTGTATCACTTCATCGGCAAGGACATCGTCAACTTCCACGCCCTGTTCTGGCCGGCGATGCTTGAAGGCGCGGGTTTGCGCAAGCCGACCGGAATCAACGTGCACGGCTACCTGACCGTCAACGGTCAGAAGATGTCCAAGTCCCGCGGCACCTTCATCAAGGCCCGTACCTACCTGGATCACCTGTCGCCGGAATACCTGCGCTACTACTACGCGGCCAAACTCGGCCGTGGCGTGGACGACCTCGACCTGAATCTCGAAGACTTCGTGCAGAAGGTCAACTCCGACCTGGTTGGCAAAGTCGTCAACATCGCCAGCCGTTGCGCCGGTTTCATCCAGAAGGGCAACGCCGGTCTGCTGGTGGACACCAACGCCGCACCGGAACTGACCGAAGCTTTCCTGGCCGCTGCGCCGAGCATCGCCGACGCCTATGAGGCCCGCGACTTCGCCCGTGCCATGCGCGAAACCATGGCGTTGGCCGACCGCGCCAACGCCTGGATCGCCGACAAGGCGCCATGGTCGCTGAACAAGCAGGAAGGCAAGCAGGATGAAGTCCAGGCGGTCTGCGCCACGGCGATCAACCTGTTCCGCCAGCTGGTGATCTTCCTCAAACCGGTGCTGCCAGTGCTGGCTGCCGATGCCGAGGCGTTCCTCAACGTCGCCCCGCTGACCTGGAACGACCACACCACCCTGCTGGCCAACCACCAGTTGAACGAATTCAAGCCGTTGATGACCCGCATCGACCCGGTAAAAGTGCAAGCCATGACCGACGCCTCGAAAGAAGACCTGACCGCCAGCCAGACCGACACCGGTGCCGCCGCGCCTACCGGCAATGGCGAACTGGCCAAGGATCCGCTGTCGCCGGAAATCGACTTCGACACCTTCGCCGCGGTCGACCTGCGCGTGGCGCTGATCGTCAAGGCCGAACACGTTGAAGGTGCGGACAAGCTGCTGCGTCTGACCCTCGACATCGGTGACGAGCAACGCAACGTGTTCTCGGGGATCAAGAGCGCCTACCCGGATCCGTCCAAGCTCGACGGTCGCCTGACCATGATGATCGCCAACCTCAAGCCACGGAAAATGAAGTTCGGCATCTCCGAAGGCATGGTGATGGCAGCCGGCCCTGGTGGTGAAGAAATCTACCTGCTGAGCCCGGACAGCGGCGCCAAGCCGGGTCAGCGCATCAAGTAAGGTTCTGCCCTGACAGATCCCACAGGCGTGCTCCGTGCGCCTGTGGGATTTTTCATATCTGGCCCGCCCTCCACGGCTGCCGGATAATGCCTAACCTTAAATGACACACGCCCGTTGCCACCGGCAGAACCATGACCGAACTCGTGCTTACGCTCTTCAGTGCTGCACTGATCAACAACTTCGTGTTGCACTGGCCGCTGGGCGTCGATCCGCTGCTGGGCAGTGAGCGTCGACAAGTGCATGCGCTGGGGCTGGCAACGTTGTGTCTGATGCTGCTTGTCGGTGTGGCGGGTTACGTGCTCTGGCATTGGCTACTGGTGCCGTTGCAACTGGAATTCCTGCGCCTGTTTGTGTTTATGCCGTTGAGCATCTTGCTGATCACGCCGTTGCTGAAGCTGTTGGCGCATTGGCTCCCGGCGTTGCCATTCGATGGTTTGTGGCCGCTGCTGCTGGGCAATGCCGGTGTGCTGGGGCTGATACTGATCAACGCGCAAGCGGACAAAGGCCTGTTTCATGCAATTGCGCTGAGCCTTGGCGCCGGCCTGGGTTTCTGGCTGGTGTTGAGCCTGTTCAGCGATTTGCGTGAGCGCACGGCCGACAACGATATTCCCCTGCCCTTTCGTGGCCTGCCGATCCTGTTGATCGGCGCCGGACTGATGGCCGTGGCTTTTCTCGGATTCAGTGGACTGATCAAAACATGAGTCTGATTCAACGCATCGATGCCCTGCTGCCGCAGACCCAATGCGGCAAGTGCGGCCATCCCGGATGCAAACCCTACGCTGAAGGCATCGCCGACGGCGAGCCGATCAACAAGTGCCCGCCGGGTGGCGACGAAACCATCGCGGCGCTGGCCGAACTGTTGAAAATCCCGGTGCTCGAGCTGGACATCAGTCGGGGTTCGGCGCCGCCGCAAGTGGCCTACATCCGCGAGGCCGAATGCATCGGCTGCACCAAGTGCATTCAGGCCTGCCCGATCGACGCCATCGTCGGCGCGGCAAAACTGATGCACACCGTCATCATCGACGAATGCACCGGTTGCGATCTGTGCGTGGCACCCTGCCCGGTCGACTGTATCGAGATGCATCCGCTGCCGCTGGGCACACTGCCGGTGGTCGGTGGGCTGGCCATCAGCCTTGAAGAACAGCAGACACGCGCGGCCAAACGCGATCACGCCCGTCAGCGCTTTGAACGGCGCAATGCTCGTCTGCAACGTGAAGAACAGCAGAAGCAGGCCGAACGCGAGGCCCGGGCGCAGCGCGCGGCACAGGTCGAAGTCGCCACCACGCTCGATCCGGTGCAGGCGGCGCTGGAACGGGTGCGCGCGCAAAAAGCCGCGACCGCCGATGCCGCGCTGAAAAAAGCCAAGATCGACGTGGCCATGAGTCGAGCGCAATTGAACAAGTCGCTGAAGGCGTTCGGTCATCCGCCGACTTTCGAACAGCAATCGCAACTGATCGTCCTGCAACAGCAGTTCGAAGCGGCCGAACAGGCTCTGGCGAACCTGGAAAGCAGCGCGGCACCTGCGCCAGTCATCGCTGCGCCGGCAAAGGACGCCGATCTGAAACGGGCGAAAATCCAGTTGGCGATGCGCCGCGCCGAACTGAAAAAGGCGCAAACCACAGAGGCCCCGCCAGCCGAGATCGCCGCGCTGGAGCAAGCGCTGCGTGACGCCGAACAGGCGCTGCACAATGCCGAAGCCGCCAGCAATCAACCGGCGCCGGAGCTTGTGCGTGTCGAGAAACGTCCGATCGACGACCAGTTGCGCCAGCTGAAAACCGAACTGGCCTACGCTCGCGCCGACCTTAACAAACTGCAACGGCGCGACGGCACGCCCACCGACATCCTCGAAAAAGCCCGCGCCCGCCTGCAAGAAGCAGAGCGGCAGGTACAAGCCCATGTCATCCATTGAAACCAGAGACGAGCGCCTGCAACAGGCAATGAAGCTGGTTTTGCTGGCGACATTGCCGGGTTGGCTGGCGTTGTTCTGGTTTTACGGTTGGGGCGTGCTGATCAACCTGATCCTGTCCGTCGTCACGGCTATGGGTGTTGAAGCCGCCGTGACACACCTGCGTCAGCAACCCATGCAGGCCACCTTGACCGATGGCAGCGCGGTGGTCAGCGCCACGCTGCTGGCGATTGCCCTGCCGCCTTATTGCCCGTGGTGGCTGACGGTTACGGCGATCGCCTCGGGCCTGCTGCTGGGCAAACATCTCTACGGTGGTGTTGGCCGAAATCCATTTAATCCGGCCATGCTCGGCTTCGCGCTGGCCATGGTGACGTTTCCTCAGCCGATGACCCATTGGCCGGCCCATGGCATGGATCTGACGGCGGCTTTTGGTCAGGTGTTCAGTCTGGGCGCGCAACCGGATGCCTGGGTTCAGGCCACCGCGCTGGACAGTCTGCGCATCAATAAAAGCCTGACCATGAACGAATTGTTTGCCGGTAATCCGGCATTCGGTCGCTTTGGCGGGCACGGCGTTGAATGGATCAATCTGGCGTTCCTCGCCGGTGGGCTGTTTTTGTTGCAGCGCCGGGTGTTTGGCTGGCACGCGCCGGTCGGCATGCTCGCCAGCCTGTTCGTGATCAGCCTGTTGTGCTGGAACGGTTCGGGATCGGACTCCCACGGCTCGCCACTGTTTCACCTGCTGAGTGGCGCTACCATGCTCGGGGCATTTTTTATTGTCACTGAACCGGTCTCGGGGGCAAAAAGTCCGCTCGCCCGCCTGCTGTTCGGCATCGGCGTGGGGTCGCTGACTTACGTGATTCGCACCTGGGGGGGTTACCCCGACGGCGTGGCGTTTGCGGTGCTGTTGATGAACCTGTGCGTGCCGGCGCTGGAGCGCTTCGCGATGGCCCGTCAGGCGCAGGTGACACCATGAACCGAACGAACAGCCTGATCACACTAGCGTTGATTACCGCGCTGGGCATCGGCGTGACGTGGCTGGTGCAACGCAGCAACGCACCGCAGATTGCCGCCGCACAGCGTCTGTTCGAGAATCGTAAATTGCTGGACGTGCTGCCGGTCGACGCTTACGACAATCAGCCGCTGGAACAACCTCTGACGCTGACCGACATCAACCTGAGCCACAGTCTGATGCTGGGCGGTTATCGGGCGACCAAAAGCGGCCACCCCGTGGCGGCACTGTTGCGCAGCCGGACCCAAGGTTATGCCGGCAATATCGAGTTGCTGATTGCCATCGATGCCGACGGCCGATTGCTCGGAGTCAAAACCCTCGAGCAAAACGAAACGCCTTCGCTGGGTGGGCATATCGGCGACTGGCCAAATGGCTGGCTTGAGACTTTTAGCGGAAAATCGAGCAACCAACCGACCGACGCCGGATGGGCGCTGAAAAAGGATCAGGGAGAATTCGACCAGATCGCGGGCGCAACCATTACCTCTCGCGCGGCGATCAATGCCATTCACGATGCCCTGCGTTACTTCGATGAACACCGGACGACCCTGCTCGGGAGCGCTCCATGAATACGTCAGCGACTCTGTCGAACTCAATGATGCTGGTGCTGCTGATCGGTGCCACCGACTCCGTTGCGGGTGCGCTGGCGACTCTGTTGATGTTTGCGGTTGTCGTGGGCGTTTACGGTTTGTGCATGACACCGCTGCGCTCGCGCCTGAGCAGCGAGAGCCTGTTGCCGGTCAGCCTGATACTGGCCGCAACTCTGGCCGGCTGCGCCGATATTTTTCTGCAACGCGTTGCGATGCAGTGGCATCAACTGATCAGTCTTTATGCCGGGCTGATTGGCTTGCAGTGCGTCGTGCTGGAACACAATGGATTTTTTCGCCGGCCTGTCCGTAATCGACTAAAACTTTGCGGCCTGTTTACCGCGCTGATGATTGTGCTCGCAGTGTTGCGTGAGCTGATCGGTCAGGGCAGCATCGGCCATCATCTGTCCGAACACTGGCAAGGTTTGATTCTGTTCGGCGACGGCCTGCATTTCGCGACGCTGGCTCCCGGCGCCTTCATATTGCTTGGATTGTTACTGGCCGCCCGTCAGGCCTGGACTCGCCCTGCCGCCTTACCCGAGGAAACGCATCACCCATGAATGCCGCAAAACGTCTGGAGATTTTCCGCAGGCTTCACGAGGACAACCCCGAGCCCAAGACCGAACTGGCCTACTCCTCGCCCTTCGAACTATTGATTGCGGTGATTCTGTCCGCGCAATCCACGGACGTCGGGGTGAACAAGGCGACGGCGAAGCTGTTTCCGGTGGCGAACACACCGGCGGCCATTCACGCCTTGGGCGTCGAAGGGTTGTCCGAGTACATCAAGACTATCGGCCTCTATAACAGCAAGGCCAAAAACGTGATCGAGACCTGCCGCCTGCTGGTCGAATTACACAACGGGGAAGTCCCGCAGACGCGTGAAGAACTGGAAGCCTTGCCCGGCGTTGGCCGCAAGACCGCCAACGTCGTGCTCAACACCGCGTTCCGCCAGTTGACCATGGCCGTGGACACCCACATCTTCCGGGTCAGCAACCGCACCGGCATTGCACCGGGTAAAAATGTGGTCGAGGTGGAAAAGAAGCTGATGAAGTTTGTGCCAAAAGAATACCTGCTCGACTCGCACCACTGGCTCATTCTTCACGGACGCTATGTGTGTCTGGCACGCAAACCCCGTTGTGGCAGCTGTCGGATTGAAGATCTGTGCGATTACAAGCACAAAACTTCTGACGATTGAGCGACTATTGGTTTTACTGATTTATCGATTGAAAAAATCTTTTTTACCATCTGCTGGAATATCGATATAAGGAGCGCCAAAGGCAGTCTTAGCCTGGAGTTGACCTTATGAGCACCAGCAAAGAGCAATTGGAAGCGGATGACGACTTTATCGCCACGGAGGCCGATGATGCCGATCCTGTGGTTGAAGTCGCCAAGACCAACTTGAGCAAACGCCGAACCATCGACAACCTGCTTGAGGAGCGCCGACTGCAAAAGCAATTGGCCGATTACGATTTTGATCTCTGACATTTGAAAGCCTCCCGAAACGGAGGCTTTTCTGTTTCTGTCACACGCTGATTCCGATCCGCCCATGATCCGTCAGCCACTGAAACTCTCAGACCAGACCGTTTCGCTGCGCCAGTTCGATCAGATCCACCAGCGAGCGCGCGTTGAGCTTCAATAGCAACCGGGTTTTGTAGGTACTCACGGTCTTGTTGCTGAGGAACATTCCGTCGGCAATTTCCTTGTTGGTCTTGCCGCGCGCCAACTGCTGCAACACCATCATTTCCCTCCCGGACAGGCGATCGACCATGTCCGCTTCGCTGGCGTTTCCAAGGCTGGTCCGCACGGTATGCAGCGCCTGATTCGGAAAATAGCTGTATCCGGACAGTACCGCCTTGATGGCACTCAGCAACTCCGTCAGATCCTGTTGCTTGCAGACATAGCCCGCCGCCCCCGACTGCATGCAGCGCATGGAAAAATGTCCCGGTGACTGGGACGTCAGCACCAGCACCTTCAATGGCATTGCAATGGTCGTAAGACGCGCAATGACTTCCAGACCATCCAGTTTCGGTATGCCGATATCCAGAATGACGATATCCGGCATCTGGTCACGAGCAAGTTGTAATGCATCCACGCCGTTATCCGTTTCTGCAATGACTTCGTAGCCATGACGTTCCATCAGCATACGTACCGCAAGACGAATGACGGGGTGATCATCCACGATCAGCACTTTATTCATGGGCAAGTCCAGTTTCGCTGTTCGAATTTTTAGAACCGGCACAATAACTCAGTCATTTCCTCCATGGCATGGATAAGTTCCTCTACACCAGCACCGAGAGACGCCTCCTACAGCCAATAAAGATTATTCCTACAGAAAAGACTCACTCACAGAAAAACATGAACTCCCATCCGGAAGTTCGGCTCCTACCCCGCCCTTCTCGATAGCGTTCATGACAGGCTAAACACCGAAACGAAGATCAGCGACCACACATTAAAAAACAGAAACACCTTACACATATCGCACTCCTGGAATTTAATATAAACACCAAACACCGAGAATCCTGTTTATCCGACAACTTGAAACTCGACCACTCACTCAATCAAGACGACGAGAAAGACCATTCATGAGTAAATACCATGCTAAAAATCAACAGGAAGATCCCCAACCCCATTACCGTCATTGCCATCTTCGCTTTTATATCGGAAACCTCCGCCGCCGTATCACTGCCATTTCTTAATAATAATGAACGGGAGCTGTACGTCTGGTTCCTGATCAGTTTTCCGTTCTACCTGTTGTTTCTGTTCTTCATCACCCTGAACTTCAACTATCGCTCTCTGTATGCTCCATCCGACTTCGACAACGACAAGAACTTTCTCAAGGCTTTCGAAGAAGAAATCAATCTTCCGAACAAGGTTGCACCCACTCAGCCGAATGTCGATTTACACGCTGTCAAACTACCAAAACCGTTGGACAGGGTGTACATCATTGACATTCGACAGATACACACGAGTTCGGTAATAGCGGAGCTACTGGAAAAGTTCCCACATCCAAACAAGCATTCGCTGAGGCTGTTTCTGTTTTTAACCGACGCTGTGTCAGATATTTTACTTAAAGAACATATCGACAATCTGGAAAAAAAACTCAAAAGAACACAAGGAACAACCTTCTGTATTGTTTACAACACTCATTCGTTGAATACATCTGTATTGGGAAAGATATGAAAGGAGATAAAGCGTGGAGGAAGACATCCATGCAATGCACGATGTACAGCCGATGATGACAGTAACGCTGACAGGTACCTATCAAGTCAAACGAGCCCCCGCTCCAAAAAAAAAACGGCCTTGTCGCTACGACAAGGCCGTTCTTTCCATCAGGCCCGAAGAACTCAGAACAACTTGCGGCCCTTGTTGGCAGCAATACGCATGCGCAGTGCGTTGAGCTTGATGAAGCCCGCCGCGTCGGCCTGGTTGTAGGCGCCGCCGTCTTCTTCGAAGGTCGCGATGTTGGCGTCGAACAGCGAATCGTCGGACTTGCGGCCGGTCACGATCACGTTGCCCTTGTACAGCTTAAGGCGCACAACGCCGTTCACGTTGACCTGAGAAGCGTCGATCATCTGTTGCAGCATCAGACGCTCAGGGCTCCACCAGTAACCGGTGTAGATCAGGCTGGCGTACTTCGGCATCAGCTCGTCTTTGAGGTGAGCGACTTCGCGGTCCAGGGTGATCGATTCGATGGCGCGGTGAGCGCGCAGCATGATGGTGCCGCCCGGGGTTTCGTAGCAGCCACGGGACTTCATGCCGACATAACGGTTCTCGACGATGTCCAGACGGCCGATGCCGTGCTCGCCACCGATCCTGTTCAGGGTCGCCAGTACGGTGGCCGGAGTCATTTCGACGCCGTCCAGCGCGACGATGTCGCCGTTGCGGTAGGTCAGTTCCAGGTATTGCGGGGTGTCGGGAGCCTTCTCCGGGGAGACGGTCCAGCGCCACATGTCTTCTTCGTGCTCGGTCCAGGTGTCTTCCAGCACGCCGCCTTCATAGGAGATGTGCAGCAGGTTGGCGTCCATCGAGTACGGGGATTTCTTCTTGCCGTGACGCTCGATCGGGATCGCGTGCTTCTCGGCGTAGTCCATCAGTTTCTCGCGGGACAGCAGGTCCCACTCGCGCCAAGGGGCGATCACTTTCACGCCTGGCTTGAGCGCGTAGGCACCCAGTTCGAAACGCACCTGGTCGTTGCCCTTGCCGGTTGCGCCGTGGGAAATGGCGTCGGCGCCGGTTTCGTTGGCGATTTCGATCAGACGCTTGGCGATCAGCGGACGCGCAATGGAAGTACCCAGCAGGTACTCGCCTTCGTAAACGGTGTTGGCGCGGAACATCGGGAACACGAAGTCACGCACGAATTCTTCGCGCAGGTCGTCGATGTAGATTTCTTTGACGCCCATGGCCTGCGCCTTGGCGCGAGCCGGCTCGACCTCTTCGCCCTGACCCAGGTCAGCGGTGAAGGTCACGACTTCACAGTTATAAGTATCCTGCAGCCACTTGAGGATCACCGAAGTGTCCAGGCCGCCGGAATACGCCAGAACGACCTTGTTTACGTCCGCCATGCCATCACTCCACGGGGTTCTACGGAAAGCCGAGGAGTCTACCGCTCAAACGCGATAATTTACAGAGGCGCGACAGCTTAAGACGACAAAGCGACAGAATCTGTCGAGAGAGCGACGATGACCGGCAGGTCAGGAAGTCGCCGCAGTGTTGGCAGGTGTGCTGGCCTGAGGCGCTGGAGCAGTCGTCGGTGCCACCCGCGCAAGGTGCACATTGACCCGACGGTTCTTGGCCCGGTTGGCGGCATTGGTGTTCGGCACCAGAGGATAACGCTCACCATGGAAACGCACGGTGATCTGCGACTCCTGGATGCCGTTGGCCTTGAAGAAGTCGACCACGGCCAGCGCGCGGCGGCGCGACAGTTCGCGATTGGTCAGGCGATTGCCGCTGTTGTCCGAGTGGCCGTCGAGTTCGATGTGATTGACCGTCGGATCGGCCTTCATGTACTCGAGCATCACTTGCAGCTTGGCCTTGGCGGCGGCGTCCAGTTCGATGCCTTCGCCGGGGAAGCCGATCTGCGATTGCTTGACCTGATCGAAATTCTGCGGGAGCAGTTTCGCCACGCAGGTCTGATAGTCATTGAACGCCTTGCTGAACTTGACCGGCAACAGGCGCACTTCCGACACCCGACCATCGCCCGATGCCCGGCGCACCACCGGGCTGCGACCGTCCATCAGCCCGCTGATCAACTGCCCGGCCTGGGATTGAGAACTGTTGAACAGCACGTTGCCGCTGCCCAGTCGAACCGTGCCCAGATTGATGTCGCCACGACCCGGCTGCCACGGCGCAGCCGCTGCCAGCAAGGTCGCCGAACCACCGCCGAGCATGGCGTTGTAGGCGTTCAGGCGGAAGGTCGCCTGCTCGCCGGCCTTGCGCACGAATTGCCCTGAGCCAAAATCAGTGATCGGCTGCGTCAGACGGCACTCGAACTTGTCGCCCTCGACCGTCCACTCAATGTTCTCCAGACGGGTCTGGTAGGTCAGTGCCATCGCGGGGAGGCTGGCAAACACACTGAGCAAGGCTAAATATCGCTGGCGCACGGGAGGCTCCATTGGCTTCTACAACAAAAAAGACCGAGACATACATCTTTACGGCATACCTATGGGATATCGGACGCTCGTCGCAAAACTTGATAGCGAGTGCCTGCAAGAGTCTTTTCCGGTAGCATTCGCCTCAGTTTGACCCGCCTGGAATCCCCTCATGTCCGACCGCCTGACCCTGCTGCGTCCCGACGACTGGCACATTCATCTTCGCGATGGTGCCGTGTTGACCAATACCGTTGCGGATGTCGCGCGCACCTTTGGTCGCGCCATCATCATGCCCAACCTGGTACCTCCGGTGCGCAACGCCGCTGAAGCCGACGGCTATCGCCAGCGGATTCTCGCTGCCCGCCCGGCCGGCAGTCGTTTCGAACCGCTGATGGTGCTGTACCTCACCGAACGCACCCAGCCCGAAGAAATCCGTGAGGCCAAGGCCAGCGGTTTCGTGCACGCCGCCAAGCTGTATCCGGCTGGCGCCACCACCAACTCCGATTCCGGGGTCACCAGCATCGACAAGATTTTCCCGGTGCTGGAAGCCATGGCCGAAGCCGGCATGCCGCTGTTGATCCACGGCGAAGTCACCCGTGGCGACGTCGACGTGTTCGACCGCGAAAAAATCTTCATCGACGAGCACATGCGCCGCGTGGTCGAGCGTTTCCCGACACTGAAAGTGGTGTTCGAACACATCACCACCGGCGATGCCGTGCAGTTCGTCAACGAGGCTTCGGCCAACGTCGGCGCGACCATCACCGCGCATCACCTGCTCTACAACCGCAACCACATGCTGGTGGGCGGGATCCGGCCGCACTTCTATTGCCTGCCGATCCTCAAACGCAACACTCACCAGGAAGCCCTGCTCGACGCCGCCACCAGCGGCAGCGCGAAGTTCTTCCTCGGTACCGACTCGGCACCGCACGCCCAGCACGCCAAGGAAGCCGCCTGCGGCTGCGCCGGCTGCTACACCGCGTACGCCGCCATCGAGCTGTATGCCGAAGCCTTTGAACAGCGCAACGCGCTGGACAAGCTCGAAGCCTTCGCCAGCCTCAACGGCCCGCGTTTCTACGGCCTGCCGGCGAACACCGATCGCATCACACTGGTTCGTGACGAATGGACCGCCCCGACCAGCCTGCCTTTCGGCGAGCTGACCGTTATCCCGCTGCGCGCCGGTGAAAAACTGCGCTGGCGCCTGCTGGAGGAACACGCGTGAGTGAAGACCATTTCGACGACGAACTGGACGGTCAAGGTGGCGGCGGTTCCCGTCATCCAATGGCAGCACGCTTTCGCGGCTACCTGCCGGTTGTCGTCGACGTAGAAACCGGTGGCTTCAACTCGGCCACCGACGCTCTGCTGGAGATTGCCGCGACTACCATCGCCATGGATGAAAAGGGTTTCGTCTATCCGGATCACACCTACTTCTTCCGCGTCGAGCCGTTCGAAGGCGCCAACGTTGAACCGGCGGCACTGGAGTTCACCGGGATCAAGCTCGATCATCCGTTGCGCATGGCTGTCAGCGAAGAAACAGCGCTGACCGACATCTTCCGTGGCGTGCGCAAGGCCTTGAAAGCCAACGGTTGCAAGCGGGCGATTCTGGTCGGCCACAACAGCAGCTTCGACCTCGGCTTCCTCAATGCTGCCGTCGCGCGGCTGGACATGAAGCGCAATCCGTTTCACCCGTTCTCCAGCTTCGACACTGCGACCCTCGCGGGTCTGGCCTACGGTCAAACCGTATTGGCCAAGGCCTGTCAGGCAGCCGACATCGACTTCGACGGCCGTGAAGCGCACTCCGCGCGTTACGACACCGAGAAGACGGCCGAGCTGTTCTGCGGCATCGTCAACCGCTGGAAACAGATGGGCGGCTGGGAAGACTTCGACGACTGAGGGTCGTCGGGTTAAATCCCGCGCATGAAAAAACCGGCTCAAGAGCCGGTTTTTTTGTACCTCGACGTTGCGCCTTACAGGGCAGCAGCGTTCTCGGTCAGGTAAGCCGCAACGCCTTCTGGCGAAGCGTTCATGCCTTTGTCGCCTTTTTTCCAGTTGGCAGGGCAGACTTCGCCGTGCTCTTCGTGGAATTGCAGAGCGTCGACCAGACGGATCAGCTCTTCCATGTTACGGCCCAGCGGCAGGTCGTTGATGATCTGCGAGCGGACAACGCCTTTGTCATCGATCAGGAACGCGCCACGGAAAGCCACGCCGCCTTCGGACTCAACGTCGTAGGCCTTGGCGATTTCGTGCTTCATGTCGGCAGCCATGGTGTATTTCACCTGGCCGATGCCGCCATTGTTGACCGGTGTGTTGCGCCAGGCGTTGTGGGTGAAGTGCGAGTCGATCGAAACGGCGACTACTTCAACGTTGCGTGCCTTGAAGTCGGCCATGCGGTTGTCCAGAGCGATCAGCTCGGACGGGCAGACAAAGGTGAAGTCCAGCGGGTAGAAGAACACCAGGCCGTATTTGCCTTTGATGGCCGAGGACAGGGTGAAGCTGTCAACGATCTCGCCATTGCCGAGTACGGCCGGGACGGTGAAGTCAGGGGCTTGTTTGCCTACGAGTACGCTCATTGATATCTCCTGGTGTAGAAACTTGAAGTTCAGGGTTCGGGCCAGCCTGCCACCCTCAGGCGACAGCCCTGTGACACGAACCCCCTTCGCAAGGGCCGACCATCATACACTGCGTTTTTCGACTGTCCTTAAAGGTTTTTCGCGAAATCCCGGCTGGCATCCGGCCATGCACCACCGTTCGTCAGTCACAGGCTGTGGCGATGAAAACCACTGGGAAAGCACTTTGACAATCATTCTCGTTAACATTAAGATCCATCGCAATTGAGTCACAACCAGCGACGGTTCTCACTTATGTATGTTTGCCTCTGCACTGGCGTCACCGACGGACAGATCCGCGAAGCGATCTATGAAGGTTGCTGCAGCTATAAAGAAGTCCGTCAGGCCACCGGCGTCGCCAGCCAATGCGGCAAATGTGCGTGCCTGGCGAAGGAAGTGGTCCGCGAAACCCTGACCAAGCTGCAAACCGCCCAGGCTGCGATCCCCTACCCGGCAGAATTTACCGCCGCGTAATTATCCAGAATTCGAAGAACCGGACTTATGTCCGGTTTTTTTATGCCTGAAAATCAACTGCTTAGCGTCTAGACGCGGAACACAAACATTCTTATTCAGATTAATTTTCATTTATTATTCAATAACTTAGGTTTGACACTTATAAATACCAAGCTCAAACTCTGCCTTATATACCGTTACTTAGGGCAGGACTCCCATCATGAAAGGCGACGTAACAGTCATCCAGCATCTCAACAAGATCCTTGCCAATGAGCTGGTCGCGATCAATCAGTACTTCCTGCATGCGCGCATGTATGAAGATTGGGGCCTGAACAAGCTCGGCAAGCACGAGTATCACGAATCCATCGACGAGATGAAGCACGCGGACAAGCTGATCAAGCGCATCCTGTTCCTCGAAGGCCTGCCGAACGTGCAGGACCTGGGCAAGCTGCACATCGGCGAGCACACCAAGGAAATGCTGGAGTGCGACCTGCGTATCGAGAAGACCGGCCACGCTGACCTGAAAGCCGCCATCGCGCATTGCGAATCGGTGGGTGACTTCGGCAGCCGTGAATTGCTCGAAGACATCCTCGAATCCGAAGAAGAACACATCGACTGGCTGGAAACCCAACTGGGCCTGATCGATAAAGTCGGTCTTGAGAACTATCTGCAATCGCAGATGGGCGAAGACGAGTAATTAGCCAGCGCTAAACTCGCGACACTAAAAAGCCCCGCCCTCTTTCGAGAGGCGGGGCTTTTTATTGCCCGGACTTCAGCTCGCCGAAATCCGGGCAGAAGCCAATCAGGCTTGGGACTTGGCCGCAGCAGCCTTGGCGGATGCTTCCTTGACCAGGGTCTGCAGCTCACCGTTGGCAAACATTTCAGCCATGATGTCGCTGCCGCCGACCAGTTCACCGGCTACCCACAGCTGCGGGAAAGTCGGCCAGTTGGCGTACTTCGGCAGGTTGGCGCGGATTTCCGGGTTCTGCAGGATGTCGACGTAGGCGAACTTCTCGCCGCAGCCCATCACAGCCTGCGCAGCTTTCGCGGAGAAGCCACACTGGGGGGCATTCGGCGAGCCTTTCATGTAAAGCAGAATGGTGTTGTTGGCAATCTGCTCTTTAATCGTTTCGATGATATCCATGGAGCACCTCGGCTGAACTTTCCGACTCATGGGTCGGCACGGTGGCGCATTGTAACGGAATCCCGAGCGCCCTGCTCGGTCTCCCCGACAGACTTGCTCAAGCCGCCGCCACCTTCACCGGCACGCCATTGAGCGCCGCATTGCCTGACAGCTCGTCGAGCTGGCATTCATCGGTCAGGTCATTGGCGCTGGAGCCCGGCTGACCGCTGGCGATCGACATCTGCACACCCGGCCGGGCATGGCCCCATCCGTGCGGCAGACTGACCACGCCCTTCATCATGTCCGCGCTGCCCAGCACCTCGACCTCGATCTGCCCGACCCGCGAACTGACCCGGACAAGCTGACCATCACTGAGCCCGCGACTGGCGAGATCGTCCGGATTCATCAACAACTGATGACGCGGCTTGCCCTTCACCAACCGGTGGTAATTGTGCATCCACGAATTGTTGCTGCGTACATGACGGCGACCAATCATCAACAGCTCATCGGCGGCCGGCGCCTGCAACGCGGCGAAGCGCGCCAGGTCGGCGAGGATTTCCGGCGGCGCCGCCTGAACTCGTTGATTGAAGGTCTTCAATCGCGGTGTCAGGTTGGGTTTCAGCGCTCCCAGGTCAACACCGTGCGGATGATCGAACAGCGTCGCCAGCGACAATTTATGCTCGGACGCATCGCCATAGGCGCCCATGCGCAATCCCGTGTCGATCATCTTCGACGGCGGCATCGTCGGTTTCAGCTCCTTGCCGGTCTTCGCGGCGAAGGCCTTGGCCAGGCCGACGAAGATTTCCCAGTCGTGCAGCGCCCCTTCGGGTTTGGCGAGGATTGCCCGGTTGAATCGAGTGACGTTGCGCACCGCAAACAGATTGAAAGTGGTGTCGTAGTGATCGTTCTCCAGCGCCGAAGTCGACGGCAGGATCAGGTCGGCATAGCGCGTGGTTTCGTTGATGTACAGGTCGACGCTGACCATGAACTCCAGCCCGTCCAGCGCCTGCTCCAGTTGCCGGCCATTGGGCGTGGACAACACCGGATTGCCAGCCACTGTAATCAACGCGCGAATCTGCCCCTCGCCTTCGGTGAGCATTTCTTCAGCCAGCGCCGAGACCGGCAGCTCACCGCCGTACTCGGGACGTCCGGACACGCGGCTCTGCCATTTATTGAAGTGCCCGCCTGAAGTCGAGGCGACCAGATCCACCGCCGGCTCGGTACACAAGGCACCACCGACGCGGTCCAGGTTGCCGGTGACCAGATTGATCAACTGCACAACCCAATGACACAGCGTGCCGAAGGCTTGAGTGGAAACCCCCATCCGACCGTAGCAAACGGCGCTTGGCGCGGCGGCGAAGTCCCGGGCCAGTTGGCGGATCTGTTCGGAGGGAACGGCGCACAACGGGCTCATGGCTTCAGCGGTGAATCCCGCCACCGCCGCGCGCACGTCGTCCAGACCGTCCACCGGCAAATGACTGTCAGACGTCAGTCCTTCGCTGAACAACGTATTGAGCACACCAAACAACAACGCCGCATCGCCGCCGGGGCGCACGAACAGATGCTGATCGGCCATCGCCGCCGTCTCGCTGCGCCGTGGATCGACCACCACCACTTTGCCGCCTCGGGCCTGGATCGCTTTCAGACGCTTCTCGACATCCGGCACAGTCATGATGCTGCCGTTGGAGGCCAGTGGATTACCGCCCAGGATCAGCATGAAATCGGTGTGATCGATGTCCGGGATCGGCAGCAGCAGGCCGTGGCCGTACATCAGGTAGCTGGTCAGGTGATGGGGCAGTTGATCGACCGACGTCGCCGAATAGCGGTTGCGGGTTTTCAACAGGCCGAGGAAGTAATTGCTGTGGGTCATCAACCCGTAGTTGTGCACGCTGGGGTTGCCCTGATACACGGCGACCGCGTTCTGCCCATGACGCTCCTGAATCGCCGAGAGTTTTTCGGCGACCAGCTCGACCGCCTCGTCCCACTCGATGGGCAGCCATTCGCTGCCGACCCGGCGCATCGGCTGACGCAGGCGATCCGGATCGTTCTGGATATCTTGCAGCGCGACGGCCTTGGGGCAGATGTGCCCACGACTGAACGTGTCCAGGGCATCGCCCTTGATCGAGGTGATCTGCACCTGGCCGTCGGTTTCGGTGGTTTCGATGGTCAAGCCGCAGATGGCTTCACACAGGTGGCAGGCACGGTGGTGGAGAGTCTTGGTCATGGCCAGTCTCTGTCTTGTTCTGGGCAGGCAATCACGCCTGCGGGAACAAAACTATGGCCCGCGACCCGGTGCAGCGCCAGCGACGTTCGTCTTGTGAATCGGCGGCCATCAGGCCCGCCGATAGACGCGTCAGTTCGCCGGAAGCTGTGGCGGCGCGGCCAGCTGGATTTCCTGGATGGTCTCGATCTGCTCGTGGGCGACGTGGACGCCGGTGAGTTCGCCGATCAGTCGCCAATGCTCGTCGAGCCCGGCGCTGATGGTCGCCATGCGGTCGATCATCTGCCGGCTGGCGGCCTTGACCACGTCGTCTTCGCTGCGCAGCAGTTCGAAGGACATCGAAGTCATCGAGGCGGTGAGGTGGGTCAATGAGCGTGCCGTGTGGCCCAGCAGTTCCATTAACAGTTTTTCTTTCGATTCCATGCGGAGGCTTCCTGCGTCGCTCGTGATTTATTTATAACCCAGCACTTTGCTTTAGCAAATGTTTCAACCTGCGCATCCGACCAAGCGAATCGGTGGTTCACCGGTCGCAAACCGACCAGAGCCGTGCCATCCCCGCCGCGCCTGATTGCCAAGCCCGGTGGGGCCAGTGTACAAATGCCTTGCTGCCCTCTCGAAAACTTACCGGAAATCACAGTGTTCGCACTGTTCCAACCCCGGCGCATTTCTGCAAAAACCGTAGCCTATTGGAAAAACGCGACATTTAGTGTCAATATCGCGCCTTCCCCTATTTCGTCGCCCCCGTGCGGCTTACGCCGCAGGTCTCGCCCGTTGTTCCGATAAACAAGGCTTTGAGCATCTGCGGTTTGTAGCAAAAAGGTAGTCAATGATGAGCGCAAGGCACTTTCTCTCCCTGATGGATTGCACGCCCGAAGAGCTGGTCAGCGTGATCCGTCGAGGCGTTGAGCTCAAGGACCTGCGTAACCGCGGCGTACTGTTCGAGCCTCTGAAAAACCGCGTCCTGGGGATGATCTTCGAGAAATCCTCGACCCGTACCCGGATCTCCTTCGAGGCCGGCATGATCCAGCTCGGCGGCCAGGCGATCTTCCTGTCGCCGCGCGACACCCAACTGGGTCGTGGCGAGCCGATCGGCGACTGCGCCATCGTCATGTCGAGCATGCTCGACGCAGTGATGATCCGTACCTTTGCCCACAGCACCCTGACCGAATTCGCTGCCAACTCCCGCGTGCCGGTGATCAACGGCCTGTCCGATGACCTGCATCCGTGTCAGTTGCTGGCCGACATGCAGACCTTCCTCGAACACCGCGGCTCCATCCAGGGCAAGACCGTGGCCTGGATCGGCGACGGCAACAACATGTGCAACAGCTATATAGAAGCGGCGATCCAGTTCGACTTCCAGTTGCGCGTGGCCTGCCCGGAAGGCTATGAGCCAAACCCTGAATTCGTGGCCAAGGCCGGTGACCGCGTGACCATCGTCCGCGACCCGAAAGACGCCGTGCGCGGCGCGCATCTGGTGAGCACCGACGTCTGGACCTCCATGGGGCAGGAAGAGGAAACCGCCAAGCGCCTCAAACTGTTCGCGCCGTTTCAGGTCAACCGCGCCCTGCTCGACCTGGCTGCCGATGACGTGCTATTCATGCACTGCCTGCCCGCTCACCGCGGTGAGGAAATCAGCCTCGACCTGCTCGATGATCCGCGCTCCGTCGCCTGGGATCAGGCAGAAAACCGTCTCCACGCACAGAAGGCCCTGCTCGAGTTCCTCGTCGAACCGGCATATCACCACGCATGAGTCATGAATTACTGCTGAACCTGCGCAACCTCGCTTGCGGCTATCAAGATCAACGTGTGGTGCAGAACCTCAACCTGCACCTCAACGCCGGTGACATTGGTTGCCTGCTCGGCTCGTCCGGCTGTGGCAAGACCACCACCCTGCGCGCGATTGCCGGTTTTGAGCCGGTGCACGAAGGGGAAATCTCTCTCGGCGGTGAAGTGATCTCCAGCGCCGGTTTCACCCTCGCTCCGGAAAAGCGCCGGATCGGCATGGTGTTCCAGGACTACGCGCTGTTCCCGCACCTGAGTGTCGCGGACAATATCGCCTTCGGTATCCGCAAGCACCCGAACAAGGAGCGCGTCACCGAAGAGCTGCTGGAACTGGTCAACCTGAAGAACCTCGGCAAGCGCTTCCCCCATGAGCTGTCCGGCGGCCAGCAACAACGTGTCGCTCTCGCCCGCGCCCTGGCACCGGAGCCGCAGCTGTTGCTGCTCGACGAGCCGTTCTCCAACCTCGATGGCGAGTTGCGCCGCAAGCTCAGCCATGAAGTGCGCGACATCCTCAAGGCCCGTGGCACCAGCGCGATTCTGGTGACTCACGACCAGGAAGAAGCCTTCGCCGTCAGCGATCACGTCGGCGTGTTCAAGGAAGGCCGGCTGGAACAGTGGGACACGCCGTACAACCTCTATCACGAGCCGGCGACGCCATTTGTCGCAAGCTTCATCGGTCAGGGTTACTTCATTCGCGGCCAGCTCGGCAGCCCGGAATCGGTGCAGACCGAACTCGGCGAATTGCGCGGCAATCGCGCCTACACCTGGCCGGTCGGTGGCGCAGTGGATGTGCTGCTGCGGCCGGACGAC
This sequence comes from Pseudomonas sp. lyk4-R2A-10, assembly GCF_030209075.1. Taxonomy (NCBI): domain Bacteria; kingdom Pseudomonadati; phylum Pseudomonadota; class Gammaproteobacteria; order Pseudomonadales; family Pseudomonadaceae; genus Pseudomonas; species Pseudomonas sp. lyk4-R2A-10. The sequence continues at coordinate 197,880 of NZ_JARVSR010000001.1, read as the reverse complement.
ATCGTTTACGCGCCGGACAGCGGGTTGAAAGCGCGGATCGTCGGCAAGACGTTCCTCGGCGCCTCGACCCTGTATCGCCTGCAACTGCCGACCGGTGCGCAGCTGGAATCGATCTTCCCAAGCCATGCCGACCATCAGGTGGGTGCGGATGTCGGGATTCGAGTGGCAGCGGAACATCTGGTGTTGTTCCAGGCCTCCGGCAGCACGGCGGCGCAGATTCCGGCGGTGGAAAACGGCGTCCGCCGTTACAGTACTGCGCACTGATCTGCACCCAAACAATGAGGGAGCCTGATGGCTCCCTTGTTTTTTTGCTCTCAGCCCAGCATCAATGTGCCGCTGGCCACCAGCGTCGCATTCCCACCGATCTTCACTCGCTCGCCCTCCAGCCGACAGAACAGTTCACCGCCCCGCGCCGAACGCTGGCACGCGGTCAGGCTGGATTTGCCCAGACGTTTCGACCAGTACGGAATCAGGCTGCAATGGGTCGAGCCGGTGACCGGGTCTTCATTGATACCGATCGCCGGGGCGAAATAGCGCGAGACAAAATCATGCTGATTGCCCCGCGCGGTGACGATCGCGCCCAGCCACGGCAGCTTGGCGAGGGCGATCATGTCCGGCGTGCAATCGAGCACCGCCTGCTCGGACTCCAGCACCACAAATAGTTCGTTGGAACTCAGGACGTCCACCGCCTGAACATTCAGCGCCCGCTCGATCTCCAGGGTGACGCCTTTCTCCACCGCTTCGATGGCCGGGAAATCGAGCCACAGCCTGTCGCCTTCGCGGCTGACGCTCAACGGCCCGGACTTGCAGGTGAAGTCCAGACGCTCGGCCGTTTCCTTATAGATCTCGAACAGCACGTAGGCGCTGGCCAGGGTCGCGTGACCACACAGCGGCACTTCGGTGGTCGGCGTGAACCAGCGGATGTGCCACACCTGCCCCTCGCGCACCAGAAACGCGGTTTCCGCCAGATTGTGCTCGGCGGCGATCTTCTGCATCAGTTCGTCCGCGAGCCACGCGTCGAGCCGATAGACCATTGCCGGATTACCGCTGAAGGGCCGATCACTGAACGCGTCGACCTGATGAAACTCGAGCTGCATAACCTTCTCCCTGTGTCAGTCGAACGAGCATGCAGCGCCGGCCGGATCAGCGCCAGTGACAGTGCCGGCCAATTTTCTTCATACAGACGTCAAGGGCGACCGATGTCGGCAAATTTCGCCTGGGTGTGTTCTGCCAATACTGCCGGCGCCAGTTCCACTTCCAGCCCTCGCCGGCCGGCACTGACATAAATGGTCGCAAAAGGCTGGGCCGAATTATCGATGAAGGTACGCAGGCGTTTTTTCTGCCCCAGCGGACTGATGCCGCCCAACAGATAACCGGTGGAGCGTTGCGCGGCGGCCGGGTCGGCCATCTCGACTTTTTTCACGCCGGCGGCGTGGGCGAGCCCCTTGAGGTCGAGACTTCCGACGACCGGCACCACTGCCACCAGCAACTCACCCTTCTCGCTGGCCGCCAGCAGCGTCTTGAATACCTGCGCCGGATCGAGCCCCAGTTTCTCCGCGGCCTCCAGGCCATATGACGCGGCCTTCGGGTCATGTTCGTAACTGTGCACGTGATGTTCGGCACGAACTTTTTTCAACAAGTCCAACGCAGGGGTCATGGCAGCTCCGGGCTCGGCAGTGGCAAAAAATCCTGCGGCGGATTTTAGGCCATCGCTGGGCAAAAGGCTCTACCACGCGCCACGTTTCCCGGGGTTTGCGGGCGGATAACAGCCGGGCAGGCCGGGTGATCCGCAGGATCATTCACATGACTGATAGTTTATTTGTGACTGGTGGTTCACTTTCGACCTTTGACAGGTTTGTTTCTTGTCTATATTTTTTCGAATCTGAATAATGTAAGAATTATGGTCATCGCAGCACCCAGCAGTAAACCGGGAACAGGATGGGGATCCTGCCTCGGCGAAAATCGCGCCTTGCCCTGTCGGCAACGCGCCAGACAACAACAAAAACCGAGGTTTTCAATGACAACTGCGTTACAGCAACCTTCGCTCTCGAGCCAGTGCCTGGCCGAGTTTCTGGGTACTGCACTCCTGATCTTTTTCGGCACGGGTTGTGTCGCCGCGCTCAAGGTCGCGGGCGCCAGCTTCGGTCTCTGGGAAATCAGCATCATCTGGGGCGTCGGCGTCAGCATGGCGATCTACCTCACCGCCGGCGTTTCCGGCGCGCACCTGAACCCTGCCGTCAGTATCGCCCTGAGCATTTTCGCCGACTTCGAAAAGCGCAAACTGCCGTTCTACATTCTGGCCCAGGTCGCCGGCGCCTTCTGCGGCGCGCTGTTGGTCTACACGCTGTACAGCAACCTGTTCTTCGATTACGAACAAACTCACCATATGGTTCGCGGCACTGAAGCCAGCCTCGAACTGGCATCGGTGTTCTCCACCTTCCCGAACCCTGCGCTGTCGACTGCGCAAGCGTTCTTGGTCGAGGTGATCATCACTGCGATTCTGATGGGCGTGATCATGTCCCTGACCGACGACAACAACGGCCTGCCGAAAGGCCCGCTGGCGCCACTGCTGATCGGTCTGCTGATTGCCGTGATTGGCAGCTCGATGGGCCCGCTGACCGGTTTCGCGATGAACCCGGCCCGGGACTTCGGCCCGAAACTGATGACTTTCTTCGCCGGCTGGGGTGAAATTTCCTTCACCGGCGCACGTGAAATCCCGTACTTCCTGATTCCGATTTTTGCACCGATTGTCGGTGCCTGCCTCGGCGCTGCCGGGTATCGCGGGCTGATTGCCCGTCACCTGACCGGCGCCACACCTGCTACAAAGGATGCAGAACCGGCCATTGACGGCAAACCAAGAACTTCTTGAAACAGTCGGCGCGGACTCCTGCCCTGATAGAGACCGCGCCACGGCCCACTCTCCCTTATTTCGTCCAAGGCAATCGACATGACCGACATTGAGAATAAGAACTACATCATTGCCCTCGATCAGGGTACGACCAGCTCCCGCGCGATCATTTTCGACCGCGACGCGAACGTGGTCTGCACCGCACAACGCGAATTCGCCCAGCACTACCCGCAAGCCGGTTGGGTCGAACACGACCCGATGGAAATCTTCGCCACCCAGAGCGCGGTGATGGTCGAAGCGCTGGCCCAGGCCGGCCTGCACCATGACCAGGTCGCCGCCATCGGCATCACCAACCAGCGCGAAACCACCGTGGTCTGGGACAAGACCACCGGCCGCCCGGTGTACAACGCGATCGTCTGGCAATGCCGGCGCAGCACCGAGATCTGCCAGCAGCTCAAGCGCGACGGTCATGAAGACTACATCCGCGACACTACGGGACTGGTCACCGACCCGTACTTCTCCGGCACCAAACTGAAGTGGATCCTCGACAACGTCGAAGGCAGCCGTGAGCGCGCGCGCAACGGCGAACTGCTGTTCGGCACCGTCGACAGCTGGCTGATCTGGAAATTCACTGGCGGTAAAGTCCACGTCACCGACTACACCAACGCCTCGCGCACCATGCTCTTCAACATCCACACCCTGGAGTGGGACGCGAAGATGCTGGAGATCCTCGACATCCCGCGCGAGATGCTGCCGGAAGTCAAAGCCTCTTCGGAAATCTACGGCCGTACCAAAAGCGGCATCGCCATCGGCGGTATCGCCGGCGACCAGCAGGCTGCGCTGTTCGGCCAGATGTGCGTCGAGCCGGGCCAGGCAAAAAACACTTACGGCACCGGTTGCTTCCTGCTGATGAACACCGGCGACAAAGCGGTGAAATCCCAGCACGGCATGCTCACCACCATCGCCTGCGGCCCGCGCGGCGAAGTGGCCTACGCCCTGGAAGGTGCCGTGTTCAACGGCGGTTCGACCGTGCAGTGGCTGCGCGATGAACTGAAGATCGTCAACGACGCCCACGACACCGAATACTTCGCCAATAAAGTGAAGGACAGCAACGGCGTGTATCTGGTGCCAGCCTTCACCGGCCTCGGTGCGCCCTACTGGGATCCGTATGCCCGTGGCGCCCTGTTCGGCCTGACCCGTGGCGTGCGCGTGGATCACATCATCCGCGCTGCTCTGGAATCGATTGCCTATCAGACCCGCGACGTCCTCGACGCCATGCAACAGGACTCCGGCGAACGCCTCAAGGCCCTGCGCGTGGACGGCGGCGCGGTGGCAAACAACTTCCTGATGCAGTTCCAGGCCGACATCCTCGGCACCCAGGTCGAGCGTCCGAAAATGCGCGAAACCACGGCGCTCGGCGCAGCTTATCTGGCCGGTCTGGCGTGCGGATTCTGGGGCAGCCTGGAAGAACTGCGCGGCAAGGCCGTGATCGAGCGCGAATTCGAACCGAGCCTGGACGAAGTCGAGAAAGAGAAGCTGTATAAAGGCTGGAAAAAAGCTGTCAGCCGTACCCGTGACTGGGCGCGTGAAGACGCTGAATAAGCCAACCTGAGTACTCGTATCCGTATGTAACTGGTAGGGAGCGGATTCCTGCGGCATCATGGGCAAATTTTGCACGGCAGCCCAAAGGAAGCCCCATGAATCTGCCTCCCCGTCAGCAGCAAATCCTCGAACTGGTCCGCGAACGCGGCTATGTGAGCATCGAGGAAATGGCCACGCTGTTCGTTGTTACCCCGCAAACCATCCGCCGCGATATCAATCAACTGGCGGAAGCCAATCTGCTGCGTCGCTACCACGGCGGCGCCGCCTATGATTCCAGTGTCGAAAACACTGCCTACGCGATGCGCGCCGATCAGATGCGCGATGAAAAGCAACGCATCGGCGAAGCCATTGCCGCGCAAATTCCCGATCACGCCTCGCTGTTCATCAACATCGGCACCACCACCGAATCGATTGCCCGCGCCCTGCTCAATCACAGCCATCTGAAGATCATCACCAACAACCTGCACGTCGCCTCGATGCTCAGTGCCAAGGATGATTTCGATGTGCTGCTGACCGGCGGCAATGTGCGTCGCGATGGCGGCGTGGTGGGCCAGGCGAGCGTGGACTTCATCAATCAGTTCAAGGTCGACTTTGCGCTGGTGGGCATCAGCGGCATCGACGAAGACGGCAGCCTGCTCGACTTCGATTACCAGGAAGTGCGGGTGTCCCAGGCGATCATCGCCAATGCCCGGCAGGTGATCCTGGCGGCGGACTCCAGCAAGTTCGGCCGTAACGCGATGATCCGCCTCGGCCCGATCAGCCTGATCGATTGCCTGGTGACCGATCAGCAGCCGGTGCCAGCCCTGGCGCAACTGCTGAGCCAGCACAAGATTCGCCTGGAAGTCGTTTAACCCTCTCCTCCGCATAAGGCGCCTGCACCGGCGCCCTATGCTCATCTGATGTTCGAATATTTTCCTTTCTCCATCCTTCGATGAGTTTTTTCAATCGAAGTCGACTGGCTGTGCGCGTCTTTATGGGCTACCATTTTCGCAAATGAACATTCATGTTCGATTTCCAAGACAGAAAATCAAAAGAGCCCGAGGCCAGCCGATGTCCACATCTACCTTGCGTACGCCCCCTATCTCCGAGATCTACGACATCGCTGTCATCGGCGGCGGGATCAATGGCGTTGGGATCGCAGCGGATGCCGCCGGTCGCGGTCTTTCGGTGTTCCTTTGCGAAAAGGACGACCTGGCCAGCCACACTTCGTCAGCCAGCAGCAAGTTGATCCACGGTGGCCTGCGCTACCTCGAACATTACGAATTCCGTCTGGTGCGCGAAGCATTGGCCGAACGCGAAGTGCTACTGGCCAAAGCCCCGCACATCGTCAAGCCAATGCGTTTCGTGCTGCCGCACCGTCCGCACCTGCGTCCGGCATGGATGATCCGCGCGGGTCTGTTCCTCTATGACCACCTCGGCAAGCGCGAAAAACTGGCTGGCTCGAAAAGCCTGAAGTTCGGCGCCGACAGCGCACTGAAAAGCGAAATCAGCAAAGGCTTCGAATACTCCGATTGCTGGGTCGACGACGCCCGCCTCGTGGTGCTGAACGCCATGGCCGCCCGTGAAAAAGGCGCGCATATTCACACCCAGACCCGTTGTGTCAGCGCCCGCCGCGCCAAGGGTCTTTGGCACCTGAACCTGGAGCGTGCCGACGGCAGCCTGTTTTCGATCACCGCCAAAGCGCTGGTGAACGCTGCCGGCCCGTGGGTCGCCAAGTTCATCCGTGACGACCTGAAGATGGAATCGCCGTACGGCATCCGTCTGATCCAGGGCAGCCACATCATCGTGCCGAAGCTGTACGAAGGCGATCACGCGCACATTCTGCAAAACGAAGATCAGCGCATCGTTTTCACCATCCCGTACCTGAACAACCTGACCCTGATCGGCACCACCGACCGCGAGTACACCGGCGATCCGGCCAAAGTGGCGATCACCGACGGCGAAACCGATTACCTGCTCAAAGTGGTCAATGCCCATTTCAAGAAGCAGATCAGCCGTGGCGACATCCTGCACACCTACTCGGGCGTGCGCCCGCTGTGCAATGACGAATCCGACAACCCCTCGGCCGTGACCCGCGACTACACCCTGGCGTTGTCCGGCATCACCGAGGAGGCGCCGCTGCTGTCGGTGTTCGGCGGCAAGCTGACCACCTACCGCAAGCTCGCGGAGTCGGCGATGGCGCAGCTGATGCCGTTCTTCACCCAGATGCGCCCGAGCTGGACCGCCACCGCCACCCTGCCCGGCGGCGAAGACATGACTACGCCACAGGCCCTGAGCGCGCTGATCCGCGACAAGTTCGACTGGGTACCGACCGAAATTGCCCGCCGCTGGGCCACCACCTACGGCAGCCGCACTTGGCGCATGCTCGAAGGCGTCGACACCCTGGCCGACTTGGGCGAACACATCGGCGGCGGGCTCTACACCCGTGAAGTCGATTACCTGTGCACTGAAGAGTGGGCCACCACCGCGCGTGACATTCTGTGGCGTCGCAGCAAACTGGGCCTGTTCACCACGCCAGCCGAGCAAGAAAGACTGGCGGCGTACCTGAACAAGGTCGAGCAGAACCGCAGCAAGATCGAAGCGGCCTGATCCGTTCGTCGTTGAACAAAAAGCCCCTGAATCGAGAGATTCAGGGGCTTTTTGCATTCAGGCTGAAACAAGGCGCAGCGAAGACGTTCGGTTTTCCGAACGCGACCTGACGGTCAATTCGGTTAACCGGATCAGATTGATGGAAAAACACCATCACAAAACTTTAATAACGTTATAAATCAATGCATTAACGCCTATCGACTGGTCTGGCACGACTCATGCTCTACACTCCTTCGACGAATGCCTGTTGCGCCAACACAGCAGGAGCCGTCAGGCATTCGAAGTACAAAGGGCCCGCTCAACCGGCTCCATAAAAAAAACAATGTCGAGGAAAATTTGATGCGCATCGTTCCCCATATCCTGGGCGCAGCCATTGCTGCCGCTCTGATCAGCACACCAGTTTTCGCTGCCGAACTCACCGGCACCCTTAAGAAGATCAAAGAGTCCGGCGTCATTACTTTGGGCCACCGTGACGCTTCCATTCCTTTCTCCTACATCGCTGACGCTTCCGGCAAGCCGGTCGGCTACTCCCACGATATCCAGCTGGCCATCGTCGAAGCGATCAAGAAAGACCTCGACCTGCCAAACCTGCAGGTCAAATACAACCTCGTCACTTCGCAAACCCGTATCCCGCTGGTGCAGAACGGCACCGTGGACGTCGAGTGCGGCTCCACCACCAACAACGTCGAGCGTCAGCAACAGGTCGACTTCTCCGTCGGCATCTTCGAAATCGGTACCCGTCTGCTGTCCAAGGCTGACTCCAAGTACAAGGACTTCGACGATCTGAAAGGCAAGAACGTCGTGACCACCGCCGGCACCACTTCCGAGCGCATCCTCAAGGCAATGAACGCCGACAAGCAGATGGGCATGAACGTGATCTCCGCCAAGGACCACGGTGAATCCTTCCAGATGCTGGAATCGGGTCGTGCCGTCGCGTTCATGATGGACGACGCCCTGCTGGCCGGCGAAGCCGCCAAAGCCAAGAAAGCCTCCGACTGGGCCGTGACCGGCACTCCACAGTCGTACGAAATCTATGGCTGCATGATGCGCAAGGGCGACGAGCCGTTCAAAAAGGCTGTCGACGACGCCATCAAGGCGACCTACGCTTCGGGTGAGATCAACAAGATCTACGAAAAATGGTTCATGCAGCCGATTCCGCCAAAAGGCCTGAACCTGAACTTCCCGATGAGCGACGAGCTCAAGGCCCTGATCGCCAATCCGACCGACAAAGCGGCTGACGACAAGAAATCCTGATTTCTGACTAACCTTATCCCCTGAGGAGGCGCCTGCCTTCTCAGGGGATGGTCACTCCCTGCTGGCACTTATTGGAAACACTCGAACCGGTGGCTGTCGAGCCGATCGCGTGTGCCTGATTTTCACAATCAGGGTGGGAACGGAGCTTCCCCAGGCGGGCACTTGTACATCGATCGAATCGAGGGGAGACCCTAATGAATTACAACTGGGACTGGGGCGTGTTCTTCAAGTCCACCGGCGTGGGCAGCGAGACCTATCTCGACTGGTTCATTTCCGGTCTGGGCTGGACCATCGCCATCGCCATCGTGGCCTGGATCATCGCCCTGTTGCTCGGCTCGCTGCTGGGCATCATGCGCACCGTGCCGAACCGCATCGTGTCGGGCATCGCGACCTGCTACGTCGAACTGTTCCGCAACGTGCCGCTGCTGGTTCAGCTGTTCATCTGGTACTTCCTGGTGCCCGATCTGCTGCCGCCGGATCTGCAGGAATGGTACAAGCAGGACCTGAACCCGACCACTTCGGCCTACCTGAGTGTTGTCGTGTGCCTGGGCCTGTTCACCGCCGCCCGGGTCTGCGAACAGGTTCGCACCGGTATCCAGGCACTGCCACGCGGCCAGGAATCCGCCGCCCGCGCCATGGGTTTCAAGCTGCCGCAGATCTACTGGAACGTGCTGCTGCCCCAAGCCTACCGGATCATCATTCCGCCGCTCACCTCGGAATTCCTGAACGTGTTCAAGAACTCCTCCGTGGCGTCCCTGATCGGTCTGATGGAGCTGCTGGCGCAAACCAAACAGACCGCCGAATTCTCGGCCAACCTGTTTGAAGCCTTCACCCTGGCGACCCTGATCTATTTCACCCTCAACATGAGCCTGATGCTGCTGATGCGCATGGTCGAGAAGAAAGTCGCCGTGCCCGGCCTGATCTCCGTGGGGGGTAAATAATGGAATTCGATTTCAGTGGCATCGTTCCGGCCATTCCCGGCCTGTGGAACGGCATGCTGATGACCCTCAAGCTGATGGCGCTGGGCGTGGTCGGCGGGATCATCCTCGGCACCATCCTCGCGCTGATGCGTCTGTCCCACAGCAAACTGCTGTCGAGCATCGCCGGCGCGTACGTCAACTATTTCCGTTCGATCCCGCTGCTGCTGGTGATCACCTGGTTCTACCTGGCAGTGCCGTTCGTGCTGCGCTGGATCACCGGCGAGGACACCCCGATCGGTGCGTTCACCTCGTGCATCGTGGCCTTCATGATGTTCGAAGCGGCCTACTTCTGCGAAATCGTCCGGGCCGGCGTGCAGTCGATCCCGAAAGGCCAGATGGGCGCGGCGCAGGCACTGGGCATGACCTACGGCCAGATGATGCGCCTGATCATCCTGCCCCAGGCGTTCCGCAAGATGACCCCGCTGCTGCTGCAGCAGAGCATCATCCTGTTCCAGGACACCTCGCTGGTCTACACCGTGGGCCTGGTGGACTTCCTCAACGCCTCGCGCGCCAGTGGCGACATCATTGGCCGCTCGAATGAGTTCCTGATCTTCGCAGGTCTCGTGTACTTCACCATCAGCTTTGCCGCCTCGGTGCTGGTCAAGCGTCTGCAAAAAAGGTTCGCCGTATGATCTCTATCAAGAACATCAACAAGTGGTATGGGGACTTCCAGGTGCTGACCGATTGCAGCACCGAGGTCAAAAAGGGTGAAGTGATCGTGGTCTGCGGTCCGTCCGGTTCGGGCAAGTCGACCCTGATCAAGTGCGTCAACGCACTGGAGCCGTTCCAGAAAGGCGACATCGTGGTCGACGGCACGTCGATTGCCGATCCGAAGACCAACCTGCCGAAACTGCGCTCGCGCGTCGGCATGGTGTTCCAGCATTTCGAACTGTTCCCGCACCTGACCATCACCGAAAACCTGACCATCGCGCAGATCAAGGTGCTGGGCCGCAGCAAGGAAGAAGCCACCAAGAAAGGCCTGCAACTGCTCGAGCGCGTCGGCCTGTCGGCTCATGCCCACAAACATCCGGGCCAGTTGTCCGGCGGTCAGCAACAGCGTGTGGCGATCGCCCGTGCGCTGGCGATGGACCCGATCGTCATGCTGTTCGACGAACCGACCTCGGCGCTGGACCCGGAAATGGTCAACGAAGTGCTCGACGTAATGGTGCAACTGGCCCACGAAGGCATGACCATGATGTGCGTGACCCACGAAATGGGCTTCGCCCGTAAAGTGGCCGACCGCGTGATCTTCATGGACGCCGGCAAGATCATCGAAGACTGCAAGAAAGAAGAGTTCTTTGGCGACATCAGCCAACGCTCCGAACGCGCGCAGCATTTCCTCGAGAAAATCCTGCAGCACTAAAAACGGCTGCATTCCCCGACATCCTCTGTCGGGGAATGCAGGTGGTTGACCCAAGGCATCTGTGATGAAATGCGACCCCACTCTCTATCGCGCCACGCCGCCATCACTTGCCGTGAAACCCCGTCTGATCCGCCACCTGTTCCTGCCGCCGCTGGTCATCGCCCTGATGATCGGACTGGGTTACATCGGCTTCTGGACCAGTGAACATTTCGGCATCCGCAGCCTCGGCGAAAACGGCCAGCGCCAGCTGGAACTGCACGCCCGCGCGGTCGAAAGCGAGATCAGCAAATACACCTACCTGCCCAGCCTGCTGGAACTCGAGTCGAGCGTTTCGCTGCTGCTGGACGACCCGACCCCGGAACACCGGCAAACGGTCAACGATTACCTTGAAGGCCTGAACCGGCGCAGCCGCAGTCGGGCCATCTACGTCATGGACACCACCGGCCGGGTCATGGCCACCAGCAACTGGCGCGACGTCGACAGTTATCTTGGTGAAGACCTGTCGTTCCGCGCCTACTTCCAGAACGCCATCCGCGGCCAGCCCGGACGTTTCTACGGGATCGGCAGCACCAACGGCGAACCCGGTTACTACCTGGCCCACGGCCTCGAAGAACACGGCAAGATCATCGGCGTCGCGGTGGTCAAGGTACGCCTGGAAGCCATGGAAGAACGCTGGCAGCGAGCGCGTCTCGAAGCGTTCGTCAGCGATGAAAACGGCATCATCATTCTCTCCAGCGATCCGGCCCGGCGCCTGAAATCGGTGATACCGCTGAGCGACGAGACCAAGGAAAAACTCGCCCGCAGCCTGCAGTACTACTGGTTCCCGCTGAACGAATTGCAACCGCTGGCCCGGGAAACCCTGTCCGAAGGCGTGGAAAAGCTCACGTTCCCGGCCAACAGCGAAGTGCCGAGCCAACAGGATGGCGATGAGGAAAACATCAGCTATCTGGCGCAAACCCGACCGCTGAGCGATACCCCGTGGAATTTCACCCTGCTCACCCCGTTGCAGGATCTGCGGCGCGAAGCGATCAATCAGGGGATTCTGGTAGCCGTGGCGTTTGCCCTGGTGGCGTTCCTGCTGATCGCCTGGAACGAACGGCGCAAGGTCATCGCCACCCGCCTCGCCGCCCGCGAAGCCCTGCAGGAAGCCAACAATCAGCTGGAGCGTCGGATTACCGAACGCACCGCCGACCTGCGCGCCAGCAATGACCGGCTCAAGAGCCAGATCCGCGAACGGCGTCAGGCCGAAGAAACCTTGCGCCGCGCCCAGGACGAACTGGTGCAGGCCGGCAAACTCGCGGCCATCGGCCAGATGTCCACCAGCATCGCCCACGAACTGAACCAGCCGCTGGCGGCGATGCGCACGCTGTCGGGCAACACCATTCGCTTCCTCGAGCGCGGCCAGCTCGATGTCGCCAGCACCAACCTCAAGACCATCAACGACCTGATCGACCGCATGGGCCGGATCACCGCCAGCCTGCGCTCCTTCGCCCGGCGCGGTGACGACAAGGGCCGCGCCAGCCTCGGCAAAGCGGTGGATGCTGCGCTGCAAGTGCTCGGCGCCCGAGTTGAAAGTGCTTCACTGCAATTGCATCGGCAATTCGACGATGCGCAGGTGCAGATCGACCAGACCCGCCTGGAACAGATTCTGGTCAACCTGATCGGCAACGCCCTCGACGCCATGCAGGCGCAACCGCTGCCGGAACTGTGGCTCGAAGGTGAAGAATTCAACGGCAAATATCGCCTGCGAGTGCGCGACAACGGCCACGGCATCGACGCCGAAGCGCGCAAGCACCTTTTCGAACCGTTCTTCACCACCAAACCCGGCGAACAGGGCCTGGGCCTCGGCCTGACCCTGTCGGCCAGCCTCGCCGCCGCCACCGGCGGGCATCTGGGTGTCGAGCACCCGGCCAGCGGTGGTACCACTTTCGTCCTCAGTTTACCGTTGGTAAGCCCTACTCCTGCCGAGCCAATATGAACAACGACCTCAGTGTATTGATCGTCGAAGACGACCCCCATGTCCTGCTCGGCTGCCAGCAGGCGCTGACCCTCGAAGACATCCCCTGCATCGGCGTGGGCAGTGCCGAAGAAGCGCTGGAGCAGGTCGGCGACAACTTCGCCGGGATCGTCATCAGCGACATTCGCCTGCCGGGCATCGACGGCCTGGAACTGCTGACCCGGCTCAAGCAACGCGACCGCAGCCTGCCGGTGGTGCTGATCACCGGCCACGGCGACATCTCCATGGCCGTCGGCGCGATGCAGAAAGGCGCCTACGACTTCATGGAAAAACCGTTCTCCCCTGAACGACTGGTGGACGTGGCCCGTCGTGCGCTGGAGCAACGCAGCCTCAATCGCGAAGTCTCGTCCCTGCGCCGGCAACTGGCCGAACGCGATTCCCTTGAAGGGCGGATCATCGGGCGTTCGCCGGCCATGCAGAACCTGCGCGAACTGATCGCCAACGTCGCCGACACCTCGGCCAACGTATTGATCGAAGGCGAGACCGGCACCGGCAAGGAACTGGTCGCCCGCTGCCTGCACGATTTCAGCCGACGCCACACCAAACAGTTCGTCGCGCTGAACTGCGGCGGTCTGCCGGAAAACCTGTTCGAAAGCGAAATCTTCGGTCACGAAGCCAACGCCTTCACCGGCGCCGGCAAGCGGCGGATCGGCAAGATCGAGCACGCCGACGGCGGCACGCTCTTCCTCGACGAAGTGGAAAGCATGCCGCTGCCGTTGCAGATCAAACTGCTGCGGGTATTGCAGGAGCGCACCCTCGAACGCCTCGGCTCGAACCAGAGCGTGGCGGTGGATTGCCGGGTGATTGCGGCCACCAAGTCCGACCTCGACGAGTCGAGCAAGGCCGGGGAATTTCGCAGTGACTTGTACTACCGCCTCAACGTGGTGACGCTGGAACTGCCGCCCCTGCGCGAACGCCGCGAAGACATCCTGCAACTGTTCGAACACTTCACCCAGCAATCGGCCCTGCGTTTCGACCGGGCGCTGCCGGAGCTGGACAACCAGACGTTGTCGAGCCTGATGAGCCACGACTGGCCGGGCAACGTGCGCGAACTGCGCAACGTCGCCGAGCGTTTTGCCCTCGGTTTGCCGGCGTTCAAGAAAACCGGCGCGGGCAGCGCAGGTCAGGGCCTGGCGTTCGCCGAAGCGGTGGAAGCGTTCGAACGCAACCTGCTCAGCGACGCCCTGCAACGCAGCGGCGGCAACCTGACCCAGGCCAGCCTGGAACTGGGCATGGCCAAGACCACGCTGTTCGACAAAGTGAAAAAATACGGCCTGAGCCATTAAGCGAGAACAACGTGGATCTGATTTTCAAGGCAATGCTCGGTGCGGCCGTGGTGGTGATCCTCGCCATGCTGGCCAAGACCAAAAACTACTACATTGCCGGGCTGGTGCCGCTGTTCCCGACCTTCGCCCTGATCGCCCACTACATCGTCGGCAAGGGCCGTTCGATCGACGACCTGAAGACCACCATCGTCTTCGGCATGTGGTCGATCATTCCGTACTTCGTCTATCTGGCGACGCTGTACGTGATGGTCGACCGCATGCGCCTCGAAGCTTCGCTGGCGGTCGCGGCAGTGGCGTGGCTGATGGCGGCGACGGTGCTGGTGTCGGTGTGGGTGCGGCTGCATGCATAAAAAATCACGCTCGTCACCGTTTACCGTTTACCGTGAGTCCAGCTATTTACATTGACTAGTTGTAAGGGCCCCATGGCAGTTGTTCAAATGACCAACTATTTCGGGTGTAGTTGTTAAATCCAGATAGGTGGTAGAAGAATTCACATGCACTACCGAAAGAGCTTCACTAATTGTGTTGCCTGTCCAATTACTAGTCGGATTAGTCCCACCATCCTTGCACGTAATTGAGTCAAAAGTGCATTTGCCATTTGGCTCAACCGCAATCGTATGTGTCAGGCAACTATGATTAGCAGTGTTATTATTCCAGGCAGTCTCACACGCATTTGGTGGTTTTGGCTTTCTAGCTTCATCCCACGCTGCTGCGGCCGCATCAAACTTTCCGGGATCAGCCCAATACGCCTCTTCCATTTCATCCTCCGTCATGGCATAAGCGTGACCCGATATTACCTGCAGCAAAAACAACACCAGCATCCACAACTTTCCATTTCTCATGTCACTTTCCTTATAAAACCAATGCGTCATCGCAATATAAAAATAAACGGACAACCACAAGCACGCCACTGTCAGAAATAACAGTTCGCAAGATAAAAATGAAATAAGAAACCCTTGCTAAGAGCAAATCCAACTAACTTTCTAAAATTATAGAAATAAAACTAACGATCTACATTCAGAGAAAATCAGATCCCGAGCCTAAAATCTGCGCCCAGTGCGACGTGTCTTCGCGATGCTCGCGCAAATACGGCAACACCGCCGCCAGCAACGGCTCCTTGAACGCTTCCTGAAAACGGTGCGCCAGCCCCGGAATCAGTCGCAACTGACTGCCACGAATGTGCGCCGCCAGGTGCACGCCGTGCATCACCGGCAGCAGCGGATCCGCCGTGCCATGCACCACCAGGGTCGGGACGCGCAGTTGATTGAGCAACGCCACCCGACTCGGTTCGGCGAGGATCGCCATGATCTGGCGCTTCACGCCTTCAGGGTTGAACGCCCGGTCATAGGACAGCGCCGCCTGATGCAGCAACATCTGGCGATCATCAGTGACCGTCGGACTGCCCAGCGCCGCCAGCAGATCCGCCTGTTGCTCCAAGGCGATCTGGCGATTGGGAGCACCGCGCCGTGACAACAACTGCACCAACGCCGCGCTCGGCGCCGGCAGCCCTTCGGCGCCGGAGCTGGTCATGATCAGCGTCAGGCTCTCGACCCGTTGCGGGGCCATCGCCGCCATGTGCTGAGCGATCATCCCGCCCATGCTCGCGCCGAGCACGTGGAATTGCTCGACGTGCAGCGCGTCCATCAGGCCCAGCGCATCGTCGGCCATGTCGGTCAGGCTGTAAGGCGCCGCCACCGGCAGGCCGAGTTTGTAGCGCAGCACTTCAAAGGTCAGGTTGGCGTCGGCCGGCGCCTGGCGCCAGGTCGAAAGACCGACATCGCGGTTGTCATAGCGGATCACCCGGAACCCCTGCTGACACAGCGCGACCAGCACTTCATCCGGCCAGTGGATCAACTGTCCGCCCAGCCCCATCACCAGCAGCAGCGCCGGATCCGACGCACGGCCGATGCTCTGGTACGCCAGGCTCACCTGCTCCAGATCGACCCGTTCGGTCGGTACATTGACGTCGCAACGCGACGCCGCATAGGACGCCGGAACTAAAAAAACCGCGGCCAACAACGCCGCGACTGCAAAAAATCCCTTGAACATGAAAAACACCGAAACGCAGAACCCCAGTAGAGCGCGAGTCTGATGAAGTTTGTTCAAGCGCGCTGCCACAGTTCGATGACAGTTTGATGAAGAGTGCCGAGCGGTCGGCTGGACCCGATAACCATGCACCACCCGCTCCCTGACCATTGCTCTTGAATGACGCCTGAATGAGCGGATCCGCCGCTCTTTGTCTGAGCTTGTCGCCATGGTCGAACGATCCTTTTTAGAAAATCTCCCTGCCCCGCTGAACCTGCTGCACGAGTTCCCCCGTCTGCCCGTCTCTGTCGATGAAAGCCTGCTGCAAAGCGCGGCAATCCGTCGGCGGACATGCAGCGAAGGGCTGCGCCAACTGTGCGCCAGCGCGCCCTCGGTACGCGATACCCTCGACCGCTTGCTCCACGAGAAACTGGGGCTGGACGGTCAGCAGTGCGGCTTGCTGTTTCACCCGACCAACAGGCATGCGCAGCGTTTTGTCAGTCTCACGGCAGCCTGCGCCTTCGTCGTCCAGCATCCGCGACTGGAAGAATGGCTCGACAACCGATGCCGGATGACCGGTGTGAACAGCGCCCACGCCCTGTCGACACTCACCCCGTCGCAATTGCTTGAACAAATCAAGGCTCTCGAACCGGCACTGGCGCTCGATGAGCGCTGGCAGGCTTACTGGAGCTCCCGAGCGCCTAGCACGCCGCTGTCCCGCCGGGATCAGGCCGATCGTCTGTATCGGGGACATGTCGAGGCCGCCGCACAAATGGCCTTTGCCCGGCGCACGGTAACGGCTGAACAGCTGGAACCCCTGTGGGCGCTGATGGACGGGGCGCAAACACGCAGCGCTTCGGACGATACCCTGCGCATCGAACTGCCGACCCTGCGACTGCACAACGGCGTGCGGGTCAGACCGGCGGCCGCCTGGGTCATCAGTCGCGCAGACGACGCTGCGCACTTGCTGTACGTGCCCGACCAGGCGGATGCGATCCAGGCCTTCGCCCGACGCAGTGATGTGCAGACCTGGCTGGCGCAGCCGCCATTCGTGCCCGCCGGACTGCCGGTCGAGAACCTCCAGGTCGAATATGCCGCGGTCGGCCGCTCACTGACGATGGTCTTCAACGAGTGGCTGTCGCAGCAGCAAATGACCCAAGTCGCTGCGTTGCGCAACGGATCGGACGGCAAACGCAATCTGGCCGAACACGGTCCTCGCTCGCTGGACGTCGCCGAGCGGATCGACCGACAGCGCAACCTCGCCACGTTCAGTGCGCCTCCCGGCCTGGACAGCCCGGCCCCAACGCCGGAGAGCGAAGATGAACCGTCACTGTTCGGCAACCTGCAGGCCGATGTGCCCTGGTCCCTGCGACAGGTTGCCGTCAAGCGAGCGTTCGATGCACTGGAGTCATTGGCGGATGATGAAGCCCTGCGATCGTTCAGAGCGCTGCAAACGATGCAGGAAAACGCCGAGCAAGCCGCCGACCTCGCCGCGCGGGCACTGCTCGAGCGCGAGCGAACGTTGGACATCCCCACGTTCAATCGGCAGTTCACCGCGCTGTACAACGCCCACAGACAAGGGCTGATTGCCGAAGCGCAAATGCAAAGGGCGCTGAATCAGATCAGCGTTGAAGAACATCACCTGCTCACAGCAATGCTTGGCACAGCCGACAGCGCCGATAGCGAATTTGTAGCAGCCAGCCTCACTCTGTCGCTGACCGAGTCCGAGGAAAACAGGACCACGATCAACCATCAAGAGATCAACGGCGCGTTCGTGCTGATGCGCGGGCAGCGCCCGCCAGACCACGCGCAAAGCCTGATGCTCTACTGGCCCGGCAGCGGCGGCGGACTGCAACGGTTCGCCGATCGCCAGGCCCTGGAACAGCAGTTGTTCAAGGTGCATGCAAATGCAGACAGCCCGGCGCTGGCGTTGACACCCCTCTCAGGCGATCCGCTGCAATACGCGTTGAATCAGCTGACCGGCGAGTTCGAAACCCGGGCGGCTACCATTCGCCAACGCAACAGCGAACCCTCGCAGGCACGACAGCGTGCAGATGAGCTGCAACACCTGCGCAGCCAGACGCTTGCCCTTCTACAAGTGCCAATCCACGCAGCCCGACGGCTGGCCATGGACTTTCGACTGGATCAGCAACGCAGCGCCACCCTCGCCACACAGTTGCCCGACTGGCTGCGCAATCTGCCGCAAACCGAACAACGCCCCCTCAAGGAACTGATCCAGGCCTGGATCGTTGCGATGAACCGCAGTCACGCTTTGCTGGCCGTCACGTTGCCGCCTCGTGAGGATTTCACCCGCCAGCGTCTGCAGGAACGGCTGCGTCGGGACTTTTCCCTTGAAGGGCATTTTTCGGTGCAACTGAACCTGCCGGATTCGGTGGCACTGCAGAAACAGACATTCAACGCGCCCGGCGCCCCCGGCACACCTCAGAAGCTGGTGGCGATACCCAGCGCCACTCGCAGCAGCCTGTCGCTGGAGACCCTGGCGCAGCTCAACATCGACAATACACCGTCGATGAATCTGGAACCCTTGCTGATGCGCCTGGACTTCATGCAGGTCGAAGTCAGTGCCAGCGACGACCGCGAACGCTCCGTCCTGCTTGAGGGGATCACCCTTCCCTATCTGCGCAAGCTGCTGCCGGAGCTGGATCTGCCCAAGGCCTACGAGCAACTGATCTACTGCACCTTCAAAGGCGCGACCGACGAGCCGCCGTTCCGGCGGGATCATCGGCGCGAATGCCTGCTCGAACCCTGGCGCCTGATGCTCAGGCTGCAAGGTCGATGCGCATGGCTGCAACATCAGATCGACCAATCTGCGTTGCAGATCTTCGATACGGCCATCGATGCCGACACCGACGAAGCCTGGAACCATGGTGATCGACGTATTGTGCTGCGCCCGGCGTTACTGTCCGCCGGTGGTCCGGACACACCGGGCGAAGGGCCCGCTACGCTGTCCGGCGTGACCTTTATCGAAGAACAGGCAGGCGGCACGACATTGCTGTACCTGCCGGACGCGCCCGACGGTCGATTCCTGCGTGGTTACGACAGCCTCGAAGCGGCTCGCAAGGATCTGTTCCATCGCTGCAGCCAGGACACGATGATCCGCTATCTCGCCGGCCGCGCCTTGCAGGGCAGCGTCCGAGCCCACGAAAAACGTATCGCTGAAGCAGTGGATAAACGCTTTGACGGCATGATCGGCGTCGGACTGAAATGGCCACCCACCACATCGCTCGCTGCGCATCTGCTCGATGCCCACATGGGTCGCCTGATCGAGGCCCATCGCGGCACCTCGCGCTCAAATGAAGCGCTGTACCAAGAGCGCTATGCCCTCAATGGTCCCCGAGTATTCAACTACCTGAAAATGGCCTTGGGGCTGGTGCCCTTCGTGGGTACGGCAATTGCGCTGTATGACGCCTGGATCGCCGGCAATCAGGCCGTCGCGGCGTTTCTGCGGGGCAAGGTCGGCGATGGGCTGGCCGAGGTCGAATCGCTACTGCTGTGCCTGATCGATGCCGCCATCGATCTTTTGCCCGGCGCCGGCGCGAGCCTCAAAGCCCGTTCGGCGACCCGCACCCGCCTGCTTCGGAACCTGGCGACAGACTCAGCAGCGCTGACGTTGCGCAATCAAACCCAGACGCGCCGCATCGTCGAACGATTCGCCGGATACGAATATGAGAACCCGCTCTCGCTGGCCGGTGTGCAACCGGTCGACAGTGGCGTGTGGCGAAACATTTACCGGCATGCCGACGGGAATTTCATCGTCCGCCAGGGCAGGGTCTACAAGGTCGAATGGAGTCGTGATTCACGCAACTGGCGTTTGAGCGGCACCCCCCGCAAGACCTATAAACAACCCATCGCCCTGAACGAGGCAGGTGAGTGGGATACCTGGTTCGGTGTCTACGGCACCACGTTCGAGGGCGGGGGACTCGGTGGCGGCAATGTGCTGGGGTACATCGCCGACACCCTCGATACGGTCTGGCCGCAAGCCATCCGCAACCGCCTGCCGCGCCGGTGGGTCGACCGCGCTTATCGGTTGCACCATCGGCTGACCCTTGAATGTGACAGCTTGAGCAACCGCATCGACGCCCAGGTCCGAAGAAGCGATGTGGTGATCAATACCCACTATCAGAACCCCGATAATCTGCTGTTCAGACTGGCCGCAGAAAAATGCTGCCGGGATGACATTGCCTTGGCCAAGCGTCAGTTTCAGACAGTGGCCGAGCTGCGTCCCCTTTCCCACGGCAACAAGCTGCGTGCCTTGCTGGATATACAGAGCCGCGACGCCAAACTGATCACCGACCGCCTCAAACACCGCGCGCTGATCACCAACCAGCGCATCAGGAAAAGACTGGATGACCTCGATGCACAGCATGAGGCCCTCGATGCGCTGCCGGCGGAGTCGATCGACGCGCGCTGGAGACAGCGTCAGGACATGCACCGGACCCGTCTCGAGATCATCAGCGCTATCGAGGACGTCGAAGGATTCATGAGCGATCTCAACCGTTGGTACAGCCTCATCACCGTGCAAACGGACAGGGCCAGACTGAGGGCGGTGGTCGATGACATGAACCGACGCATGACCGATTTCAATCTCGGGTACGTCAAGACTTCGCAACGCCTGGAGACAGTGCAGAACTTCGAACACACCGGCGATATCTCCTGGCGTTATCTGCAACAAAGTGCCTGGCAATTGCGGGCCGACATGGACCGAGCCCTGTTCACTCAGTTCAGTCTTTCGGAAGTCAGCGCCACGCGGGCGCAGCGCATGCAGATACTGACTGACTGCCTCGACACCTATGCAAAATACCGCCGGGAAATGAACCAGTGGACCGCCAGTTACCCCCAGTACTTTCATATGGAAGAGTTCGAACCGTTGATGGCCGGCGTGGAAGCCATGGCCGAGCGTGCCAGAAAGGCCATCGACCTTCCGGTACCCGCTCGCCCTGGCGGGCAGCGCGACAAGAAAATCTTCCGGACCGAAAACGATCAGTGGCTGATCGGGGTGGAGAACTGGGAACTCAGAACCCGCAAACGGCAATTTGTCCTGAACCACGGCAAAGCCGGGCAGCAAGTCTGGGAGCAGGCAACCAACGGCCGGTATCGCCAGGTGACTCCACAGCCACAAACACTGCCGCCGGCGCCCCGCCATCTGCCGTCACTGCTGGCCGATGCGCGCAAGCGGCTTGATGGACAACCGGCCTATCAGGCAAAGGTGCAGACCTATGCCGAACACGACATGCTCCCGGTGGATCTGGAACACATGATGGTCAGTGAAGCCAATGACTTGTCGCGCCGGGCCAAAGATATCGAAGCCCTGTCCGCCGGACATCCGGTGATCGCAGAACTGAACGCCATGGCGGCCCGAATGCGTATTCAAGGACGGCAAATGCGCACCCGGCAGACCCTTGCCAGCCGAAGCCCCACCGATGGCATGCTCGAAGATCTGCTGCAACAAAATGCCGTGGAGGTCCGCAAGGTCGCGCTGATGAAGCAACTGCGCAATCGCACCGACGGCCGGCCAGATTACCTGCAGGAATACGAAATTCGCGATCTGAGCCTCCAGCCGCCCCGGCTGTTGTGGTATGCACATTTTCACTACAGCAAAGCCAGGCCAGCGTTCGGCGACTTCGAAAAAGCCCATTTGAAACTGCCTGAACACCGTGGCAAAACCCACGCTGACGATCAAACGTTGCCCTACGCCGACATCGGCAAGCGTTCGCCAGTGCTGCCCTGGTTCGAAGCGCTTTGACACGACCCGGGGAGCGGTTCGCCGCTCCCTGTCTCTTGCGTGTTACGCCAACTGACTGCGCAACTGCCGCGCCGCCGCGACCATGTTGACCAGTGCTGCTTCGGTCTCCGGCCAGGCCCGGGTTTTCAGCCCGCAGTCGGGGTTGACCCACAGGCGCTGGGCCGGAATCCGTTTTACCGCTTTGCTCATCAACTTGACCATCTCGGCAGTGTCCGGCACCCGCGGCGAGTGGATGTCGTAGACACCCGGGCCGATGTCGTTCGGGTAGTCGAACGCTTCGAAAGCCTCGAGCAATTCCATGTCCGAACGCGAGGTTTCGATGGTGATGACGTCGGCGTCCATGTCGGCGATCGCCTTGATCACGTCATTGAATTCGCTGTAGCACATGTGGGTATGAATCTGCGTTTCATCCTTCACCCCCGAGGCTGTCAGGCGGAACGCCTCCACGGCCCAGTCGAGGTATTCCTGCCATTGTTCACGGCGCAGCGGCAGGCCTTCCCGGAACGCGGCTTCGTCGATCTGCACGATCCTGATCCCGGCGTTTTCCAGGTCCACCACTTCGTCCCGCAGAGCCAGCGCCAGTTGTTGCGCCTGGACTTTGCGCGACACGTCTTCGCGCGGGAACGACCACATCAGCATGGTCACCGGACCGGTCAGCATGCCTTTCATGACCTTGTCGGTCAGGCCTTGGGCATAAGTGATCCAGTCCACGGTCATGGCGTTAGGACGGGACAGATCGCCATAAATCACCGCCGGTTTCACACAGCGCGAGCCATAGCTCTGCACCCAGCCGAAGCGGGTGAGCAAGTAACCGTCTAGCTGTTCGGCGAAGTACTCGACCATGTCGTTGCGCTCGGCTTCACCGTGCACCAGCACATCCAGGCCCAGGCGTTCCTGCACCTGCACCGCGTGGCGGATTTCGCTGCGCATGGCATCGTGGTAATCGTTGGCCGACAGCTTGCCCTGCTTGTACGCCTGACGGGCCAGGCGGATCGAACCGGTCTGCGGGAACGAGCCGATGGTGGTGGTCGGGAACGTCGGCAACTTCAAGCGAGCCTGTTGCGCGGCGATGCGTTTGGCGAACGGCGAATGACGCTGGCTGTCGCTGGCGTTGATCGCCTCGATCCGCGCTTGAACTTCGGCCTTGTGAATGCGCGGCGAACGGGCGCGGCTTTGCTGAATGGCGCGGCTTGCGGCCAGTGCGCTTTGCACGTTCGGCGCTTGCGGGTCGTTCAGCGCATCACGCAACACCGAGATTTCGCTGCACTTCTGCACGGCGAACGCCAGCCAGCTTTTCAGTTCCGGATCGAGCTTGTCTTCACGCTCGACATCCACCGGGCTGTGCAGCAACGAGCAGGAACTGCTGACCCACAGGTTGTCGCCGAAACGCTCCTGCGCCGGTTGCAGTTGCGCCAGCGCCTGCTCCAGTTCGCAGCGCCAGACGTTGCGCCCGTTGACCAGGCCGACCGAGAGAATCTTGTAGGTCGGCAGACGATCCAGCACCTGACCGAGCTGATCCGGCGCCCGCACGGCGTCGATGTGCAGACCTTGTACCGGCAGGCCGACGGCCAGACCAAGGTTGTCTTGCAGGCCACTGAAATAGGTCGCCACCAGTTTCTTCAATGGCGAGTACTGAAGGATGTGATAGGCGCGTTCGAAAGCGCTTTTCCAGGCTTGCGGCAGGTCGAGGGTGAGGATCGGCTCATCGATCTGCACCCACTCCACGCCCTGTGCCGCGAGACGACCGAGGATTTGGTTGTACACCGGCAGCAGGCGCTCGAGCAGATCGAGCTTGTCGAAGTCGTTGCCTTTCGCCTTGCCCAGCCACAGGTAGGTCAGCGGGCCGATGATCACCGGTTTGACGTTGTGACCGAGGGCTTTGGCCTCTTCGACTTCATCGAACAGCTGTTCCCAGCTCAGCTTGAACTGCTGGTCGGCGCTGAACTCCGGGACCAGGTAGTGGTAGTTGGTGTCAAACCACTTGGTCAGCTCTTGGGCGTATTGAGTCTTGCCGTGCTCACCGCCGCAGCAGGACGACGTGGCGCCACGGGCCATGGCAAACAAGGTGTCGAGGGTCGGCAGGCCGCGCTCGTCGCGCACAGCGTCGAAGCGCTCAGGGATCACACCGAAGGTCAGCGAGTGGGTCAGCACCTGGTCGTACCAGGCGAAGTCGCCGACCGGCAGCAAGTCGATGCCGGCGTCCTTCTGCAGTTGCCAGTGTCTGGCGCGCAGTTCGCGGCCGACCTGATTCAGGGCGGCCTGATCAAGATCACCTTTCCAACAGGCTTCGAGGGCTTTTTTCAGTTCGCGGTCGGCGCCGATGCGCGGGAAACCCAGGGTGTGTGCCACGGCCATGTCGAGTGTTCTCCATTGCGTAAAAGATGGCGCCATTGTCGACAGCCAGGGCAACATGAGACAAACTCAACCTTTTCGTGTTGATCACAAATTTTCCTCATGGAGCCTGCAGTGCTTGAGATCCGTCACCTGAAAACCCTGCATGCCCTGCGTGAAGCCGACAGCCTGGTCGATGCAGCCGACCGCCTGCACCTGACCCAGTCGGCGCTGTCCCACCAGTTCAAGGAGCTGGAAGAGCGCATGGGCATGCCGTTGTTCGTGCGCAAGACCAAACCGGTGCGCTTCACCAGCGCCGGCCTGCGCCTGTTGCAACTGGCCGACGCGACCCTGCCGCTGCTGCGTGCCGCCGAACGTGACATTGGGCGTCTGGCCGGTGGCACTGCCGGACGTCTGCACATGGCCATCGAATGCCACAGCTGCTTCCAGTGGCTGATGCCGACCATCGATCAGTTCCGCGATGCCTGGCCGGAAGTCGAACTCGACCTCGCTTCGGGTTTCTCGTTTGCACCGCTGCCGGCGCTGGCCCGGGGCGATCTGGATCTGGTGGTGACGTCCGACCCGCTGGAAATCGCCGGCATCACCTACGTGCCGCTGTTCACCTACGAAGCCATGCTCGCGGTCGCCAATCAGCACGTGCTGGCAAGCAAACCGTACATCGTTCCCGAAGACCTGCTGACCGAAACCCTGATCACCTACCCGGTCGAACGCGATCGCCTGGACATCTTCACCCGTTTCCTCGAACCGGCCGACATCGAACCGGCGCAGGTACGCACCTCGGAGCTGACGGTGATGATGATGCAGCTGGTGGCCAGCGGCCGTGGCGTGTGCGGCATGCCGCACTGGGCGCTGCATGAATACAGCTCGCGGGGTTACGTGAAGGGCAAGCGGCTGGGCGAGAAAGGTCTGTTTGCCACGCTGTACGCAGCGATCCGCGCCGACATGCTGGATGCGCCGTACATGCGCGACTTCCTGCTGACGGCCAAGGACACTTCGTTCTCGACCCTGGATGGGGTCAGCGCGGTTCGTTGAGGCTGGCGGTTGGCACGAAAGGCGCGCACCACATGTGGATCTTGTCGAAGTAGTCCTCGCCGACCCGCACCGCCATCGGTTCGAGGCCGAACTGGATGAAGCCGCAGCGCTGGTACAACTTGAACGCCGCGTCATTGCCGGCGGTGACGGTCAGTTGAATGACTTTCAGCGCCGGATGCTGCTGCGCTTCACCCAGCACCGCCTCCATCAGTTTCAAACCCAGACCGCGCTGGCGATACTCGGCCGACACATACATGCCGAACACCGTTGCCTTGTGCCGGGCCTTCTCACGAGGCTCAAACGCCAGGCCGACGATGCCCGCCAGCCGGCCGTCCTCGAACGCGCCGAACACCGCGTCGAGCTTGCTGGTCAGGCGTGATTCCCACCAGCTCAGCGGCATCACTGCGCGCTCGCGCACGCTGGAGGTGAACGCCTGCGGATGCCGGTCATAGGCTTCCAGCATCAGTTCGCGATAAGCGAGCGCATGACTGGCGTCCAGC
This sequence comes from Pseudomonas sp. lyk4-R2A-10, assembly GCF_030209075.1. Lineage (NCBI taxonomy): Bacteria > Pseudomonadati > Pseudomonadota > Gammaproteobacteria > Pseudomonadales > Pseudomonadaceae > Pseudomonas > Pseudomonas sp. lyk4-R2A-10. The sequence continues at coordinate 172,268 of NZ_JARVSR010000001.1, read as the reverse complement.
CGCTCGATCCACATGCTCAAGCCGAGCGGCGTTGTTCAAGCATCAGCCGTACGGCCAGACCGCCGAGCACAAACCCCATGAAATAACGCTGCGCCGCCAGCCAGGTCGGATTGCTGACGAACCACGAAGCGATGCCCGCCGCGAACAGCGCGATCAACAGATTGACGCTGAAACTGACGCTGATCTGGGTCAGGCCGAGAATGATGCTTTGAGTGAACACCGAGCCGTGTTCCGGGGTAATGAACTGCGGAAATACCGAGAGGTAGAACACCGCGATTTTCGGGTTCAGGGCGCTGGTTAGAAAGCCCATGGTGATCAGTTTGCGCGACGAATCCGCCGGCAGTTGCTGCGCCTCGAATGGCGAACGGGCGCCGGGCTTCACCGCCTGCCAGGCCAGCCACAACAGGTACAGCGCACCGGCCCATTTCAACACTTCATAGGCCATCGGCACCGCGAGAAACACCGCAGTCAAACCGGCAGCCGCCGCGAACAGATGCACAAAGAACCCCGCCACCACGCCGAGCAGCGAAGTCACCCCGGCACGGCGTCCCTGACAGATCGAACGCGAGATCAGGTAGATCATGTTCGGCCCCGGCGTCAGTACCATCAGCAGGGCGGCGGCGGCAAAAATCAGCAGGTCTTGAAGCGGGATCATGACGAAGTCCTTTGCACGAATGATCAGGCGATCGCGGTCAGCGAGGCTCGATAAAACGGCAGGATCAGGTCGCGTGTCAATGGGGCGAGAACCACATCGCCGTCGGTGGCAGGATCAATCCAGATCACCTCTTCGATCTCGGCGGCTGGAGACACCTTGGCGTCGATGGTCAGCTGAAAGATCTCGGCCTGCACGACGAATCCCGGCTCGTTGGCGGCGGGTGCCGAGAACTGGCCGAGAAAGCTCGCCTGCACCGGATCGATCACCAGCCCCAGCTCTTCTTCCAGCTCACGGGCCAGCGCATGCACCGGCAGCTCGTGGGCCTCGATCTTGCCGCCCGGTTGCATGAACGCCGTGGTGTTGCGCTTGCGCACCAGCAGGGTCTGGCCGGCGGAGTTGAGCAGCAGCGCGGCGGCAATACGAATGATGCGAGGGGAAACAGCGAATACAGAGGTCATGGGGCAGCCACCGGCCTTGAGAAAAACCGCAAGGATCCCATGCCGGTCGCGTCAGCGTCATCATCCCTGGGCCAGAAGCACGCTCTCCCCCTCCTCCGGCACTTTCACGAACACCTTGTATTTAGCGCCCTCCATGGCTTCGAAACTGATCAGTTTGTCCACCAGCAAAGCACTCAGCACCTTGCCGGCATTGAGCAGCAACATGCCGTTGTCGGCGTTGAGATTGCGCGCCAGGATCATCCCCGCTGCCAGCTCCCGGGTGCCCAGCACCCTGACGCTCGGATCGATCAGCGTGATATCGCTGACCGTCGCACACACCTTGACGAAGTCCTCGATCAGCTCAGGATCATAGACTTTGCCGGCGTACTGGCGCAGGTACAACAGCGCTTCATCGCTGTTCATCTGCCGTTCGAGAATCAGCCCGCGCTGCAACTCGACGAAATCCACCGCCAGTTTCAACAGCCGCGAGCCCAGGGGAATGGCCTCGCCCTTGAGCCGGTCCGGGAAGCCTGTGCCGTCCCAGTGTTCCTGATGGTGCAGGATCAGCCGCGCCGCGTCCTTCATCGGGTCGAGGGTCATCAATAGCGATTCGCTCTGTTTCGGATAGGCACGGTAGCGGTCGCGCTCTGTGGAGTGCAGCAGGTCCGAGGGCGTGGTCATCATGCTGTCAGTCCAGCTCAGTTTGCCGATGTTGTAGAGCGCCGCCGCCATGGTCAGGTCGCGGCTGGCGGCTTCGTCCAGCCGATGAACCTTGCAGTAGCCGCGTACCAGCTCGATGATCTGCCGGTTGGTCTGCTTGGCCGGCGGCAGACGCAAATTCGCCAGCAGCGAGAACACTTCGGTGCCGGTCACATAACTGTGTTTGAGCTCCTCGTAGGCCAGGTCGAGCATGTCGGCGGTCTGCTGCAGTTCGGCGGTACGGGCGGCAACGTGTTTTTCCAGGGTGCTGTTGAGCAATTTCAATTGTTCGTTTTGCACTCGCGTCAGTTTTTCCAGACGTTCGCGCTCGCGTGCCAGATGCTGATGCTCGAGGGCCTGACGCAAGGTCAGGAGCATTTCCTCGTCGTTCCAGGGTTTGCTGATGTAACGGTGGATCTGCCCTTCGTTGATGGCCTTGATGATCGCCGAAGGGTCGGCGTAGCCGGTGAGCATGATCCGCGCGGTCGCCGGGTACAGCTCATGAACGCGAGCCAGCAGCGTGGCGCCATCCATGTTGGGCATGCGCGCATCGCTCATCACCAGATTCACCGGTTGCTGCTCAAGGATTTCCAGAGCCTGGGCACCGCTGGTGGCCAGCAACACGTCATAAGGCTGGCCGCGCAGCAGACGGCGCAGGCTGTTGAGGATCGGTTCCTCGTCATCGACCAGCAGCACTTTGGGCCGGGGCGGCGAAATCGGGGCGGACGGCTCTTCCATGGCGAAGCCTCGTGAAAAACGTTGGACATGACTGATGCGCCGACAGACCTCCCCGCTTGCCCGCGCCTGAACCAAAGGCTAGATGATTTTCGCCGGGGCCGTGTAAATCCTCTGTTACACCGCGACAGGCGAAGTTGCGTCCCTGCAACTATGCTCAAGTGGCGGGACGACACCATCGGCCTGCGCGCAGGCATGGGATGAGGGGAAAGGGATGCTCCCGATGACGAATGTGCGTGTACAGGCGGGTATTGCGTCATGAGTGCGCAACCCAGCCCTATCAACCGTCGTGTGCTGATCGTCGACGATACCGCGTCGATCCATGAGGATTTCGCGAAAATCCTCAAGTCGGCCACAGTTACAGACGACAGTCTGGACGAAACCGAAAACCTGCTGTTCGGCGATCCGACCTCCGCTCCCGCCGCCCCCAGGGATCCTTTCGAGCTGGACTCGGCCTATCAGGGCCGCGAAGCGCTGGACAAGGTCGAAGCCGCACTGGCCGCGGGGCGTCCCTACGCCATGGCCTTCATCGACATGCGCATGCCGCCGGGCTGGGATGGCCTGGAAACCATCGAGCGACTGTGGCAGGTCGACCCCAAGCTGCAAGTGGCCCTGTGTACCGCTTATTCCGATTACTCCTGGGAGGACATTGACCAGCGGCTGGCCCTGACCGATCGCCTGCTGATCCTGAAAAAACCCTTCGATGCGATCGAGATCCGGCAGCTGGCCAGTGCCCTGACGGTCAAGTGGCAGATGACCGAAGACGCCGCCATGAAGATGAACCTGCTGGAGCAGGCGGTTCAGGCGCGTACCCGGGAACTGTCCGACGCCAACATCATCGTGCAGAACAGTCCGACCATCCTCTACCGGTTGCGCGGCGAACCGTCGTTTCCGCTGATGTACATCTCCCACAACATCACCCGCTACGGGCATGTCGCGGCTGATCTGGTGGGGTCGGCCACTTGGGCGCAGACGCTGATTCACCCGGACGATCAGCCCAGTGTCGATGCCGCCATGGGCCGGGTGCTCGATCGCCATGCAGAGGGCGCCTCCATCGAGTTTCGCCTGCGCACAGGCGCGGGCGACTGGCGCTGGGTGGAAAACCGCTACATCCCGGTGCGCGATCACGACGGCCGACTGCTGGAAGTCGAGGGGATCATTCTCGATATCACTGAACGCCGTCTGGCCGAAGAAAAGATGAACCTGCTGGCCCGTACCGACGGTCTCACCGGGCTGGCCAATCGCGCCACCCTGATCGAGCGTCTGCATCAGGCCTTCGCCGCCGCGCGTCGGGGCGCGGCACCTTTTGCGGTGTTTTATCTGGATCTGGACCATTTCAAGCGGATCAACGACACCCTCGGCCATCCGGTCGGCGATTTGCTTTTGCAGGAAGTGGCGCAGCGGATCAAATCGAATGTGCGGGAAAACGACGTAGTCGCGCGGCTGGGCGGTGACGAATTCGCGATCCTGCAGTTGGATGTCAGCGACCCGACCCAGTCCGCCACCGTTGCCACCAAGATCCGCGATGCACTGTCGCAGCCTTACCACTTGACGGGCAATGCCTTGCACACCTCCGTCAGTATCGGCATCTGCCTCTACCGGTCCACAAGTCTGGATGCCGACAGCCTGCTGGCCGGCGCCGACATGGCGCTGTACCGCGCCAAGGAAACCGGGCGCAATCAGTACCAGTTCTACTCCGAGCAAATCACCCGGGAAGTGGCCGAGCGCATTACCCTTGCCGAAGAGTTGACGACAGCGCTCATTCAGGGAGGACTGAAGCTCGATTACACGCCGGAAGTGGACATGCACAGCGGCAGGATTCTCGGCATGGCCGCGCAGGTCAAATGGCAACATCCCAGGCTGGGTCTGCTGCCGGCGTCGGCCTTTGTACCGGCAGCGGAAAAGACCGGTGCAATCATCCCGCTCGGTCGCTGGATACTGGATCACGCCTGCTGGCAGATGCGCCAATGGCAAAACGAGGGAGTGGCGCCTCCGGTGATGGCGATCAGGATTTCCCTGGCGCAACTCAAGAGCGGGCCCGAGCTCATCTATGACGTGCTGCGCACCACCGCCCGTTGGGAGCTGGCACCGTGGGATCTGCGTTTCGATGTCACCGAAGCGACCCTGGCCCAGACCAAATGGACTCACAACGATGTGCTGCCGCGCCTGAGTGAGCTAGGGGTGAAGATCGCCATCGACGATTTCGGCACCGAATACTCATCGTTCGATTACCTGAAAACCTACCGGGTCAATCACCTCAAACTCTCCCAATCCCTGATCGACAGTGCGGCCCAGGATGAAGGCAGCGCCAATACCCTGCGCGCGATCGTCAATTTCGCCCGGGATCTGGCGATCGACATCAGCGCCGAAGGCGTCCGGCCCGCAGATCGGGATGACGCCCTCGCCTCGTCGGCACCGCTGAAAAACGTGCAAGGCGTTTGCTTCAGGGAAGCGATCAGCCCCGAACAAGCGGCGCGTCTGCTGAAGGGCGGGAACGCGACTGCCCCGCTGCCCAGGGAGGATGAGGGATGAAAACACCTTTTCCCCAGACCAACCGGCGCATTCTGATCGTCGATGACACCCCGGCGATCCATGCCGACTTTCGCAAGATCCTCACCCCGGACACCCACGGTGAAGCGGATCTGAACACGCTTGAGCAAACGCTGTTCGGCACCCGCCAATCGCCGCACCTGACGTTCCAGCTCGACTCCGCCTATCAGGGCCAGGAAGCACTGAAACTGGTGCAAAACGCACTGGACGAAGGCCGGCCCTATGCCCTCGCCTTCACCGACATGCGCATGCCGCCCGGTTGGGACGGCCTGGAAACCATCGAAAAACTCTGGGCAGTGGACCCCAATCTGCAAATTGCGCTGTGCACCGCCTATTCCGACTACAGCTGGGAGGCCATGGCAGAACGGCTGGAGTTCGGCGATCAGTTGCTGATCCTGAAAAAGCCGTTCGACACCCTGGAAATCCGCCAGATGGCCAATGCCCTGACGTGGAAATGGCAGCTCGCCCAGGACGCGGCACTGAAGATGCTCAACCTCGAGCAGACCATCGAGGCCCGCGTGCACGAATTACTCAAGGTCTCGCGCCTGTTGCAGTACGACAGCCTCACGGGTCTGCCCAACAGCACCTTGCTCGGTGACCGTCTGACTCAATCGCTGGCCGCTTGCCGGCGCCATGACAAACAACTGGTGGTGATGTTTCTCGGGCTGGATCGCTTCAAGCGCATCAACAATGCCCTGGGCCATCCGGCGGGCGACGAGATGCTCAAACGGGTCGGCCAGCAATTGCTCGCCTGCGTGCGCGAATCGGATTCGGTCTTTCGTTATGGCTCCGACGAATTCGTGGTGATGCTCAGCGACATCAATCACCCGCAGCAGTCGCGCAGCATCGCCGAGAAACTACTGAGCGCCATCCGCGCTCCACAGACAATCGTCGGGCATGACGTGAGCGTCACGGCCAGTCTGGGCATCAGCCTCTACCCCGATGACGGGCTCGAGGCCATCGAGCTGATCAAGAAAGCTGAAACGGCCATGCGCAGCGCCAAGGAAAACGGACCGAACGAAATCGGCTTTTTCATCGAAGCCATGAACCAGCGCGCCCGGGAACAGCAAAGCATCGAGTCGGGTATTCGCCAGGCCCTGCAACGCCACGAATTCGTCTTGCACTACCAGCCGAAAATCGAGCTGGCCAGCGGCCGGGTAGTCGGTGCCGAGGCACTGGTGCGCTGGCAGAAACCGGGGCATGGCTGGGTCTATCCCTCGGAGTTCATCCCGGTGGCCGAAGACAGCGGCCTGATCGTGCCGCTGAGCAAATGGGTGCTGGCCGAAGCCTGTCGTCAGACCCGTGAATGGCAACAGGCGGGGTTGCCGCCGATTCGCATGTCGGTCAACACCTCGGCCATCGACTTTCGTCAGCGTCACTTCGTCGAGGGCATCGAGCAGGTGCTGGCACAGACCGGACTGGATCCCCGTCTGCTGGAACTGGAGATCACCGAAGGCGTGCTGATGCAGAACGTCGACGCGACGATGAGCGCGCTGAACCGGCTGAAGGCGCTGGGCGTCCGACTGGCCATCGACGACTTCGGCACCGGCTATTCCAGCCTCAGCTATCTGCGCCGGTTTCCCATCGATGTGCTGAAGATCGATCAGTCGTTCATTCGCGGTCTGAGTCACGACAGCAGCGATGCGGCGCTGGTCGGCGCGATCATCAGCCTGGGCAAGAGCCTGAACCTGAACGTCATCGCCGAAGGGGTGGAGACCGCGCAAGAATTGGCGTTCCTCAAGGACCACCACTGTGAGGAAGGTCAGGGCTACTACTTCAGCAAAGCCTTGCCGGTGGACGCCTTTGCCCGATTGCTGGCGTCCGCTCAGCCTGGTCCGTGGGGTGTTTCATGAATCGTCCGGCGTTGTTTCTACTGTTCGCGCTATGCGCAAACACCCTCGCCGCGCCACTGGACGAGCCGCTCAAGCCCTTGCCGGCCATCCCGTCACAAGACCCCAAGCGGGTCGAACTGGGACGTCAGCTGTTCCATGACCCACGGCTGTCGATCAACAACACGCTGTCTTGCGCCAGTTGCCATCAACTGGATAAAGGCGGCGCCGACACCCGCGCCTTCTCCAATGGTTTCGGTGGACAACCGGTCGCCGTCAACACACCGACCGTGTTCAACGCCAGCCTCAATTTCCGCCAGTTCTGGGACGGTCGCGTCGAAACCCTGGAAGAACAGAGCAACGTCGTGATCACCAGCCCCCACGAAATGGGCAGCGACTGGAACACGGTCGTGCAACGGATCGCTGACGACGCAGCCTATGGTCAAAGCTTTCGTGCCGCCTACCCCGATGCCGTGAACCGGGCCAATATCCAGAATGCGCTGGCCACCTATGAGCGCACGCTGCTGACCCCCGGCTCCCGTTTCGATCAGTACCTGCTGGGCAATACCGATATCCTGACCCTCGAAGAAAAATACGGCTATCAGCGTTTCAAGGAGTACGGCTGCATTGCCTGCCATCAGGGCGTCAACATTGGCGGCAACATGTTCCAGAAGTTCGGCGTGTTCGGCGACTACATCGCCGATCGCGGCAACCCGACAGTAGCCGACCAGGGCCGCTTCAACGTGACCGGTGACGAAGCCGATCGCGCCGTGTTCAAGGTGCCGAGTCTGCGCAATGTCGCCCTGACCGCACCGTACTTCCATGACGGTTCGGCGCCCACCCTCGAACGGGCGGTTGACGTGATGTTCCAGTATCAGTTGGGGCGCATGCCCAGCGAAGAAGACAAGACCCTGATCATCCTGTTTCTCAAGACCCTGACCGGCCAGTGGGAGGGCAAGCCATGATGAAGGTTTCACGCCGTGTCAGCCTGCTGTTGCTCGGTCTCGTCACCGTGTTGCTGGCCTCGATTCTGGTGTTTCTGTACCTGAAATCGAGTTCCGAGCAGACGACGGCCTATACCGAATCCCGGGATCTGATCCGCCAGATCAAGCAACAGGATTCGTTGTGGGAAAACGAAATCCTCAAGGCCCGGGTGGCGCTTTCGCACAATTACGATCCGTTGATTTCACCCATGAACGAAATGAACCGTTTGTGGGAACGCTTTGACACCATGGAGTCCGGCCACGGGCGCAGCGACTCGCAACAATGGAACGAGGCTCACGACAGTTTTCTCACGGCCATGCAGGAAAAGACCCGGCTGGTGGAACAGTTCAAGTCGCACAACGCCCTGTTGCGCAATTCCCTGGCGTTTCTGCCCACAGCCGAAGATGACATTCAGGCGCAACTGGCTGACCTGTCCGACCTCGACAAGATCCAGGTGCATAACATCGCCACCGACACCTATGACCTGCTGCTCAGCGCCTTGGAGTTTTCCCAGGTCACCTCCGACGACAAGGCCGCCGACATCGTACTGGGCTTGAACAAACTGGCGGTGAATGCGCAACGCCTGCCCCAGGACTTCCAGGCCCCGATCCGGATCCTGAGCAATCACATCAGCCTGATTCTGCGCGAGCAGCCGATCGTCAACCGCTTGCTCGAGGAGATAGAGGCGATCCCCGTGGCCGAGCGTCTGGACAACATCACCACCATGCTCAACCAGGATCAGCAACAGGCCGAAAAAATCGACCGCAAATACCACTTCTATCTGCTGCTGTTCTCGGTCCTGCTGATGTTGTCGCTGTTGTGGCTGGCCATCCGCCTGATCCGCAGCTTTGCCGAGATCAACCGGGTCAACGCGGCCCTGCAAACCGCCAACGATGTGCTGGAGCAACGGGTCGACGAGCGCACTCGGGAGCTCAAGAACGCCCAGAGCGAACTGCTCGACGCCGCGCGCCAGGCCGGCATGGCCGAGATCGCGACCAACGTGCTGCACAATGTCGGCAACGTGCTCAACAGTGTGAACATCTCCTCCGACCTGATCTCGCGCAAACTGCGCAGCAGCAAGGCGCAGGGGCTGGGCAAGGCCATGCAACTGATCAACGAACACCCGGACGATCTCGGCCATTTCCTCAGCGAAGACCCCAAGGGCAAGCTGCTGCCCGGCTACCTCAATCAACTGGTTGGCGCCATCGCCCAGGAACAGCAGGAGATGGTCGACGAACTGAACCAGATGAACAAAAGCGTCGATCACATCAAGGACATCGTCGCCACCCAGCAATCCTACGCCGGGGCCAACAGCATGACCGAGCCGCTGTACATCAACGAGCTGCTCGAAGACGCGCTGCGCATGAACGCCGGCGCCCTCACCCGGCACCACGTCACGGTGGTCAAGGAATACGCCGAAGTCCCCCAGGTGATGGGCGACAAACACCGTTTGCTGCTGATCCTGATCAACCTGATCAGCAACGCCAAGTACGCGATGTCCGACCTCAGCAACCGCCCGCGCACCATGACCCTGGGGGTAAAGATCGTCGACGACAGTTTTCTGGAAATCAGCGTCAGGGACGACGGCGAAGGCATCGCACCGGAAAACATGACGCGGATCTTTGCCCACGGTTTCACCACCCGCAAGGAAGGCCACGGCTTCGGCCTGCACAGCTGCGCGCTGGCGGCCATCGAGATGAACGGCCACCTCACCGCCCACAGCGACGGACCGGGGCTGGGCGCCTTGTTCACCCTGCAGATTCCGCTGATCACCGTTACGGAGAACGCATGAGCGAGCTGTCTAACCGCCGCATCCTGCTGATCGATGACATGCCGTCGATTCACGAGGACTTTCGCAAGATCCTCGCCCCGGCGCCGGCGCACTCGGCAAAACTGGACGAGATGGAAGCCGCCCTGTTCGGCGTGCCCGCCAAACCCCGGCAAGCACCTTTCGAGCTGGATTCGGCCTACGGTGGAGAGGAAGGCCTGGCCAAACTCAACCTGGCCCTACAGGAGCAATGCCCGTATGCCCTGGCCTTCGTCGACATGCGCATGCCGGACGGTTGGGACGGAGCGCGCACCATCGAAGAACTCTGGAAGCAGGATCCGCAGTTGCAGGTGGTGGTCTGCACCGCCTATTCCGATTACTCCTGGGACGAACTGCTGGATCGTCTGCACGCCCATGACCGACTGCTGATCCTGAAAAAGCCCTTCGACAACATCGAAGTCCAGCAGATGGCCAACACCCTGCTGACCAAATGGCAGATGACCGAACGCGCGTCCCTGCAGATGCATCACCTGGAACATCTGGTGGATCAGCGCACCGCCCAGTTCCGGCAGGCCAGTGAAGCCTTGCAGCGGGAAATCGATGAGCGCAAACAGCTGGAAGGCCAACTGGTGCAGTCGGAAAAACTCGCCTCGCTGGGTCAACTGGCCGCCGGGGTGGCCCATGAAATCAACAACCCGATCGGCTTCATCTCCTCCAACCTCGGTACGCTCGACGGCTACTTCCAGCAACTGCTGGCGATGCTCGGCGCCTATCACACCGCCGGGCAGAACTTGCCCGCCGAAGCCGCCGCGCAGTTGCAGCAATTGCGCGAGCGTCTTGAACTGGACTATCTGCTGGAAGACATCCCGACGCTGATTCGCGAATCCAAGGAGGGCATTGGTCGGGTCGGACAGATCGTCCGGGATCTCAAGGATTTCTCCCGAGTCGACAGCCATCAGGAATGGCAGTGGGCCAATCTGCAACAAGGCATCGAATCGACCCTGAACATCGTCGCCGGCGAGCTCAAGTACAAGGCCGATGTGGTCAAGGAATATCAGGATCTGCCGGACATCGAATGCCTGCCCTCGCAAATCAATCAGGTCATCATGAACCTGGTGGTCAACGCGGCGCAGGCCATGGGCCCGGAGCGCGGCACCATCACCCTGCGCACCGGCGTGCAGGGCGAAACGGCAATCATCGAAGTGGCCGACACCGGTTCGGGCATCGCCCCCGAGACCTTGCAGAAAATCTTCGACCCGTTCTTCACCACCAAACCGGTGGGCCAGGGGACAGGCCTGGGCCTGTCCCTGTCGTATGGCATCGTGAAGAAACACGGCGGCGATATTTCCGTGCGCAGCACGTTGGGCGCCGGCACGACGTTCCGCGTGCAGTTGCCGTTGCGCCAGACCCGCCCGGCGGCCTGATGCCGGGTCAGGCGGCTTCCTGGAAATCCATCTCCGGCGGCTGCCGGCGGAAGCCACCCGTAAGCACCGCCAGGTACACCACGCCAATCGCCAGCCAGCTCAGGCCCAGATACACCGCCAGGTGATCGAGGCTGACCATCAGCCACAAGTCCGCCGCCAGGCCGATGAACGGGAAGATCAGGAACAGGATCAACTCGCGCAGGCCTTTTTTCTCGCCGCCGATCCAGTAGTGAAAAATCACCGACAGGTTGACCAGACTGAACGCCAGAAACGCGCCGAAGTTGATGAACGAGGTCGAGGTGGTCACGTCTAGTTTCAGCGCCAGCAAGGCCACCACCGCACACAGCAGGATGCTGTTGACCGGCGTGCCGAAGCGCTCGTGCAAGGTGCCGAAGAATGACTTGGGCAGCACACCGTCACGGCCCATCGCGAACAACAAACGCGAACCGCTGGCCTGCGCCGACAGACCCGAGGCGAACTGACCGACGATCAGGCCGATCAGGAAGATCGACACGAACAGATCACCGCCAATGTTGCGCGCAATCTCGTAGGCCGCCGAGTCGACGCTGTCGAACTGGAACGAAGGATGGGCGATCTGCACGAAGTACGAGACGCCGACGAAAATCAGCCCGCCGATCAGGGTGATCAACATGATTGCCCGAGGGATGGTGCGACGTGGATCGCGGGTTTCTTCGGTGAGGGTGCTGACCGCATCAAAACCGAGGAACGAATAGCAAGCGATGGCCGCGCCGCTCATGATCAGCGGCATTTGCATGTCGCCATTGAAGAACGGTTTGATCGACCACAGCGGCTGGCTGGCATCGCCGCCGACGTAATGCACGCACAGCCCGACGAAGGCGATCAGCACCAGGAACTGCACCAGCATCAGCAAGGCGTTGATGCCGTTGGCCAGCTTCAGGCCGATGATGTTGATCGCGCTGGTGATGCCGATGAACGCCAGCACCCAGATCCACTGCGGGATCGACGGGAAGGCCGACGCGAGGTACGCGGCGCCGATCAGCCAGATCGCCATCGGCAGAAACAGATAATCGAGCAGCACCGCCCAACCGGCGATGAAGCCGAGTTTCGGGCTGATGGCCTTGCGCACGTAGCTGTAGGCCGAGCCGGCCACCGGAAACGCAGCGGCCATGCGACCGTAGCTCATGGCGGTGAAAAACATCGCCACCAGCGCCGCCAGATACGCGGCGGGCACCATGCCGGCGGTGGACTGGGCGAGGATGCCGAACGTGCCGAGGACAATGATCGGCGTCATGTAGGCGATGCCGAACAGCACCACCGCCCCTAGTGAAAGGGTGCGTTGCAAACGAGCCATGGGCGACTTACTCCGGATTTTATTGGATTTATGGCAGAGGCCGAGTTCGGCGAATGTTTCGGGTGTTGCGTTGTTGTTCTTGGGTCAAACAGATGTGTTGTCTGGACGGGCCCCATCGCGAGCAAGCTCGCTCCAACAGTGACCGCGTTCCCCTGTGGGAGCGAGCTTGCTCGCGATGGCGCCAGCCGTGGCGCCACAGGATCAGGATCAGCGCGAGGGGATCAGCAGCTCACGTACTCCGCAGGCGTGTTCAACCACCTCCCCCGGCAACCTCAACCGCTGATCATCCAGATACCGATAATCCTTGCGTGCCAGCTCCAGCTGGCCGAAATCCAGCTCGACACTGAACCGCCCTTCCTCACGCCCGGCTTCGAACAGCAGCGTGCCCAGCGGATCCACCAGCGCACTGCCGCCGGCAAACATCAACCCGTCATCCCCGGCTTCCACCCGGTTGACCATCAGCGCAAACGCCTGGTTTTCCTGGGCCCGGGCCATGATCGCGGTGCGGTGGGTCGGGCCGTAGGGGTCCATGTTGCCGTTGGTCACGATCAGCAATTCGGCGCCCAGTTGCGCCAGGGCGCGGGCCGACTCGGGGAACTCAATGTCGTAGCAGATCAGCAGACCGACGCGCACGCCGTTCCACAGGCAGGTGGCGTAACGGTCGCCTGCCTCGAACACACCGCGATCAGAGGCCCAGAGGTGGGTCTTGCGGTATTTCAGGGCAATGCCTTCGGGAGTAATCAGCAGCGTGGTGTTGTAGTAGCGGCCGTTGTCGTTTTCGGCCATGCCGATCACCACGGCAATGTTGCGCTCACGGGCGGCAGCCTGCACGGTGCTGACGGTCGGGCCGTCCAGCGGTTCGGCGATCTGCGCCACGGTGTCGGCGGTCGGAAAGCCCATCAGGTGGGTCTCGGGGAACACGATCAATTGCGTGTCGGCGGCGCAGGCCGCCATCGCCGCGAGGGCGCGTTCGAGGTTGTACGCCGTGTCTTTGTCACGGCCCGCCAACTGGGCGAGTTCGACTTTCATGGGTAGTCCTTGTTATGAGCGCCGGGCGCCGAAAGATTGCCCGGCGGCTGTCTGTGGGCCAGTATGCTTCGCATTCGACCGGCCCGGGAATTACGCGGCCGGGGTAACCCGATAGGGGTAGAGGCATGACTCTTTCGTTTGACGACATCACCTGGCACCGCGCCGTGGGGCAGTTGATCGACGCCCTCGACAAGCCGAATTTCTGGGCGCAACTGGTGCGCCTGCTCGACCAGTACGTGCCGTTCGATAGCTGGGTGGCGCTGCTGTTCAGCGCCGACCGCCACCCGCAGGTGTTCGCCGAATGCCCCGGTGCCGACGGCAGTCCCGACCAATTGTTTCAGGACTACTTGCGCGGTCTGTACCTGCTCGACCCGTTCTACATCGCCTGCCGCGAGCAATCGCGCACCGGGTTGTATCGCCTGTCGGAGGTCGCACCGGAGCACTTCGAACTGACCGAGTATTACCAGCGATACTTTCGTCTGAATGTGGTGGCCGACGAAATCCAGTTCAATTGCCAGCTCGAGGGCGACCGCACGCTGTGTCTGTCACTGGGCAGCCAGCAACGCTTCACCGGCGAGCAGATTGCCCTGCTGTCGCTGATTCAGCCGTGGGTGCTCGGCCTGTTGCGCCAGCGCCTGCCCTATGAAATCAACGAAACCGTGGCCCTCGCCCCGGCGCCTGCGCAACCGGACTGGCGGGTACAGCTCGAAGCGTCGGTGCAGCAGCTCAAGGGCGCGCAACTGACCGCCCGGGAACTGGACGTCGGGCGCCTGATGCTCAGCGGTTGCTCCAGTAAAGAAATCGCCCGTAAGCTGGAAATCTCTGTTGAAACCGTGAAAGTCCATAAGAAACACATGTACAGCAAGCTGGGGATCAAATCCCAGTCGGAGCTGTTTTCGATCTTTCTGCAGGCGCAGAACGCCTGACTGCCGCAAAAAAACCGTCCGAACCAAGGAAACCGTATGAGCCTGTCACTCCTGAGCCGCTACGCCTTCTTTGCCGTCTGCGTGATGTTCACCCTCGCCAGCCTGCCCTTTCTCGAACACGACTGGCTGTGGCCGATCACCGCGGTCACCGGCGTATTGAGCCTGATCGGTCTGTTCGACCTGATGCAGAGCCCGCACGCGGTGCGCCGCAACTATCCGATCCTAGGCAACATCCGTTATCTGGTCGAGGGCATCCGCCCGGAAATCCGCCAGTACCTGCTGGAATCCGACAGCGACGCCCTGCCCTTCTCCCGCGCCCAGCGTTCGCTGGTGTACTCGCGGGCCAAGAATGAAACCGCCGACAAACCGTTCGGCACCCTGATCGACGTCTATCAATCCGGTTTCGAATTCATCGGCCACTCGATGCGCCCGGCGCCGTTGAGCGACCCGAGCAGTTTCCGCGTCACCGTCGGCGGCCCGCAGTGCACCCAGCCGTACTCGGCGTCAGTGTTCAACATCTCGGCCATGAGTTTTGGCTCGCTCAGCGCCAACGCGATCCGCGCGCTGAACCAGGGCGCCAAACTCGGCAACTTCGCCCACGACACCGGCGAAGGCAGCATCAGCCCCTATCACCGCGAACACGGTGGCGACCTGACCTGGGAACTGGGCAGCGGCTATTTCGGCTGCCGTACCAGCGACGGCCGCTTCGACCCGGAACGCTTCGCCGCCCAGGCGCAGACCCCGCAAGTGCGGATGATCGAAATCAAAATGAGCCAGGGCGCCAAACCCGGCCACGGCGGGATCCTGCCCAAGCACAAGGTCACCCAGGAAATCGCCGACACCCGCGGCATCCTGATGGGCGAAGACTGCATTTCACCGTCGCGACACAGCGCGTTCTCCACACCGATCGAGATGATGCATTTCATCCAGCAGCTGCGTGAACTGTCCGGTGGCAAACCGGTGGGCTTCAAGTTCTGCCTCGGCCACCCATGGGAGTTCATGGGCATCGCCAAAGCCATGCTGGAAACCGGCATCCTGCCGGACTTCATCGTGGTCGACGGCAAGGAAGGCGGCACTGGCGCCGCGCCGGTGGAGTTCACCGACCACATCGGCGTGCCGATGCGCGAAGGCCTGCTGTTCGTACACAACACCCTGGTCGGTCTGAATCTGCGGGACAAGATCAAGCTCGGCGCCAGTGGCAAGATCGTCAGCGCCTTCGACATCGCCAGCGTGCTGGCCATCGGCGCCGACTGGGCCAACTCGGCGCGCGGCTTCATGTTCGCCATCGGCTGCATCCAGTCGCAAAGCTGCCACACCAACAAATGCCCGACCGGCGTCGCCACCCAGGACACCCTGCGCCAACGCGCACTGGTGGTGCCGGACAAGGCCCAGCGGGTCTACAACTTCCACCGCAATACGCTCAAGGCCCTGGCGGAAATGCTCGCCGCCGCTGGCCTCGATCACCCGTCGCAACTGTCGGCCAAGCATCTGGTGCGGCGGATGTCGGCGACTGAAATCAAACTGTTCTCGCAGCTGCATGTGTTCCTGAAGCCGGGGGAATTGCTCACCGGGGAAGTGAACGGCGAGTTCTATTCGCGGATGTGGCAGATGGCTAGGGCGGACAGTTTTGAGCCGCAGGAGATCGCGGCCGCCTAGCAGTAACGCTCAGGGCATAGCACCTCGGATACTCACCAACTCAAGAGCCGACCATGGGGCGGCTCTTTCATGACGATGAAACCGTAATCGCCGGTCAGATAGATGCGGTAATAGAGGCGATCCACCAAGGCTGGAAACCCCTGATAGCCGACGCGGGTGGCATTGCGCCGTTCGCGCTCTGCAACCACGTTGGTGATGCCGGCCGACGGCAGGTTTTCGGCGAGCATGAAGTAGTCGATGTTCAACAGATAGCGCAGCACCGGTAGCTGTTTGAAGGTGCCCTCCGCACCCGCCAGCCAACGGTCGGAGTAAGTGACCGACAGGTAAATACGTTTGGCTTCGCGCAGTTCGCGATGAGAGGAAATGTCCTGACTGAGGCTGAACAGGGCGCTATTGGCGAAGGTTTTTTCCATCATCAGCACCCGCCCGTAAGCGAAGGACAGCGACAAGGTTGCCAGAAGCGGAATTGCCAACAACAGGGGCAATCGCGAGTGCAGCGACGTCAATCCGACATAGGCCAGATAGAACAGCAACATCAGCAGCACGCCGAACCCCATCAGGGTGCGCGCGCCTTCATTGAAGTCGCGAAACAGCAGCGTCATGCCCGGCACCAGCAGCACAATCAGCGGCATTGCCAGCAGGCAGCTGAAGCTCAGCAGCAAGCCCTTGGCGCGCGACAGGTGGCGCTCGCGAATCTGCCGCCCCAACTGCACGGCGCCGATCACAGCACACAGCACCAGCGCAATAAAAACCGCCGTGTAACCGCCGTGAAACAGCAGCGCTACCTTCTCCATCACCCGAGCGATATTGATGCCGATCTGCAGCAACGGATCAGCGCTTGCCTTCAGCAATTGCGTGCGTCCGTGGTCAGTGAACGGATAGGCCGTGACGCTGTAAATCAACACTGCCAGCAGCAGTTGCGCCAGCCGCCAGCCTGACTGGTGCCAGAGCTCCGACCACGGTACTCGCCGATGGACATTGCGCAGCAATTCCAGGCAGCACAGCCCGAGAAACACATTGAGACTGATCTGATACAGCCCGATCGCCAGCGCCAGCAACGCCGACGGCACCAGCCATCGCTGAATGCGTGAAGCGCCGCAAAAAGTGATCGCGTAAATCACCGCGACCAGACTCAGGGCCATGCCGGCCCCGTCGTATTGATAGGACAGGTTCTGCAACAGGAACGGGTTGTACCAGAGCGGCAACGGCACCAGGCAACAGGCCACCGTCGGTTCGGGAAAATAGTGGAAGGTCAGTCGGGTCAGAGCGAACGACATCGCTACGGTGGCGAGCAACAGCGGCAATGGAAAAATGTTCGGTGCAGCGCCGGTAAAGGTCAGCGCCTGATACAGCCAGTCCATGAACAACCGCCCCTGCCCGGCCCAGGCGTTGCCGGCTGCCAGCGTGCGCCAGTTGTCATCGATGTAGGGGAAGTCAGCGAGGATCAGCGGCAGGATGTACAGCATTGTGGCAAGCAGGAAGAACAGCACGACCTGACGGCGGCCGAGTTCTCGTACGAGAAAATCGCTGATCCTCATACTGCGCCTCTGTTCACGGCTGCGCTGGAAACGAAGTAGATAAACCTTCGAACATGACTCTGAATCAGAAGTCGTTTTTTGCGCTGATTTCAGACCAGCGGCATCAACTCACACCCATGAAAAAGCCCCGGACTTTCGACCGGGGCTTTCAGGTTTCAGCGACAACGAATTACGAAGCCGAACGCATCGCGCCCTGTACCGAATCCTTCGGTTGCAGCTTGAACACGTAGAACAACACGGTCAGCAGTACCAGGAACGCCGGGCCGACATACAGCGCCACGCGAGTGTCCGGGAAGTACGCCATCAGGCCGACCACCAGCACCAGGAACGCCAGCGCCAGATACGAGCTGACCGGGAACAGCCACATCTTGTACTTCAGGCCCGCCCGTTCGCTGGCGCTCAGGCCTTTGCGGAATTTCAGCTGGGCCAGCAGGATCATCACCCAGGTCCAGATCGCGCCGAAGGTGGCGATGGACGTCACCCAGACGAAGACTTTTTCCGGTACCAGATAGTTGAGCAGCACGCCCAGCAGCAGCGCGAAGATCGACAGCAGCAACGCCCGACGCGGTACGCCGTTGCTCGAGGTGCGAGCGAAACCGGCCGGCGCCTGGCCGTTTTGCGCCAGGCTGTAGAGCATGCGACCGGTGCTGAAGATGCCGCCGTTGCACGACGACAGCGCTGCAGTGATCACCACGAAGTTGATGATGCCGGCGGCGGTCTTGATGCCCAGACGCTCAAAGGTCATCACGAACGGACTGCCCTGGGTGCCGATTTCGCTCCACGGGTAGATCGACAGGATCACGAACAGCGCGCCGACGTAGAACAGCAGGATCCGCCAGAACACCGAGCCGATCGCATTCGGGATGGTCTTCTGCGGGTTCTTCGCTTCACCGGCGGTCAGGCCGATCATCTCCACGCCCAGATAGGCGAACATCACCATTTGCAGGGACATCAGCACGCCCGTCACACCGTTGGGCATGAAGCCGCCGTGGGCCCACAGGTTGGAAATCCCCAGTGCCACACCGTCGTTGCCGAAACCGAAGGCGATGATGCCAATGCCGCCGAGCACCATGGCGATGATGGTGACGATCTTGATCAGGGCGAACCAGAACTCGAACTCACCGAAGGCTTTCACCGCGATCAGGTTGATCGAGCCCATGCTGACCAGCGCCGCCAGCGCCCAGATCCAGCGCGGGACATCGGGGAACCAGATGCCCATGTACACCGCCACCGCCGTGATTTCGGCGACGCAGGTCACAAGCCACAGGAACCAGTAGTTCCAGCCGGTGAGAAAGCCCGCCAGCGGGCCGAGATAATCCTGTGCGTAACGGCTGAAGGAGCCGGCGACCGGGTTGTGTACGGCCATTTCGCCGAGGGCGCGCATGATCACCAGGATCGCCAGACCGCCGATGATGTAAGACAGCATGATCGCCGGGCCGGCCATTTCGATGGCCTTGGCCGAACCGAGAAACAGACCG
The DNA here is from genome assembly GCF_030209075.1 of Pseudomonas sp. lyk4-R2A-10. Classification (NCBI taxonomy): domain Bacteria; kingdom Pseudomonadati; phylum Pseudomonadota; class Gammaproteobacteria; order Pseudomonadales; family Pseudomonadaceae; genus Pseudomonas; species Pseudomonas sp. lyk4-R2A-10. Next base: position 153,227 of record NZ_JARVSR010000001.1, on the reverse strand, counting down.
ACACCGATGCAGGCGCCGAGCGCCATCAGGCGAATATGCCGTTCACCGAGTTCGCGTTTGAGCGGACCGCCTTGAGCGGTTTCGCCATGGGGCGGGTGATTGCCGACTGGCATGGGGGACTTCCTCGTCTTGTTATTGGATGTGACCACCGAGTGTTCAAGCGTCGGCCGATAAGCCTGCGCCTGGGTAAATACCGGCCCTGCTTCGTGGGCAGAACCGTCCCGCAGAAGCAACCTGCGGGATCAGCGGGGCATGCAGTATAAAAAGCTTGCGACAGGTTTTTTCACTCTATAAGGCATCTGATTCAGACGTAAACCTCGTCAATTAACAGGTTTACGAGACAAACCATCCTGCATTTCGAGGATTATTCACCGCGCAAATGGGCGCCGAGTATTGCACAGCAATGGTGCAACGTCACAGGCCGGCCGGTGCGACAGACCTTTCGATGGTCGTCACTGGCCGGGTCTCGACCCTCCAGACTTTCGTCCGGCCAAAGACTCGAGCCAGCGTATCGGGACGGGAAAACCAGCCCGGTTGCGCCATCGAATAGCGGGCAATGGCGGTCGCCCCCTGATTGGATTGATAGTGCAGTTTCCAGACGCGAGCCGTTCGGTCGTACCTCATGAAGGCGAAGCCCGTCAGGATCGAGTCGGGATTGCCGTTCTGGTCCAGACGGAGTCCGTAGTCCGGATACTCCATGGCGACACTCAGTCCCCATCCATGCTCTTCCCGGGCCAGATCGTTGTATTGGGCAGCTTCCTTGCCGCCCTCGACATGCCGGACCCGAAGCAGGTTTTCATCCATCTGATCCACCACCAGGGAGCAACCGCTGAAACCGGGTGTGAAGACATGATCCGGTTGCGCCCATCCAGGGTGAACGGGGATATCGACGTAACCTCCCTGCGGCGACCAGTATGCGGAAATCGCGTTCGTACGCTCAGGGAGATCACCCGCCTCAAGATCGAGGACTTTGAGTGCATTGAACTCCCCTTCCACGGCACCTGAATACTTCATGCGCTGCATGGTAAACAGGAAGCTGCCCCCGCCTTTTCGCATGTCGAGTTGCGACGCAGTCCCCTTCGACAATCCCCCCGTGATTTCTTCCATCAGATCGGTTGCAATGGGCAGTCGACCCAACTCGGGCATCTCAAGCGCCTGATGAATGCTGGTCGGTTCGATGGAATAGGGAAGCTGATGCATCTCCCCCCAATCAAATGGCAGGTGCCTCACGTCGGCGCTGGAAACCACTTCGATTTCCGGCTCCCACAAACCATTGGGCAGTCGCTTGCGCAAGAAGGAAGGACCGTCAGCCAGTGAACTGTCAGACCTGGCGCCCCCTCTCAATGACAGAGGCTGCCATCGGTCGGGCGCTACTTCCCGCAGGCGCAGCTCCGTCGCCCGATTGCTCTGCGGATCGACAATGTTGACGTCCACGATCTCGGCATTGAGATTGAACGCATCACGAATCTGATACACCGCCACAACCCCACTGTCGTCGATATTGCGGATGTAACACCATTGTCCGTCGACACTGCGGTAAATGCCTTTGCTCGGTTGAAGGCCCAGAATCAGTGACTCCTCGACTGCATATCGGGCATTGAATCGATTATCGATGCCCGACGCCGCAGCGGGATGTGCGGCAGCGACATCCAGCGAAGCCGCTTCGCCTGTTACAAGCGGACCGTAAACGGATGCGTCAGATGCGGATTCGGGCGATAGCACCGGTACGGGCCGATGCGGACTGTGGCTCCAGCCGTTCATGTTTTCAGTAAGGAAAGGTTGATACGCGCTGGCATTGCGGGGGTGGATGATGCGCCAGGTGTTGGTTGCTGGATCGAAACGTTTTTCATAAACGTGCCCCTCGACACGCACATACAGTTTGTTCGCGACAAGAAACTGGTCGCGAACATTGGGCTCGATATCGGCGAGCGACACGTTGCTCCGGTACTCCGTCAGGTCTGGTTTCCACAAGCGTTTCTGTCCGCTCTCAAGTTTGATCGGCAAGAACTCCGTGCGGCCTCCCGATGCAATGCTCCCTGTCAACGCGCCGCCAGCCGCCGCAATCGCCACATTCTCCAGAACCCCGTTGATCAGCCGCCAGCCATTTTCCCGGTCGCCGAGACTCAAATCCTCAAGTCCCTCCAAAACATCATCCATCAGCTGGATCGCCGTGACGCCGAGCATCAGAACTCCGACTGCGGGTACCGTGAAGGACAGCAGGTTCAACGCCATCAAACCAATGTCCAGGAGTTGTGCAAACCAGGCCCTGCGTCCGCGAGCATCAGCGTCAGCGGTAGGCACAGCGGCACTGCGTGCATCAGCCAATAATCGATGCCTGAAGCGTCTGAAAGATACCTGCCAGATGTCGAGGCTCGTATCCCAGCGATCGCCTGAAGGGCTCACTATCAGCTCCTGCAGGAGAAAGTCCGGCGCCTTTTTTTGACGACGGATTTTCGGACCGTTCGCAGTGACGAGTTCGGTAAAGCTGGAAAAAAACTTCGGCCGGTCTTTATGTTTTACGAAGCGGCTAAAAAACACCTGATAGTCGGTCGGTGCTTGCGGGTCGGCCTTTTCATCCTGGGACTTGCGCACAAACTGGCTGACAAGTTGAGTCTTGAGTGCCGTCAACTTCGGATAAAGTTTCAGCGGATGATCGGGATCATCCGGAATCCAGGCGATCAAGTCGTTTGGCCAGAATCCATCAACTGTTGGCAGCAATTTATCGAGAACGCTATCGTCTTCCGGATCGGCAATCTCGAAAATCGCGCAACCGTGCAATGGCATATTCATGAAGCTCATGCCGCGATACCAGAGCGACTTGCCGTCAACCTTCACATCTTTTTTGCCGTTAGCCACTTCAAGCAGGGCCCGATGATGTCTGGCCTCAATATCGCCCTTGAGCACAGCAACATGACTTGACGCTTTCAACGAAGCGCTCTGATAAGCAGTGAAGGCATCACTCAGCGCTTTAAGACCCGTCGCATCATCCAGCTTCAGTGCTTGCCGGATATGGGCCTGATAAAGCCGGCCGACATCCAGCTCTCGACACAATTCGATGAAACGAAGCGCACTGATCCTCCTATCGGTCGGTTGATCGCCTTCCCAGCCGATACGGGAAAATGACCTGAAGTCCGTTTCTGCTTCATCGAAGTTATGAAGGGCAGCTTGCAAAAATGTATAACGTTCAGTCGGCGGACGCGAAGGGGATATCGAAGAAGGAGAGAAAGCCAGCCACAAGCTTTGCACCTCGATATCAGATCCCGTCTCGCCCTTCAGCTTCGCCCTGAGCAGTGGCTCGGCGAACGCCTCCGGGGACTTGACCTGGTCCATCAGGGCACTGAAAGCAGTATGCGCGGCCACGCTTTCCTCTATGGCCCTGCGTGCCTCCGCCAGTTGTTGAGGCGACGCGCTTGTCAGCCAATCAGGTCTCGACGGCGTAATCTTTTTCAACATCTCAAGATTGGACTTCGACATATTAACAAGTGCAGGTGGAGTTGCTGCCAGCACCACCTCGGAATACTCATCGTTTAAACTTTCAAGATTATTAACTACTGCAGGCGCGAAGCGTGCAAAAGACCGGAAGTACGTACCCACGATGCAACTCCAAATCAAGAAATGAGACTTTAATAAACATCACTCAACTTGAATTTGACACTTGAAAAAAACATCAACCAATTGCAAATCCAGACAACTTTTTTCAGATTGGCGAGCGTCAGTCAGAAGCTTTTTGCTCACCTTGTTATGTTTCCCGATACAGGCGCGACGATACCTGTGCGCTTCGGATCCTCACCGCCCCGTCGCTCGGTCCTGTCACCGCTCGATGACCTTCACAATTTTTTCACCGACGCCAACCAGCGACTAAGCTTCAGTCAAGTCCGATCAATCTGCGTGAATGGATCAATCGACTATGGGCGCTTTGTGGCAAACCGATTCGAGTGAAAAAGTGGTTCCGACTGAACGTGTGGATGAAGCGCCTGTACCTGAGAAACCCCGTCGCAACCGGCATGGGTGGAAGGCTTTCTGGCTCCTGTTGGTGATCATCGCGATTGTCGTGGGCCTGGCCGCGATGAAGGAAATGCGCACCTCGCGTTTTCAGTCCCGCGAGGTCAGCCAGTACGCCGCCAAACTCAAGTACGAATTGCAACCGGGGCCCAGCGAAGCGATCCGCTATCCGGGCAACGGGCCGTTCGATCTGCGTCTGGGCTACAGCTCGCTGGACGAGTTCCTGCCGCGGCTGATCAAGCGCAACTACGTGATCACCGAGCAGACGCGCTTCTCCCCGGCCCTGCTCAACTACACCGACAAGGGCCTGTTCGTGCCCTATTCCGAAAAGATCCAGGCCGGGCTGTCGATCACCGATTGCCGCGCCGCGCCGCTGTATCAGTACAACTATCCGCAGCAGCTGTACGCGAGTTTCGATTCGATCCCGCCGGTGGTGGTCAACAGCCTGCTGTTCATCGAAAACCGTTTTCTACTTGATCCAAAACAACCGATGGCCAACCCGGCGGTGGACTGGCCGCGCTTCGGCATGGCCGCGTGGTCGCAAGTTGCCAAGCTGCTGCACTTGCCGGGGCAGTCGGCCGGTGGCAGTACCCTGGCCACGCAACTGGAGAAATACCGCCATTCACCCGATGGCCTGACGGTGTCCGGCGCGGAGAAAATCCGCCAGATGATTTCCGCCAGCGTGCGCGCCTATCAGGGTGGCCCGGACACCTTGCCGGCGCGGCAGAACATCGTTCGCGATTATCTCAACAGCGTGCCGCTGTCGGCGGTGCCGGGGCATGGTGAGGTACATGGCATGGCCGAGGGCCTGCGGGTCTGGTATGGCGCCGATTTCAACGAGGCCAACCGAACACTCGCCAGTACCGCCACCGATCCGAAATCCATGGCGGACAAGGGCCTGGCCCTGCGCGAGATGCTCTCGCTGATGATCGCCCAGCGCCGCCCTTCGCATTACCTGACCAAGGGTCGTGAAGAACTGGTCGAACTGACCAACAGCCACTTGCGCCTGCTCAAGCAGAACGGCGTGATCGACGCTGCCCTGGCCGATGCCGCGCTGGCCAGCACCATCAGCTACCGCGACTGGCAGACCCAGCCGACGATTCAGCCGATCGAAACCAACAAGGGCATCAGTGTCGCCCGCAGCCGGCTGGCGTCGATGCTCAACCGTCCGCTGTACGACCTTGACCGCCTCGACTTGTCCGCTACCAGCACCCTGCAAGGCGAGCTGCAAACCCAGGCCACTGCATACCTGAAACGACTGGCCGACCCGGCCTATGCCGCTGAAATCGGCCTGATGGGCGAACGCCTCCTGACGCCCACCAGCACCACTCAGGTGCGCTACAGCTTCACATTGTTCGAGCTGACCCCGGACGGTTCACGCGTGCGGGTGCAGACCGACAGCACTGATCAGCCGTTCGACATCAATGAGGGCAGCAAACTGGAACTGGGCTCCACCGCCAAGATGCGGGTGCTCACCACCTACCTGCAAATCATCGCGGAGCTGCATGACAAGTACGGCGCCATGAGCGTGCCGGAACTGAAGAAAGTCGAGGTACCGGATCAGGATCGCCTGAGCCAGTGGGTGATCGACTACCTGATCCAGAACAAGGATCACGACCTGTCGAAGATGCTCTCCTCCGCCCTCGACCGCAAATACTCGGCCAGTCCTGGCGAGGCGTTTTTCACCGGTGGCGGCCTGCATGTGTTCCATAACTTTCGCAAGGAAGACAACGGTCGCCTGCCGACGCTGCGCGATGCCCTGCGCGAATCGATCAACCTGCCGTTCATTCGCCTGATGCGCGATCTGGTGCGCTACACCACCTACTCAGGTCCCAACAACAGCGCCGAACTGCTCAAGGACGACCGCGACCCAAGACGTCAGGAATACCTCGCCTCGTTTGCCGACCGAGAGGGCACCTCGTTCCTGCTCAAGTTCTGGAAAAAGTACCGGAACAAGGACACCCAGGCCCGGCTCGACACCTTCCTCGACAGCATGCGCCCGACCCCGATCCGCATGGCCGCCGTGCACCGTTACCTGCTGCCCAACGCCAGCCAGGAAGACTTCAACACCTTTGTGCGCTCGCACCTCAAGGGCGTCAAAATCACCGAAAAACTCACCGACGAACGCCTGGAACGGCTGTATCTGGCCTACGGTCCCGGCACCTACGACCTACCGGATCAGGGCTTCATCGCCAAGGTTCACCCGCTGGACCTGTGGATGATCGGCTACCTGCTCAACCACCCCGACGCGACCTTCAAGGACATCGTCAAGGCCAGCCAGTTCGAGCGTCAGGAAGTCTACAGCTGGCTGTTCAAGAGCAGGCACAAGGGTGCCCGTGACAGTCGCATCCGCACGATGCTGGAGATCGAGGCGTTCCTCGAGATCCATCAGCGCTGGCAGAAAGTCGGCTATCCGTTCGATCACCTGGTGCCGTCGCTGGCCACCGCCATCGGCAGCTCCGGCGACCGCCCCGCGGCGTTGGCCGAACTGATCGGCACCATCCTCAACGACGGTGTGCGCATGCCGACCCTGCGCATCGACAGTCTGCACTTTGCCGCCGGCACGCCTTACGAAACGAAACTGGTCAATGATCCTCACGTCGGCAAACGGGTGATGCCGTCCGAAGTGGCCACGGCGATGCGTGAAGCGCTGTCGCAGGTGGTGGACTCGGGAACGGCCAAACGTGTTTCCGGCAGTTTCAAACTGGCTGATGGAACACCGCTGACCATGGGTGGAAAAACCGGTACCGGTGACAACCGGATCGAGGCCATCGGCTCCGGCGGGCGAATTCTCAGCTCGAAATCGATCAACCGCACGGCGACCTTCGTGTTCTACATCGGCGACCACCATTTCGGCACGCTCACCGCGTTCGTGCCGGGGCGTTCGGCGGAGAACTTCAAGTTCACCTCGGCCTTGCCGGTACAGGTCCTCAAGGGCATGGCGCCGATTCTGATGCCTTACCTGCAACCGGGCAGCGACTCACAGTGCCGTGCCACGCAGACAACGACCGTGGCCCTGGCTTCAGATTGAACCGATAGTGGGCGGTAGTTATGTGTTTTATACATATCAATATTCAATGATTAACGTATCAACCCGACACGGAGACAACAGGCATTTAAACTAATTAATCGAGACATTGAACGTTAGGCTGAGAATTCATTACTTGTTCAAGGCCTGCACAATGACAGCAACATCCACATATAAAGGGCAACATTACGATTTAATTAAATCGCGCATCGATCCGGTATTCCGCGATATGCAGTTGCACCGTGCCCGAACGCTGAGAAAGACATCGTTCAACCGTGAGCCCTGGATGATGACGGCGCCGGCAACCGAGCTGGAACGCCTGTCAGCCGACAACCGTCGCGCCTGGGGTGCGCAGAACCGCATTGATCGACTGCTCGGGCGCCTGCAGGACGTTTATGCATTTGCCGAGCCTTTGCTGAAGAAGAAGTTGCTCGAACAGTTCAATATCGAAGTCGATGTGAGAAATACATACGTCAGACTCTACGCGGCGGCGACAACCCCCTGGTACGTGATTGATATCACGGAAGCGTCACGGGCCCGCACCGTTTCAATGCTCGATGCCGCACTGCACAACTTCGCGCACGGTGAAACCTATCAACACTACTCAACATTCATTATCAAAACCGATGCGGCCCGCGACTTGTTCGACGTCTCGCCGATTGGCAAAACAATCAGCATCAGCCAGTTTCAGACGCTGTGCCGGGAACTGGACATCGGGGCCCAGTACAGGGCACATCTCGAAACATTCCTGCTGAACAAGGAGCCAGTCGCCGAGACCTATCTGCGCACACGGGTCGAGCAAAGTCAGCAAGCTGCGCTGAAGGCTGCCGCCCGCATGGCGCAGATCAAAAAGGACATTGGCCCCGATGCCTACGTATTGATTCGCGAGCTGTTGCTGGGCCGGCAGAATCTGGTACTGGACGGTCAGGCCATGTGCGTCTGCGATCTGGGCCTGATGGACCTGACCTTGACGGGGATCTTGATCATTCGCCCCGACCCGGCACAGGCACAACACTCTCGGAAAATGATTGCCTACGTGCCGCACGACCCCGACCACCCGCTCAAGGAATATGCCTCCACACTGGCGTTCATGGACGAGCTGACACGCCAGTTACGGGCAAACAGAACGCTGCCGTCTTCCGGTATCAGCTATCGCCAGTTTTTCAGCCAGTTTGTTGATCAGGAACAGCGCGGGCACTTTTTCGCCGGGCTCGAGCAGCGCCTGACGTATGTCAAGTGGTACGCCAGGGAACCGGGGGATCCGCGACCGTCCTGGCGGGAAACTCCGGTCGAGAAACCTCAGCTGCAATTCAGCGCACCGCCGATCACAGCCCCCCTGTGGAAGTATCTGTACCAGCAACGACTCAATAAAATTCTCAACGACGCGCGCGGTCTCGCAGTATCGACCGCCGATGCCGACAGCCAGGCGCGCTGGGCCTGGTGGGAGAACTTCAAGAAGATCGCCTCGGACATCTTCAATGCCGCGCTACTGGTGATGACGCCCTTTGTTCCGGGACTGGGCGAACTGATGATGGCCTATACCGCTTATCAGATAGTCAACGACGCCGTCGAGAGCGTGGTGGACATGATCCAGGGGCATTGGGTCGAGGCGGCAGAATATGTGGTGGGAGTCCTGACCGATGTCCTGCAACTGGAAATCTTTGCCGCCGGTTCCGAAACCGGTCACGCATTGGGGCTCAAACCGTCACTCTTGGTCGAGGGGATGAAACCGGTACAGTCGTTCGACGGCAAAACCCGTCTCTGGCACCCGGACCTCAGACCTTACGAACAACCGCAGCTGGCGCCACCGAAGACATCACGCCCCGATGCACTGGGGCTGCACAGGCATGCCGGCAAGATTGTTTTGCCACTCGAGGGCAAGCACTACGAAGTGCAGCGCGACCCGCGCAGCGGACTTCATCGGATTCGCCACCCGACACGCCCAAACGCCTATTCGCCCGAGCTGCGCCATAACGGTCAGGGAGCCTGGGTCCATGAGGGCGAAAAACCGCAAGACTGGCACGGGCCCAGGCTCATGCAACGCCTTGGTCATAGCGTCGATGGCTATACCACCGCCGAACAGGATCACCTGCGCAATATCAGCGGGACGCCGGAAGCTTCGCTGCGCCGCATGCACGTCGAAAATGCCGCTCCCCCGCCCCTGTTGACCGACACGCTCACACGCTTCAACACCTGGAATGAGGCCAAAAACGTGGGTCGGCTGATCCGCTCGGGGCAGCCGCTGGACCCGGCCTCGTACTGGTTTGAACGAATGGTGCCGGACATGCCCGGCTGGCCGGCCGACAAAGCCCTGAAGGTTTATGAAAATGCCGATCTGAGCGGTAGTTATCGACAGTACGGCAACCGGCAAGCCACGGACCGGCAGACGCTCGGCATCAGCCTGGCCGACATGATGGCCGGCAAGCTCCCGGAGCGGCTCGTGAATTTTCTGGACGATGCCGATATGAAGACCTTGCTCGGCAACCAGTATCCGAAAAACCAGCGGGCACAGGTCTTGCGCAACCAACTGGCGGATATCGTGGAAACCCGCACGCCGGACATCTTCCAGTACCAGTACCGACTCAAGGATCACAACAGCGATGCCCGGGTTCAACTGCTGCAGCAGCAGTATCCGCAACTGCCTTCCAGGGTCGCTGAAACCCTGCTGACAAGAGCGACTCCCGATGAACAGCAGGTCATGCTCGAGGAGCGACGCATCCCGCTGCGCCTTAAGGACCAGGCCCGGGAAAGCGCTTTTGAGATCAGCGCTGCGCGCGCGGCTGAAGGCTTGCATGAGCCGGCACTGAGCGGGGTCGACACCGAACGCCTGACCCTCAATGCCCTGAAGTTTCATACCGACACGTTTGCCGATTTACGCATGGATGTGCGCGAAGGCACTTACGACGGTCCGCTACGCTGCAGCGCAGGCAGTACAGAGGCCACGACCCGACGTGTGTTGATCAGGGACGAACATGGCCAATATGAAGTGCGCGACGGCACGAACAATAAACTGCACGAGGCCGGCGACTTGTATGAGGCCATCCTGCTGGCGCTGCCTGCTGACAAGCGCGCGGCCCTGGGCTATCGCACCGGGCAGGGAGAAATGTTCAGGCAATGGGTGATGGCCAAAACCCAGGCGCCCGCCGAGCGCAGGACATTACTCGCCCGGCCCCCGATCCGCCCGGTCGTACCACTGGAAACCGAGTTGCTGCTGCGCGGAGGGGGACTGTCCAGAGATGCCCGGACCGTGGAAGAAAAAGTCAGGAACCTCTATCCGCATTTCAACGAAAACGAAGTAGCGGCTTTCAGCCGATCGCTGCATGCCAATGGCGATCCTCATGCGCATATCGATCGGCTTGAACGCGAGCTCAAGACGTTGAAGCAGGAACTCGAACAGTGGCGACAACGCTACCTTAGCAATTGGGATCCCGATGCCGCCGATACCAACCTGCCTCAAGGCTACTGGGACTATCATCGCAAGGGCGGACGCTTCATCGCCGACCGGCTGCTGGAGTGTTTCGAAAGAAAGTCCGAAGTGTTCGGCGAGCGCTCCACGAGCCTGGAGAGCGGCTATGCGCTGGATCTGTCCAAGGAGTTTCTCGCCCATGATCTTGAACGTTGGTGGCGGGAGATGCCGAGCGAGCTCAAGCCCTGGCTCGAACAGGTCACGACCCTGAACCTGGATGGCTCACGGTTCTCCCCGGCACCGAACGGTCTGCTCAAGGACTTTCATCATCTGCGTCAGTTCAGCGCCAGAGGCTGTGGATTGCCCGCACTCCCTGAAAGCGTCGGCAAGATGCGGCTGCTCGAGACACTGCGCCTGAACGACAATCAGATCCGGTTGACGCCTCCCGCCCTCGAGCAACTGCGTAATCTGACACGCCTTGAAACCCTCAGGCTGGATGACAACCCTCTGGGCACGCCGCCGAATATCGAGCGGATGCCCAGACTCAAGGTGTTGAGCCTGGTGAACGCCCATATCGACGCCTGGCCCGAGGGTTTGTTTGCGAAGGCCCGGCCTCGAGGCTTCTTTCTGGACCTGCGGATGAACACGATCAGGGATGTCCCCCAGGTACCTCTGGGCTCCAATGAAGCGCAGCTGATTGCACGTTCCCGACTTCACGGGGACCGGTTGTCGTCGTCCGCGCGCGCCACATTCGAGGCGTACAGAACGTCGGTGGGCAGGGCCCCTCACGACACCTATTCCACTGTCGCCGATGACCTGCTCGAACGGTGGCCCGTCTCTGTCGACACGTCCTTTATGGAAGAAACGGCGGGCGTGGGTGCCTACCGGGCGGAAGCCTGGCATGCGGTGGCCAGCGAACCCGGTTCCGACGGATTTTTCAGGGTTCTGCAAGACCTGACCCGTTCCGCCGATTACGAGCAGGGGGGAGAGGCGCAGGACCAGTTGACCGACCGTGTATGGCGAATGATAGGTGCCATGGACATCGATACGCCGCTGCGCGAAGACCTGTTCCTCATGTCGACCGATCCTGAAGGCTGCGAGGATGCCGGCGCCCAACTGTTCAACAACATGGGCGTCAAGGTACTTGCCTCCGAGGCCCGCTCGTTTTCCACCCACCGCGCGGAACTGGAAAGCAAGCTGGTAACGCTGGCCAAGGGCTCGGCGCGCCTTGGACAAGTCGGCGAGATCGCCCGGGCAGACATCCGGGCGCGCGAGGGCAACCCCGATGAGGTCGAGGTGCATCTGGCCTATGAAACCGGTCTGGCCAAACGCCTGGAACTGCCCTGGCAGTCCGAAGCCATGAAGTTTCGCCCGGTCGCCGGGGTCGATGACGCGACCATCGACCGTGCGTACGACACAGTGATCGAGCGCGAGACAGGCGACGGTCTGGTCAACCAGATGATCGAGCAGCCGTTCTGGGAAGCGTACTTGCGTGAGACCTGGCCTGGAGAATACGAAAGCAATAAACGTGTTCACCTGGAAAAATTCGATCTGCTGGAGGATCTGCGCTCGGCCCAGGAGGACTGGGTTCGTTCGGCACACCTGCCGCCGGAGCAACGTTATTTGCGCAGGCATGCCCTCAGTGAGCTTGCCCGCAAACTGTCCGTACCCGAGGAGGAAGTCTTCACACCAGAACCGATGAGCGACCAGACCTACGAACGCTTGCTGCGAGACATCGGCTATCAGGAGAAGGAACTGAGCAGAAGGCTGACCCGCGAAGCCATGAGCCGGGCGAGGATCTGACCCTCGCCACGCCCTGAAGGCAGCTGCCTTCAGGGCGTGGCACAGGCGCGACCTAGACCTCCGAATCCCAGATCACGGTGATGTTACCGGCATACCGTCTGGCCTTGCCGGGTTGCAACATCTGCTCCACGTAGAACGCCGGTATTTCAAAGTGCAAGGTGCCCGCCGCCCGCTCCAGAACGCGCTTGGGTTGAAAGATCGTCCCCTGCGAATCGTCCGTCAGAGGCCTTTGTCTGACCGGTTGACCGGCCATGTCGGTGATGCCGTGAGGCAGGCTCACGCTGAGGTAGACCTGCGGGAACGTCGAGCCGGTTTCGGTATCACGCAGGGCACAGGCACCGATACCGCCATACTCGCACTGGAAGAACATCTTGAATTTCGAAGAGGCGGAAATGTTGAAGGTCTGATCCCGGAACAGTCGTGCAGGCCGGCGTCCTTCCTGAAGCCAGGCCTGCCAGCCGCCCTGCGGCACCAGTTCGATCCTGTTGCCACCCGGCGGCAGGGCGACCTTGAGTACATGCTGGACATCCAGTACGAAGCGAAAGGTAAGGCTCGAATTGTCCGGCAGCATGTTGTCGCCCATGTCAAAGTCGCCGCCAGGCGCGATGGAGTAACTCAGTTCCCCCGTGTACAGCCCCGCCGACATGACCAAGGGATCGGGGGTGCGCAGTTCGTAACCCAGATCCAGGTAGTCGTAGGTCATCCACGGAATGGAGTAGGCTGCTGCCTTGCTGCACGCCGAATCGCTCGGGGTCCGCCAGAAAAACGTATAACTGTCAGGCCCGTAGGTGGCCATCGCGCCATGCTGACAGGAGCCGGGCGCACCTCCCCATGAGCCACCGACCCACAATCGATTGTGTCCCTCCAGATCGTTCGAGGCACCCGTCAGATCGGTCACGGTGTCGCTCAGGACATATTGCGATCCAAGGGCTCCGATCCGGATTTCCACGGGATGCGACTCCCCCGTCACCACATTCGAGACGTTCAGACTTCGCCACTGCGCTGGCGCCTTGAGCGTCGCCCCGGCCCGTTCGGGCGCTCCGGGTTCGATGGCGTGGATTGCGGAAAAACGCAGTGGCAACCGTAGACCGGACAGGTTGTAGGCCTTGCAATCATTGACGTACGTGGCGCAATAACCACTCTGCGGGGTCTGGTTGATGAATTGATTGTTTTGCGGATTGGCGGGATCGGGAATGAAACTGGCGCGAATCTCTTGAGTGACCGCCAGCGCCGAGGACGAAAACACTCCTGCGAGCACGTGAACAAAAAACCATCCTTTACCGAACGTCCTGACTGTTCCAAAGCTGAAATCCATTGACCCTTCCTTGCACTGAAAGCCGTGGTGAATGCTTGAGGTTGTCCTTCAATTACCCCGCCGGAGCTGCCGCGCTGAACATGATGTTGACGGTGCCGTAGTAATCACCCGGTTTGTAGCCTCCGGCCTGCTCCCTGGGCTCGATCTCCAGGGGCACCCGCACGCCGAGCTTTGCCTCTTCGGCCGACACCACTTGTTGGGGGAACGGATTGTTGGTGAGTTCCTTGCCGTTGAATGTCACCCGCAAATTGATGTTTTCCCGAGAATCGCGGCCATTGGTCAGATAGGGAAAACTCTCCAGGCGTGCTTCTATGGCACTGCTGTCATGTTTCACATCAAAGTTGCGACGCAGCGTTCCCAGCTTCGAAGTGTGCACATTCCAGTGCAGGCGCTGTTCACGATGTATCCAGTCCGGCTCGCTGGGGATGACATAGAAGTTCAAGGTGGGGATATCCACCGAAACGAAGAATTCGATTTCCTCGCGTGCGGCGAATGCCCAGGTGCCCGTCAACGCCAACCCGCTGGCTGAGGTCAGAGCGATCCATTGTCTGATCATTTTTCCGATACCCGTTACTTGCATGAATGAAGAGCAATTGCCTGTGCCTTCGGGCGCTGTCAGCCGGTGACACGCAGGTTTTTCTTCGCCTCACCTTCGACCAGGATGAAACGGTACTCACGTCCCGGCTTCTTTTCGAATTCGAATGATTTGCCGGCCATGACATGGTGCTTGGTGGTTGGCTCGCAGTCGGTCTCATCGGTTTTCGAGCAACTCTTGAACTCATCGATCACCACCACCGTATTGCCGTTGTTACGCACCTTGTAAGCACCGGCACTGTCTTCGATCACGCTGTCGAAACGCGTATTGGCCGGACGCACGAAGAAAATGGTGCCGAAGCCGGCCATGACGTTCACGCCCGCCGTCAGCGTCTTTTTGTAGTCCTCGCGCTCTTCCTGAGAGACCGCGAATTCGTCTTCCTTTTCCGGCACCACCGGCACGAACCGCACCCGGAAATAACGCTCCTTGTCCCGCTCGCCCATAAACAGTAACCGGGTGCCCTGCATGCCCTGGGCCGGAATGATCAAGCGGGCCGGGCTGGCCATCAGACCGTCCCGCGCACTGGCATCGGCCTGGACTTTCACGGGCACTTCGGAGGATGTGCCATCGGCGTTGTAAATGATTTCCAGCACATTGATCTTGACGAATGCCGTGCTGTCACCGCTGTTGTAGACACGTTTCAGATACGTGCTTTTATCACCGGCCAGATAGTCGTAGACGACGCCGATATTGATGTTCGGACCGGCGTAAGCACTTTGAAAAAGCAAACCTGCCACCAGCAGAGCAACGAGTTGTTTCATCAGCAGAACCTCGATTTGAGTACAGTGACTCGATCAGATTTCCGAATCCCAAATCACCACGACCGTACTGGAATACCTGTTTCCACGATCAGCCTTGAGTATTCGTTCGGTGTTGGCCTTGTCGATTTCGAAATGCAGGGTTCCGGGCTTGCGATCGACATAGATTCCCGGTTGAAAAAAGATGGCCCTCGACTCCTGCGGGAACAGTTCCTGTCGCTTGACTGGCCGTCCACTGGTGTCGGTCAAACCGTTGGGCAGGGTCACACTGACGATGATCGGTGTGCCGTAGTTGGTCCCCTCATTCCATAATCCACAGGCCGTTACCGTTCCGGAGCCGCACTCCAGGTACATCTTGAATCTGGAGCTGGCCGAGATGTGGAAGGTCTGGTCACTGAACAGGCGTTCCGGGGCCCGCCCTGAATTCAACCAGCGCTGCCACCCGCCCTCGGGCTGCAAGGTAATCCGGTTGCCACCCGGTGGCAGATCCACCTTCAGTGTGTGCTGTACGTCCAGCACGAAATCCAGCGTGAGGTTGCCGTCATCCGCCCCCATGAACGGCCCCATCGTGAAATCGGCGCTGCCTCGACCGACGCTGTAGGTCAACGATCCGGTGTACAACCCGGACGACATGCTCAAGGGATCAGGCGTGCGCAACTCATAGGCGATATCGAGGTAGTCGAAGGACATGTGCCCCACGTCGAACGCCGCCGTCTTGATGCAGGTTCCCGGCTGCGGCGTTTTCCAGAAAAACTGGTAAGTGGTCGGGCTGTAATAGCCAACGCCGCTGTACTCGCATGGCGGCGGTGCGTATACCCAGGAATTGCCGGTCCACAACTTTCGATGCCCCTCAAGCACATCGGTCTGTCCCGTCAGTTCGGTGACCGGTTTACTCAGTTGAAACTTCGACCCGATACCGCTGATACGGACTTCAACGATGCTTGTTTGCTGAGTTTCATGATTGA
Source organism: Pseudomonas sp. lyk4-R2A-10 (assembly GCF_030209075.1). Taxonomy (NCBI): domain Bacteria; kingdom Pseudomonadati; phylum Pseudomonadota; class Gammaproteobacteria; order Pseudomonadales; family Pseudomonadaceae; genus Pseudomonas; species Pseudomonas sp. lyk4-R2A-10. The sequence goes on along the minus strand of NZ_JARVSR010000001.1, from coordinate 137,355 downwards.
TCACGTTCAACTGTCGCCATTCGGACGGCACTTTTACCCACACGCCGTTACCCGAAAACATGGGCGTGAAGGTGCTGAAGCGAATCGGCACCTGAATACTGAACATGTTGTTGTCCGCGCATTGGGCCGGATGACTGGCGCAATAACCACTGTTCGGCGTCTTGTTGATGAACACGTTTTTATTGGGTTGCGACGGATCGGGCTGGAACAGCGCCCGGATCTCCTGGTTCGCTGCCTGCGCCCCTGACATGCCCAGCACTGTCAGCAAACCCAGCCAACACGCTGTTTTCTTCATCGCTCAGCCCGCCTTCTGTTCGGTGAATGTGGCATCGGCCAGGGTGTCGGGGCTGCAACGCAGGTCACCAATCATCAGCACGTTGTTCTCCACTCGCCCCTGTTGCGGATCGAGGCGGAACTGGCACAGCAACTGGTCCGCGTAGCGAACCTCCAGCGTCGGAGAACCCTCGTTCATTTCCATGGAGAAGAACCCGTCCACTTCGCTCACCCCGCGGCTGGCGTGATTGATGACGTGGTGCCCCTTGAGCGGTCGCCCCTGGGGGTCGAGCAGACGGCCGAGCACGGTCAGGGTTTTCATCACTTTCACCTTGCGATACTCCACGCCGCCCTTGTTCAAGTGATAACGGGCGCGCGGCGGTTCGATGGACGCTGCCGGCACGTCGTTGCCTTCGAAGTCGAAGCTGACCGAGCTGTTCTTGTAGGCCGTAAGGGGAATGAAGTTGCGTCCCGGCCGCAGGGATGCGCTGCCACCACTCAAGTCGTCGGCGCGCAAAGCGATGCCGTCGATATCGGACTCGACATCCACGATCATTCCCGCTCCGCGCCCCTGGTGCTGGCTGGTCATCACGATCTGCTGCCTACCGATGGCCACAGTGCTGTCGAGGTTCAGGCCACCGGTGTAATTGCCGTTATAGGACGAGCGCTGGACGAAACCATCGCCGTTGACCGTGTCGGTGCTGAAATAAGCCTGACCGTTCAAGCCGATTCCGTAGGTGTCGGTGATCATGGTCGCCGCCACGCTTTGCAGCACGTGATCCTCAAGGGTTTTGCGGTAACCCAGCGAAGCGTTGTTGTCCCGGCTGCCGTCCCGTGCGGTGCGCGTGCCGATGCTGCCGGAAATCTGCTGCCCCGGTCCGCCGAGCGCCACGTTCAGGCTCAGATCAATACCCCGGTTGCGCGCATCGCCACTGCTGTAACTGCCCGGCCGGTCGAACACCGACAGCCGCCAGTTCGAATCACTGCCAAACACCGTCGTGCGCTGGGTCCAGCCCAGGTCGACGCCAATGCCTTCGACGTTACCTTCACTGTGGGCAACCCGGGCATTTAGCGAACTGTTGCGGCTGACGCGATGGTTCAGGGCCAGAGAGGAATTGCTGGTCTGCCCGGTGAACACGTTGCGCTGACGGATGCGCGTGCCGTCCGGCAGCGTGTCGTAAATATTGGTGGTGTCCAGCCAGCTGCGGTTGTGACTGATCACCAGACTGCCGGCGCCATAGTTGTAGAGGCCCTGCAGATCGATGCCGGTGCCATGGTCTTCGGTCTGGTAGAAGTTGGCGTACAGACTGGTGCTGTTGGCCAGGGTCCAGTCGATGGAGGTGCCGTATTGCAGCTTTTCCCGAACCTGACGCGCCGACAGCCCGAGGACGACCCGCGGGTGCAGCAAATAGTTGAGCGAAGCCCCTGCGGTGGCGTCGCCACTGGCCTGCTTGTCCCAGTTGCTGAGCAGTTTGGTTTCCTGACCGGCAAACAGGTTGTAGCGCCAGCGCTCGTCGGGGTTACGCCAGTTGCTCGGCTTGTAGACCAGCTCCTGGGTGCTCGATGTCGTCTGACCGTCCTCGATCAGGCGCACTTCCACTTCATAAATCCCGCCGGGCAAGGGCCGGGTATCGAGGGTCTGCAAACCGGCGGGCACCGACTGGGTGTTGATGAGCAGACCGTCGCGGTAGATTTCCACCGAGGCCTGACGGTTGGCGGTGACATAGATCGGGTAGACGCTCGGGTTTTGCAGGTCGATCGCCAGGCTGTCGGAACTGCCGTACATCAAGCCCACGGTGGTATCGGGGCTGGTGCCGAATGAGCGCAGCTGACGGGTCAAGCCTTCCGACGTGGGGGTGAAATAGCCCAGTCGCAGAAAACTGCCTTGCAGCTCGCGCTGGGTATGCAGCTCGTAGACGGCGTGATAGAGCTTGTCGTCCGGACCACCGAGACGGGCCAGCTGCATGTTGAACGTCTGGCTCCAGTTGCCCAGGCTGCCGTTGGCCTCCAGGCCGAAACGCCCACCCAGATCCTGCTCCTGGCCGCCGTTGAGGTTGAGCTGGTTACGCACGATCAGACCGGTGCTGCCATTTTCCGGCTGGTCGTAGAAACGCTTGGCTTCGACGTCGCGTTCGGCATTCTCGGTCAGGATGGAGACGAGGGAGTTTTCCAGGTTGTAATGCACCGCCAGCATTTGCTCGGGGCATTGACCGGCGCATGATCCCAGCGCCACGCCGGGCTTGAGATAGCTCGCCCACTTTTCCCGTTCGACAGCGCCGAAACGGTTCTCGCTGGTGTCGGTGAATTCGAGCAGGGTGAGGCGGTCATCACGAGACAGCACAATCATCGCTTCGCCCAACGGCTGATGGTCGAGTTCGACCCGAACAGCCAGAGGGACATCAAAAAAGTGCTCCTCGAAGTCTTTCGGCAAGCCTTTGGCTTGCGCGAGCAAACTACGCGGCGTCGTACCGGCAGGTTCGGAAGCCACTACTGCGCCAGCACACAACAACAGCGCAAGCGCAGCCGCGACGGGGGTCATCGGGAACATGAACACGGACTCTGATTGCGAACGGAAAAAAGTCCGGCTGACAGACATTCGCGTCAGCCAGCCGGCTTTTGTTACTTCACGGGTTAGAGCGCGGCGCCGACGGGAGGAACAGCGTCGAACATCATGGTGACTGCGCCGGTGTAATCGCCCGGGGTGAAGTTGGTGCCGGCGGCGGTGATGCGCAGCGGTGCACGGTAGTTCACATCGGACTCGGCCTCGCCAACAACCATTTGCGGGGTCTGGGTCAGAACCTTGTTATTGAACTCGACTTTGAGATCAATGATGCTTGAGCCGCCGACCAGTTTCGGCACGCCTTCCAGATAGCCATGAACCGAACCGTTGGTGTTGCGCACATCGAAGAAACCTTCCACGGGTTTCATGGTTCCGGTAATCGGGCTGAAGCTCATGTCCTGATCCTTGTTGACCAGGTCAGCATCCGTTGGCACCACATAGAAACCATTGGTTGGCACATGCGCCACCAGGCTGATGGAGTGACGTGCTTCACCGGCGGCGAAGACCACGGAAGAGCTCAGAGCCAGAACAGCCAGTGGGGCAGCGAAAGCGATTTTCTTGAACATCGGTCAGTACCTGTCTTCTTTTAAAGGATCGAAGCGTTGAACTTTCAAGTCATTCAAGCCGACAAGGGCCGTATTGACCTGAAGTTTCAACGCCGGGGCATGATCGACTGTTCACTCTGGAATGTAAGCAGGCAACTTCCCACAAGCTTGTAGTTAAACCAGCTTATGACCAGAAAGAAAAAACGCGATATTTTCAATATTCAAAACAATAGCTGTAAGTTTAAGACTACATACAGTTAAAGATAAAAAACCATACAGCACTTTCAACTAATCAACGCGGGATAATTGCACTTTCCAGAGCATCTTCTCAACCACCTGTAGAGTTTAAACTTTAACTTTTTGGTCATTGATACAGATATTTCGTGGTGTTTCCGAATTACGAAAATGCGTCTCCAGATCTGCTTACCGTTGGTCAGGGCGGACGCGCGCTCAGTAAAAAACCGCTTGCTCACTGCAAAAGATATATCTTACGTTGTATCTAAATACGACGAGAGAAGACTGAAATGAGAGACCATCATTCCCCCCACCGCGACCACGGCGACAGCCGTGACGGCTTCGAAAAACGCCACGGTCGCGAGCGCGGCGGTCGCGGCCCGCGGGTATTCGCCCCGGGCGATCTGAAATTGCTGTTGCTGGCGCTGATCGCCGAACAGCCGTGCCACGGCTATGACCTGATTCGCCAGATCGAAACCATGTTCGACGGCGCCTACAGCCCCAGCCCCGGCGTGATCTACCCGACCCTGACATTTCTCGAAGAAAGCGAAATGATCACCGGCGATGCCGAAGGCGGCAAAAAGCGCTACGCGGTAACCGATGCCGGCCGCCAATCCCTCAGCGAACAAGCAGTAGCACTGGACGGCGTGCGCATGCGCATCGACGTCAGCAAGCGCTCGTTGCGCGGCCACGACCGGCCGCCGGAAATCCATGAGGCGGTGCACAACCTGCGCCACGCCTTGCAAATGCACCACGGGCGCTGGAGCCCGGAAGAAATCCTGCGGGTGCGCGACCTGCTCAACGACACCGCCAAAGCCATCGTCGACGGCCCCGCCGTTCAATCTGCCCCGGAGAAAGCCGAATGACTGAAGTACAGACCCAAGGCATCCATCGTGTGATGCACGAAATCAAACGTCGTCGCCTGGAAGTGTTGCGAGTGGTCGATCTGACCCCGCGCATGCGCCGCATCACTCTTGGCGGTCCGGAACTGGCCGGGTTCATCAGCCTCGGTACCGACGATCACGTCAAACTGCTGTTCCCGCAGAACGCCGAACAGGCCGCCGCGCTGGAAACTTTGGTGCTGGGTGCCGGCAAGAGCGATGTGCCGATGCCGGAGATGCGCGACTACACCCCGCGCCGTTACGACCTCGACAAGCTTGAGCTGGACATCGACTTCGTCCTGCACGGCGACGGCCCTGCCTCGACCTGGGCTGAACAGGCCAGACCGGGACAGTTCCTGCACATCGGCGGCCCGCGCGGTTCGATGATCGTGCCGGACATCTTCGACAGCTACCTGCTGATCGGCGACGAAACCGCCCTGCCCGCCATCGCCCGCCGCCTCGAAGGCCTGGCGGCCAATCGCAAGGCGCTGGTGGTGATCGAAGTGGAAAACGGCAAGGAGCAGCAAACGCTGGAAAGCGCGGCACAGGTCAATGTGATCTGGGTACTGCGCGAGGGCGGCAAGGACAACCTGCTGGCGACCGTCAAACAATTGCAGGTGCCCAAGGGCAATCTGTATGCGTGGGTGGCGACGGAAACGAAAGTCTCGCGGCAGATCCGCCGGGTGCTGCTCGATGAACACGGACTCGACGAGAAGTTCGTCAAAGCGGTCGGTTACTGGCGCGCCGAGGGCTCCGAAGAGGAGTGAATACGCGCGGCGGCGCTGCTAAAGGCGCCGACCCTGCCAGCGATCAATCCCGATCACCAGCAACGCCATCAGCACAAACCCCAGCAGAATGCCCCCGGCATTGATGAACACCTGTGGATAACCCAGCAGTGCCACGTCAATGAACGGATACGCGTAAGCCCCCAGCAAATGCCCGCGCAGCAATGCATAGGCGAAGTACACCAGCGGATAGATCAGCCACAGCGGCAGGTGCTTCAGACGCAAGCTGCCCTTGGGCACACACAACCACCAATAAGCCAGAAACAGCAGCGGCATCACATCGTGGAGCAATTCGTCCGCGATAAACTGCCAGCCCTGCGGATGCCACAGATGCCGCAGCAGAATGCTGTAGGCCAGGCCAACCACCGCAATGCTGACGGCAATTCCACTGCTGACCCAAGGTTGCAGAAACCAGCGCCGCGCGGTGGATTCACGATCGGTCACCGCGCAGGTCAGCACCACCGCCACCAGGGTGTTGGTGAGCACGGTGAAATAGCTGAAGAAACTCACCAGCCCGCCGAGCAGGCTGGCGCCGACACTCAGGCGTGCGAAGAAAATCAGGTACAGCTGAATTCCCAGCCCGGCCCAGCCCAGCACCGCAACCGAAGTGATCAGGCGTCGCCGCAAGACGGCGTTCATCTCAGAGCGGACGCTTGGTGCGCATCAGTTTCACGTACAGCCGCTCGACTTTCTCCCGCGCCCAAGGCGTCTTGCGCAGAAAGGTCAGGCTCGACTTGATGGTCGGATCGCTCTTGAAGCAACGGATGTCGATGCGCTCGGCCAGGCCCGACCATTCGTAGTGGGTCACCAGCGCATTGAGGATCTGTTCGAGGGTCACGCCGTGCAGCGGATCGGGGTTGTGGTCGTTCATGCCGGGCCTTTGGGCGAAGTAAAAATGCAGAAGCCGCGCACCTTAGCCGAGGGCATGGGCGGGTGGAAGGCCTTGGGTTAAATGTAGGCCAACCGGAGAAGATCGCAGCCTGCGCTAACACCTGCAATGCGCTGTATTGCCGCACTGTTACCGAATCCGAAAGGGTTCATGTCAGCAAAAGCCCTTTGTGTTTTTGTAACAGGACATTATCCTGCCGCCCTTCTGCTGAACCGCTTCACTGCCTGCGTCAAATCGTAGCGGCCAGTTTATCCCCCAAAAAGATCAAGAAAGACCTATTCAATGCCCGATTTTCCGTTCTCCCGAGACAGCGCTATCTCAACCCTGCGCCTGATCGGCGGCTGCACCGCCCTTGGCCTCGCCACCTGCACCCAGGCCGCTCCGGCCTTCGACAGTGAATCACCGTGGATGCTCGGTGACTGGAACGGCACCCGTAACGAACTCGCGGCAAAAGGCATCGACTTCAAGCTCGACTACACCGGCGAAATGGGCAGCAACCTGCACGGCGGCTACGACCACGACCGCACCGCGCGCTACAGCGACCAATGGGGCCTCGGCACTCATCTGGACCTGCAAAAACTGCTCGGCTGGAACGACGCTGAATTCCAGCTGACCGTAACCAAGCGCAGCGGCAACAACATCAGCAACGACCGCATCAACGACCCGCGCGTCGGGGGCTTCACCTCGGCCCAGGAAGTCTGGGGCCGTGGCCAGACCACCCGCCTGACACAAATGTGGTACCAGCAGAAATTCTTCGACCAGAAGCTCGACATCAAGGTCGGCCGTTTCGGCGAAGGCGAAGACTTCAATAGCTTCCCGTGCGACTTCCAGAACCTGGCGTTCTGCGGCTCGCAGGTCGGCAACTGGGTCGGTGGCATCTGGTACAACTGGCCGGTCAGCCAATGGGCACTGCGCGTCAAATATCACCTGACGCCAGAGCTGTACGCGCAGGTCGGCGCCTACGAGCAAAACCCGTCGAACCTCGATCGCGGTAACGGCTTCAAGCTCAGCGGCAGCGGCACCCAGGGCGCGATCCTGCCGATCGAACTGGTGTGGAAGCCCAAGCTCAACGGCCTGCCGGGCGAATACCGCGCCGGTTACTACTACAGCAACGCCAAGGCCACCGATGCCTATAAAGACAGCAACGGCCAGCCGGCGGCCCTGAGCGGCGAAGCCTATCGCAGCGCTTCGAGCAAACACGGTGTGTGGCTCGGTGTGCAGCAGCAGATCACCAGCGTCGCCAGCGACAATTCCCGTGGCCTGAGCGTGTTCGCCAACGGCACGATGCACGACAAGAAGACCAACGCCATCGACAACTACGTCCAGGCCGGCGTGGTCTACAAAGGCCTGTTCGACGCCCGCGCCAGGGACGACATCGGTTTCGCTCTGGCTCGCGTTCACGTCAACCCGGCGTACCGCAAGAACGCCGAAGCGACCAACCAGGCCCGCGCCGTCTACGACTACGACGATCCGTCGTTCCTGCCACCGCAGGACACCGAATACAGCGCCGAACTCTACTACGGCGTGCACGTCACGAACTGGCTGACCGTGCGCCCGAACCTGCAATACATCCGCCATCCGGGCGGTGTGGACAAGGTCGACGACGCGCTGATTGGCGGGATCAAAATCCAGTCGTCGTTCTGACCCAGCGCACGCGGCTCAGCCCTGCGAAAGAAATTCGATAGCAAGACAAGTTTTTATCTGAACCCTGCCCGCGCCAAATCGTCATCTAAAGTGACTACAGCGCGGGACTACTTGAAACGTCACGGAGAACCACACTATGAGCACTGAAGGTGCTTCGAGTCGAAGCCGTCTTCTGCCGAACCTGCTCGGCATTCTGCTTCTGCTGATGGGCCTGGCCATGCTGGCCGGGGGAATCAAGCTGAGTACGCTCGGCGGCTCGCTGTATTACCTGCTGGCCGGTATCGGCATCACGCTGACCGGCATTCTGATGCTGATGCGCCGTCGCGCAGCATTGGGCCTGTACGCCATCGTGCTGTTCGCCAGCACTGTCTGGGCGCTGTGGGAAGTTGGTCTGGACTGGTGGCAACTGGTGCCGCGTCTGGCGCTGTGGTTTGTCCTCGGTTTCGTGATGCTGCTGCCGTGGTTCCGTCGTCCGCTGCTGCTCGCAGGCCCTGCGCCGATGGGCACCGGCGGTTTGACCGTGGCTGTGATTCTGGCCGGCGTCACTGCCCTGGCCAGCCTGTTCACCCACCCGGGCGAAACCTTCGGCGAACTGGGTCGCGACACCGCCGACACCACCAGCACCGCCCCGCAAATGCCGGACGGCGACTGGCAGGCCTACGGCCGCACCGAATTCGGTGACCGCTACTCGCCACTGAAACAGATCACCCCAGCCAACGTCGGCAAGCTGCAAGAAGCCTGGCGCATCCAGACCGGCGACCTGCCGACTGCCGACGACCCGGTCGAGCTGACCAACGAAAACACCCCGCTCAAAGCCAACGGCATGCTCTACGCCTGCACCGCCCACAGCAAAGTGCTGGCGCTGGACCCGGACACCGGCAAGGAACTGTGGCGCTTCGATCCGCAGATCAAAAGCCCGGAAGGCTTCAAGGGCTTCGCCCACATGACCTGCCGTGGCGTGTCGTACTACGACGAAGCCGCGTACGCCAAGTCTGAAAACGCGGCGTCCACCGTGATCTCCGAGGCCGGCAAAGCCGTCGCCCAGGCCTGCCCGCGTCGCCTCTACCTGCCTACCGCCGATGCCCGCCTGATCGCACTGAACGCCGACACCGGCAAGATCTGCGAAGGCTTCGGCACCAACGGTGTGGTTGACCTGACCCAGGGCATCGGCCCGTTCACCGCTGGCGGTTACTACTCCACCTCTCCTGCCGCGATCACCCGTGATCTGGTGATCATGGGCGGTCACGTCACCGACAACGAATCGACCAACGAGCCGTCCGGCGTGATCCGCGCCTACGACGTGCGCGACGGCCATCTGGTCTGGAACTGGGACAGCAACAACCCGGACGCCACCGAACCCTTGGCCCCGGGCCAGACCTACAGCCGCAACTCGGCCAACATGTGGTCGCTGGCCAGCGTCGATGAAAAACTCGGCATGGTCTATCTGCCATTGGGCAACCAGACGCCTGACCAGTGGGGCGGCGATCGCACCCCCGGTGCCGAGAAATTCAGCGCCGGCCTGGTCGCGCTGGACCTGGCGACCGGCAAGGTGCGCTGGAACTACCAGTTCACCCACCACGACCTGTGGGACATGGACGTCGGCAGCCAGCCAACCCTGCTGGACATGAAAACCGCCGACGGCATCAAGCCTGCGCTGATCGCCCCGACCAAGCAGGGCAGCCTGTACGTCCTCGACCGTCGTGACGGCACGCCGATCATCCCGATCCGCGAGATCCCGGTGCCGCAAGGCGCCGTGAAAGGCGACCACACCGCCCCGACCCAGGCCCGTTCGGACCTGAACCTGCTGGCCCCGGAACTGACCGAAAAAGCCATGTGGGGCGCCAGCCCGTTCGACCAGATGTTGTGCCGCATCCAGTTCAAGGAACTGCGCTACGAAGGCCAATACACGCCTCCGTCGGAACAGGGCAGCCTGATCTACCCGGGTAACGTCGGCGTGTTCAACTGGGGCGGTGTTTCTGTCGACCCGGTTCGCCAGATGCTGTTCACCAGCCCGAACTACATGGCTTTCGTCTCCAAGATGATCCCACGTGCCGACGTACCCGCCGACAGCAAGCGCGAAAGCGAAACTTCCGGCATCCAGAAAAACACCGGTGCGCCGTATGCCGTGACCATGCACCCGTTCATGTCGCCACTGGGCGTACCGTGCCAGGCCCCGGCCTGGGGCTACGTCGCCGGTATCGACCTGACCACCGGCAAAGTCGTCTGGAAACGCAAAAACGGCACCAGCCGCGACAGCTCGCCAATCCCGATCGGCTTCACCCTGGGCGTGCCAAGCATGGGCGGTTCGATCGTCACTGCTGGCGGCGTCGGCTTCCTCAGCGGCACGCTGGACCAGTACCTGCGCGCCTACGACGTGAACACCGGTAAAGAACTGTGGAAATCGCGTCTGCCGGCCGGCGGCCAGGCGACCCCAATGACCTACACCGGCAAGGACGGCAAGCAATACGTCCTGCTCGTGGTGGGTGGTCACGGCTCGCTGGGCACCAAGATGGGTGACTATGTGATTGCCTACAAACTGCCGGAATAAGCTTTAGCGGCGGTAAGGAAAAAGGCGATGCCCTGTGAGGGGTGTCGCCTTTTTTTGTGGACTGCGGTTTTTTTACACGAGGTGTTTATGTCCTACAGACGGGGTGTTTGCAGGGGATGTTTCTGACATGTCGCGTCGGTTGTCGCTCGGAAACGGGGTGGATCGGCTTTGGGGGTCGCTGCAAATTCAGCGAACGGGCGTCGCGGCCCGATAACTGATGCATAATCGCCAACCTCACGGCACCTCGGTGCCTGTTGTTTGTTTCATGGCGGCTGTGCGCGGGATACCTTCCTTGGAGGTATGCCGATTCCTCAGTTATCGGTCCGCGAACCCGCGTACAGCTGCCACCTCAGATTGCGTCGCGGCAATCGAAGGCAGCTCCAATTTCACCAACTGAGTATTCACCATGAAAAAACCAACACCCAATCCCCCCGAATCAAACGACACCTCGCCATACGAATCCCCTGATTCAATGAAACTCCACGACGCCGCCGAACGCGCGCTCGACCATCACTTCAATCCCATTCCAAAAAAATGCCCCGGTCGCCGACCGAGCCAGATGTTCCAGATCTCGCCAGACATGGACGATGAAAGCCTGTTGGCCCATGCCTGTGAGTCCCTGGCTACCGCAAGTGTCATGGCCAGTGATGTAGCGGCTTTTGTCGATACGCCGCAGCGGCATCGGATCCTGGGCATTCAGCAGGTGATCATGCTGGCGGAACTGGCGGTGAATCGGGTGCTGGATAACGTCGAGGTCAGTCGATATCCAGCATAAATGCTGATGAGGTCTCTGCGGGAGTCAGGCTTGTGGTGAGTCAGTCAGGACGCTGCCCTCACCCTAGCCCTCTCCCGGAGGGAGAGGGGACTGACCGCGTTGTCTGGGAGAGGTACGCCGACGTGAGATACCGAGTCGAACTCAGGTTTTAGAGCCCCAATCGGCTCCCTCCTCCTCTCACCATCACCTTCCCCCTCTGCTCTTCCCTGCTCTTCACCACTCAACACGATGAGCGTTAGCTCGAGTAAAGCTCTTGACGTGCCGGCCCCATCGGAAGGCTGAGTGGAGGGATTTATCCGGGGGTGGGAGCGCAGCGACCGTTTGGCGAAGCCAAACACATCGAGAGGAGGTGCAGCGAAGCAAACCGTAGGCGATGCCCCCGGAGGAATCCCGGAACGAAGGAACGCCGAGCCACAGCGAGGCGCCGAACGCAGGGGCCAAGCCTTTTGCTTACTTTTCGGCGTTTGGAAAAGTGAGCCGCTGTAAGAGCGGAACCGCCAGCGGCAGCACCCGCAGAAACGGATATTCCCCCCAAACACCCAGAGCATGGCCGGCTCTAAGGCCGCCAAGCCCAAAACCCTGTCAAAACCCTGAACACACAAGCAGAAACACCCACCCCCATTGAAACCACCCAAACCCTGCCCCATCTAACAGCCATACCCAATTGCGCAGGTGCCCCATGAGCGACCAGCAAGAATTCCCCGAGAACCCCGACGACATCACCGAAACCGACGCCGAACACATCGAACACCACGTCCCCGGCAAAGGCCTGGCCCTGCCCGGCCAGAACCTGCCGGACAAGGTCTACATCATCCCGATCCACAACCGCCCGTTCTTCCCGGCCCAGGTCCTGCCGGTCATCGTCAACGAAGAGCCCTGGGCCGAAACCCTCGAACTGGTCAGCAAATCCGAACACCACTCCCTGGCCCTGTTCTTCATGGACACACCCCAGGAAGACCCGCGCCACTTCGACACCAAGGCGTTGCCGCAATACGGCACCCTGGTCAAGGTGCATCACGCCAGCCGCGAAAACGGCAAACTGCAATTCGTCGCGCAGGGCCTGAGCCGCGTACGCATCAAGACCTGGCTCAAACACCATCGCCCGCCGTATCTCGTTGAAGTCGAATACCCGCACCAGCCCACCGAGCCGACCGACGAGGTCAAGGCCTACGGCATGGCGCTGATCAACGCGATCAAGGAACTGCTGCCGCTCAACCCGCTGTACAGCGAAGAGCTGAAGAACTACCTCAACCGCTTCAGCCCCAACGATCCGTCGCCGCTGACCGACTTCGCCGCCGCCCTCACATCGGCGACCGGCAATGAGCTGCAGGAAGTGCTCGACTGCGTGCCGATGCTCAAGCGCATGGAAAAAGTCCTGCCGATGCTGCGCAAGGAAGTCGAAGTCGCGCGTCTGCAAAAAGAAATCTCCGCCGAAGTGAACCGCAAGATCGGCGAGCATCAGCGCGAGTTCTTCCTCAAGGAACAGCTCAAGGTCATCCAGCAAGAGCTGGGCCTGACCAAGGACGACCGCAGCGCCGACCTCGAGCAGTTCGAGCAGCGTCTGGAAGGCAAGGTCCTGCCGACGCAGGTACAAAAGCGCCTCGAAGAAGAAATGAACAAACTGTCGATCCTCGAAACCGGATCGCCGGAGTACGCGGTCACCCGCAACTACCTCGACTGGGCAACCTCGGTACCGTGGGGCGTGTATGGCGAGGACAAACTCGACCTCAAGCACGCGCGCAAGGTGCTGGACAAACACCACGCCGGCCTCGACGACATCAAGGACCGGATTCTCGAATTCCTAGCGGTCGGTGCCTATAAAGGCGAGATCAGTGGCTCCATCGTGCTGCTGGTGGGCCCGCCGGGCGTGGGTAAAACCAGTGTCGGCAAATCCATCGCCGAATCCCTCGGCCGGCCGTTCTACCGCTTCAGCCTCGGCGGCATGCGCGACGAAGCCGAGATCAAGGGCCACCGCCGCACCTACATCGGCGCGCAGCCGGGCAAACTCGTGCAGGCGTTGAAAGACGTCGAAGTGATGAACCCGGTGATCATGCTCGACGAGATCGACAAGATGGGCCAGAGCTACCAGGGCGACCCCGCCTCGGCGCTGCTCGAAACCCTCGACCCGGAACAGAACGTCGAATTCCTCGACCACTATCTGGACCTGCGGATGGACCTGTCGAAAGTCCTGTTCGTCTGCACCGCCAACACCCTGGATTCGATTCCCGGCCCGTTGCTGGACCGGATGGAAGTGATTCGCCTGTCGGGCTACATCACCGAAGAAAAAGTCGCCATCGCCAAGCGTCACCTGTGGCCGAAACTGCTGGAAAAGGCTGGCGTGTCCAAAGGCAGCCTGAGCATCAGCGACACGGCGCTCAAAGCCTTGATCGACGGTTACGCCCGTGAAGCCGGCGTGCGCCAGCTGGAAAAACAGATGGGCAAACTGGTGCGCAAAGCGGTGATGAAGCTGATCGACGACCCGAAAGCGGCGATCAAGATCGGCCCGAAAGACCTCGAAGCGTCCCTCGGCCATCCGGTGTTCCGCAACGAGCAAGTGCTGTCCGGCACTGGCGTGATCACGGGACTTGCCTGGACCAGCATGGGCGGCGCGACACTGCCGATTGAAGCGACGCGGATTCACACGCTCAATCGAGGTTTCAAACTCACCGGGCAACTGGGCGATGTGATGAAGGAGTCGGCGGAGATCGCCTACAGCTACGTCAGCTCGCACCTGAAACAGTTCGGCGGTGACGCGAAATTCTTCGACGAAGCTTTCGTCCACCTGCACGTACCGGAAGGCGCCACACCGAAAGACGGCCCAAGCGCCGGCGTGACCATGGCCAGCGCCCTGCTCTCCCTCGCCCGTAATCAGCCGCCGAAAAAAGGCGTGGCCATGACCGGTGAACTGACGCTGACCGGCCATGTGCTGCCGATTGGCGGGGTGCGCGAGAAGGTGATTGCGGCGCGGCGGCAGAAGATTTTCGAGTTGATTCTGCCGGAACCCAATCGTGGTAACTTCGAGGAACTGCCGGATTACTTGAAGGAAGGCATTACCGTGCACTTCGCCAAGAAGTTTTCGGATGTGGCGAAGGTGCTTTTCTGATTTCTTCTTGAGCTATCGAGGGGGCTGCCATCGCTCCCCCTCACCGTCACACTTTGCCTCATCTTCAGTTATGCTCGCCGTTCGTCGCCAACGCTGGAGCCACTGAATCCATGTCCTACCTTCGCCTGTTTGTCCCCCTGTCCCTCGCCCTGCTGGCCGCCTGCGCCACGCAACCGAAAACCAACGTGACCGTGGAGAAACAAAGCGAATGCCCGGTGCGCCTGACCAACGGGCAAAACCTGATCGTCATGCTCCCGAGCAACCCCACTACCGGCTACCGCTGGGCCATCCAGGATTCGGCCGGTGGCGTATTGCGCGCCCTCAGCCCCGAGGTCTACAGCAATCCGGAGGATGCCGGCGTGGTCGGCGCGGCCGGGCTCTCGACCTGGCGCTTCCAGGCCTTCGCCACCGGCACCGGGCGCCTGCGCCTGACTTCGCAGCAACCGTGGGCGCCGGAAGTGTTGCCGGTGGAAACTTTTGACTGCGCCATTTCGGTGAACTGATCGTGGGCTGGCTGATCCTCGCGCTGATGGGCGCAGTGACCTTTCTCTATGGCCTCAGTACCCATGCGGCGCTGCTGTGTCTGCTGGTCAAACCGTTGCCGGTGTTGGCGTTGCTCGGCTGGCTGCATGACGCGCCACCCAGCGACTATCGCCGCTGGATCAGCCTCGGTCTGATTTTCTCGCTGGTCGGTGATGTACTGCTGGCGTGGCCGGGGGATTTGTTCGTCTTCGGTTTGGGCGCGTTTCTGGTCGCGCATCTGGCGTACCTCAAGGCTTACCTCAGCGATTGCCGGCGCCCGGCATTACTGCCGCTGGTTCTGGCGCTCAGCGTGGGTGCCGTGTTGTTGGGCATTCTGATTTCCAGTGGACTCGGGCCATTGACCGTGCCGGTGATCGTTTACGGAACGGCCATCAGCGCCATGCTCTGGCGCGCTCTCGCCCGCCTCGGCAGCGACGTACCGCAACGTTCGGCACTGCTGGCGGCGGGCGGCGCAGTAGCGTTCGTGTTCTCCGACAGCGTGATCGGCATCAACCGGTTTGTCTCACCGTTCAATGCAGCGCCCTACATCATCATTCTCAGTTACTGGTTGGGGCAGTGGGGGATTGCGGCGTCGGCGTTTTCACAGAGCAAACGTCCGGAGCTTTGAACCAGCGGTTTATCAGACAACCCGCGCATCTGCGCGCCAGTTTGGCTAAAATGCCGGCCTTTTCATCGACACCGCCGGAACCGCCGTGAGCAAAGAACCCGATCGCATTTTCGCCCAGCCGATGGCCCAGGTGCCTGACTTCGCCTTCAACGAAGACGTGGTGCGGGTGTTCCCGGACATGATCAAGCGCTCGGTGCCGGGTTATCCGACCATCGTCGAAAATCTCGGCGTGCTCGCGGCACAATTTGCTCAGCCGAACAGCGTGCTCTACGACCTCGGCGCCTCCCTCGGAGCGGTGACCCAGGCATTACGTCGCCACGTGCGCACCGACGGTTGCCGGGTGATCGCGGTGGATAACTCGGCGGCGATGGTCGAGCGCTGCCGCGAGTACCTCAACGGTCAGGATTCGATGTTCCAGGAGTTGCTGCCGGTCGAGGTGATCGAAGGCGACATCCTCGCCCTCGACTTCAAACCGGCCTCGGTGGTGGCGCTGAACTTCACCCTGCAATTCATCGCTCCGGATCAGCGTACGGCATTGCTGTCGCGCATTCGCCAATCATTGTTGCCGGGCGGCGCGCTGATTCTGTCGGAGAAGCTGCGCTTCAACGATGCCGAAGAACATGCGCTGCTGACCGATCTGCACGTCGCGTTCAAGCGCGCCAACGGTTACAGCGAACTGGAAATCGCCCAGAAGCGCAGCGCCATCGAAAACGTCATGAAGCCCGACAGCCTCGAAGAACACCGCGAGCGCCTGCTGGCCGCCGGGTTCTCGAAGGTCGTGCCGTGGTTCCAGTGTCTTAACTTTGCCTCGTTGATTGCCTTGCCATGATTGATCTGTCCCCCCTCGCCCGCCGTCTGGCCGGCACGCCGCTGGCCGAATGGGCCAACACCCTGCAAGTGCAGCTCGACAAAAAAATGGAGAAAGGCCACGGCGATCTGGAGCGCTGGCAAAGTGCGCTGGACGCCCTGCCGAAGATCCAGCCGACCGAAGTCGACCTGCTCGACGGCCTGAAGCTGGACACCAATTGCGACGACGAAACCCGCGCGCAAATGCGTACGGCGCTGATGGGGCTGTCGCCGTGGCGCAAGGGGCCGTTCGATCTGTTCGGCGTGCACGTCGACACCGAATGGCGCTCGGACTGGAAGTGGTCGCGGGTCTCTCCGCATCTGGATCTGAAGGGCAAGCGCATCCTCGATGTCGGTTGTGGTAACGGCTATTACATGTGGCGAATGCTCGGTGCCGGCGCCGACAGCGTGATCGGTGTCGATCCGAACTGGCTGTTCTTCTGCCAGTTCCAAGCGGTACAGCGTTATCTGTCAGAGCCGAATGCCTGGCACCTGCCGTTCCCGTTCGAAGACCTGCCGCCGAATCTGGAAGGCTTCGACACGGTGTTTTCGATGGGTGTGTTCTATCACCGTCGTTCGCCGATCGAGCATTTGCTGGCGCTGAAGGATTGCCTGGTGAAGGGTGGCGAACTGGTGCTGGAGACGCTGGTGGTCGAAGGCGACAAGCATCAGGTGCTGGTGCCGGAAGATCGTTATGCGCAGATGCGTAACGTGTGGTTCTTGCCGTCGGTGCCGGCGCTGGAATTGTGGCTGCGTCGTGCGGGGTTCACCGACGTTCGTTGCGTGGATGTCAGCATGACAACGGTCGATGAACAGCGTGGGACCGAGTGGATGAAGTATCAGTCGCTGAGTGATTTCCTTGATCCGGATGACCACAGCAAGACGATTGAAGGGCTGCCGGCGCCGATGCGGGCGGTCATCGTCGCGAAGAAGTAACGATCCCTTCCAGACACTGCAAAAAATTGTGGGAGCTGGCTTGCCAGCGATAACGGTGGATCAGTCGACATCAATGCTTGATGTGCCGACGCCATCGCTGGCAAGCCAGCTCCCACAGGGTTTGTGTTGTTCTTCAGTCTGCGGGTTTTGCCCGCCGCGCCCTGAAGAACTCGGTCAACACCGCCCCACACTCCTCCGCCAACACCCCACCTTCATACAACACTCGATGGTTGAGAAAGCCCTGAGTGAAGAACTGCCCCTGGCTCTGCACAATCCCGGCCTTGGGCTCCAGCGCGCCGAACACCACCCGCGAAACCCGCGAATGCACGATCAGCCCGGCGCACATGCTGCACGGCTCGAGCGTCACGTAGAGCGTACTGCCCGGCAGTCGATAGTTATCCACCGCTTGCGCGGCAGCGCGGATCGCGACCATTTCTGCGTGCGCGCTGGGATCACTGGTGCTGATCGGGCAGTTGAAACCACGGCCAATGATCTCGCCATCCTGCACCAGCACCGCGCCCACCGGCACTTCGCCGAGGGCCGCGCCTTGGGCTGCCAACTCCAGCGCCTCGCGCATGAAGTCGCGGTCACGGCTGCGGTCGATGATCGCCGCGGGGCGAATCTGGCGCATCACTTCA
Organism: Pseudomonas sp. lyk4-R2A-10; assembly: GCF_030209075.1. NCBI lineage: Bacteria > Pseudomonadati > Pseudomonadota > Gammaproteobacteria > Pseudomonadales > Pseudomonadaceae > Pseudomonas > Pseudomonas sp. lyk4-R2A-10. Next base: position 119,548 of record NZ_JARVSR010000001.1, on the reverse strand, counting down.
CCTCGATGGCGGCCATCAGGCCGGTTTCCATGTGGTCGATCACATGGCAGTGGAACATCCACACCCCCGGGTTATCCGCCACCAGCGCCACTTGCGCGCGCTCGTTCTTGCCCAGCAGGTAGGTGTCGGTGAAGTACGGCACGATCTTGTGCCGGTTCGACGCAATCACCTTGAAGCTCATGCCGTGCAAGTGGATCGGGTGCTGGTACTGAGTCATGTTCTTCAGTTCGAAAATATAGCTCTGGCCGAGTTTCAGGCTGGCGATTGGCCGGTCGGCGCAGGTCTTGTCGGTGATGTCCCAAGCCTTGCCGTTGATCTGCCACAGGCTCGGTGGCTTGCCGTTGTCGACGTTGACCGACACCGAACCGACCCATTCGAAATTGAAGTTGAGTTTCTCGGCATTGGCCAGGTCCGGCTCGGCCACCGGGTTGGCCGGCAGTGCTTTCGGCCAGTCGGTCGGCGCGTCAGTGTTGGCCACTGAACGCAGGGTGCCCAGGCGAACCGGGCCGTTGCGCAGCGACAGTTCTTCACCGGCCGGCGGTGCCTTGATCGCCAGGCAGATGCGCATGCCCGGGCCGAGCCAGTATTCCTTGCCCAATGGGCGCGGCTCGACCGGGTTGCCGTCCAGCGCATAGATCTGCGCTTCGACGCCGGGAATGTTGATGCGATAGGTCAGGGTATTGTCGAGGTTGAGCAGGCGTACGCGGGTGATCTGCCCCGCCGGCAACTCGATCACCGGCGAAGGCACGCCGTTGATGGTCGACAGCCGCCCCGCCGTACCGCCTCGGGCCGCTTCACGGGGAATGCTGAACTCGACGAAGTTGCCCTCGTCGTCGATGTGCCAGTTTTTCAGGCTCAGGGTCTTTTCGTACTTGAACCCGGTCGGCTCGCGCTCCTCGACAATCAACGGCCCGACCAGCCCGCGACCGAGCTCTTCGCTGCTGCTGACGTGCGGGTGATACCAGTAGCTGCCGGCGTCCGGCACACGGAATTTGTAATCGAAGTATTCGCCCGGCAGCACCGGCAGTTGCGATACGTAAGGCACGCCGTCCATCTCCAGCGGCAGGCGGATGCCGTGCCAGTGAATGGTCGTCGCCACCGGCAGATGGTTGATGAACCGCACCCGCAGCCACTCGCCCTGACGCACACGCAATTCGGTGCCCGGCGCCGACGGACCGAACGCCCAGGCCTCGGTCTTGTGCCCCGGCACCAACTCAACGTCCAGCGGCGCAGCGATCAATTCGTAGTCGTGTCCCGCGTTGGCATCCGCCACCTTGCCCAACCAGTAACGCGTCGCACCACCGGCTCCCGCACCAACCACTGCAAGACCGGCCAGACCACCGAGTATCTGTCGACGGGTAAAGGATATGGACACAACGACCTCGCGTATCAGCCGCGGGCCTGGGCGCCCGCAAAAGGCGAATACGATACACCTGCGCCTGGGAAACAGTAAGGGCGGCGCGGCGGATGGCCGCACATCCGGGACAATATCGGGTGGTAATCATGTACCGCACACCCCTTGAGCGAGTGGATCACCCTTCTCTTCCCTCTCAAGGAATAGAACGAATGAACCCGACAGAACAACGTCCGCTGCCCAACGACGCCGACAGAGCTGCACTCAAGGTCATGGCCACACAGGTGATCACGGCGTGCCCGAGCCTGAACGACACGGCCCGTCAGATTGCCATTGAAATGCTCGCCAAACATGGCCTTACCGGCCTCGATCCCGATCACGTCTATTACCATCGATTCAGAACTGCTCAGAGTCTTTCCACATCATTCACCGGTTGGCAGCATTATGGTGAAAAACCCTATGAAAGCCTGACCCTGACGCAACTGGTGATACACCGGTTCCGCGCCACGGATCAGGACAACGCCGACTTGCTCGATGTATACGGCGGGTTTTACAGCGCAGGGCCGGACACCGAAAACTTCGATACAACCAACGAAGTCCGGCTGCACGGTAACGAGGTACTCGACGACTTCTGGAACATCAACTTCAGCGAGCGTTACCGCAACGAGCTGCAGTCGTTCTGGGATCAGCACTCCCGTGAATTCCGCACGCTGGCCAAATGCAACTTTCTCGGCAAAGCCGTTGAAGCCCGGGAATTCGGCCACCTGAACGACGAGGACTTCCAGACTGCAATCAGCGCGGTCATCGGCCCGCTGAGCTGGCCAGTGAGCCTGCACAGTCTGCAAACCGAGTTCATCCCCGGCCATGGCCTGCGGGTTTGCACGCTGGATATCGACGGCCGTATGGCCACCGATATCCTGCGCATCATTGACTCGACAGGCCGGCAGATCCTCTATGTGCCCGGCGACAACCAACCATTTCATGTGCTGGACACCCCCACTGACATGCACTGGTGGGCCTTGCAACAGCTGAACGAGAAAGCACCGCGCGAACTGTTCCTCAAACACTTCTCGCTGGCTGACCGGCACTGGATGACCGAACACATCAGTGACCTGATGAATCGACTGGTCAGCACCTGGGGGCATTCGGATCATCATCTGATCAACCGTAACGATCACACGGTCACGGTGGATGCATTCAGCTGGCTGCGTGACTGTGCCCATAGCGCGATGTTCGCCGAAGCGGATCTTTCCCTGACCTCGAACGGTGATCTGCGCAAGAAACTCTGGATCGGCTATCTGAGCGCTGGTCTGAAAGTCTTCGGCCCGATGGCCGTGGTGGGCTGGCCTGTTGCATTGCCGGTGATTGGCGCCAGCCTCGCCGACATGGGGCTGAACATCGACAAGGCCGTCAACGGCAAGACTTCCGCGGAGCGCAAGGAAGGTGTCCTGGGGGCCGTTTTCAGCGGTATCGATGCGCTGTTCAATATTCCGTTTCTCAAGGGCACAGGCTCACTGGCGGAGCTCGACATGCCGTCAGAAGCCATCGAAGCAAGCGAACTGACAGAAGCCGATACAGCAGCGGAACTGGAGCCAGAACAACCGAATGACATCGTGCCTGTTCTGCCAGAACAGCCCTCGGTCATATCCGAACCAGTGCAAGCTTCACAAATCCCGCAACGCTTTCAATCCAACGCAATCCTCGACGGTCTTGATCCGGTTACGGAGCCGGGCAAATATCGCGGCATCTACAGACTCGACACCGATCCTCCCTACGCCATCCAGATGAACGACACGGCCTACTGCGTCCGTTACTTCAACGACTCACTGGGTGGCGGATTCTGGGCGATCATCGACCCGGCAAAACCGAACCAGCTGATCCACGCAATACCCGTGCGCTTGAACAGTGAAGGTCTGTGGGAGCGCATGACTCAACTGGGACTCAAGGGGGGCGGTCAGTGTCTGGGCAGGCAATGCACCGTCGATGTGGCACTTGAACTTGATACACGCGAACCCTCGCCCGCTGAGCCGGAGCCGTTGGTCACACAACCTGGACCGTCAAACCCTGCGCCCAGCGAGCCCCTGAACATCCGACTGGTCAAGACGCCTTACGCAGTCGATCCGCAGCGGGAGTTCGAACTGAGGCGTTGGGCCCTGCAATTACGTGAAACCCATATTCAACTGCGAATTGGTCCTGACGGCGGGCTGATCGCTCCGGATCGCTATGCCCTGTATTTCGCCGATAAAGCCCGCGCGCTTCGGATCTCCGCCAGGCGCTTCTACAAGAATCTGCCATGGGCAAACCTGCCGCCACGCCCGCCGATACCTGCAATTACCTCTTCAATGACCTTCATGGAATTCGTAGCACAGGCACTCAAGGAAGCGCCCGGTCTGGTGATCGGCGAAACGCCTGGCCGTATCACCAGCATGCGACTGATCATTGAAAACATGCCTGCTCTGGCGCGCGAAGGCGTCAAGACGCTTTATGTGCGCCGACTGCTCAGCGACTTTGCCCAGGCTGACCTGAATGCATACTTCAAGTCCGGCGTCATGTCCGAGGACTTGCAGCAGTACCTGAGTCGCCTCGGTACCGATCCGGCAGGGCGGTTCGACGAACTGGCACTGGTCAAAAGTGCCCGAGAAAACGGTATTCGAGTCCAGGCGACCGATTGCGCGGCTTCCTACAAAAGGCCCGATACGCTCGCACGGCCCGAGGAACAAATCATGACCAATCACCTGACAGCCGACATCATGTTTATCGACAAGAACCTGAATGACGTCGGCAAGTGGGTGGTACTGACAGGCGTGGAAAACACCAATACGTTCAGGGGCGTTGCCGGCATCAGCGAACTGGAAGGCGGCATTGGTTTGCGCATTGAAGAAGTTGATCCGGGACTGGGCGAACGTGTCTCACCGGACCCAGGTATCGATATAGAACGGGGCCCGCATTCAGAAACGCTGGTACAACGCGGGACTTTCGATACCCATTACGTCGACGCGCTGGTGCAATTGGAAGCGGCGCCGGTCAGCCGAAGCGAACTGCAAATACACCGACTCCTGTACCGCGCGGGCATGTATGTTTTCGAACGTTCGCAAGGTACCTATCGGTTGTTCCACAGAAGTGTGAACGGCGAGATTGTACAAACCCCTGTCCAGACCTTCGCAGACGGGCGCTATTACATTGATCGCCCGTCCTGGAGTCCGGTACACCGCGTCCCCTACGATAATCTTGAGCAGTTATCCAGCGCACTGAAACAGATGGGGCTGCAACTGCAAAGCCGCCTTCCCCACTGACCTGCCCATTGCCACAAACAAAAAAACCCTGGCCGAAGCCAGGGTTTTTCATTGCATCAATACAACCGGTGTCGCGGGATCACTCCCACTCAATCGTCGCCGGCGGCTTGCTCGACACGTCGTAAGTCACGCGGGAGATGCCTTCGATTTCATTGATGATGCGGCCGGAAACGGTTTCCAGCAGTTCGTAAGGCAGGTGTGCCCAACGTGCGGTCATGAAGTCGATGGTTTCCACGGCACGCAGGGCCACGACCCAGGCGTAACGGCGGCCATCGCCGACCACGCCCACCGATTTCACCGGCTGGAACACGACAAACGCCTGGCTGACCTTGTGGTACCAGTCGGCCTTGCGCAGTTCTTCGATGAAGATGTGGTCGGCGCGACGCAGCAGGTCGGCGTATTCCTTCTTCACTTCGCCAAGGATCCGCACGCCCAGGCCCGGGCCCGGGAACGGGTGACGGTAGACCATGTCGTACGGCAGGCCCAGTTCCAGGCCCAGACGACGGACTTCGTCCTTGAACAGTTCGCGCAGTGGCTCGACCAGTTTCAGGTTCATTTCTTCCGGCAGGCCGCCCACGTTGTGGTGCGACTTGATCACGTGGGCCTTGCCGCTTTTCGCGCCAGCCGACTCGATCACGTCCGGGTAGATGGTGCCCTGAGCCAGGTACTTGATGTTGTCCAGTTTGCAGGATTCGGCATCGAACACGTCGATGAAGGTACGACCGATGATCTTGCGCTTCTTCTCCGGATCGGCTTCGCCGGCCAGGTTATTCAGGAACTGGTCTTCCGCGTTGGCGCGGATCACCTTGACGCCCATGTTCTCGGCGAACATGGCCATCACCTGCTCGCCTTCGTGCAGACGCAGCAGGCCGTTGTCGACGAAGACGCAGGTCAGCTGATCACCGATGGCCTTGTGCAGCAGCGCCGCAACCACCGAGGAATCCACACCGCCGGACAGCCCCAGCAGCACGTTGTCGGTACCGACCTGTGCGCGGATGTTGGCGATGGCGTCTTCGGCGATCTTCGACGGGGTCCACAGGGCTTCACAGCCGCAGATGTCGAGAACGAAACGCGACAGGATGCGACCGCCCTGCTTGGTGTGGGTCACTTCCGGGTGGAACTGCACGCCGTAGTAAGCGCGCTCGTCGTTGAACATGCCGGCGATCGGACAGCTCGGGGTGCTGGCCAGGATGTGGAAGTCGCTTGGCATCTTGGTGACCTTGTCACCGTGGCTCATCCACACGTCGAGGCCGAACAGGCCGTCGGCGTCGATGTGGTCTTCGATGCCGTCGAGCAGACGGCTCTTGCCGACCACGTCAACGCGGGCATAACCGAACTCACGCAGTTCGGAGCCTTCAACCTTGCCGCCCAGTTGCTCGGCCATGGTCTGCATGCCGTAGCAGATACCGAAGACCGGTACGCCCAGGTCGAACACCGCTTGCGGGCAGCGCGGGCTGTTGGCTTCGTGCACGGACTCGGGACCGCCGGCGAGGATCACGCCTTTTGGCGCAAATTCGCGGATCGCATCTTCGTCCATGTCGAACGGGTGCAGTTCGCAGTACACACCGATCTCGCGCACGCGGCGGGCGATCAGTTGGGTGTATTGCGAGCCGAAGTCGAGGATCAGGATGCGGTGAGCGTGAATATCGAGGGCCATGATTCAGTCTCGTCTAAGTCATTCAGAAACAGTCGTGATTCAGAAACAACTCGGGGCTGAATAAAACAGCCCCGGTTGCTTAGCTTGTTGCTTGAAGGCTCAACCTACGCGGTAGTTTGGCGCTTCCTTGGTGATCTGCACGTCGTGAACGTGGGACTCGGCCATGCCGGCACCGGTGATCCGCACGAACTCAGGCTTGGTGCGCATTTCTTCGATGTTGGCGCTGCCGGTGTAACCCATCGAAGAACGCAGACCGCCCATCAACTGGTGGATGATCGCGCTCAGGGTGCCCTTGTAAGGAACACGGCCTTCGATCCCTTCAGGTACAAGCTTCTCGGCGCCTGCCGAGGAGTCCTGGAAGTAACGGTCGGAGGAACCTTGCGCCTGGGACATGGCGCCCAGCGAACCCATGCCGCGATAAGCCTTGTACGAACGACCCTGGAACAGTTCAATCTCGCCCGGAGCTTCTTCGGTACCGGCGAACATCGAGCCCATCATCACGCAGGACGCACCGGCCACGATGGCCTTGGACAGGTCACCGGAGAAACGGATACCGCCGTCGGCGATCAACGGAACACCGGTGCCTTCGAGGGCAGCGGCAACGTTGGCGATGGCACTGATTTGCGGAACGCCGACACCGGCGACGATACGGGTGGTGCAGATCGAGCCAGGGCCGATACCGACCTTGACCGCGTCGGCGCCAGCTTCGGCCAGGGCCTTGGCGGCTGCGCCGGTGGCGATGTTGCCGCCGATCACCTGCACTTCAGGGAAATTCTCTTTGACCCAGCGAACGCGGTCGATCACACCCTTGGAGTGACCGTGAGCGGTGTCGACCACCACCACATCCACACCGGCATTGACCAGGGCTGCAACGCGGTCACCGGTGTCTTTACCGGTACCGACCGCAGCGCCGACACGCAGACGACCTTGATCGTCCTTGCTGGCCAGCGGGTAGGCCTTGGCTTTTTCGATGTCTTTGACGGTCATCATGCCTTTGAGGGCAAACTTGTCGTCGACGATCAGGACTTTTTCCAGGCGGTGCTTGTGCAGCAGCTCGCGGACTTCGTTCTTGTCGGCGCCTTCGCGAACAGTGACCAGACGCTCTTTAGGCGTCATCACTTCACGAACGGTGGCGTCCAGACGGGTTTCGAAACGCACGTCACGGGAAGTGACGATGCCGACCAGGTCGCCATCGTGCAGCACCGGAACGCCGGAAATGTTGTGCATGCGGGTCAGTTCGAACAGATCACGAACCGTGGCGTCAGCCTCGATGGTGATTGGGTCCTTGACCACACCGGCTTCGAACTTCTTGACCTTGCGAACTTCGGCAGCTTGCTGCTCGATGGTCATGTTCTTGTGGATAATGCCGATGCCACCTTCCTGAGCCATGGCGATTGCCAGACGGGCTTCGGTGACGGTGTCCATGGCGGCAGAAACCAGAGGAATGTTCAGCTCGATGCCACGGGTAAGGCGGGTCTTCAGACTGACTTCATTAGGAAGTACCTCGGAATAACCGGGCACTAGGAGAATGTCGTCGAAGGTCAGAGCTTCTTGGCTGATACGCAGCATCGCGGGGGCTCCCGAGCGGGAAAATGGAAGCGCGCCATTATACTCAGACACCCTACCGGGCTCAATGTAAAACTTGTCTTATATCAATGTTGCTGATGTACGGGAAAAACGCCCCTTACAACTCGACCTTGACCCAGCTCACCGGCTGATCCAGCCAGTCGGCGAATTCGTCGATGAAACTCTGCTTGAACCCCGCCTCGAGCCAGTTGTTGAAGATGAAACCGAGGTTGGAAAACCCGCATTCCTGTAAATACAGAAAACCGTTGATATCGTCTTCATGCCCGCATTCGGGGCAGGTGAAGTTGTCGGTGCGCCCCGGCATCCAGTCTTCCAGACTTTCGAACAGCGCTTCGCCGATCTCCTGCCGGCACTCGGCGCAACCGGCCTCTTCGAGAAAACCCTTGGCCGGGGTGTAGATGCAGCGCTTGGTGATGACTTCCAGACCATTGATCGGCTCACCGAACGGTAACGCCTCGGGATGCAGCACCACCGCGCGGGCGCCATCGGCGATGGCGTAGGCCATGCGATTGCCGGTGCGTCCGCAGGTGCTCAGTTCTTCCTTGACGATGTTCTTGCGCACCAGCCAGCGCAGAATCGCCCGGGCGCGGGGCTCGTGCACCGGCAGGTTGGAGATTTTCGGGACGATGATGCTTTGGGAATTCATGGTGCAAGCCTGCTGCGTCAAAGGATGTTCTGCGACGAACGCGGCCGGCAGCTTAATCCCTGACAAAATCCGGTCAAGTGCTTAAATAGCGGCCGATCAGCGCAATCCCGCTCGCCAGCACCAGCCAGGTCACCAGCCGCACGAAGGCCTCGCGGGACAGGCGCATGGTCAATCGTCGCCCGCCCCACAAGCCCAGCGCCATGGCTGGCAACAGACACACTGCAAGCATCAACAAGGGTAGCTCGGCATACACCCCGGCGATGGCGAACAGACTCAAACGCACCACCGTGCTGCAACTGATCAGCGCACTTTGCGTGGCCCGCGCCGCGTCCTTGGGCAGTCGACTGTTGAGGTAGATCGCATAAAGAAAGCCGCCACTGCCGAACAACGCCCCGAACAAACCGCCCACGGTTCCCATCGGCAACGCCCATCCAGCGGACAACTGCGCCGGTCGTGCCTTGATCCACAAGCTGTAAACCGCGTAGGCACTGATGAACAACCCCATCAGCAGCAACAGCAGATCGGACTTGAGGTTAAGCAGGAAAATCACCCCCAGCGTGCAGCCCACCGCCATGCACGGCAGCAGCCGCAGCAACTCCGGTTTCGCCACATCCCGCCGCGACGGCAGCAGATTGCCGAACGCCGCGACGAAATCCAGCAGCACCAGCAACGGCACGATCTTCGACAGCGGCATGAACAGAATCAGAATCGGCCCCGCCACCAGCGCCGTGCCGAAACCGGCAATCCCGAACACGATGTAGGCCAGCGCGATGGCCAGTCCGATCACCACCCAGCCCTGCGCGCCCCACGACCATTCGCTCAACAACCCCGCCACGCTCATTCGCTCGCTTCCTTTATAAGCCTGCGATGACTTTAGCCAGCGCCGAGGGTTGCGACTAATATCTTCGAAACCGCCAAGCCATCTCGAAAAGGCATGTCTCGTGCTTTCAACCCGTCAATTGCGTTACTTCGTGGAAATCGCCGAGAGCGGCAGCTTCAGTGCTGCAGCCGAACGGCTGTTCATTGCTCAATCGGCGTTGAGCCGACAGATCAAGGACATGGAAACCCGCCTGCAAACGCCGCTGTTCGAACGCACCGCGCGCCAGCCCCGACTCACCGCCGCTGGCGAAGCGTTCCTGCCCCGGGCGAAAAATCTGCTCAATGAACTGAACAAGGCCAGCACCCTGGCCACGGAAATCGGCCAAGGGCAGCGCGGCACCTTGCGCCTTTGTCACTCCAGCACCGTGCCGATCAGTGGCCGACTGTTGCGCGACATGAGCGCATATCTGGAGCAGCAGCCCGGCGTTTCGCTGGACATCGGCACGCTCTCCTCGGAGGCGCAACTTGAAGAACTGGCCGAAGGCCGGCTCGACATCGGACTGTTGCGCCTGCCGGTGCTGCGCCAGCGCGAGGGCGTTCAGGTTGTGCCGCTCTATAACGAACGCTTGCTGCTTGCCGTGCCGGCGGATCATCGACTGGCTTTGATGGAGGCAGTCGATCTGGCGCAATTGAAGGACGAAGCATTCATCTCCATCCCGCATCCGCAGCGCGGCGGGCTGAGCTATTTGTGCGCCGATCTGTGCATGCGTCACGGTTTCTTCCCCCAGGCTGCGAGGGTGATGTCGCGCAAGACCACGCAATTGCAGTTGATCCAGGCCGGATTCGGCATCGCTCTACTGCCGGAATCGATGCAGGACATCGCGCCCGCTGGTGTGAGATTTCTGCCGCTGACCGGCGATTGCCAAAGCACTGTCGCCCTCACTTCTCGGCAAAATCCCACACCTCTGGTGCAACACTTCCTCCAGACATTCACCGGCGAATGCCTTTAAACTGCGCCCCATGATTAAAGATCCCTTTGCAAGACTCGGCCTCGACCGCGAAGTCCTGACCGTCAGCCAGCTCAACGGCCGCGCGCGGGTGTTGCTCGAAGACGTGTTCAGCAACATCTGGGTCGAAGGCGAAATCTCCAACCTCGCCCGCCCGGCGTCCGGCCACGTGTATTTCACGCTCAAGGACAGCGGCGCGCAGGTGCGTTGCGCACTGTTCCGGCAGAACGCCGCGCGGGTGCGTCAGGCGCTGAAGGATGGCCTGGCAGTCAAGGTGCGCGGCAAGGTCTCGCTGTTCGAAGGGCGTGGCGACTATCAGCTGATCCTCGACACCGTGGAGCCTGCCGGCGACGGTGCGCTGCGCCTTGCTTTCGATGCCCTGAAGGAAAAGCTCAGCGCCGAAGGCCTGTTCAGTGCCGAGCGCAAGGTGCCGCTGCCGGCCCATCCGCAGCGCATCGGCATCATCAGTTCGCCGACCGGCGCGGTGATTCGCGACATCATCAGCGTGTTCCGCCGCCGCGCGCCGCAAGTACAACTGACGCTGATTCCCACCGCCGTTCAGGGCCGCGAAGCCACCGCGCAGATCGTCCGCGCCCTGAAACTGGCCGATGCCCGTGGCTTCGACGCGCTGATCCTGGCCCGTGGCGGCGGCTCGCTGGAAGACCTGTGGTGCTTCAATGAAGAGGCGGTGGCCCGGGCGGTGGATGCCTGCGTTACGCCGATCGTCAGTGCAGTCGGGCATGAAACCGATGTGTCGATCAGCGACTTTGTGGCTGACGTGCGCGCGCCTACACCGTCCGCTGCTGCTGAACTGCTTGCCCCGGATTCCAGCCACCTGATCCGACAGGTCGAAAGCCTGCATCGCCGGCTGGTGATGCGCATGCGTGATCGCCTGATGCGCGATCGATTGCGCCTCGAAGGCATGACCCGCCGCTTGCGCCATCCCGGCGAACGTCTGCGCCAGCAGGCACAGCGTCTGGATGACCTGGACATGCGCATGCGCCGCGCTTTCGAGCGCCAGCTCAATACCCGTCGCGAACGCTTGATCCGCCTGGAAACCCGCCTCGCCGGGCAACATCCGGGACGCCAACTCGCGCTGCTGCGCCAACGCCTCGACAGCCTCGCCGAGCGCCTGCCACGCGCCATGAACGAAGGCCTGAAACGCCGTCGCCTGCAGTTGCAAAGCCAGATGCAGACCCTGCACGTGGTCAGCCCGCTGGCGACTCTCGGCCGTGGCTACAGCATTCTGCTGGATGAACGCGGCAACGCGATCCGCAACGCCGCGCAAACTCACACCGGTCAGCGCCTCAAGGCCAGACTGGGCGAAGGCGAACTGCAAGTGCGCGTCGAGGACAATCACCTGACGCCCGTCACTCTCTCTTTACTGGACTGATCCATGCCGCGCTTTCTCGCTCCGCTGCTGTTGCTGTGCCTGACCTTCAACGCTCACGCCGACAGTTACATCACCCGCCTGCTGAACAAACCGGTGCCGGGCGGCGTGGCTGTCGTCGATCTGGGCACCGCTGCGCAAGCGCCGAAAGCCACGTATCAGGGCAAACCGGTGCTGGTGGTCAAGGAACAGAACAACTGGCTGGCGATTGTCGGCCTTGCGTTGACCGTCAAACCCGGCATTCAGCAGATCAGCAGTGGCGGCCGCAACCTCAATTTCAGTGTCGGCAACAAGAAATACCCGGAACAGCACATCACCCTGAAGAACACCCAGCAGGTCAATCCGAACCCGGCCAACCTCAAGCGTATCGAGGGCGAGCTGGCCGAACAGATCAAGGCCTACCGCAGTTTCAGCCCGAACACCCCGAGCAACCTGCTGCTGGACAAACCGGTCAACGGGCCGCTGTCGAGCAAGTTCGGCGTGCGCCGTTTCTTCAACGGTGAAGAGCGTAATCCGCACGCAGGTCTGGACTTCGCGGTGCCGGCCGGCACGCCGATCAAGACTCCGGCAGCGGGCAAGGTGATCCTGATCGGTAACTACTTCTTCAATGGCAACACCGTGTTCGTCGACCACGGCCAGGGCTTCATCAGCATGTTCTGTCATATGTCGAAAATCGATGTGCAGAACGGCCAGCAACTGGCGCGCGGCGCGGTGGTTGGCAAGGTGGGCGCCACTGGTCGCGCGACCGGGCCGCACATGCACTGGAACGTCAGCCTGAACGATGCGCGGGTCGATCCGGCGATTTTCATTGGGGCTTTCCAGCCTTGATTTCAGGCTGAAGCCCTTCCAGCAGGGATTGCGCACGACGATTGGTCCGCGCAATCCCCGCAAACAAATACAGCCATATCAAGAATAAAATCTCGGAAAAAACCGCTTTCCGGGTATTCCTCTCAATTTTTTTCGACTGCTTGCCATCCTCATCCCCCGCGGTTAGGGTTGAAGGCATGAAAACCTCTCACACCCTCATTCAGCTTCGCCAGCACCGCAGCCTGTGCCTCGTCAGCGCACGACTGCCGGGCTGAATCGCTGCACCTCGTCCCACGCTTTTCCAAGAACGTTCGTTCCACCGGCAGGCCGCCTCTTTTCGGCCCAGACAATAAGGAATTTCCCGATGAGCATGCTCAAAGACCCGTCTTCGAAATACCGCGCGTTTCCAGTGATCAACCTGCCGGATCGCACGTGGCCGTCGAAAACCATCGATGCCGCGCCAATCTGGTGCAGCTCCGACCTGCGTGACGGCAACCAGTCGTTGATCGAGCCAATGGACGCGGTGAAAAAGCTGCGCTTCTGGAAAACCCTGGTGCAGGTGGGCGTGAAGGAAATCGAAGCGTCGTTCCCGGCCGCTTCGCAAACCGACTTCGACTTCGTGCGTACCCTGATCGAGGACGGCCACATCCCGGACGACACCACCATTCAGGTGCTGACCCAGGGCCGTGAAGACCTGATCGAGCGCACCTTCGAATCCCTGCGCGGGGCGAAGAAAGCCATCGTTCATCTGTACAACGCCACCTCCCCTTCTTTCCGTCGCATCGTTTTCAACCAGGACAAGGACGGGATCAAGGCCATCGCCGTGAACGCCGCCAAGCTGTTCGTCAAATACGCGGCCATGCAGCCGGACACCGAGTGGACCTTCGAGTACTCGCCGGAAACCTTCAGCGCCACCGAACTGGAATTCGCCAAGGAAGTCTGTGACGCGGTGATCGAGGTCTGGAACCCGACGCCTGAGCACAAGATCATCCTCAACCTGCCGGCCACCGTTGAATGTGCGACCCCGAACGTCTACGCCGACCAGATCGAGTGGTTCCACCGCAACATCAACCGCCGTGACAGCGTGATCATCAGCCTGCACACCCACAACGACCGCGGCACTGGCGTGGCCGCCACCGAGCTGGGCCTGATGGCCGGCGCCGATCGCGTCGAAGGCTGCCTGTTCGGCAACGGCGAGCGTACCGGTAACGTCGACCTCGTGACTGTGGCACTGAACATGTACACCCAGGGCATCAATCCTGAGCTGGACTTTTCCGACATCGACGGCGTGCGCAAAGTCGTCGAAGAGTGCAACCAGATCCAGGTTCACCCGCGTCACCCGTACGTCGGCGACCTGGTGCACACAGCGTTCTCCGGCTCCCACCAGGACGCGATCCGCAAGGGCTTCGCCCAGCAGAAACCGGACACCCTGTGGGAAGTGCCGTACCTGCCGATCGACCCGGCCGACATCGGCCGCAGCTACGAGGCGGTGATCCGCGTCAACAGCCAGTCGGGCAAGGGCGGCATCGCCTACCTGCTGGAGCAGGAATACGGCATCAGCCTGCCACGTCGCATGCAGATCGAATTCAGCCAGGTCGTGCAGCGTGAAACCGATCGCCTGGGCCTGGAGATGACCGCGCAGCAAATCCACGCGCTGCTGCACAGCGAATATCTGCAAGCCAACACCCCGTACGCGCTGGTCAGCCATCGCCTGCAGGAAGAAAACGGTAACAGCGCCGTCGAAGTGGAAGTGGCGAGCAAAGGTCAGGGCGAAACCAATCTGCACTGGCGCGGCAAGGGCAACGGCGCGCTGGAAGCCCTGGTGGCCGGTCTGCCGATTCCGGTGGAAATCATGGACTACAACGAACACGCCATCGGCGCGGGCACTAACGCCAAGGCGGCAGCCTACATCGAGCTGCGTGTGAACGGCGAACGTGCGGTGCACGGCGTGGGCATCGATGAAAACATCACCACCGCCAGCTTCAAGGCACTGTTCAGCGCGCTGAACCGCTCGCTGAGCCAGCCGGAAGCGAAAGCGGCGTAACTGACCGCTGCAATGCAAAAGGCCCCGGGGTTTGCACCTCGGGGCCTTTTTATTGCTTCTTCTGATCGTTCCCACGCAGAGCATGGGAACGATCAGGCGCCTCGTGACTATCAGGTGAACTCGAAGGTGTCCGCATCCAGATTCGCCGGGAACCGCTCGCGGTAAGCCGCCAGTGAAGCCGCTTCCAGAACCACCTTGAACACCCCGTCAGCCTCTCCCGCCGCCAGCAACGTCTCGCCCTGAAAATCCAGCACCTGACTGTCGCCGGTATAGGCAAAGCCCTTGCCATCGGTGCCAACCCGGTTGACCGCCGCCACATAGCACAGGTTTTCGATGGCCCGGGCCGGCAGCAAGCGGTTCCAGTGCTGACGCCGCGCGCCCGGCCAGTTGGCCGTGTACAGCAACAGATCGGTGTCCTGAGCGTCGCGGCTCCACACCGGGAAGCGCAAGTCGTAGCAAATCAGCGGACGCACCCGCCAGCCCTTGAGCTCGAACTGCACCTGACGCTCGCCGGGGGTGTAGTGATTGTGCTCGCCGGCCATGCGGAACAGGTGACGTTTATCGTAATGCAGCACTTCGCCGTCCGGCCGCGCCCACAGCAAGCGGTTGCGATGACTGCCGTCGGCGGCCTGGATGATCACGCTGCCGGTGACGACCGCGTTCAGTTTCGCCGCCTGGATCCGCAGCCATTTGCTGGTCGGGCCGTTTTCGGATTCGGCCAGGGTTTCGGACGCCATGGAGAATCCGGTGGTGAACATTTCCGGCAAGATGATCAGATCCGCACCGCGCGCCTGCTCCAGCAAGGCGTCGAAATGCTCGAGGTTGGCCTGACGGTCATGCCAGGCCAGGCTGGTCTGGATCAGCGCCAGATTGAGATCGGGCAACGCACTCAAATCACGCATAGTTTGGCCGCCGCTTCCCGCAGCGTCTCCTCACGTTTGGCAAAGCACAGGCGCACCAAGCGCTGGCCTTCGGGTGGATGCTGGTAGAACACCGACACCGGAATACTTGCCACGCCGTGCTCGCGGGTCATCCACATCGCCATCTCGACATCGTTCAGGTCAGGGCGAATCTGCGAGTAATCGACCAGTTGGAAATAAGTGCCGGTGACCCGGGTGAAGCTGAATCGCGACGGCGCGAGCAAATCACAGAACAGATCGCGCTTGGCCTGATAGAAGCCTGGCAGCTCTTCAACGTGTTCCGGATGCTCGGCCATGTAATCGGCCAGGGCATACTGCAACGGTGTCACACCGCAGAAACTGACGTACTGGTGCACCTTGCGCAGCTCCGCCGTCAGGGCCGGCGGCGCCACGACGTAACCGGTTTTCCAGCCTGTGACGTGATAGGTCTTGCCGAACGAGCTGACCACGAATGCGCGCTGATACAACTCTTCATGGGCCAGCACGCTGACGTGCGGCACACCGTCGAACACCAGGTGTTCGTAGACTTCGTCGCTGATCACATAGATGTCGCGATCACGGATCAACGCCGCCAACTGATCCAGTTCGGCGCGACTGATCAAAGCACCGCTCGGGTTATGCGGGGTGTTGAGGATGATCATCCGCGTGCGCGGGCTCAGGGCTGCGCTGAGTCTGTCGAAGTCGATGGAGAAATCTTTCAGGCCCAGCTGCACATGCACGCAGTGCCCGCCGGCCAGTTCCACCGCCGGCTCGTAGCTGTCGTAGGCCGGGTCGAACACGATGACTTCGTCGCCGCTGTGGATAACCGCCTGGATCGCACAGAAGATTGCCTGGGTCGCGCCCGGGGTCACGGTCACTTCAGTGTCGGCATCGACGTTGGCGCCATAACTGCGGGCGATTTTCGCAGCGATCTGCTGGCGCAGCGCCGGCAGGCCGGTCATGGGCGAATACTGGTTATGGCCGCTGGCGATGTGTCGACCGACTGCATCGCGCAGTGCCTGCGGGCCGTCGAAATCGGGAAAACCCTGGGAAAGGTTGATCGCTCCGGTCTGCGCCGCGAGCTGAGACATCTGCGTGAAAATAGTGATGCCGACATTCGGCAGCTTGCTGGTGATCATCGGGGTTCCCTGCTCTGCCCCGGCTCTGACGACGGCGCGGGAGAGCCCGAGGATAGCCCATCCGGCGCCCATAAAAAAAGGGCGCCAAACGGCGCCCCTTCTCTTTGTTCGCAACGACCTTACTTCTTGTCGCGGCGCTTCTTGCTGGCTTTCTTGTTGTGCGACATCAAGCGACGCTTCTTGTTGACCTGGCGGTCGGTCAGCGTGTTCTTGTTGCCTTCGTACGGGTTCTCGCCACCCTTGAACTCGATACGGATCGGCGTACCGACCAGTTTGAGCACACGGCGATAAGTGTTCTCCAGATAGCGCACGTACGACTTCGGCACTTTCTCGATCTGGTTGCCGTGGATCACGATGATCGGCGGGTTCGCACCACCCAGATGAGCGTAACGCAGCTTGATCCGGCGGCTGTTGACCATCGGCGGCTGGTGCTCGCTGACCGCGTCTTCGAGAATCTGCGTCAGGCGGCTGGTCGGCCAGCGGGTGACCGCGGACTTGAACGAGTTCTGCACCGAGGCGTAGAGGTTGCCCACGCCAGTACCGTGCAGTGCCGAGATGAAGTGGATATCGGCGAAGTCAACGAAGAACAACCGACGCTGTAGCTCGACCTTCACGAAGTCGCGCTCGCTCGGGGTCATGCCGTCCCATTTGTTGATCGCGATCACCAGCGCACGACCTGCTTCAAGGGCGAAGCCCAGCAGGTTGAGGTCGTGATCGACCACGCCTTCGCGGGCGTCCATCACGAAGATCACCACGTTGGCGTCTTTGATCGCCTGCAGGGTTTTGACCACGGAGAATTTTTCGACTTCTTCGTGGATCTTGCCGCGCTTGCGCACACCGGCGGTGTCGATCAGCGTGTACTTCTCGTCGTTACGCTCGAACGGGATGTAGATACTGTCGCGGGTGGTGCCGGGCTGGTCGTAGACGATTACCCGGTCTTCACCAAGCATGCGGTTAACCAGGGTCGACTTGCCGACGTTCGGACGGCCGATGATGGCAATCTTGATCCCGTCTTTTTCGCTCGGCCCAGGAATGCGCTTGGCTTCCTCGCCTTCGGCGACCACTTCTTCCTCTTCACCTTCGGCCGGCTCGTCATCATCGCGCGGGAAGTCGCTCAGGGCGGCTTCCAGCAATTGCGTGATGCCGCGACCGTGGGCGCCGGCGATCGGGATCGCGTGGCCCATGCCCAGCGGGGCGAATTCGGCGCGGGCCATTTCCGGGTCGATGTTGTCGACCTTGTTGGCCACCACGTGGGAGCGCTTGTTACGTTTGCGCAAGTGTTCGGCGATCATCTGGTCGGCGGCGGTGAAACCGGCCTTGGCATCTACCAGGAACAGAACGACATCCGCTTCTTCGATGGCCAGCAGCGACTGCTCGGCCATTTTTTCGTCCATACCATGCTCGTCACCGGAGATACCGCCGGTGTCGATCAGAATGTAGGAACGCCCTTGCCACTTGGCCTCACCGTACTGGCGATCACGGGTCAGACCGGACAAGTCGCCGACGATGGCGTCGCGAGTCCTGGTCAGGCGGTTGAACAAGGTGGACTTGCCGACGTTCGGTCGGCCCACCAGGGCGATTACGGGAACCATGCGGCTCTCCACTTCGTTATTTCAGAAAATACAAAAGCCGCTGCGAGGCAGCGGCTGGTGCTCGGGGCAACACCCGTGGGTGCTGCAAACCCTGCAGAAGCAAGGCCGCCTGGGGAATTAACCCCAAGCATAGTTGTTACTTGATGGTCAGGGCTTCCAGTTTGCCGCTGTTGCCATACACATAAATCGTGTCACCCACCACCAGCGGACGGGCACGCAGGCCGTTGCTGTCGATGCGCTCGCGGCCGACGAAGCGACCGTCCACCTGACTCAGCAGGTGCAGGTAACCTTCCAGGTCACCGACTGCAACGTAGCTGGAGAACACTTCCGGCGCCGACAGTTGACGACGGGCCAGCGAGTCGTTACTCCACAGTGCTGTGGTGGAACGCTCGTCGACGCCTTCAACGGTACCCGACGACAGGCTTACGTAGACGTTGCCGAAACCCTGGGCAACACCGGCGTAGCTCGACGCGTCGCGCTGCCAGAGTTGACGGCCGCTTTCCAGGTCCAGTGCCGCAACGCGACCCTGATAGCTGGCGACGTACAGGGTACCGCCGGACAGCAGCAGACCGCCGTCGATGTCGACCACGCGCTCCAGTTCCGAACGACCTTGTGGAATCGCGATCCGCTGTTCCCAGACCGGCACGCCGTTGGAAATGTCGAGAGCGACCACTTTACCGGTCGACAGGCCAGCCACCGCGAGGCGGTTGGTGACGATCGGTGCGCTGGTGCCGCGCAGGGTCAGTACGGCCGGCGTGCTGTCATACACCCAGCGCTGGTTGCCGGTGGACGCGTCCAGACCGATCAGACGATCGTCCTGGGTCTGTACCACCACCACGTCACCGTTGCTGGCCGGTGGCGCGAGGACTTCGCTGTTGACGCGCGAGCGCCACTTCTCTTCGCCGTTGATGGCGTCGAGGGCAACGACTTCACCGCGCAGGGTGCCGACCATGACCAGACCGTAACCCACGCCAACGGCGCCGGACACAGGCAGTTCGAGGTCTTTCTTCCATTTCACGTCACCGTTGCCGCGATCCAGGCCCATCACGATACCGGTCACGTCGGCCGCGTAGATGGTGTCACCGTCGATCGCCGGCACCAGCATGTTGTACGTTTCGCCCTGACCGTCACCGATCGAGCGGCTCCACTGCTTGTGCAGGACCACTTCTTCCTTGAAGTCGGTCAGCTCGGCCGGTGGCAGTTCTTTTTTGCTGTTGCTGCTGCAACCCGCGGCCAGAATGGCCAGAGCCAGCAATGCTGCATGCTTCCAACGGATCACGTCACGCATCCCCTTTGGCCAGGTCGTCCAGCTTGATTTGAAGGCCACCGACCGCCGCTTCATCCGACAGTGCTGCCTTGGCTTTTTGATACGCCGCGTTCGCTTCGTCGGTACGGCCCAGCTGTACCAGCAGGTCGCCCTTGAGTTCTTCGCGAGTGGCCAGGAACGACTTGTCGGCATCGCCTTCGAGCAGTTTCAGGGCTTCGTCGGCCTTGTTCTGTGCGCCCAGTACCTGCGCCAGACGCTGACGGGCGATTTCGCCCAGCGCCGGGTTGGCCGGTTTGGCAACGATGGCCTTGAGTTCGGTCGCCGCGTCGTCCAGCTTGCCGCTGTCGACCGCTACCTTGGCCACGAACAGGCTGCCGTACTGCGCGTAGGCAGAACCGCCGAATTCGCTGTTGAGCTTGCCGGCCAGATCCGCAACGCGCGCGGCGTCAGGCTTGCCGTCCGGGGTCAGCGTGGTTTCCAGCAATTGCTGATAGAGCACCGAGGCGCCTTGCGACTGGTTGCTCTGATACTTGTGATAAGCCTGCCAGCCGAACACGATGACCAGCGCCAACAGGCCGCCGGTGACCAGAGGTTTGCCGTTGCGTGTCCACCAGTCCTTCAAATCCGCCAACTGTTCGTCTTCGGTACTCGACACCCCAATACTCCTTAATCGCTAAATCGGCTGTTTGGACAGCTTCAACCCTGCACGACGCAGGTGGCCAGGTGTGCAGCGAGCGCATCCCAGGCAATGCTTTGTTGTTCGCCCTGGCCACGCAGGGGTTTGAAACCTACCACTTGCTGGGCCATTTCGTCGTCACCGAGGATCAGTGCGTACAGCGCACCGCTCTTGTCGGCTTTCTTGAACTGGCTCTTGAAGCTGCCGGCGCCGGCATTGACTTGCAGGCGCAGGTTGGGCAGTTGGTCGCGTACACGCTCGGCCAGGGCCAGACCGGCCAGCTCTGCTTCTTCGCCGAAGGCGCAGAGATAGACGTCGACCTGACGGGAGATTTCTTCCGGGATCTGCTCCAGGGTTTCCAGTAGCAGTACCAGACGCTCAATGCCCATGGCGAAACCGACGCCCGGGGTCGGCTTGCCGCCCATCTGCTCGACCAGACCGTCATAGCGCCCACCCGCGCAAACGGTGCCCTGGGCGCCGAGCTTGTCGGTGACCCATTCGAATACGGTTTTGCTGTAGTAATCCAGACCACGCACCAGCTTCGGGTTCAGCACGTAAGGAATACCGACGGCATCCAGACGGGCCTTCAGGCCTTTGAAGTGGGCACGGGATTCGTCATCCAGGTAGTCGGCCATTTTCGGCGCATCGACCAACACCGCTTGAGTGTCGGCGTTCTTGGTGTCGAGCACGCGCAGCGGGTTGGTTTTCAGGCGACGCTGGCTGTCTTCGTCCAGTTTGTCGTGGTGCGCCGAGAGGTACTCGACCAGCGCTTCACGATAACGGCCGCGGGATTCGCTGGTGCCGAGGCTGTTGAGTTCAAGCTTGACCGCATCGCGGATGCCCAGCTCGCCCCACAGGCGCCAGGTCATGATGATCAGTTCGGCGTCGATGTCCGGACCGTCGAGGTTGAACACCTCCAAACCGATCTGGTGGAACTGGCGATAACGGCCTTTCTGTGGACGCTCGTGACGGAACATCGGGCCGATGTACCAGAGTTTCTGTACCTGGCCACCGCCGGTGATGCCGTGTTCGAGCACCGCACGTACGCACGCGGCCGTGCCTTCCGGACGCAGGGTCAGCGAGTCGCCGTTGCGGTCTTCGAAGGTGTACATCTCTTTTTCGACGATGTCGGTCACTTCACCGATCGAGCGTTTGAACAGCTCGGTGAACTCGACGATTGGCATGCGGATCTGCTTGTAACCGTAATTATCCAGCAGACGCGAAACGGTGCCTTCGAAATAACGCCATACCGGCGTCTGTTCCGGCAGGATGTCGTTCATGCCACGAATGGCTTGCAGAGACTTGCTCACAGAAATTCCTTAATTCGTTCGATCAGCCGCGCGCGATAACCGCTGCGTCAGCTTCGACCTTCTCGGCCGCTTTCTCGCGGATCAGCTTTTCCAGCTCGTCCACCAGATTGTCATTCGTCAGTTTCTGCGACGGCTTGCCGTCGATGTAAATCAGGTTTGGCGTGCCGCCGGTCAAGCCGATATGGGCTTCCTTGGCTTCGCCGGGGCCGTTGACCACGCAACCGATCACCGCGACATCCAGCGGCACCAGCAGGTCTTCAAGGCGCCCTTCCAGCTCGTTCATGGTCTTGACCACATCGAAGTTCTGCCGCGAGCAGCTCGGGCAGGCGATGAAGTTGATGCCACGGGAACGCAGATGCAAAGACTTGAGAATGTCGTAACCGACCTTCACTTCCTCGACCGGGTCGGCCGCCAGCGAGATGCGGATAGTATCGCCAATCCCCTCGGCGAGCAGCATACCTAGGCCCACGGCGGATTTCACTGTACCAGAGCGCAATCCACCGGCCTCGGTGATGCCCAGGTGCAGTGGCTGAACGATTTCCTTGGCCAGCAGACGGTAGG
Organism: Pseudomonas sp. lyk4-R2A-10; assembly: GCF_030209075.1. NCBI lineage: Bacteria > Pseudomonadati > Pseudomonadota > Gammaproteobacteria > Pseudomonadales > Pseudomonadaceae > Pseudomonas > Pseudomonas sp. lyk4-R2A-10. Next base: position 97,500 of record NZ_JARVSR010000001.1, on the reverse strand, counting down.
CTTCAACGGCCATGAACACGTCGGAAGCCTTCACGCTGACCTTGAAGTCCTGGAAATTCAGGCGTTCGAGATGCTCGACGTGACGCAGGGCGGACTCGACCAGCGCGGCCGGCGTCGGCTCGCCGTATTTCTTTTGCAGGTCTTTTTCCAGCGAGCCGGCGTTGACGCCGATGCGGATCGGGATCCCGCGGTCACGGGCGGCATCGACCACCGCACGCACGCGGTCTTCGCGACCGATGTTGCCCGGGTTGATGCGCAGGCAGTCCACACCCAGTTCGGCCACGCGCAGAGCGATCTTATAGTCGAAATGGATGTCGGCAACCAACGGCACCTTGACCAGTTGCTTGATCTTGCCGAACGCCTCGGCGGCGTCCATGTCCGGCACCGAAACGCGGACGATGTCGACGCCGGCGGCTTCCAGACGGTTGATCTGCGCGACGGTGGCAGCGACGTCATTGGTGTCGCTGTTGGTCATGCTCTGCACAGCGATAGGGGCATCGCCGCCCACGGGCACGTTACCGACCCAGATCTTGCGCGATTCGCGACGTTTGATTGGAGATTCGCCGTGCATGACTTATTGACCCAACTTCAGGCGAGCAGTCTCGCCACTGGTGAACGGAGCGACATCGACCGGCTGGCCGTTGTAGCTGACCTGCGCGCCACGGGCAACGCCCAGACGCACGGCAAACGGAGGCTTGCCGACGACAGACAAGCTGTCGCCCTTACGCTTGAGGCCGCTGTACAGCACTTTGCCGCTGCCATCGGTCACTTGAGTCCAGCAATCGGCGATGAACTGCACCTGAACCTGGCCTTGACCAGCAGCCGGAGCAACGGGCGCTGTCGGCGCGGGTGCCGCGACGGCCGGAGCTGCCGGGGCAGTAACGGTCGGTGCAGGCGTGGCCGGAGCGGCAGGTGCCGGATTTGCAGGAGCAGCAACCACAGGCGCTGGCGTATGAGCCGGTGCAGTCGGAGTAGCGGCTGGCGCAGCAGGTGCCGGAGCAACCGGTGCAGTCGCTGGAGCCGCGGCATCGGTCTCGGCGCCGGTCGATTCAGCCGTGGATTCCGATTGAGGCAGTGCCAGAGCGGTCGAGCCCTCGGCTTCGCCTTCCGCGACTGCCTGATCTTCCGGCTCGTCGAGCGGATGAATCTGGGTGGTGCCATCGGCGCCTTCGACTTCGACGTGCTCCGGGGCCAGGCCAATCAGGTCCTTGGTGCGCTGCGAAGTCTGATCCTGCCACCAGACGAAACCACCGCCGATGACTGCGATCAGCAGCAACAGGCTGACGATACGCAAAATGGTGTGGGAAACCCGTACCGGCTCTTCGATACGGCCCAGAGCGTGGACGTTGCTGCCTTGGGAATCGGTGCCGGTAGACTGGTCGAATTGCTGGACCAGAACGGTCTGATCCATGCCGAGCAATTTGGCGTAGGCGCGAATGTAGCCGCGAGCGAAGGTATGCCCGGGCAACTTGTCGAATGCGCCGGCTTCAAGATTGCTCAGGGAAGTCACGGTGAGGTTGAGCTTGAGGGCCACTTCGGCCAGCGACCAGCCATTGCTTTCGCGGGCCTGGCGCAGGGTCTCACCGGGGTTAACGCGATTCGCTGCTACAACTTCGGGATGCGCCGCTTTCATCATTGCTCCGACAGGTATTGCTGATATTCCGGCGTACCGGGATAGAGTCGTTTTAATTGCAGGCCCGCACTGGCGGCCTTGTCGCGATCTTCAAATACTTTTGCCAACCGAACGGCGAGCAACAGACTACGTGCATTTTGCTCGGAGAGCTGGCTGAAACGGTCGTAATAGTCACGCGCGGGCACATAATGCCTGTCTTCGAATGACAACTCAGCCATTTCCAGCAATGCCCGTGGCTGCTGGCGGTTCAAACGCAGCGCCTTTTCCAGCTGCTGCTGCGCCAGATCACGCTGACCGAGCTTTGCCGCCGTCATGCCGAGGTTCTCGAACACCCGCGAACGCTCAGGATACAGGGTATCGGCGGCCGCCTGTTCAAAACGCTCGTAGGCTTCCTTGTAACGCTGTTCTTCGTAGAGAAAACTGCCGTAGTTGTTGAGGATGCGCGCATCGGCGGGACGGGAGGACAAGGCTTTGCGGAAGTGTTCGTCAGCAAGCCCAGGTTCCATTTCGGCCTGGAACACCAGCCCCAGCGCGGCGTTGGCGTCGGGATCCGACCCGTCCAGCTCCAAGGCTTTCTTCAGTGGAACCTTGGCCCGTTCGGTCATGCCCTGCTGCAAGTATCCCAATCCCAGCTGCACGTAGGCAGCTCGCGCTTCGTCACGGCCCTTGCTGGTCTTCATCGGGTTGTAGTCGCCCGACAGGACACAACCAGCACACAGGCTGGCCAACAGCAACAGCAGCGCAAAGCGCAGGGACATAGAGATCCTCTCTTAGTTAGTGTTCGCGGCGTTCTGTGCCAGATCGCTGTCGGCGCTCAATTCGCGGACGGCGATGTAACGTTCGCTGCGACGGGTGCGATCCAGCACCTGCCCTACCAATTGACCACAAGCCGCGTCGATGTCTTCACCACGGGTGGTGCGCACGGTGACGTTGAAACCGGCCTGGTGAAGCTGATCCTGGAACCGGCGGATGGCGTTGTTGCTCGGCCGCTCGTACCCGGAATGCGGGAACGGGTTGAACGGAATCAGGTTGATCTTGCACGGAATATCCTTGAGCAGCTCGATCATTTCCACCGCGTGCTCAAGCTTGTCGTTGACGTCCTTGAGCAAGGTGTACTCGATGGTCAGCACACGTTTCTCGCCAAGGGCGGACATGTAGCGCTGGCACGACTCGAGCAGCATCTTAAGCGGATATTTCTTGTTGATCGGCACCAATTGGTTACGCAATGCGTCATTCGGTGCGTGCAGGGACAACGCCAGGGATACGTCGATGTGCTTGGCCAGCTCATCGATCATCGGCACCACACCCGACGTGGACAGGGTCACGCGGCGCTTGGAGATCCCGTAGCCCAGGTCATCCATCATCAGATGCATGGCGGCCACGACGTTGTCGAAGTTCAGCAGCGGTTCGCCCATGCCCATCATCACCACGTTGGTGATGGCGCGGTCGATGGTAGCCGGAACACTGCCGAAGGATTTGTTGGCAATCCACACCTGGCCGATGACTTCGGCGGCGGTGAGGTTGCTGTTGAAGCCTTGCTTGCCGGTGGAGCAGAAACTGCAGTCCAGGGCACAGCCTGCCTGGGACGAAACGCACAGAGTGCCGCGTTTGCCCTGGGGAATGTAAACGGTCTCGACGCAGCTGCCGGACGCCACGCGCACCACCCACTTGCGGGTGCCGTCGCTGGAAATGTCCTCGCTGACCACTTCGGGACCACGGACCTCAGCAACAGCCTTGAGCTTTTCGCGCAAGGCCTTGCTGACGTTCGTCATGGCGTCGAAATCATCGACGCCAAAGTGGTGAATCCATTTCATTACCTGACCGGCACGGAAACGCTTCTCCCCGATTGAGTCGAAGAATTTTTCCATTTCCGGCTGGGTCAGACCCAGCAGGTTGGTTTTAACAGTCGATGTCGTCATGGATTCACCTTCACTCTTAAGCCAATGCTTAGCGAGTGGTTACTTCAGTAGCTGCGAAGAAGTAAGCGATTTCGCGAGCAGCAGCGGCTTCGGAGTCCGAACCGTGAACGGCGTTGGCGTCGATCGATTCAGCGAAGTCAGCACGGATGGTGCCTGGAGCAGCTTCTTTAGGGTTGGTAGCGCCCATCAGCTCACGGTTGCGAGCGATGGCGTTTTCGCCTTCCAGAACCTGAACGACAACAGGACCCGAAGTCATGAAGGCAACCAAGTCGCCGAAGAAACCACGAGCGCTGTGCTCAGCGTAGAAGCCTTCGGCTTCGGCTTTCGACAGTTGCTTCAGTTTCGAAGCTACAACGCGCAGGCCAGCGTCTTCGAAGCGAGTGGTGATCTTGCCGATCACGTTTTTAGCAACGGCGTCAGGCTTGATGATGGAGAAAGTACGTTGAACAGCCATGGTGTAACTCCAGAAACGGTAATTTGCGAAAAATTAAACCCGCGAATTATACGCGGGTTCTTGGGTATTGCCTAACCTGCGAGGACGATCAGTCCAATTCATCGGCCCAGAGAGTCTGAACCGCCTCCAATACCTTCTCGCCGACACGACCAGAGGTATTGTCGAAGTCCGGCAGCTCTTGGATCCACTGCTGCAACTCGACGAAATTGACAGAATACGGATCTACACCCGGCTTGGCCTCAGCCAGCTCTTCTGCAATACGTTGAACATCATTCCAACCGTAGCTCATGACAGTCTTACCAGTCAGTGCGGCGCTTCGGCCGCATGGTTAAGCGAATATTTCGGAATCTCGACGGTGATGTCTTCTTCACCGACGATCGCCTGGCAAGCCAAGCGCGACTGGGCTTCCAGACCCCAGGCACGATCGAGGAAATCTTCCTCCAACTCGTCGGCCTCTTCCAGCGAGTCAAAACCCTCGCGAATGATGCAGTGACAAGTGGTGCAGGCGCAGACGCCGCCGCAGGCGCTTTCCATCTCGATGTGGTGCTCGTGAGCCAGTTCGAGGATCGACGTGCCAGGCGCAGCGTCGACGACCATGCCTTCAGGGCAGAACTTCTCGTGGGGCAGAAAAATGACCTGCGGCATCAGATATCCTCGATTTCATTCAGATTGCGCCCCGACAGAGCGGCTTTCACCGTCTGATCCATACGACGGGCTGCAAAAGCATCGGTCACTTGCGACAGACGCTTGGTCTGCTGCTCGATGGCATAACCATCAGTGCCTTTCATCAGTTCGGTCAGTTCCTGCACCTGCAGATCGATGACCATGCGCTCTTCGGCATCTAGCAAGCGCTCGCCATCCGCCTCAAGAGCGCCCTGCACCGCTTCGATCAGGCGCTGGGCATCGACTTGTTGCTCGCGAAGAACGCGGGCGACTTTGTCATCGTTGGCGTGCTGGAACGAATCTTTCAGCATCTTGGCGATTTCGCCATCGGTCAGGCCATAGGATGGCTTGACCTGAATGCTCGCTTCAACGCCCGAACCCAATTCACGGGCAGAGACGCTGAGCAGACCGTCGGCATCGACCTGGAAGGTCACGCGAATTTTCGCCGCACCGGCCACCATCGCCGGGATGCCGCGCAACTCGAAGCGAGCCAGAGAGCGGCAATCGCTGATCAGCTCACGCTCGCCTTGCAACACGTGGATCGCCATGGCCGACTGGCCGTCTTTATAAGTGGTGAAGTCCTGGGCGCGAGCGACGGGGATGGTGGTGTTGCGCGGAATCACCTTCTCCATCAGGCCGCCCATGGTTTCCAGCCCCAGGGACAGCGGAATCACGTCGAGCAGCAGCAGTTCGCCGCCATCGCGCTTGTTGCCGGCCAGCGTATCGGCCTGGATCGCAGCACCAATGGCCACCACTTGATCCGGGTCGATTTCGGTCAGCGGCTGACGACCGAAGGCTTCGGCGACGGCTTCGCGAACACGTGGAACGCGGGTCGAACCACCGACCATGACCACCGCGTGCACATCTTCCAGCTCGACGCCGGAATCACGAACGGCGCGGCGACAGGCTTTCAGGCTGCGGGCGACCATTGGCTCGATCAGCGCATCGAAGGCTTCGCGAGTCAGCTGAGCCTTCCAGTCGCCGTAAGCAACTTCAACACTGTCAGAATCCGTCAGGGCTTCTTTGGCTGCGCAGGCAGCTTGCAGCAGGCTGCGCTGTGCGCCCGGATCGAGGTCGGCGGACAAACCGGCGCTCTCGATGATCCAGCCGGCAATCGCGTGATCGAAATCATCGCCGCCCAGCGCGCTATCGCCGCCAGTGGCCAGGACTTCGAAGACACCGCCAGTCAGGCGCAGAATCGAAATATCGAAGGTGCCGCCGCCCAGGTCATAAATCGCGACCAGGCCTTCGGCATGCTGATCCAGACCGTATGCCACCGCCGCAGCGGTCGGCTCGTTGAGCAGACGCAACACGTTCAGACCGGCAAGTTTCGCCGCGTCCTTCGTAGCTTGGCGCTGAGCATCGTCGAAGTACGCCGGAACGGTGATCACCGCGCCCACCAACTCACCGCCAAGGGTGGCTTCAGCGCGCTGACGCAATACTTTCAGGATATCGGCGGACACTTCGACCGGGCTTTTCGGGCCCTGCACGGTGTCGATGAACGGCATGTGCGATTCGCCGCCGACAAAGCGGTACGGCAGCTGATCGCCCAATTGCTTGACGTCGGACAGACCACGACCCATCAGGCGCTTGACCGACAGCACGGTATTCAGGGGATCGGAGGATGCAGCCAGTTTGGCTGACTCGCCGACTTCGATGCGATCGGCGTGGTAACGCACGGCGGAAGGCAGGATGACCCGCCCTTCGGCATCGGCCAGCGGCTCGGAAAGACCACTGCGCAACGCAGCGACCAGCGAATTGGTAGTGCCCAAGTCGATTCCCACAGCCAGACGACGCTGGTGTGGTTGAGGACTTTGGCCGGGTTCGGCGATCTGCAGTAGGGCCATCGTGATCAGGACTTATCTGTATATCAGGCGTGCGACCGGAGCGGCACTGGGTTAATCGTCGAGGCGCTCTTCTAACTGGCGCACTTCGTAGGTGAGCTTGTCGAGGAACTGCATGCGCCGCATCAGGCGTTCGGCCTGTTCGCGTTGCGCTGCATCATCCCAACAGGCTGCGAAGCTTTCGTTGAGCTCTTCCTGGGCGGTTTTCAGGCGACGCTTGAAAGCCGCGACACCGGCCAGGTCGGCACTGTCCTGCAGATCTTCGAGCTCTTCGCGCCATTGCATCTGCTGCAGAAGAAACTCGGGATCGTGGACAGTGACTTCCATCGGCACTTCATGCCCGCTGATGGTCAGCAGGTAGCGTGCACGCTGGGCCGGACTCTTGAGTGTCTGGTAGGCATCGTTGAGCCGCGCAGACTGCTCCAGCGCTGACCGCTGCTCGCGCTCGGAAGCATCGGCAAAGCGGTCAGGATGAACACCGCGCGCCAGCTCACGATAGCGCGTGGCCAACTGCTCGAGATCCAGACGAAAGCCCGGTTGCAGCTCGAATAAAGCGAAATGACAAGGAATACCCACGACAAGCCTCAGATGTTGAAGCTTTCGCCGCAGCCACATTCACCGCGTACGTTGGGATTGTTGAACTTGAAGCCTTCGTTCAATCCTTCCTTGACGAAGTCGAGCTCGGTGCCGTCGAGGTAGGCCAGGCTTTTCGGGTCGATGATCACTTTCTCGCCGTGACTTTCGAACACCTGATCTTCTGCAACCACCTCGTCGACAAACTCCAGCACGTAGGCAAGGCCGGAACAGCCTGTGGTGCGAACACCCAGACGAATCCCTTCACCCTTGCCGCGCCCGTCGAGGGAGCGCCGCACGTGTCGAGCAGCCGCTTCTGTCATGCTGATAGCCATCGTTGACTCCTTACTCGTCGCCAAATCTTGAAAGTCAGATCAAGCCTTTCTTCTGCTTGTAATCGCGAACGGCCGCTTTGATAGCGTCTTCAGCGAGAACCGAGCAGTGGATTTTCACTGGCGGCAGAGCCAGTTCTTCGGCCAGCTGAGTGTTCTTGATGGTTTCAGCTTCGTCCAGAGTCTTGCCCTTCATCCACTCGGTAGCGAGGGAGCTGGAGGCGATAGCCGAACCGCAGCCGTAGGTCTTGAACTTGGCGTCTTCGATAACGCCCTGATCGTTGACCTTGATTTGCAGACGCATCACGTCGCCGCACGCCGGAGCGCCGACCATGCCAGTGCCGACATCAGGATCTTCCGCGTTCATCTTGCCGACGTTGCGCGGGTTTTCGTAGTGGTCGATGACCTTTTCGCTGTAAGCCATGATTCTCAATCCTCACTCATCAGGGCCGCTCTTGAGACCCTGCAACTGCGCTGCGTAAACCGCCGCGTCGCTACAGGATCTGTATCCGGCGGCTTCTATATTTAGTGTGCCGCCCACTCGATCTTCGAGATATCGACGCCGTCTTTGTACATGTCCCACAGCGGCGACAGAGCGCGCAGCTTGGTAACGGCCTCGCAGACTTTCTGCGCGGCGTAGTCGATTTCTTCTTCGGTGGTGAAACGGCCGAAGGTGAAACGGATCGAGCTGTGTGCCAGTTCGTCGTTGCGGCCCAGGGCGCGCAGTACGTACGAAGGCTCAAGCGACGCCGAGGTGCAGGCCGAACCGGACGAAACCGCCAGATCCTTGAGCGCCATGATCAGCGACTCGCCTTCAACGTAGTTGAAGCTCAGGTTCAGGTTGTGCGGAACGCGGGCGGTCAGGCTGCCGTTGACGTACAGCTCTTCCAGGTGCTCGACCTGCTTGTAGAAGCGGTCGCTCAATGCCTTGATACGGACGTTTTCGGCAGCCATGTCTTCCTTGGCCACACGGAACGCTTCGCCCATGCCGACGATCTGGTGAGTCGCCAGGGTGCCAGAACGCATGCCACGCTCGTGACCGCCACCGTGCATGGTCGCTTCGATGCGCACACGCGGCTTGCGGCTAACGTACAGCGCGCCGATACCTTTAGGGCCGTAGGTTTTGTGGGCGGAGAACGACATCATGTCGACTTTCAGTTTCTGCAGGTCGATTTCGACCTTGCCAGTGGACTGAGCGGCGTCAACGTGGAACAGGATGCCTTTGGAACGAAGCAACTCGCCGATGGCGGCGATGTCGTTGACGGTGCCGATTTCGTTGTTCACGTGCATTACCGACACCAGGATGGTGTCTTCGCGCAGCGCGGCTTCGATCATGGCCGGGGTGATCAGGCCATCTTCGGTCGGGTCGAGGTAGGTGACTTCGAAACCTTCACGCTCCAGCTGGCGCATGGTGTCGAGAACAGCCTTGTGTTCGATCTTGGAGGTGATCAGGTGCTTGCCCTTGGAGGCATAGAAATGTGCCGCACCCTTGATTGCCAGGTTGTCGGACTCGGTGGCACCGGAGGTCCAGACGATTTCACGCGGGTCGGCGTTGACCAGATCGGCCACCTGACGACGGGCGTTTTCGACGGACTCTTCGGCTTTCCAGCCGAACACGTGGGAACGGGACGCCGGGTTACCGAAGTTTCCGTCGACCAGCAGGCATTCACTCATTTTTTGCGCAACGCGCGGATCGACCGGGGTGGTCGCAGAGTAATCAAGGTAAATCGGCAATTTCATGGACTATCTCCTAAATCAGGCTGGCTGGCGTGCCGCTAGCTCTCTGGCTGTCATTCGACGGCGGACGCTTCAATCTTGTCCAGGCGCGGCGCCTTGCCATTGCAACGACGCTGATCCTGACGCTGGGCCACTTCCTGCACCTCACGGCGAGTTACGAGGTCGGCCAAGCTGATACCGCTGAGAAATTCGTGAATCTGCAGGCTCAGGTCGCACCACAGGTGATGGGTCAGGCAGGTGTCACCGGAGTGGCAGTCGCCCTGGCCCTGGCATTTTGTTGCATCGACCGATTCGTTCACCGCATCGATCACCTGAGCCACCTGGATGCCCTGCATGTCGCGGGACAACTGGTAGCCACCGCCCGGACCGCGAACACTGGAAACCAGGTTACTGCGGCGCAGCTTGGCGAAAAGCTGTTCGAGATAGGACAGGGAGATGCCTTGGCGCTCGGAGATATCGGCCAGGGACACCGGCCCGTGTTGCGCGTGCAACGCCAGGTCAAGCATGGCGGTCACGGCGTATCGGCCTTTTGTAGTCAGTCGCATGGACAATTACCACGGAGTTCGGAATGGGCAGGAGTATGCAATTCCCGAGCATTTAAGTCAACTATAAGACCTAGTGCTTTAGTCGGGTTTACCCGCAAAAGAGCGCGCGAATGATAGCAGGGTCTGCGTCCTAATGGCACACCGGTCGGCAGCAGCCCTGCAAGTGCGTCAGTGGAGCTTGGATTCGTCCTTGCCCTTGACGCAGGCGAAGTCTTCTTCACGCAGCTCGGGCAGATCTTTCGCACAGTAATTGCTGCCCAGATCCTTCAGCGCGCCGCACATTCCTTCCAGACGCCCATCCACCGCTTGCAGGTGATCAAGCAACTGGCCGATGGCACGCGCCACCGGATCGGGCATGTCTTCACTGACGCCGTAGGCATCGAAGCCGATCTTCTCGGCCATCGCCTTGCGCTTGGCGTCAGCCTCATCATCGGATTTGACGATGATCCGGCCCGGAATCCCCACCACAGTGGCACCCGGTGGCACTTCTTTGGTGACGACAGCATTGGACCCGACCTTGGCGCCGGCACCCACAGTGAACGGACCGAGCACCTTCGCGCCCGCTCCCACCACCACGCCATCGCCGAGCGTCGGGTGACGCTTGCCCTTGTTCCAGCTGGTGCCGCCGAGCGTCACGCCCTGATAGATCGTCACGTCATCGCCGATTTCAGCGGTTTCGCCAATCACGATGCCCATACCGTGGTCGATGAAGAAGCGTCGACCGACCTTGGCACCCGGATGGATCTCGATCCCGGTCAGCCAGCGACCGAAGTTCGACACCAGCCGCGCCAGCCATTTCAGATCGTTGCGCCAGAGCATGCCGGCCAGTCGATGAATCCAGATCGCATGCATGCCGGGATAGCAGGTCAGGACTTCAAAAGCGTTACGCGCCGCCGGGTCTCGGTGGAATACGCTCTGGATATCTTCACGCAAACGCTCGAACATCATTAATCCTTCCGCTTAAGGAGCTCGCCACGGGCCGCTTTCTGGGTTTCCGTGAGGATGCCACGCAAAATATTCATTTCCGCCCGGCTGACCGAGCTGCGTCCATACAACCGGCGCAGGCGCGCCATCAAGTGCCGCGGCTTTTCCGGATCGAGGAATTCGATGGCCACCAGGGTCTGCTCCAAGTGTTCATAGAACCGCTCCAGCTCATCCATGGTCGCAAGCTCTGCGCTTTTCACGGAGGCCACTTCTTCCTTCTCGATCTTGGTCGGCTGGCCTTGTGCAGCCAGCCACGCCATGCGCACTTCATAACTCAACACCTGCACCGCCGCCCCGAGGTTCAGCGAGCTGAATTCAGGATCAGAGGGGATGTGCACGTGATAGTGACATCGCTGCAGCTCGTCATTGGTCAGGCCGGAATCCTCACGACCGAACACCAGCGCGATTTCCGCGCCCTGCCCGGCCTCCTCGACCACTTTGGTCCCGCACTCGCGCGGATCCAGCAATGGCCAGGGAATGCGCCGGTCACGGGCACTGGTGCCGAGCACCAGATTGCAACCGACCAAGGCGTCTTCCAAGGTGGCGACGACTTGCGCGTTTTCAAGGATGTCACCAGCTCCGGAAGCACGGGCATCGGCTTCGTGATGCGGAAAGACGCGCGGATCAACCAGCACCAGACGCGACAGGCCCATGTTTTTCATGGCGCGCGCGGTCCCGCCGATGTTTCCCGGATGGCTGGTATTGACCAGGACGACACGAATATTTTGCAGCACGGCGGGCGCTCTCGGACTCGGCAAAGGGGTGCAAATCTTACAGAACAGCCTACCGTTAAGCTATGAAAGCGAACAGCGACCTTCACCTGAAGAAAAGTTCTGATAGAATGCGCGGCTTTCTTTAACAACCTTAGGTGACACATCCATGCAGCCCATGCTGAATATCGCGCTGCGCGCCGCCCGCAGCGCCAGTGAACTGATCTTCCGCTCCATCGAGCGCCTGGATACCATCAAGGTCGACGAAAAAGACGCCAAGGATTACGTATCCGAGGTCGATCGCGCCGCCGAACAGAAAATCATCGACGCCCTGCGCAAGGCTTACCCGAATCACTCGATCATGGGTGAGGAGACCGGCCTGCATGCCGGCACCGGCATCGAAGGCGAAGAATACCTGTGGATCATCGATCCACTGGACGGCACCACCAACTTCCTGCGCGGCATTCCTCACTTCGCTGTCAGCATTGCCTGCAAATACCGTGGTCGCCTGGAACACGCCGTTGTTCTGGATCCGGTTCGTCAGGAAGAATTCACCGCCAGCCGTGGTCGCGGCGCTCAACTGAACGGTCGTCGCCTGCGTGTCAGCGGTCGCACCAGCCTGGACGGCGCCCTGCTCGGCACCGGTTTCCCGTTCCGTGACGACCAGATGGACAACCTCGACAACTACCTGGGCATGTTCCGCGCCCTGGTTGGCCAGACTGCCGGCATCCGCCGCGCCGGTTCGGCAAGCCTGGACCTGGCTTACGTAGCCGCCGGCCGTTTCGACGCGTTCTGGGAGTCGGGTCTGTCCGAGTGGGACATGGCCGCTGGCGCCCTGCTGATTCAGGAAGCAGGCGGCCTGGTGAGCGACTTCACCGGCGGTCACGACTTCCTTGAAAAAGGCCACGTCGTTGCCGGCAACACCAAATGCTTCAAGGCCGTTCTGACGGCGATCCAGCCGCACCTGCCGGCCTCGCTGAAGCGCTAAGCGTTTCGCGAAACCAAAAAAAACACCCTTCGGGGTGTTTTTTTATGGGCATGAAAAAGCACCCCGAAGGGTGCCTTTTCTATAAGCCATCAGCCAATTACTGGCCTGGCTGGTTCTGCGACAGGATCAGCTTGCCTTCCTTGTCGACCGGGATCTGGTTGCCCGGATCACGATCCATGCGCACCTTGCCTTCCTTGCCGTCCAGCGAATACCGGACGTCATAGCCCACGACCTTGTCGCTGATGTCATTCACCGTGTTGCAGCGAGTCTGAGTCGTGGTGTAGGTATCACGCTCCTGCATACCCTCCTGAACCTTGTTGCCGGCGTAACCACCACCGACCGCACCGGCCACCGTGGCAATCTTCTTGCCGGTGCCGCCGCCGATCTGATTACCCAGCAGACCACCCGCCAACGCACCGACCACGGTGCCGGCGATCTGGTGTTGATCTTTCACCGGTGCCTGCCGGGTCACCGTCACATCCTTGCACACTTCACGTGGAGTCTTGATCTGTGTTTTGACCGGCTCTACGGCCAGCACTTGCGCATACTCAGGGCCGCTTTTAACCAGGCTGTAGGTGGCAACAGCACCCCCGGCAGTTACACCGACAGCACCCAATACCGCACCAACCAGCAACGACTTGTTCACATGAACCTCCTGACCATCACATGCGGGAACGCGCCCGCGCTTCTCCCAGCCTTGGAGCAAAAAAAAAGACGCGAGTTCAACTCGCGTCTTTTTTGACTGACCGCCGGAAAATCGATGGCCGTTATGGACGGTCGTCGACTTCCTTCTCGGTGTTGGCCGGTGGAATAAGATCTTCAGTGCTCAGGTTCAGCCAGATCAACACCACGTTCGCGATGTAGATCGACGAGTAGGTACCCGCCAGAACACCGATAAACAGGGCGATGGAGAAGCCGAACAGGTTATCGCCACCAAAGAACAGCAGCGCCGCGATCGCCAGCAGGGTGGAGATCGACGTCGCCATGGTCCGCAGCAAGGTCTGAGTCGTCGAGATATTGATGTTCTCGATCAGCGAAGCCTTGCGCAGGACACGGAAGTTCTCACGCACCCGGTCGAATACGACGATGGTGTCGTTGAGCGAGTAGCCGATGATCGCCAGCACCGCCGCCAACACCGTCAGGTCGAAGGTGATCTGGAAAAACGACAGGATACCGATGGTCACGATCACGTCGTGGATCAGCGATACGATGGCGCCGACCGCGAACTTCCACTGAAAGCGGAAAGCCAGATAGATCAGGATGCCGCCGAGCGCCAGCAGCATGCCGAGGCCGCCCTGGTCACGCAGCTCTTCACCGACCTGCGGGCCGACGAACTCGACACGCTTGACGGTAGCGGGGTTATCGCCGCCGACCTTTTGCAGCGCTTCTGCAACCTGATGACCCAGTTGCGGGTCTTCACCCGGCATACGCACCAGCAGGTCGGTGGTTGCACCGAAGTTCTGCACGACGGCCTCGTGGTAACCCGAAGTCACCAGTTGCTCGCGCACCTTGGTGACGTCAGCCGGACGCTCGTAGGTCAGCTCGATGAGCGTACCACCGGTGAAGTCCAGCCCCCAGTTCATGCCCTTGTGGAACACACTGAAGATTGCCAGCAAGGTCAGAAATACGGTGACGCCGAACGCAAAGTTGCGGACGCCCATGAAGTTGATTGTACGTAACATGGCAGCCCCTTAAATCCACAACTTCTTGAAGTCACGTCCGCCAAAGATCAGGTTGACCATTGCGCGGGTCACCATGATGGCCGTGAACATCGAGGTAAAGATCCCGAGGGACATGGTCACTGCAAAGCCCTTCACCGGGCCGGTGCCCATGGCGAACAGGATGCCGCCGACCAGCAAGGTGGTCAGGTTGGCGTCGAGAATCGCAGTGAATGCCCGGCCGAAGCCTTCGTTGATTGCACGTTGCACGGTCATGCCGGCGGCGATCTCTTCACGAATCCGCGAGAAGATCAGCACGTTGGCGTCGACCGCCATCCCCATGGTCAACACGATACCGGCGATACCCGGCAGGGTCAGCGTAGCCCCCAGCAGCGACATCAGCGCCAGCAGCAACACCATGTTCACCGCCAGTGCAACGGTGGCGATCAGGCCGAAGAAGCGGTAGATGGCGATGATGAACAGCGAGACGAACAGCATGCCCCACAGCGAAGCATCGATACCCTTGGTGATGTTGTCCGCACCCAGGCTCGGGCCGATGGTGCGTTCTTCAGCAAAGTACATCGGAGCAGCCAGACCACCGGCACGCAGCAACAGCGCCAGTTCGGACGACTCGCCCTGGCCGTTCAGGCCGGTGATACGGAACTGCGCACCCAGCGGCGACTGAATGGTCGCCAGGCTGATGATTTTCTTCTCTTCCTTGAAGGTCTGCACCGGCACGTCTTTTTCGACGCCGTCGACCACTTGCTTGACGTAAGTCGTGACCGGGCGCTGTTCGATGAAGATCACCGCCATGCTGCGACCGACGTTGCTGCGGGTCGCGCGGTTCATCAGATCGCCACCGTGACCATCCAGGCGGATGTTCACTTCAGGCGTACCGTGCTGCGAATCGAAACCGGCCTTGGCGTCAGTCACCTGGTCACCGGTGATGATCAGGCCACGCTCGATCTGCGCAGGAGGACGCTTGCCTTCACGGAACTCGAAGGTCTCGGAAGTGGCTTTCGAAGCGCCCGGCTCTGCAGCCAGACGGAATTCCAGGTTGGCCGTCTTGCCGAGGATACGCTTGGCTTCGGCAGTGTCCTGCACGCCCGGCAGCTCAACCACGATACGGTTGGCGCCCTGACGCTGGACGATCGGTTCGGCTACACCCAACTCGTTGACGCGGTTACGGACCGTGGTCAAGTTCTGCTTGATGGAGTATTCACGGATTTCCGCCAGCTTGGCCGGGGTCATCGCCAGACGCAGCACCGGTTGACCGTTGAGGTCGGCCGGAACAATGTCGAAATCGTTGAAATTCTTGCGGATCAGCGCACGGGCCTGTTCGCGGGAATCAGCATCGCTGAAGCCCAGCTGAATGGCGCCATTGAGTTGCGGCAGGCTGCGATAACGCAGTTTCTCTTTGCGCAGCAGGCTCTTGACGTCGCCTTCGTAGACTTTCAGGCGGGCGTCGAGGGCTTTGTCCATGTCCACTTCCAGCAGGAAGTGCACACCACCGGACAAGTCCAGCCCCAGCTTCATCGGGTGCGCGGCCAGGTTGCGCAACCATTGCGGGGTGGTTTGTGCCAGGTTCAGCGCGACGACGTAGTCATCACCCAATGCCTTGCGGACAACGTCCTTGGCCGGCAGCTGGTCTTCAGCCTTGGTCAGACGGATCAGACCGCCTTTGCCGTTCGCTGCCAGGCTCGAAGCCTTGACGTTGATCCCGGATTCCTTGAGCGCGGTGCTCACGCGATCCAGGTCGGCCTGATTGACCTGCAAAGCCGTGCTGGCGCCGCTGATCTGAATGGCCGGGTCATCGGGGTATAGATTCGGAGCGGAATAAATCAGACCGATCGCCAGCACCGCCAGGATCAGAATGTATTTCCACAGAGGATATTTGTTCAGCATCACGCCGCCCGTTATGAACGCGGGGCGCCTTGCGCGCCCCGTCGATTGAGTAGAAGTTGGAACCTTAGATCGCTTTCAGCGTGCCTTTTGGCAGCGTGGCGGCGATGGCGCCCTTCTGGAACTTCATTTCCACGGTGTCGGAAACTTCCAGAACCACGAAGTCATCGGCCACTTTGGTGATCTTGCCGGCGATGCCGCCGGTGGTGACCACTTCGTCGCCCTTCTGCAGGCTGCTCAGCAGGTTCTTCTGCTCTTTGGCGCGCTTGGCCTGTGGACGCCAGATCATCAGGTAGAAGATGACCAGGAAGCCGACCAGGAAAATCCACTCGAAGCCGCCGCCCATAGGCGCTGCAGCCGGTGCAGCCGCGTCAGCCATGGCATTAGAGATAAAAAAGCTCATTTAGCACTCCAGTTGCAAATGTTGAATCTTGGGGTCAGAAAACTCAGTCCAAAGGCGGAACGGGAAGCCCGCGTTTGGCGTAGAAGGCATCGACAAAGGCGGCCAATGTACCCTGTTGAATAGCCTCGCGCAAACCAGCCATCAGCACCTGATAATGGCGCAAATTGTGGATGGTATTGAGCATGCTGCCGAGCATTTCGCCGCACTTGTCCAGATGATGCAGATAAGCGCGGGAGAAGTTCTGGCAGGTATAGCAATCGCAGGTCGGATCCAGCGGCGAATCATCATGGCGATGGAACGCGTTACGGATCTTCAGCACGCCTGTATCAATGAACAGATGCCCATTGCGGGCATTACGGGTTGGCATCACGCAATCGAACATGTCCACACCGCGGCGCACACCCTCAACCAGATCTTCCGGTTTGCCAACGCCCATAAGGTAACGAGGTTTGTCAGCCGGCATCATGCCCGGCAGGTAGTCCAGCACCTTGATCATTTCGTGCTTGGGCTCGCCCACCGACAGACCGC
The DNA here is from genome assembly GCF_030209075.1 of Pseudomonas sp. lyk4-R2A-10. NCBI lineage: Bacteria > Pseudomonadati > Pseudomonadota > Gammaproteobacteria > Pseudomonadales > Pseudomonadaceae > Pseudomonas > Pseudomonas sp. lyk4-R2A-10. The sequence goes on along the minus strand of NZ_JARVSR010000001.1, from coordinate 80,627 downwards.
CGATGGCCAGGCCGTCGAAACCGATCTTGTCCAGGCCTTCCAGCGAGCGCATGCGCAGGTCCTGGTGCATGCCGCCCTGAACGATGCCGAACAGTGCCGCCGTGTTGTCGCCATGGGCATTCTTCGAACGCTGGGCCCAGCGCAGCGACAGTTCCATGGACACACGGGCCACGTCTTCGTCAGCCGGATACGGGGTGCATTCGTCGAAGATCATCACGATGTCCGAGCCCAGGTCGCGCTGGACCTGCATCGACTCTTCCGGGCCCATGAACACTTTCGAGCCGTCGACCGGGGAGGCGAAGGTCACGCCTTCCTCCTTGATCTTGCGCATGGCGCCAAGGCTGAACACCTGGAAACCGCCGGAGTCGGTCAGGATCGGGCCTTTCCACTGCATGAAATCGTGCAGGTCGCCGTGCTCCTTGATCACTTCGGTACCCGGGCGCAGCCACAGGTGGAAGGTGTTGCCCAGAATGATCTCCGCGCCCGTGGCGACGATGTCACGCGGCAACATGCCCTTGACCGTGCCGTAGGTGCCCACCGGCATGAACGCCGGGGTCTCGACGGTGCCACGGGGGAAGGTCAGACGACCACGACGGGCCTTGCCATCGGTGGCAAGCAGCTCGAACGACATACGACAGGTGCGACTCATACTGTTTCCTCTGGGCCGCGCGGCGCGGGATTACGGGTGATGAACATCGCATCACCGTAGCTGAAAAAGCGGTATCCGTTGTCCACGGCGGCTTTGTAGGCGGCCATGGTTTCCGGATAACCGGCGAACGCCGAAACCAGCATCAACAGCGTGGACTCGGGCAAATGGAAATTGGTGACCAGAGCGTCGACCACATGGAACGGCCGGCCCGGGTAGATAAAGATGTCGGTGTCGCCGCTGAACGGTTTGAGTACGCCATCGCGGGCGGCGCTTTCCAGCGAACGCACGCTGGTGGTGCCGACAGCGATGACGCGACCGCCACGCTCACGGCAAGCGGCGACGGCATCGACCACATCCTGACCGACTTCCAGCCACTCGGAGTGCATGTGGTGATCTTCGATCTTCTCGACGCGCACTGGCTGAAACGTGCCGGCGCCGACGTGCAGCGTGACGAACGCAGTCTCGACGCCCTTGGCGGCGATCGCTTCCATCAGCGTCTGATCGAAATGCAGCCCGGCGGTCGGCGCCGCCACCGCGCCGAGCTTCTCGGCATACACGGTCTGATAGCGCTCGCGATCCGAACCTTCGTCCGGGCGATCTATATAAGGAGGCAACGGCATGTGCCCGACGCGATCAAGCAGCGGCAGCACTTCTTCGGCAAATCCCAGCTCGAACAGCGCATCGTGACGCGCCAGCATCTCGGCTTCGCCGCCGCCGTCGATCAGGATCTTCGAGCCCGGTTTCGGCGACTTGCTGGAACGCACATGAGCCAGCACGCGGTGGGTGTCGAGCACGCGTTCGATGAGGATTTCCAGCTTGCCGCCGGACGCCTTCTGCCCGAAAAGCCGCGCCGGAATCACCCGGGTATTGTTGAACACCATCAGATCGCCGGGGCGCAAATGCTCCAGCAGATCAGTGAATTGACGGTGTGCCAGGGCGCCGCTGACCCCATCCAGGGTCAACAGGCGACTACCGCGACGCTCGGCCAAAGGATGGCGGGCAATCAGCGAATCAGGAAGCTCGAAGGTAAAGTCAGCAACGCGCATGATGGGGTTCGTCTAGCAGGGCCGGAAAGTCTAGCGGAAATATCGAAAATTGACCATGAAACGTGATTGACCAACGGTAGGCACCTCTCTATACTTCGCCGCCATTGAGCCCTGATGGCGGAATTGGTAGACGCGGCGGATTCAAAATCCGTTTTCGAAAGGAGTGGGAGTTCGAGTCTCCCTCGGGGCACCAAAATTAGAAAAGGTCTTGCTTAGCAAGGCCTTTTTTTTCGTCTGTCGGAAAGTGTCGCCGGCCCTCCGGCGAAATCTCACACAGGTTCACAACATGGAAACGTCACTGGAAACCGTCGCCCTGTTCTCCCTCAAACTCGCGTACGAGGAAGAAGGCCTGAGCCCGATCCTGCGCGATGACATGGTCATGGGCGACTATCAGAAAGACGTGTTCGAACTGCTGGTGCGCCGGGGTGATGTCGAGACGATCCAGTTCAAGATGAACGAGTGCCTGGCGCTGGCGATGGATGCGTTGGGTGGCGTCGAGAAACCGTTGGGGCGCGAACTGCACAAGTTGTCGACCGACTTCAGTCAGGCGCAGTCGCTGGAGCAGCTGGATCAGCCGCTCCTCGCGCTCAAGGGTTATTTGAAGGACATTCTTTAAGCTACGCAGATGAAGAAAGTGGCGCAAAGCTTCTATTTTGATATCTTGCCGTCCAATCGCCAGAGGCCTGTCAACCGCCTCTGTTATCGCGCACTCGGGAATAAACCAAAATGGATGCTGTGTTGTGTTTGCTGGTGATGGCTGGAACCTGGCTCTGGGTGGTGAAGCAACGGGGTGAGTGGAACCTGTTGCTGGCCAACCTTGCCGGCGCCGGAAGTGGCGTGGTTACCGGCATTGTGTTCACGCTGATTTACGACGCAGTCATTGGTACGTCGATGGCGACACCCAACCTGAATCGCAGTCTGGTGGTGTTCATCACCAGCGCGGGCGTTCTGGCGGGGGTATGGCTGTGGATTGCCAATCGCCGTCAACCCGAACATCCGGTTGCACGTCAGTTGCTCGGCGCGGTGTGTGGCTTGGCCGCCGGCATGGCGACCCTGGTGTTTCTGGCGGTGAATTTTTTCCCCCACACCTGAGTGGACGGCGCGGCTGTTTTGCAGTCAGCGCCGAGCCTTCAACACCCGAATATCCGTCGCAAATCCGTCGGCACCGACAATTTTCTTCCAGCCCACATACTGAAACTCGCCCCGCTCATCGATGTAATCGCCCTTCTCCACCGACCTGCCACCGACGATCGCCACGCGCTTTTCCTCACCACACCCGCCATCCGACGGCCGAACGGTGTAGATCACATACGGCTTCACATACTGCGTGGCGCGAAAGTATTGGCCGCAGACTTCATCGACGGTAATCAGCATGGTTTTCAGGCGCGCTGCGCCGTCCATGTCTTCGTGAAGTTTGAGGAAGGAGATTTCGCCGACATCGCTGTAGCCGAGTGAACGGGCGCGTTGGTATTCGGGGGAGTTCTGGTGGGCAATGCGGCCTTGCTCGGCGGCCTGGTTCATTCTGTCGGCGAACTCGGCTTTGCCACGGGCAATCATCGCATCGGCCTCGGCCGCCACGTTTTCGCATTGAGCGAATTCCCCGGAGGCAAGGTATTGGGGAGGCAGATTTGGGCGGTGCTCATTCATGCTCCCCTGACTGTTCTCCAGATCGCCCATCACCTCAAAGGCACCGGGCACGCGACCGCTTTGGACGTCGGCCATTTTTTCCTGCATGCGCTGACAGTTGGCGAGGTAATACTTCCAGCTGTTTTCCGGGTGCTCTTTCCAGGCGGCGAATGCCGGGGTCATGGCGCTGGCGAAAGTGATTGCACATAGCAGACGCAAAACAGGGGCGACTTTTGACATGAGTAGTCCATTACAGGAATCAGGAAAGTGGCGCGAAGCTACTATTTTGTTATCTTGCCGTCCATCGTCAGTAGTCAATCTGCGCGACGCACTGATTTCAGTTTTTTTGCAGGATTAAGGAAAGGATCGAATGGAGTTTCTGCGTTTTCTGGCATTTGTCGCGGCCTGGGGTTTCATGTGGCGCTGGGTGGTGAAAAACCGCGGCAGCTGGAATCTGTTTTACGCCAACCTGGTCGGTGTCGCGGGCGGTTTCATTGTTTCGATGGTGGTGCTGGCGATCACTTTTTCACTGTTCCCGTCGGCGCATCGCTACGAAGCCGCGCAGACTGAAAACGTCGTGGCGCAGCGGGAAGCCAAGCCGACCTCGTTGCTGCCGGAAGCCGAGGCGGTTGCGAGCCCTGCTGCGCTGAAAGATGCGCCGGTGTTTGCCGCTATCGTGCCGGACAACAAGCCCTCTCCAGCGGATTCCGCGTTGCTGCCGAACTACGCCAGTCGGGCGCCGAAGACGATGTCGGTGCAAACCGTGATCGACCAGAGTGACGATGAGGGGCGCAAGGCCCTGACGGCGCTGAGCAAAAAACTGCGCGCCGACGCCCAGGGCGACAAATCGATGCTCGCGTATGTCATGTGCAGCCCGTTCGTGACCAGCACATTGCGCTTCCCCGCATCTGCCCGGTTTGCCGACAGCAAAAGCCTGACGCCGCAACGCTTCAAGGATCAGGTCTACACCTTCAGCAACACCGTCACCGCGCGGAACATGAATGGCGACGATGTGACGTACCGCTTCGACTGCTCCGTACAGGAACAGCCAAGCGTCGACGCGACACCTGCCGAATGGCGCCTGTTGGCGCTGAAGCTGGAAAAAACGGGCTCTTAAGCCTGGTTTAAGGGTTCGAGGCGCCGGCTGCGCTATCATCGCCGGCCTGTGCGCCTTGAGCTTTTCCCCCGATGCCTCCGACACCTGATGACCTGAGCCCGTTGCCCGCTGTTCTGGCCGGGCCACTGCTGCGCCGAATGCAACCGACGCGCTTAGTGCTTTGGCTGGTGGGCAGCCGCGAACTGTCGTTGACCTTGCGCCTGCAAGGCGTAGGAGACATTTCACTGGATGCCGGGAAATGCACGGTCATTCCGGTAGGTACCCGGGCGTTTGTTCACCTCATCGATGTCCCCCTCGAAACCGCCCTGCCCTGCGACACCCGCATCGACTACGACCTGTTGATCGATGGCAAGCAGCCGATCGCCGACTGGGCGCCGCACCTGCTCTACGACGACGCCACCGGCCCGAACTTCGTCCTGCGCTCGCGCATCGACCAGTTGCTCCACGGTTCCTGCCGCAAGCCCCATCATCCGGCCGCCGACGGTTTGCTCTGTGTTGACCGGTTGCTGGCCGCCGAAACCGATCCGCAGCAACGTCCCGCCCTGTTGATGATGAGCGGTGATCAGGTTTACGCCGACGATGTGGCCGGTCCGATGTTGCGGGCGATTCATGCCTTGATCGAGCGCCTCGGTCTGTTCGGTGAACACCTCGAAGGCGCAGTAGTCAGCGACAGCGCGAAACTCTACGAACACCCGGCCAGTTACTACCATCGCGCGGATTTGCTGCCGGCACTGGAAAGCAACGAGACACTGCGCGAGCGTTTCTTCGGCGGTGCGCGCAAGCCGATTTTCACCAGCAGCAGCGCCGACAATCACCTCGTGACGTTTGCCGAAGTCATGGCGATGTATTTGCTGGTGTGGTCGCCAACACCCTGGACACTGGTCAATCCGCAGCCACCGGCACTGACGCCTGAACGCCTCAAGCGCTATGCCCTTGAACAGACCCGCATCGACGGGTTCAAGGCCGGCCTCGGCCAGGTGGCCCGGGCACTGGCGCATCTGCCGAGCCTGATGATCTTCGATGACCACGACATCACCGATGACTGGAACCTCTCCGCGCAATGGGAGGAAACGGCCTACGGCCACCCGTTCTCCAAACGCATCATCGGCAACGCGCTGATCGCCTACATGCTGTGTCAGGGTTGGGGCAACAATCCGGATGCATTCAGCGCAGTGCTGGAGAAAACCCGCGGCCTGAGCGCCAACGGTGACGACCGCTACCTCGACGCTCCCGTGCAGGACGAATTGATTGAGGAATTGCTGCGCTTTCAGCAATGGCATTTCGTATTGCCGACCAGCCCGGCGCTGGTGGTGCTCGATACCCGCACCCGACGCTGGCGCAGCGAAATGGCACTCAAGCAGCCGTCGGGCCTGCTGGACTGGGAAGCCTTGAGCGAACTGCAGCAGGAACTGCTCGACCATCCTTCGGCGATCATCGTTTCGCCGGCACCGATCTTCGGCGTGAAGCTGATCGAAACCGTGCAGCGAGTATTCAGCTGGTGCGGTTATCCACTGCTGGTGGACGCAGAAAACTGGATGGCCCATCGCGGCGCCGCCCAGGTGATCCTGAACATTTTCCGACACTCGCGTACACCGGGCAGCTACGTGGTGCTGTCAGGCGACGTGCATTATTCCTTCGTCTACGAAGTCTTGATCCGACACCGCAAGGCCGGCCCGCGCATCTGGCAAATCACCAGCAGCGGCATCAAGAACGAATTTCCCCCGACCCTGTTGGAATGGTTCGACCGTCTCAACCGCTGGCTCTACTCACCACGCTCGCCGCTCAACTGGCTGACCAAACGCCGCCGCATGCGCATCGTCCCGTACGTGCCGGAACACGCAGAAGCGGGTGAGCGACTGTGGAATTCGGCGGGGATCGGCCAGGTATTTTTCAATCATCAGGGACAGCCGAGCGACATCATCCAGCACAACGCGAACGGCGCACCGAAGACCCGGATGCTGGCGCCGGATTTGTCGGACTACCCTGATTAGAAAAATCTCACGTAGAGAGTGAGAGGGATGGCAGGCGCGTCGGAATCAGCTTACAAAAGACCCAGAAACGTCTCGACGAGACTTCGGTGATACTCAGCACACCGCAGGCAGCCCGTCTGTGGCACAACCAATGATAGGTATCGCCTTGTCATCCTGTACTCATTTCTGTACGTTCTTTGCATCAAGCGAGGACTACAACATGGACACTATCAACTACACCACAGCTCGTGCGCACTTGGCTGAAACCATGGATCGCGTGAATGAAGACTGCGCCCCGCTTCTGGTAACCCGACAAAAAGGCGAGCCTGTAGTGATGATGTCTCTGGCCGAATACAACGCGCTGGAAGAAACGGCTTATCTGCTGCGTTCTCCGGCCAATGCCGAGCGCTTGATCAAATCAATTGGCGAAATGCGCGCTGGAAAAGCCAAAGTCAGGCAACTGATTGAAGAATGAAAATCCAGTTCACGCCAACGGGCTGGGAAGACTACTTATGGTTTCAACAAAACGATAAGGCCGGTCTCAAACGAATCAATCTTTTGATCAAAGCGATCCAGCGCCAACCCTTTGAAGGCTTGGGCAAACCGGAGCCGCTCAAGCACAACATGAGCGGCTTCTGGTCACGGCGGATAACTGCCGAGCATCGCTTGGTCTATGCGATCGTAGACGGCGAAATCTGCGTCATAACTTGCAGATTTCACTACTGACCGAGGGATGAGACATGGCTCAGGGAACGGCCAACACCTCTGACAATCATCCCCACCTCCCGCTCATCAATCGTCAGCGGCGGCAGCAGCCGGATCGTCTTGCCGCGCGTGACGTTGATCAGCAGTCCATGATCCCGTGCCGCAATCAGTGTCAGGTCGCGGATCGGCTGCTTGAGTTCGATGCCGATCATCAGCCCTTGCCCACGAATCGCCAGCACATTCGGATTGTCCGCCAGCTCTGCACGCAGGCGGGTCAGCAGGCGCTCGCCCTGGACCCTGGCATTTTCCAGCAGGCCCTGTTCTTCGATGATCTCGAGCACGGTGCAACCCACCCGGCACGCCAGTGGATTGCCGCCGAAGGTGCTGCCATGGCTGCCGGGGGTGAACAGATCGGCCGCCCGGCCCCGTGCCAGGCAGGCACCGATCGGCACGCCATTACCCAGGCCCTTGGCGAGGGTCATGACGTCGGGAACGATGCCTTCGTGCTGAAACGCGAACCAGCGACCGGTGCGACCGATGCCGGTCTGAATTTCGTCGAGCATCAACAGCCAGGCGTGGCGGTTGCACAATTCACGCAGGGCCTTGAGGTAGCCGGGAGGCGCCAGTTGCACGCCGCTTTCACCCTGGATCGGCTCGACCAGAATCGCCACGATCCGCTGGCCATGCTTGCGCTGCACTTGCTCCAGCGCCTCAAGATCGCCGAACGGCACCTTGACAAAATCCCCGGGCAACTCATTGAAACCCAGGCGCACCGCCGGGCCATCGCTGGCGGACAAGGTGCCAAGGGTACGGCCATGAAACGCGTTGGCCATCACCACCACCAGCGGCTGCTCGATGCCTTTGTGCCAGCCGTACAGACGCGCCAGTTTTAGCGCGGTTTCATTGGCCTCGGCACCGGAGTTGTTGAAGAACGCCCGCTCCATCCCCGCCAGCTGCGTCAGCTTCCGCGCCAGCGACTGTTGCCAGTCGATGCTGTAGAGGTTGGAGGTGTGCAGCAGCAATCCCGCCTGCTCGCTGATCGCCGACACGATGCGTGGGTGCGAGTGGCCGACATTGGTCACCGCCACGCCCGCCACCGCGTCCAGATACTCGCGGCCCGACAGATCCCAGAGTCGGGTGCCCAGGCCTTTGATGAAGCTCAAGTCCAGCGGTTGATAGGTGTTCATCAGGGCGGCGGTCATGTCGGCAAACTCCAGCGAGGTGAGAGGTGCTGGCAGTATGGTTATCCACCTGAACTGGATAAACTCGGCAAAACTTCAATCATTTAAAAGCCGGGCTTGATAATGGATCTGTTCCAGTCGATGAGCGTGTACGTCAAGGTTGTGGAGTCCGGCAGCATGACGGCGGCCGCGCTGCAGTGCGAAATGTCCACGACCATGGTGGGCAATCACCTGCGGGCGCTGGAGCAACGGCTCGGCGTGCAACTGTTGCAACGCACCACCCGCCGCCAGCGGATGACCGAGTTCGGCAGCGTTTACTACCAGCGCTGTCTGGAAGTACTTGGCCTGGTCGCCGACTCCGAACGCCTCGCCGAGCAGACGCTGGATGAACCGCGCGGCATCCTGCGGGTGACCGCGCCGCTGACCTTTGGTGTCGAACGCCTGGCCCCGGCACTCAGTGAGTTTTCCCTGCAATGTCCGCAGGTCAAACTCGACGTGATCCTGACCAACCGCCGACCGGATCTGCTGGAAAGCGGTCTCGACGTGGCCTTCCGACTGGGCCACTTCGACCAGTCCAACCTGATCGCCCGCCCCCTGATCGACTACACCCTGACGGTCTGCGCCTCCCCGGAGTACGTGGCCCGACGCGGCATGCCGCTCACCCCTGAGGAACTGCGTCAGCACGATTGCCTGTCCTTCGCCTACCCCGCTGGCGATGACTGGCAATCGGTGGAAAAACAGTGGCGCCTCAGCGGCCCGGACGGCGAAATCATGGTCGACGTCAAAGGTCCGATGCTGATCAACAGCTCCGCCGGTCTGCATCAGGCTGCACGCACCGGTATGGGCATCGTGATGCTGCCGGATGCGCTGGTGGAACAGGACCTGCGCGATGGCAGGCTGGTCGTCGTGATGCCTGACTACCAGCCGCCGAACCGCCCGATGCATCTGCTCTATGCGCCGGATCGCTATCGGCTGCCTAAACTGCGTCGCTTCGTCGAGTTCGCCCTGCAGATGTGGGGCAGACCGTAAGCAACGCGACTACTGTTGGAAATACACCAGGGACGGGATCAAGGAATGAACAAAGACATTTCAATACGCGACCTCCTGCCCACGGAAGTGGAGGCGGCAAGGCAGTTTCTTGAGCGGCACGGCTGGGCTCATCGCACCGGTACCGCCGAACATTTCGCACAGCTTGTTCAGAACTCTCAGCGCACCGCCGTGGCACTGAGCGGCCAGCAAATTGTCGGTTTCGCCCGTGGCATCACCGATGGTTTGTCCAACGGTTACCTGTCGATGGTGGTGGTCGACGGGCAACATCGGCGCGCGGGCATCGGGCGGGCGCTGGTCGAACATGTGATGGGGGATAACAGCGACATTACCTGGGTTTTGCGTGCCGGGCGCGAAGGTGCGGAGGCGTTTTTTGCCAGCCTGGGGTTTGAAACGTCGGTGATCGCGATGGAGCGTTTACAGCTGAAATAGCCTGCACAATCGACGCTTAAACACTGATCGTTCATTGCGCTTGTTCAATTATTCAACAACCTTGAATGCCATTTCCGAGATGTCCGTAGGAACCGTCTCGACCTGCATTTTCGGCATTCGCACACTCATCGAGCCTGAATACAATCCGCCGACTTCTGAAAGCGCGGACGCATTCAAGGCCCCTCATGACCTTCAGCTCACCCAAGTTCTTCCTGATCTACCTGCCCATTGTCTTTTTTGTGTACTTCTTCCTGAATCGTCAGCGGCTGGTCACAGCTGGAAAAGTCTGGCTTGTCATTGCCAGTCTGATTTTCTATGGGCGCTGGAGCGTCGCTTACATTCCCTTGCTCATGTTCTCCATCGGCTTCAACTTCATAGTCGGAAAAGCCCTCGCCGCCCCCGACAACACCCTGCCGTCAGGCCTGTCGAAAAGGGCCATTCTGGGCATTGGAATAGTCACTGACCTGGCCTTGCTCGGGTATTTCAAATACACCAATTTCCTGGTCAACAACATCAACTCGGTGCTCGGAACCGAGTTGTTTTTCTACCAGGTCATTTTGCCTCTGGGCATCAGCTTCTACACGTTTACGCAAATCGCCTTTCTGGTGGACTGCTACAAGAACCTCGCGAAAGAGTACAGCTTCGTCAACTATGCGCTGTTCGTAACGTTCTTCCCTCACCTGATCGCCGGGCCGATTCTTCACCATAAAGAAATGATGAGTCAGTTCCAGTCACGCTGGACGCTCGTCATTCGCCACAGAAACGTGGTCATGGGCCTGTTCATTTTCAGCATCGGTCTGTTCAAGAAAGTGATGATTGCCGACACCTTTGCCATTTGGGCGGATGCCGGATTCGCTCAGGGTGTCAGTCATGATTTTTTCAGCGCGTGGACGACCAGTCTTTCCTACACCTTTCAGCTCTACTTCGACTTCAGCGGTTACTGCGACATGGCAATAGGCGCCGCGTTGCTGTTCAACATATGGCTGCCGCTGAACTTCAACTCACCTTACAAGGCGCTGGACATCCAGGACTTCTGGCGGCGCTGGCACATGACGTTGAGCCGTTATCTTCGCGACTACCTATACGTACCGCTGGGCGGTAACCGGTGCGGCCGGCAGCGCTTGTATTTCAATCTGATGGTGACTTTCGTTCTCGGCGGGCTCTGGCATGGTGCGAGCTGGATGTTCATCATCTGGGGGGCATTGCATGGCGGCGCCATTGTCATGCACCGGATCTGGAAACAAGTGGGCCTGTCGCTGCCCGACCCTGTCGGATGGTTCGTCACGTTCATGTTCGTGAACATCACATGGGTGTTTTTCAGAGCCGATTCCGTTGACGACGCACTGCGCATATTGCACGGGATGATTGATTTCGACTCTATCGATCAGCTCTCCGTAAACACCGTCCCGACTGCCAACCTTGCCTGGGGAGGGACGCTATCCGATCGCTTGCTCGAGACCCTTCCCACAGGCCTGACAGCCAATCTTGCTCCGACATTGATGATTGCCGTCGCGCTGTTGATCATCCGCTGTAAAAACGCTTTCGAACTCACCGCTCACACTGATTTTGGCAAGGCGAAGACGCTCGCCATGTCCACGCTGTTTTGTCTTTCGCTGTACGCCAGCGTGCAAAGCAAAAGCCCCGTTTTCCTCTACTTCAACTTCTAGGGGCTCGCCTGTGAAAAGACAGTTATATGCGGCACTCACCCTGACTGCATTGATCATGTGCACTGTTCCGACCGTCAATCTGTACCAGGTGTTTACGACACAGAGCGACGTGAAATGGTGGAAGGCCAAGGTGCTGTACAACATGGACCTGTTTCATGGACTCATCAGCAAACTGATCTATCCCATGGGGATATCGATTCATCCGGGCAAGGTCATCATCGGAAAGGAAGGCTGGCTGTTTCTCGGCGATGAATATGCCGACAAGATTTCTGTAAAACGCGCAGGTGTTGACCAGAAAGAAACGCAAATCATCGAAAGCGTCGCCCGATCCATGGAGTCCTGGGATCAGTGGCTAAGCAGCAAAGGCGTAACTGCCTTTCGCATTGTCATAGGCCCGGACAAAGACTCCGTATATCCGGAATACCTTCCGGAATGGTCGTCACACACAAGCCCCAGACCAACCGACGTGCTACTGCGCCACGCCCGGGGCAATATTTATGTCGACCCCACAAAGGCGGTGGTACAAGCCAAACTACAGTTCGCTCATCCGCTCTACTACCAGACCGACACGCACTGGAACAACGCCGGAGCCTGGATAGCCTTCGATGAATTACGCAAGAGCCTGGATAAAACCCAGGCTCGGCTGACCTGGCCACAGGCCCGGGAACCCCTGACCCTGACCACTCACAAGCGCGCTGGCGGCGACCTCGCGCACTTTCTACGGATCCAGGAGTCGCTGAGCGACAATGAAGTCCTACTCAACTTCCCCGACGAGTACTCGCTGCCGGTCGAACACCATGACTTCAACTCCGGTGAAATGACCTTCTCCGGTCAGAACATCGGTATCGCATCCCCGGCGTCGCCCCTTCTGGTCAGTTCCCCGCAAGCCTTGAACTCGAAAAAAGTGCTTTGGCTACGTGATTCGTTTGGCACAGCCATGACTCCCTTGATGACCGCGACCTTCACCGAGACGCTGCATGTGTATTACTTGCTGCTCAAACCCGAAGCACTTGTCGCCCTCGTTGAACGGTTTCAACCGGACTATGTGTTCATCACCAGTGTCGAGCGCGATATTCGCGGTGATTTTTTCCAGTCGGGCCCTCCCGTCACCCACGTCGATGCAGCCGTGATCAACTAGCCCAACAGGCAGATGCGTTTGCCTTGAACTCGGCAACGGCTATGCTCGTCTCTCTCTTTCCAGCATGGATGCTGCGCAATGCTCACGATTCTGCAAAACACCCCGATACGGGTTTACCTGATTTTTCTCCTGCTGGTTTATTTCGGCATCAAGGCGTTCTCTCCCCGCCGAGAGAGCCGTGCCTCGATGCTGATAACACCCCCGGCGTTTCTGGCGTGGTCGCTGTATTCCCTGAACCTGTCGATCAACCCGGTCTTGTTTTTCAGCACCTGGCTCGCCGCGCTGTTGCTGGGCGGTCTCTCGGCATGGCTGGTGTTCTCTCGGCGGGGCGTGGTGCTCGACGACTCTGCGACAGGGCTGATCATGCCGGGCACGGTAAAAATCCTGATCATGTACCTGATGTTCTTTTCCGCGAACTACTACTTCGGTTACCAGCATGACGTGAATCCGGAGCGTTCCGCGTCCCCGGACATGCTGCTGCTCAAGTCCGGCATTGCGGGTTTCATGTGCGGCCTGATCAGCACCCGTTCTCTGAAGCTCTACTGGACGTTGCGTGACCTGACGTCCCGGCGACTACCCGAGAACGCTGTCGCCAATGAATGAGACAAGGCACGCGCGGTGTCTGGTTGCTCATCACAAATCATCCGGATAAATAATCGGCACCACCGGCCCCTTGTTCCGTGACAACGCCGTCGCGCTCCCCTAAATTAGTCGGCCTGAAAAAGCCCCCAGCGCTTTCTCGTCTCATCTCAAGTTAAAAAAGTAGTGAAATTTCAATGTCCGATTTCAACACCGCTGAATCCGTAGTCACTCTGTCGTCCAAAGCGGAATACGAAAACTCCATCAATCTTTCACAACACATCCCACAGGCGAAGATCATCAGCGAGATGGTGCTGGACGCGTTCCAGTCGAGCCGCGAGAGCGATCAGATCCGCGAACTGCGCGCCGCGATCCGTCAGGCCCACGACCGCTTCGATGACGACCAGGCTTACGAGCTGATGGGCGAACTCAAGCGTCTGAAGGACGCCGAGGCTGCCGACATCGCCGCCCTCGAAGACCTCAGCAGCAAGTTCCCGATCAGCCGCATCCTGTCCAGCTTCAAGGACGATCCGGCGTTCCAGGAAATCGTCTATGGCCTGGCACTCAAGGTGCTGAACCAGACCCATCAAGCGATCAGCAACCCGAGCGGCGGCAAGAGCAAGACCGCACGCGCCAAGAAAGACGTCGAAGTGTTCAGCATCAGCAAGGACGGCATCAGCGTGACCCTGCCAATGCGCACACCGCGTTCGCGCCTGAGCGTGGATCGCGAGGCACTGGAATTCCTCGGCTTCACCTTCGTCGGCGAAGGCGACGAGGCGGAAATCGAAGGCGAAACCTTCGTCGACAACGCCGGCACCGAGCACGCAATCAACCGCAAGAACATCATCACCGCGCTGCAACAGCAGACCGCGTTTGATGGCTACAGCATCGCCGCCCAGTAATACCGGCGCTGACGAAAAAGCCCCGCTCTGACATTCAGGCGGGGCTTTTTGTTGTGCGGCTTTCAGCGATTACGCCGAAGGATGCACTGCGGCGATCATATCGACTTCGATGGCTGCGTTTTTCGGCAACTGATAGACGCCGACGGTGGTGCGGGTGTGTCGCCCGACATCGCCCAACACATAACTGAATACATCCGATGCGCCGTTGGCGACTTCGCTGAGGTCAACGAAATCCGGCGTGGACTTCACGTACACCGTGACCCGCAACAACGACCTGACCTTGTCCAGCGAACCGACTGCATCGACGATAAAGGCCAGACAGCGCATCGCGCTGATGCTTGCCGCCGCCTGCGCATCCTTGAGCGTCAACTCCTGCCCCACTCGCCCAGGATACTGAATCTTGCCCTCGGTGCGCGGCACCATGCCGCTGATGTAGATTTCATCGCGATGACGGATCAATGGCGCGTAATTGCCACCCACCGTGTTCTCACCGTTGATGTCGTAATTCAGCTCTTTTGCCAGGGCAATGAAGCGCTCGTCGCAGGTCATCCTCTCAGTCATTTCGCCCAGCCTCTTGATCGATGCATGTAGTTGGATCCGAATCTAGGGCTTTTGCCTATCGACCGCAACCTGTCGATTTCTAGCTAGTCGTTTCGATGGAATGGCTGATTACCCCACCCTTTTGGGAGAGAGTCTGTTAACGACAAAGGACGTCGTTTCTCCATCATCCGAGCAACAAAAAACCCCGCTCATCTCTCGATGAACGGGGTTTCTCGTACAACGTTCGAACCTTACGGCGCGTACGTCAGCAGCAGCTCGGTCGGCACCTTGAAGTCCAGAGACATCATGACGCTCAACGCGGTGATGGTGAAGATCGAGAAGACGAACAGCTTGCGTGCCCAGACCGTGTCATCCACCGCCTTGTAGCCGGTCCAGGCCATGTACAGCCAGTACATGCCCATGGCCGCGGCGACGGCGAGGTAGCTCATGCCGGCGTAACCGCTGAAGGTCAGCATCAAGGTCGCCACGAGGAAGGCCAGGATGTAGATCAGGATGTGCTTCTTGGCCACCTGGATTCCGCGCTTCACTGGCAGCACCGGAATCGATGCGGCCAGGTAATCGTTGAAGCGGAAGATCGCGATGGCGTAGGAATGCGGCATCTGCCACAGACTGAACATCACCAGCAGGGTCAGCGCGGCCATGTCGAAGCTATTGGTCACGGCCACGTAACCGATCACCGGCGGCATGGCGCCCGACAGACTGCCCACCAGCGTGCCGTGAACCGACTTGCGCTTGAGGTACAGGCTGTAGAAGCCGACGTAGATGATGAAGCCGATCACGGCGAACAATGCGGCCAACGGGTTGGCCACCTTGTACAGCAACGCTACGCCGGCGACACCCAGGACGGTTGCATAGACCAGGGCCAGTTTCAGGGAGATCAAGCCCTGGACCAGCACCCGGTTCTTGGTGCGTTCCATCTTCAGGTCGATGTCGCGGTCGATGCAGTTGTTGAACACGCAACCGGAGGCCACAACCAGGGAAGTGCCGATCATGGCTGCCAGAAACACGGCCAGATCGACATGCCCTTTCGAGGCCAGGAAGAACCCGCCTGCCACAGAAAGCACGTTACCGAAAATGATCCCCGGTTTGGTGATTTGGATAAAGTGCTTGAGCGACATCGGGTTTACCTCACTTCGCCATCATGTAGGTGTGGATGCTGAACATGATCCACAGCGACAGACCGACCAGCAGCACGATCACGATGGCCGTAAAGACGAACGCAATCACGTTGTTACGTTGAGCGATGGAACGGTCCAGGTGCAGGAAGTAATACAGGTGAACGATCACCTGGATCACCGCGAACAGCAGGACGATTGCCAGCGTCGTCGACTTCGGCAGGGTCGGGTACATCACCAGGCCGAACGGGATGACGGTCAGGATTACCGACAGGATGAAGCCGATGGCGTACGACTTTACGCTGCCGTGGCCAGCATCATGGCTGTCATGGGAGTGTGCATTAGCCATTACAGGGTCCCCATCAGGTAAACAACGGTGAATACGCAGATCCACACCACGTCCAGGAAGTGCCAGAACAGGCTCAGGCAGCTCAGACGGGTCTTGTTGGTCGCCGTCAGGCCGTGCTTGTTGACCTGGTACATCATGATGCCCATCCAGATCAGACCGGCGGACACGTGCAGACCGTGGGTACCGACCAGCGTGAAGAACGCCGACAGGAAGCCCGAACGGCTAGGACCGAAGCCCTCGGAGATCAGCAGGTGGAACTCGTTGATCTCCATGGCGATGAAGCCTGCGCCGAGCAGGAAGGTCATGAACAACCAGCCCAGAACCTGCTGCTTTTTACCCTTGTACAACGCCAGCATGGCGAAGCCGTAGGTGATCGAACTGAACAACAGCAGAGCGGTTTCGCCCAGCACGTATGGCAGTTCGAAGATGTCGTGGCCCGACGGGCCACCGGCGACGTTGTTTACCAGTACCGCGTACACCGCGAAGATCGACGCAAACAGAATGCAGTCGGTCATCAGGTAGAGCCAGAAACCGTATACGGTCATCTCGCCCGAGTCGTGGTGATGGTCATCGTGCCCATGGTCATGACCATGGGCGTGTCCAGCATTGGTCACTAAGTTCGACATTGTTTAAGCCTGTTCCAACTTGGTTTCAACACGGGTTGCGGAAGCAGGGATCTTCCCGGCCGCTACCAGACGCTTGTGCTGCTCGGCTTCGATGCGCTCGATTGTTTCAACCGGCACCATGTAGCCCTGATCGTCACGTGCTGCGTGGATCACGAAGTAGATGACAGTGCCGGCCAGGCTGGCGATCGCCAACCACCAGATGTGCCAGATCATCGCGAAACCGAACACGGTCAGCAGTGCGCCCATCACCACGCCAGTGGCGGTGTTGTTCGGCATGTGGATCGGTTCGTACTTGGCTGGTGCCTTGTACGCGGTACCGTTTTCCTTGGCCTCGGTGAACGGATCGATGCAGTCTGCTTTTGGCAGTACAGCGAAGTTGTAGAACGGAGGTGGCGACGAGGTCGACCATTCCAGGGTATGGGCATTCCACGGGTCACCGTGTTCGCACATGTTTTCCGGCTTGTTGCGGTCACGCACCGACACGTACAGCTGGATCAGCTGGCAGGCGATACCCACAGCGATCATCACCGCACCGAACATGGCAACGTACAGGTACGGTACCCATTCAGGGTTGGTGGTGGCGTTCAGACGACGGGTCATGCCCATGAAGCCCAGAGCGTAGAGCGGCATGAACGCGACGAAGAAGCCCGAGATCCAGAACCAGAACGCTGCTTTACCCCAGCCTTCGTGCAGCTTGAAGCCGAACGCTTTCGGGAAGTAGAAGCCGAAACCTGCGATGTAGCCGAATACCGCGCCGCCGATGATCACGTTGTGGAAGTGAGCGATCACGAACAGGCTGTTGTGCAGAACGAAGTCAGCACCCGGGATGGCCAGCAGTACGCCGGTCATGCCGCCGATGGCGAAGGTCACCATGAAGCCCAGGGTCCACAGAACCTGGCTGGTGAAGCGCAGACGGCCCTGGTAGATGGTGAACAGCCAGTTGAACAGTTTCACACCCGTCGGGATGGAAATCAGCATCGTCGCCAGACCGAAGAAGGCGTTGACGCTGGCACCCGAACCCATGGTGAAGAAGTGGTGCAGCCAAACCATGAAGCCCAGTACCGAGATCGCGCCCGAGGCGTAGATCATCGAGTGGTGGCCGAACAGTTTCTTGCCGGTGAAGGCCGAGATGACTTCCGAGAAAATGCCGAATGCCGGCAGGATCAGGATGTAAACCTCAGGGTGGCCCCATGCCCAGAACAGGTTGACGTACATCATTGGATTGCCACCAAGTTCATTGGTGAAAATGTGGAAATCCATGTAACGGTCAAGGGTCAGCAGTGCCAGGGTAGCGGTCAGGATCGGGAACGAAGCCACGATCAGAACGTTTGCCCAGGTGCAGGTCCAGGTGAAGATCGGCATGTCCATCAGTTTCATGCCAGGGGTACGCATTTTCAGCACGGTCGCGAGGAAGTTGACCCCGGTTAACGTTGTACCCAGACCCGATAGCTGTAGCGCCCAGATGTAGTAGTCCATCCCCACGCCAGGGCTGTATTGCAGACCCGACAGCGGTGGATAGGCAACCCAGCCGGTCTTGGCGAATTCGCCGACGCCCAGGGACAGGTTGATCAGCACGACGCCGGACACCAGCAGCCAGAAGCTCAGGGAGTTCAGGAACGGGAACGCAACGTCACGTGCGCCGATCTGCAGCGGCACTGCAAGGTTCATCAGGCCGGTGAAGAATGGCATCGCCATGAAGATGATCATGATCACACCGTGAGCGGTGAAGATCTGGTCATAGTGTTCAGGTGGCAGATAGCCAGGCGAACCCTCGGTGGCCATGGCCAGCTGGGTACGCATCATGATGGCGTCGGCAAAACCGCGCAGCAGCATGACCATGGCGACGATGATGTACATCACGCCGATTTTCTTGTGGTCGACCGACGTCAGCCACTCGGTCCACAGGTAAGTCCACTTCTTGAAGTAGGTGATTGCAGCGAACAACGCCAGACCACCGAGCGCGATCATCGAGATGGTGACCATCACGATCGGCTCGTGGAAAGGGATCGCTTCCCAACTTAATTTACCAAACATCGTTTACTCCTCTGCCCCGGCAGCTGAATGCGAATTCGAGTCCATATCCGTTGCCGCCACTTCTTTCTCTTTCTTCTCGTGCTTCAGCGGCTTGCCTGGTTTCATGCCTTCGTACTTGTCGACGATGGTCTGGAACAGGTTCGGCGTGACCGAGGAGTAGAGCTCGACTGGATTGTTCTGGCTTGGCTTGGCAAGGGCTGCGTATTCAGCGGCTTCAAGCTGTTTAGGTGCCTTTTTGACTTCACTTACCCAGGCGTCGAAATCTTCCTGAGAAGTTGCGATCGCTTTGAATTTCATACCGGTGAAACCAGCGCCGCTGTAGTTGGCGGAGATACCGTCCATTTCAGCGTTGCGGTCAGCGATCAGGTGCAGCTTGGTGGTCATGCCCGCCATCGCATAGATCTGGCCGCCCAGGCCCGGGATGAAGAACGAGTTCATCACCGCGTCCGAAGTGATCCGGAAATTAACTGGCGTGTGCGCCGGGAACACGATCTTGTTGACCGTGGCAATGCCTTGTTCCGGGTAGATGAACAGCCACTTCCAGTCCAGCGCGACCACTTCGATAGTCACTGGCTTGACGTCGGATTCGATCGGACGATACGGATCCAGCGAGTGGGTCGACTTGTAGGTGATGTAACCCAGGGCAATGATGATCAGGACCGGGATGGTCCAGACGGCCACTTCGATCTTGGTCGAGTGCGACCATTTCGGGGTGTAGACGGCGTTCTTGTTCGAGGCGCGGTACTTCCAGGCGAACAGGAAGGTCATGACGATGACCGGCACAACAACCAACAGCATCAGCAGCGTGGCGGTGATGATCAGGTTGCGCTGTTCCAGGCCGACCTGGCCCGTTGGATTGAGCAAGGTCATGTTGCAGCCTCCCAGCAACAACGTGCCGAGCAGCGGCACTAGGCCTAGTAATCTGGGGTACCTGTTTTTACTCATCTCACGACCTCTAAAGCAGCTTGCGCAATGCAGTTGGGTTTTGATCGCCAACACTTCACCCTGCCAAGGGTTGGCATTTTCTTTGGATTGAATAAGGGCTGCCCGTCGCGCGTCAGACGCTCGACAAAACCTGGGACAGCGGTCAGTTCTTATTCGAATTCGTGGTCAAAGGCCTTGTTACAGACCAATTCCATTTGGTGCGGAAAGTTGGAAGGCACCGACACCTGGGTGTCTCGCAAGCCTCTCGGCTGCCCGACACCCGACTTCCTGCTCGCCTCCTTAATAAAGGCTGAACAGTGCCGGGAATTCAGTGCGGGCGATTGTAGATAGGTAGCGCCCTATACACCATGTCTTATCCCGAAATAATTTTTATCGCTCAGAGCAACAATCCATCACCGTTTTTGCAAAAGTTCCGTATGTTATCGAAATCGATTCTCAACAAAAACACCAAAAAATGTAGGTCTATCGGCCTCAGTTCAGACAGCTCCGAGGGCTTTTTCCCACGGCGCAATCCGCGCAAAGCCCGATATGCCAAGGCTTTTGGCCATCTGCCAGCGTCTGTTAAAACTGCCTGATCCGGCACACGCGTGCAAAAACCGAAAAACGCTGAAACAGACCAATCCTTTTTTGTAACAGCACTCCAATCCGGGCCTGTGAAACGAGCTGCGACCCGGCCTGTGTGACAACATGTCGCACACCTGTCGCACCCTTCCTTGCCGTTCGTCACGGTGTTTTCACACAGACCCTGAAATGCAAAACGCCTCGATTCGCGTCACCGCAAATCGAGGCGTTTGTTTTATCGGCGCACGCGCCGAAAAGTTGATTCAGCGCAACGCTTTTCGGTTACGCGAGATCAGCAGCGGCACCAGGATCACCACCAGCACGAAGGCCACGAGTGCCCATTGCGCCAGCGACAGACCGAGGATCGGCGGGTACGGCGTCGAGCAGAAACCGTCGACCTGGAAGCCCAGCGGGAAGATCTTCGCCAGCGGCAGGTCATCGACGATCGGCTGCAACACATCGATGCCGCAGCTCACCGCCGGATAGAACTGGGTGTACACGTGATGCCCGGCGACACCAGCGCCGGCGATGGCGCAAATCACCACCAGCACCTCGAACACGGTGATGCTGCGCCGGGTGCGCATGGCCGCGCCGATGAACGCGAACAGCGCGATCAGCAGCAACGCATAACGCTGCAGGATGCACAGCGGGCACGGCGCCTCGCCCAGCACGATCTGCATGTACAGCGCGCCGCCGATCAGTGCCAGGCAGATGATGCCCAGCAACACCAGATAGCGCCGCTCACGTCCCAATCGAATCGTTTCCTCGCTCATCGCGTTTCCCTTTCATGTCCATGGTTCAGCTGGCCGGCGGCTGCGCTTGCAGTTGCGCCATCAGACTGATGTTGTCTTCGATATGCCAATTGGCCGCGATGCGACCGTTGTCGATCTGATAGATATCGGTTGCCCGGAAGTCTACACGCTGGCCCTGCCCTTTGAGAGCCTTGAACGTGCCGGTGAAATGCCCGCGAAAGTGCAGATGCACCACCACGTGATCCCCGGCAACGATCATTTGCTCGATCTCGCATCTCAAGTCCGGCACCGCCGTGCGAAAGAACTTCGACGCCAGCAGCGGCCCGGTCGGCCCCTGCACCCGGCCTTCCGGCGGGGTCTTGTCGACGAACTGCGGCGACAGGGCAGCGGTGGCCAACGCCTCTTCGCCCGTGTTCCAGAAACTGCCGTAACGCCGCGCCGCCAGTTCCATTGCATCTCGCTGCGCCTTGGGCAGGCTCTGATCGACGATCAGGGTCTGGGGTTCGATCAAGGCGGATTCGGCGAACGCGAACGGACTGGACAGCAAGGCAACCGACAGGCCCAAAGTGGCCAGGCTGAAACGACGGGAAGAGGCGAAGTGCGACATGGGGGCGATCCTGATCATGTAAACGAACGAGCGCCTATCATCAGCATCGGGGAATAAACGATAAACCGGTTAAGAAACGATTAACCTTTAAACAGAATTTAAGAATCAAGTTAGCGATGCCCCCATCGCGGGCAAGCCCGCGATGAAGGCAACCCGGTTTCAGATCATTCCAAAGCAGCAGCCGGTCCGAAGAACTCATACCGGCTCTGCTTCTCAGGCACACCCAGCGCCTTCAGATGACGCTTGATCGCCCCCATGAAACCTTTCGGCCCAAGGAAGTAAGCGTCCACATCACGCTCCGCCGGCAGCCACTCGCCCAGTTGCTCCTCGCTCAACAACCCGACCTTGTCCGCCGCCGGGCTCACACCATCATCTTCGGCGTAGCAATAGAAG
This sequence comes from Pseudomonas sp. lyk4-R2A-10, assembly GCF_030209075.1. Lineage (NCBI taxonomy): Bacteria > Pseudomonadati > Pseudomonadota > Gammaproteobacteria > Pseudomonadales > Pseudomonadaceae > Pseudomonas > Pseudomonas sp. lyk4-R2A-10. The sequence goes on along the minus strand of NZ_JARVSR010000001.1, from coordinate 58,625 downwards.
CGCTTGAGCTGCGGATGACGCGCGGCCAGCCCGTCGATCCAGTCGCGGAACGCATGCACGCTGCCATTGCGCGCACTGTGGATGAAGTACACCGGACGCTCGGTTTCCAGCGCCGCTTCCAGCATCGCCAGTGTCGGAGTGATGCCGACGCCGCCGCTGATCAGCACCAGCGGTTTGTCGCTGGCAGTCAGGGTGAACTCACCCGATGGCGGGAACAGCTGAATACTGGCGCCGACATGCAGTTGATCATGCAGGTAATTGGAGGCACGGCCGCCCGGTTCGCGTTTGACGCTGATGCGGTATTGGCCTTTGTTGGCCAGGGCCGACAGCGAATAGTTGCGGCGGATTTCCTCACCGTCGAGCACCAGCTTCATGCCGATGTACTGGCCAGGTTCGGCTGCGAGGATCGGGCCTTTGTCCGCCGGTTCAAAGTAGAACGAAATGATTTCCGCGCTCTCCTCGACCTTGGCCGCGACGATGAACTCCCGTGCCCCGCGCCAGCCGCCGACGGCTTGCTCTTTCTGGTCATAAATGGCGGTTTCGGCACCGATCAGAATCTCGGCCAACTGACCGTAAGCCGCGCCCCAGGCGCTCATCACCTCCGGCGTGGCGATTTCTTCGCCGAGCACTTCGGAGATGGCGCGCAGCAGGCAGGTGCCAACGATCGGGTAGTGTTCCGGCAGAATCTGCAACGCCACGTGCTTGTTGATGATCTTGGCCACAAGATCGCCCAACTGGTCGAGTTGATCGATGTGACGGGCGTACATCAACACGCCGTTGGCCAGGGCGCGGGGCTGATCGCCGCTGGCCTGGTGAGCCTGGTTGAACAGCGGGCGGACTTCCGGGTACTCGGAGAGCATCATCCGGTAGAAGTGGGTGATCAGCGCTTCACCGCCGCTTTCCAGCAGAGGCACGGTGGACTTGATGATGGCTCGATCCTGGACGCTAAGCATAAGGGTGGCTCCTGAGCTTTCTCTAAAAGTGCCCTACCCATTCCAGTATTCATGCCAACTATTTTTTCTATATAAATCAATAGCTTGAAAATTATGTAGTCAGATCGACACAAGCACCTCTATAGTCGCTTCGACTACAACATGTCTCTTTGACTACAAGCCTATGTCCGCCAAATCATTGCTCACCGCCCTGCTCCCACTGGTCTCCGACCTGTCCCGCGAATTGCCCGAAGGCGAGCGCTACCGACGCCTGCTCGAAGCCATGCGCGCCCTGCTGCCCTGCGATGCCGCCGCATTGTTGCGCCTCGACGGTGAATGGCTGGTGCCGCTGGCCGTGGACGGCTTGAGTACCGACACCCTCGGCCGCCGTTTCAAGGTCAGCGAACACCCGCGCTTTGAAGTGCTGTTGGCCGGCGAAGGGCCGACCCGTTTCGCCGCCGACAGCGATCTGCCCGATCCGTACGACGGACTGGTCGACGGCCTCGACGATCATCTTGAAGTTCACGATTGCCTCGGCTGTCCGTTGTTCGTCGATGAAAAACTCTGGGGCCTGATCACCCTCGACGCCCTCGATCCGGAGCGCTTCGAACCGATCGAACTCGACGCCCTGCAAGCCTTCGCCAGCCTCGCTTCGGCCACGGTCAACGCCGCCGAACGCATCGAGCGTCTGGCGACCCGCGCCGAAGACGAACACCAGCGTGCCGAGGTCTATCGCCAGGCCAGCGGTCAGCAGAATCGCGAAATGATCGGCCAGAGCAAAGCGCATAAACGGCTGGTCGAAGAAATCAATCTGGTGGGCGGCAGCGACCTGACCGTGCTGATCACCGGCGAAACCGGGGTCGGCAAGGAACTGGTGGCCCAGGCGATCCACGCCGCCTCCAAGCGCGCCGACAAACCGATCATCAGCCTCAACTGCGCGGCCCTGCCGGACACGCTGGTGGAAAGCGAACTGTTCGGCCACGTGCGCGGCGCCTTCACCGGCGCCACCAGCGACCGGCGCGGCAAGTTCGAACTGGCCAACGGCGGCACGCTTTTTCTCGATGAAGTCGGCGAGTTGTCGCTGACCGTCCAGGCCAAGCTGTTGCGGGTGCTGCAGAGCGGCCAGTTGCAGCGCCTGGGTTCGGACAAGGAGCATCAGGTCGACGTGCGCCTGATCGCCGCGACCAACCGCGACCTGGCCGAAGAAGTGCGCAGCGGCCGCTACCGCGCCGACTTCTACCATCGCCTAAGCGTCTACCCATTGCGAGTGCCGGCGCTGCGTGACCGGGGGCGCGATGTGTTGTTGCTCAGCGGCTATTTCCTGGAACAGAACCGCTCGCGCATGGGCCTCAACAGCCTGCGCCTGAACAGCGATGCCCAGGAGGCGCTGCTGACCTACACCTGGCCAGGCAACGTGCGGGAACTGGAACACTTGATCGGACGCAGCGCGCTGAAGGCGCTGGGCAACTGCAAGGTGCGACCGAAGATTCTCAGCCTGAGCGCGATGGACCTCGATCTGCCGCGCGAGGTTGTGGATAACTCGCCGATGCCGTCCGAAACGACTGCCGCCCTGCCATTGATCAACGGTGACCTGCGTGCAGCCACCGAGCAGTATCAGCGGCAGTTGATCAGCGCGGCACTTGAGCGCAATCAGGACAACTGGGCCAGTGCCGCGCGTGAACTGGGGCTGGACCGGGCGAATCTGGCGCGGATGGCCAAGCGCTTGGGGATGAAATAAAAGTCCCGCCGTCGGATTGGCGCCAGAATCCCTAAAGCCTGCCGGTTACAAGTCGATAACCCGGCATCGATACCTGCTGGCGATCCGTGCGATCGCCGCTCACCTTTTTCCACAGAAGGTTTTTATGTCTTCCAACAAAGCCCGCGCAGATTCACTTTCGCTTCTGCTGTTTACCTTGCGCAGCGGCAAGCTGATGGCGATCAACCTGCTGAAGGTCAGTGAAATCATCCCCTGCCCGCCGCTGACCAAGCTGCCGGAGTCGCATCCGCACGTCAAAGGCATCGCCACTTTGCGCGGCGCTTCGCTGTCGGTGATCGACCTGAGCCGCGCCATCGGCGAGCGGCCGCTGGAAGACCCGAACGGCGGCTGCCTGATCGTCACCGACGTCAGCCGTTCGAAACAGGGCCTGCACGTGCAGGCAGTGAGCAAGATCGTGCATTGCCTGACCACCGACATCAAACCGCCGCCGTTCGGTTCCGGCGGTTCACGCGCCTACATCACTGGCGTGACCTCGGTGGACGGCACGCTGGTGCAGGTGCTGGACATCGAAAAAGTCATCCACGGCATCGCCCCGGCGCAGATCGAAATGGCCCCGACCGAGCTGAGCATGGAAGACGCCGAAGTGCTGGGCAACGCACGGATTCTGGTGGTCGACGACAGCCAGGTCGCGTTGCAGCAATCGGTGCACACCCTGCGCAACCTCGGCCTGCAATGCCACACCGCCCGCAGCGCCAAGGAAGCCATCGACTGCCTGCTGGACCTGCAAGGCACGGCGCAGCAGATCAACCTGATCGTCTCCGACATCGAAATGTCCGAGATGGACGGCTACGCCTTCACCCGCACCCTGCGCGAAACCCCGGACTTCGCCCACCTCTACGTGCTGCTGCACACCTCACTCGACAGCGCGATGAACAGCGAAAAGGCCCGCCTCGCCGGCGCCAACGGTGTGCTGACCAAGTTCTCCTCGCCCGAGCTGACCCACTGCCTGATCGAAGCGGCCAAATTCGTCGCGGCTCAGGGCCACTGACTCTTGAGCGAGACGTTCTGCTTCCTGATGCGGCGCGACCTGGGCCAGGACGTGCCCGCCATCGAATGGCCGAACGGTATCGAACTCACAACCTACAGCGCCGAACGCGCATCCGCCGTGCATGAACTGATGCAAATCGGTTACCGCGAAGGCGGTGGCCGGGTGCCGGCGCTGGACGCCTGGCAACAGCAGTTCGAAAACGATCCGGAATACGATCCTGCACTGTGTTTCATCGCCAGCGATGCCGAAGGCGTCATCGGCGTGGCGCAATGCTGGACCAGTTCCTACATCAAGAATCTGGTGGTGCATCCTCGGGCGCAAGGTCGGGGATTGGGTCGGGCGTTGCTGCTTCATGCGTTCAAGGCGTTTCAGGATCGACGCGAAGGATTTGTCGACCTGAAGGTGCTGGAAGACAACCGGCGAGCGCAGCGCTTGTACGAAAGGTCTGGAATGTATGTGGTTCGCCGGGAATTGGTGCCGGACTGACAAACTAAAATCCTGCGGCATACTCCAACCTTGGCGATCAACACTCCAAGGATGCCCGAACCATGAAACGCCTCGCCCTCTCCGTACTTTGCCTCATCGCCCCGTTTGCACACGCCTCCAGCCCCGACGCCTGGGCGGCCTACGACAAAACCGTGCTCGCCGGCTGCACCAAGGCCAGCGGCCTGAAAAACGCCAAACCGGTCGGCAACGCCGCGCAATTCGATGACCGCGTCGGCTACACCGCCCTGTTGCTGCAAGGCCAGTACCCGCAAAAACACATGAAGGGCCAGCAAGGCACCGAGCTGTGCCTGTACAACAAAAAGTCGAAAACCGCGTTCGTCACCGAATGGGACTCGATCCGCCCGACCGCCAAACCCTGAGCGAATGGCGCACAACTTGCTTCACTCCGGGCCTGTACGGCGGCTTTATGTCGCCGATTCACACCGTGATTGAAGATTGCCCGCTCAATGAATACGACCTTTTCCTGCGTAGGCTGCGGCAAATGCTGCACCGATCACCACGTGCCCCTGACCCTGGCCGAAGCCCGCATGTGGGCGGCTGACGGCGGTCAGGTGATCGTGCTGGTGGAGGCGTTTCTCGCCAACGGCCTGGGCCTGCCGGAACAGCAGCGCGAACACGCTCAGCGGCGTTCGGCGGTGGTGCGCAGCGGAATGTCCGACGCCCATGTGGCGATCACTTTCGCCGCCTACAACGTCGGCCCCTGCCGGAATCTTGACGAAGACAAGCTGTGCCGCATCTACGAGCGCCGGCCGCTGGTGTGCCGCATCTATCCCGCCGAAATCAATCCGCACATTGCGCTGAACCCCACCGCCAAGGACTGTCCGCCAGAGTCCTGGGAGCAAGGGCCGCAGTTGATCGTCGGCGGCGAACTGGTGGATCAGGAACTGGTGACGCTGATCCAGCGCTCCCGTCAGGCCGATCGCGACGACATCCGGATCAAGGACGCGATCTGCGGCCTGCTCGGCATCCGCACCACCGCGCTCAAGGGCGACGGGTTTACCGCGTACCTGCCGGACATGGGCGCGTTTGCCTCAGTGATCGATCAGGTCGCGGCGCAGCCATTGAGCGAAGTTTCCAGCGAATGGCTGTTCCATGTCTCCGGCGACGACATTGCCGGGCAAGTGCGGGCGGCCGGGGCACAGGTGGTGTCCGAGCCGCCGCAGACTTACGCGTTCATCTCACTGCGGGCGGCCTAAGCGCCCTGCCGCCGCCCCCAGAATTCCCGCGCCAGCGAACGCAAATCCCCCGCCAGCCCCGCCACATCCTGTGAGTTGAGTTGGCTCTGGCGCCCTTCATCCACCGTCAGCTCGCACGCCGTGCGAATACTGACGATGTTGCGGTTGATGTCCTCACTCACCGCGCTCTGTTCTTCAACCGCCGCCGCAATCTGCAGACTCATCTCGGTGATCTGCTCGACCCGCCCGCTGATCCCGTCCAGGGCCCGGGCCGCACGCTGGGCCTGTTCGACGCTGTTATCCACATGTTCGCTGCTCTGCTGCATCACCAGCACCGCATCCCGCGCGCCGTTTTGCAGGGTGCTGATCATCCGTTGAATCTCGTTGGTCGACTGCTGAGTACGCTGAGCCAGACCACGCACCTCATCGGCGACCACCGCAAACCCACGCCCGGCATCCCCGGCCCGCGCCGCTTCGATCGCCGCGTTGAGCGCCAGCAGATTGGTTTGCTCGGCGATGCTGCGAATCACCTCCAGCACCCCGGAAATCTCGATGCTGTGGCCTTCGAGCTGATGAATCACCTCGGTCGCCCGCCCCAACTCCTCGGCCAGCCGCAACACTGCACTGCGACTCTCGCCCACCAGCAGATGACCTTCACGGGTTTCCGTACCCGCCATGTCCGCCGCCACCGACGCCTGCTGCGCATGGCTGGCCACCTCGGCCACACTGGCCGCCATCTGATGAATCGCCGCCGCCACCTGATCGGTTTCCGCCTGCTGCGCCAACGTGCTGGTGTGACTGCTGTGCAGATGATCCACCAATTGCGCCGCATGCCCGGCCAGCCGCTGCGATGCATCACCGATCCGCCCCACCACCGCGCCGACCTGCGCTTCAAGCATCTGCAAGGCAAACTCGATCTGCCCGAACTGATCCCGCCGCCCGGTATAAATGCCCTGGCTCAACGGGTTATCGGCAATCAGCCGGGCACGCTCGGTCAAATGCTCCAGCGGCCGCAATAACCAACCCACGCCCAGCGCACACGCGCCACTGCCGGCCACCAGCGCAGCGGCTTCGATGCCCATGGACTCCGGCCGCAGCCAGGCTTCCATCCCCAGCACCAGCGCCAGCAACGAACTGGTCAACGCCATGATCTTCGCCCGCAAACTCAGGCTCGGCAGCCGCGGCCACCGCGCCACCCGCCCCTCGCGCAACTGCGCATACGCCCGCTCCGCTGCCGCAATCTGCCGCGTATCCGGCCGCGTGCGCACCGACTGATACTCCACCGCCGCACCGTTCTGCGTGACCGGCGTGACATAAGCACTGACCCAGTAGTGATCACCGTTCTTGCAACGATTCTTGACCAGCCCCATCCACGACCGCCCACCCTTGAGCGTCTGCCACATATGGGCAAACGCCTGCGCGGGCATGTCCGGATGACGCAGCAAATTGTGCGGCGCACCCAGCAGCTCGTCGCGGCTGTAACCGCTGATCCTGATGAAGTCGTTGTTGGCGTAGGTGATCGCGCTGGTCAGATCGGTGGTCGAGAGAATGTTCGCATCCGGCGCAACATCGACATTGCGCCCGGTCACCGGGAGATTGATCTTCATGGAAAGCGCGCTCGTTTTATTGGAAAGAGTCGGCAGGGCTGCTGACTCTAAGCGCACTCACTGGTGAAACGTTGATCTGGCTCAGGAACTGAGCAATTAGCCATCACTGTGACCGAAAATCACAGCAACGGCCGAAGCGGGATTGAATCAGCGCTTGCCCATCGAACGGCGAGTGCCCGAAGGTGCCACACCCGGAATCTTGGCATGGCGATCACCGTCCTTGCCCTTGAACTGCGGCTGCTTCGCCGCTTTGGCAGCCGCCAGCTCACCTGGTTTGAACGGAAACTTGAACGCAGGAATGGTCGGCTTGGATTCGCCGGCCTCGGCCAGCTCTGCCGGGACATCGCTCACAGCGTTGTCGATTGGGGAAGTCATGAAAGCTCCGCGAAGCAAAAAGTCCGGCCCGGTGGACGAGCCGCGAAAGCGCGCAGTATACCTGCGTGTGCGGACTTTAAAGAGCCCCCAAAAGGGTACGACCGGTTCCTTTTCGGGACTCTTCGACTAGCGGATCACGTTTGCGGATCAACCCGATCCAGCGCCCGGTTCACCGCCAGCTCCGCCAGCATGATGATCTGCTGGATTCCCAACGCCGTACTGCGCTGCGGGCCCGAAAGCTCATTGGCGAAATTGCTGGCGATGGTACTGGCCGACGCCAGGGACTCGCAGGCATTGGCCAGCAGGCTTTCGGTGTCGACGTTAGGAGTGACCATGTACATCGTGCTCGGGCGCGGCTTGGTGGGGTTGGGGCAGAGGTAATAGTCGAGGGCGCGTTTGATGGCTTCGCGGTTACGGGCGAGGTCTTCGGCGCGCATGGCCTCTTCGAGAGGGGTGGGTGATTCGAGGGGTGGGTCGGGTATCAGTTTGTCCATGAAAAGCTCCTACTTGGCTATGGAGCCATCCCTTGTCGTTTCCACACGACAAAAGGTGGCAGCTGTACGCAGGGTGGAAAACCGATAAGTAGGCAACCGGCCAGACCGAAGTCTGCCTGCGCACAGCCGCCGCGACGCAGTTTGCAGACGAAAGAAGACATCGGCAACGATTACGGGGAGATGCTTTGCAACTACTTGAAATCAGGTTTCCACGCCTGTTCGCTGAATTGGCAGCGACAGCCAAAGACTAGAGAGCGTGCTTCCGACGGACAACCTGAAAACATTGTGGGAAGTATCCGGTTTGGTTGTTGAGATTTAAACAACCTCAAAAGCCCCCTCACCCTAGCCCTCTCCCAGAGGGAGAGGGGACTGACCGAGGTGTTTGGAGGAGGTACGCCGACGTGAAAGACCGAGGTGAATTCAGCTTTTGAAAAGCTCCTGTGTTGTCCTCCACTCCCTCGAGAAAGGGCCGAGGTGAGCAAACCCAACAAAAACCAAAAGCCGACCGCACGCCCTTCACCACTCAGCACGATGAGCGTTAGCTCGAGTACCGCTCTTGACGTGCCGGCCCCATCGGAAGGCTGAGTGGAGGGATTTATCCGGGGGTGGGAGCGCAGCGACCGTGCGGCGAAGCCGCATGCATCGAGAGGAGGTGCAGCGAAGCAAACCGTAGGCGATGCCCCCGGATAAATCCCGGAACGAAGGAACGCCGAGCCACAGCGAGGCGCCGAACGCAGGGGCCCAGACCTTTTGGTTACTTTTGGGGCGTTTGCCAAAAGTGACCCGCCGTAAGGGCGGAACCGCCATCCGCAACACCCGAAGAAACGGATATTCACAAAGAACCCCCAAAGCATGGTCGGCCCAAAGGCCGCCAAGTCAAAAGCCGAAACTGACAGCGCCGTCAGCCAGCCGTCACCCTCCTGACCCCCAAACAAGTTTATAAAGAACCAACCTGCCCAAACCCCGTCCCCCTGGCGCCCCACAAGCATGCAAATCCAGAAGAAAAAGGCCCTGCTCGCCACCCTGCTGATCGCCCTCGCAGCCGCCGGTCTGTGGTACGCATACAAACCCGCCCCGGCCAAACTCGCCGGCCCCACCGCCATCCCGGTGCGAGTCGTCGCCGTCAGCGAAAAAGACGTCCCCCGCTACACCAGCGGCATCGGCTCGGTCCTCTCGTTGCACAGCGTCGTGGTGCGCCCACAGATCGACGGCATCCTCACCAAGCTCTTGGTCAAAGAGGGTCAGCTGGTGAAACAGGGCGACCTGCTCGCCACCATCGACGACCGCTCGATCCGCGCCAGCCTCGACCAGGCCCGGGCGCAACTGGGCGAAAGCCAGGCGCAACTGCAAGTCGCTTTGGTCAACCTCAAGCGCTACAAACTGCTCAGCGTCGACGACGGTGTATCGAAGCAGACCTACGACCAGCAGCAGGCACTGGTCAACCAGCTCAAAGCCACCGCCCAGGGCAATCAGGCCGCGATTGACGCGGCACAGGTACAACTTTCCTACACCCAGATTCGTTCCCCGGTCACCGGCCGCGTCGGGATTCGCACGGTCGACGAAGGCAACTTCCTGCGCATGACCGACACCCAGGGTCTGTTCACCGTGACCCAGATCGACCCGATCGCCGTCGAGTTTTCCCTGCCCCAGCAAATGCTGCCGACCCTGCAAGGCCTGATCAGCGACCCGCAGCGCGCGCAGGTCAAGGCCTACATCGGCGCCGACACCGATGGCGAAACCGGCAACCTGCTCGGCGAAGGTCACCTGACCCTGATCGACAACCAGATCAACGCCAACACCGGCACCATCCGCGCCAAGGCTGAGTTCGACAATCCCAACCAGAAGCTCTGGCCCGGCCTGCTGGTGACGGTAAAGATTCAGACAGCGCTGGATAAAGATGCACTGGTGGTCCCGCCCACTGTCGTACAACGCGGACTCGATCAGCACTTCGTGTACCGGGTCAACGGCGACAAGGTTGAAGCGGTGCAGGTGCAAATGGTTTATCAGGGCAGCGGTCAGGACATCATCAAAGGCGTGAAACCCGGCGACGTATTGGTCAGTGACGGCCAGTCGCGGCTCAAGCCCGGTTCGACCGTGCAGGTCATGAGCGAACCGCCGCAGGTGGTGCAAGCGGAGCCCAAGCCATGAAGCAGCACAAAGGCGTTTCGACCTGGTGCATCGATCACCCGGTGGCGACGATTCTGCTGACCATCGCGCTGGTGCTGGTCGGGGTGATTGCCTTCCCGCGCCTGCCGATTGCCCCGCTGCCGGAAGCGGAATTTCCGACGATCCAGGTCTCCGCCCAACTGCCCGGCGCCAGCCCCGACACCATGGCTTCTTCCGTGGCCACGCCGCTGGAGGTGCAATTCAGCGCCATCCCCGGCATGACCCAGATGACCTCCAGCAGTGCGCTGGGCTCGACCCTGCTGACCTTGCAATTCACCCTCGACAAGAGCATCGACACCGCCGCCCAGGAAGTGCAGGCCGCGATCAACACCGCCGCCGGCAAACTGCCGAAAGACATGCCGACCCTGCCGACCTGGAAGAAGGTCAACCCGGCCGACAGCCCGGTGCTGATCCTCAGCGTCAGCTCCACGCAAATGCCCGGCACTGAACTCAGCGACCTGGTGGAAACCCTGCTTGCGCGTCAGATCAGTCAGATCGACGGTGTAGGCCAGATCAACATCACCGGTCAGCAACGTCCGGCAATCCGCGTGCAGGCCTCGGCGGACAAACTGGCGGCCATCGGCCTGACCCTCGCCGACATTCGTGTGGCGATCCAGCAGACCAGCCTCAACCTCGCCAAGGGCGCCTTGTACGGCGACTCGAGCATTTCCACGTTGTCGACCAACGACCAGTTGTTCCACCCCGAGGAATACAGCCAGCTCATCGTTTCCTACAAGGACGGCGCCCCGGTTCACCTCAAGGATGTCGCCAAAGTCGTCAACGGTTCAGAAGATGCCTACGTGCAAGCCTGGGCCGGCGATCGACCGGGGGTCAATCTGGTGATCTCGCGCCAGCCCGGCGCCAACATCGTCGAAACCGTCGACCGGATTCAAGCCGCCCTGCCCGGCCTCGAAGCCATGCTGCCGGCCTCGGTGCAGGTCAAAACCCTGATCGACCGCACCCAGACCATCCGCGCCTCGCTGCATGAGGTGGAAATCACCCTGCTGATCGCGATCCTGCTGGTGGTGGCGGTCATGGCGCTGTTCCTGCGTCAGCTGTCGGCGACGATGATTGTCTCGGCGGTGCTCGGCGTGTCGCTGACCGCCAGTTTCGCCTTGATGTATTTGCTCGGTTTCAGCCTGAACAATCTGACCCTCGTGGCCATCGTGGTGGCGGTGGGATTCGTGGTCGACGATGCCATCGTGGTGGTGGAAAACATCCACCGTCATCTGGAGGCCGGCGACAGCATGCGCGACGCCGCGATCAAGGGCGCCGGCGAGATCGGGTTTACCGTGGTGTCGATCAGTTTCTCGCTGGTGGCGGCGTTCATTCCGTTGCTGTTCATGGGCGGCGTGGTCGGGCGGCTGTTCAAGGAATTCGCCCTGACGGCCACCTCGACCATCATGATTTCCGTGGTGGTATCCCTGACGTTGGCGCCGACGCTGGCGGCGCTGTTCATGCGCAAACCGGTGCATCACGCCCATGACAAACCGGGCTTCAGCGAACGCCTGCTCGGCTGGTACGAAAAAGGCCTGCGCCGCGCCCTCGCTCACCAGAAATTGATGATCGGCGTGTTCGGCATTTCCGTCGCACTGGCGATTGGCGGCTACGTGTTTATCCCCAAGGGTTTCTTCCCGGTGCAGGACACCGGTTTCGTCCTCGGCACCACCGAAGCCGCCGCCGATATTTCCTACAGCGACATGGTGAAAAAACACCTGGCGATGGCCGAAATCGTCGCTGCCGACCCTGCCGTCCAGGCGTTTTCCCACTCGGTCGGCGTGTCCGGCAGCAACCAGACCATCGCCAACGGCCGCTTCTGGATTGCCCTGAAAAAACGCGGAGACCGCGATGTTTCGGCCAGCCAGTTCATCGACCGCATTCGTCCGCAACTGATGAAAGTCCCCGGCATCGTGCTTTACCTGCGCGCCGGCCAGGACATCAACCTCAGCTCCGGCCCGAGCCGTGCGCAGTACCAATACGTGCTCAAGAGCAACGACGGGCCGACCCTCGCCACCTGGACCCAGAAACTCACCGAAAAGCTACGCAGCATCCCGGCGTTCCGTGACATTTCCAACGACCTGCAACTGGGCGGCAGCATCACCCACATCAGCATCGACCGCAGCGCCGCTGCGCGTTTCGGCCTGACGGCGAGTGATGTCGATGAGGCGCTGTACGACGCCTTCGGCCAGCGGCAGATCAACGAGTTCCAGACTCAGGTGAACCAATACAACGTGATCCTGGAACTGGACACCCAACAGCGCGGCAAGGCCGAAAGCCTCAACTATTTCTACCTGCGCTCGCCGCTCAGCGGAGAGATGGTGCCGCTGTCAGCACTGGCCCGATTCGACGCGCCGACCATCGGTCCGCTGTCCATCGCCCACGACGGCATGTTCCCGGCCGCCAACCTGTCGTTCAACCTGGCGCCCGGCGTGGCACTGGGCGACGCGGTGATCCTGCTCAATCAGGCCAAGGCCGAGATCGGCATGCCGACCGCGATCAGCGGTAACTTCCAGGGCGCGGCCCAGGCGTTCCAGAGTTCGCTGAAAAGTCAGCCGTGGCTGATTCTCGCGGCGCTGGTGGCGGTGTACATCATCCTTGGCGTGCTCTACGAGAGCTTCGTCCATCCGCTGACGATCATTTCGACCTTGCCGGCGGCGGGTCTCGGCGCGGTGATCATGCTGTGGATCTGCGGCCAGGACTTTTCGATCATGGCGTTGATCGGGTTGGTGCTGCTGATCGGTATCGTCAAGAAGAACGGCATCCTGATGATCGACTTCGCCCTGGAAGCGCAGCGTCATCGCGGCTTGTCGCCGCAGGATGCGATTTTCGAGGCATGTATCACGCGGTTCCGGCCGATCATCATGACCACCCTCGCCGCCCTGCTCGGCGCCCTGCCACTGATGCTCGGTTACGGCACCGGCGCCGAACTGCGCCAGCCGCTGGGGATCGCAGTGGTGGGTGGGCTGCTGGTCAGCCAGATGCTGACGCTGTTCACCACGCCGGTCATATACTTGTGGCTTGAGCGGCTGTTCCACAAGCCCAAACCTGCGCCCGTCGCGGCGCTGGCAACGACAGACTGAGGCGGGTCATGCGCGTTCTGATTATCGAAGACGAAGAGAAAACCGCGGACTACCTGCACCGCGGCCTGACGGAACAGGGTTACACCGTGGATCGGGCCCGCGACGGCGTCGAGGGCCTGCACCTGGCGCTGGAAAGCGACTACGCGGTGATCGTCCTCGACGTGATGCTGCCGGGCCTCGACGGCTTCGGCGTATTGCGGGCGTTGCGTGCGCGCAAGCAGACACCGGTGATCATGCTCACCGCCCGCGAACGGGTCGAAGACCGGATCCGCGGCCTGCGCGACGGCGCCGACGATTACCTCGGCAAACCGTTCTCCTTCCTCGAACTGGTGGCGCGCCTGCAAGCGCTGACCCGGCGCAGTGGCGGCCACGAACCGGTACAAGTGAGCATCGCCGACCTGTGGATCGACCTGATCAGCCGCAAGGCCACCCGCGCCGGCACGCGGCTGGATCTGACGGCGAAAGAGTTTTCACTGCTCAGCGTGCTGGCCCGGCGCCAAGGCGAAATCCTCTCGAAAACCGCGATTGCGGAGATGGTCTGGGACATCAATTTCGACAGCGACGCCAACGTCGTCGAAGTCGCGATCAAACGCCTGCGGGCCAAGCTCGACGGGCCGTTCGACGAGAAACTGCTGCACACCATCCGTGGCATGGGTTATGTGCTGGAGAGCCGTGGTGTCCAGTAATTCCATTGCGCTGCGCTTGAGCGGGATGTTCACGCTGGTGGCGCTGCTGGTGTTCCTGTTGATCGGCGGCGCGCTGTATCAACAAGTGGACAAAGGCCTCGGCCTGCTGCCGGAAGCGGAGCTCGATGCGCGTTACAGCGTGCTGGAATCCGCGCTCAACCGCTATGGCACCCCTGAGCACTGGGTGAAGATCAACGCCAAGCTCAAGCTGCTCGGCGAAGAGGACAAGCGCATCCGCTTCTGGGTGGTCAGCGGCAATCCGGGCTACGAGTTTGGCGAGCCGGATGCCTTGATCCGCGCGTTTGCCCAAGGCCCCTTGGGCATGCGCGACCTGCAACTGCCCGACCATCCTTATCCGCTGAAAGTGCTGCTCACCGAATTGCCGGCCAAGGATCAACGCCCGCCGTTGCGCTTCATGATCGGCATCGACACCGAGACCTTTCACCAGACCCAGCATCAGTTGCTGATCGCGCTGGTGAGTCTGGCGGTGATCGGTGTGCTACTGGCGTCGGCATTGGGTTACTGGGTGGCGCGGATCGGCCTCAAACCGTTGATCAAACTGTCCCACGAAGCCCAGCGTCTGGCCCCGCCGTTGCGGGCCGGGCGCCTGCGTCTGTCACCGTTGCCACCGGAACTGGAGCAGTTCGTCGAGTCGTTCAACTCGACGCTGGAGCGGGTCGAACAGGCGTACTCGCGGCTGGAGTCATTCAACGCCGACGTCGCCCATGAACTGCGCTCGCCACTGACCAACCTGATCGGCCAGACCCAGGTCGCCCTGACGCGCGGGCGCTCCGCCGAGCATTATTTCGAAGTGCTGCAATCCAACCTCGAAGAGCTGGAACGCCTGCGCTCGATCATCAACGACATGCTGTTCCTGGCCAGCGCCGATCAGGGCAGCAAGGCCACCAAACTGACCTCGACCTCGCTGGCCGATGAAGTGGCAACCACCCTCGAATACCTCGACTTCATTCTCGAAGATGCGCAGGTCCAGGTGCGGGTAAGCGGCGACGCGCGGGTACAGATCGAGATCGCCCATCTGCGCCGGGCCTTGATCAATCTGCTGAGCAACGCGGTGCAACACACGGCGCCCGGTCAGGTGATCGAAGTAAAGATCGCGGCCGAGGAACATCAGGTCAGCATCGGCGTGGCCAACCCCGGTTTGCCGATTGCCAGCGAGCATTTGCCGCGCTTGTTCGAGCGTTTCTACCGGGTCGATGCGTCGCGCAGCAACAGCGGCAACAATCACGGGTTGGGGCTGGCGATCGTCAAGGCGATTGCGCTGATGCACGGCGGCGATGTGTTTGTGCGCAGTGATCGCGGGATGAACACCTTCGGGATCCACCTTCCGGTCTGAGGTCAGGGATCATTGCCATTCCCGCAACAGTCATTTATGAAAATCACGCTGTTTCCCAACGCCCGGCAACCTTATCTTTGCCCGCACCAAACAGCACTTGCCAAGCAAGAAGGTTTTCAAGATGTCCAACAGTATGGGTATTGCCAGCGCTTTCGTTTTGTCCTCATTGATCCTGTCGCCGCTGGCGATGGCTGAAGAATCCCAGACGTTTGTAGCGCAAAACGCCGCTCGCGCTCACGCATTCGAACAGCATCAGGCAGAAGTGATGGCCAAGGCTCAAGACGCCACGCAAGCCCCTCAGGCCGCAACTTCGCAGGCTCAAGCTTCTGAGAAAGACATCTGAGTACCGCACCGCGCAACGTTTCCCTCGACGCGGTTGTTTGGCTCTTCCCGTTCAACCGTCGTCCTTGCAGGCCGCTGATTTTCAGCGGCCTTTTTTCGTTGTGGTCTGAACGCTGTCTGGTTCGTCTTTAACAACTGGAAACATCCCGCACCTCAAGACATTGAAGTGTCAGTTGACCCAAGGAGCTTTACCGCACGTGCGTTACCCAGTTCGCTTCACCCCGCTGTTCATTGCAATTGCCGCAACGATTGCCCCCACTGCCCACGCCGCCGAATCCGAGAAACAGGGTTTCGTCGAAGGTGCGAGCCTCAACCTCAATGCCCGCAACTACTACATGAACCGCAACCGTCTGCAGCAGACGGACGACAACATCGAGTGGGGCCAGGGTTTCCTCGGCAAATTCGAGTCGGGCTACACCAAAGGCACGGTCGGCTTCGGCCTCGATGCCCACGCCATGCTCGGTCTGAAACTCGACGGCGGTGGCGGAACGGACAACTCCAGCATCCTGCCGGTCAGTGACGGCAGCGGCAAAGCGCCGGGCGCGTTCTCCACGGCGGGCGGCACCTTGAAAATGCGCGCGTTCGATACCGAGCTGAAGGCCGGCGATCTGTTCCTCGCCAACCCGGTGATCGCCGGTGGCGAGACGCGCATGCTGCCGCAGACCTTTCGCGGCCTCAGCCTGACCAACCACAGCTTCGACGGCTGGATGATCGAAGGCGGCCAGGCCAGCTTCACCAAACCCTACAACCAGAGCGGCCACAAACGCATCGGCACCTCTTACGGCACCCTCGCCGACGGCGACAAGAGCCAGCACCTGAACTGGGCCGGCGTGGCCTGGAGCGGCGTCGAAGGCCTGACCAGCAGCCTGTACGCGTCCGAGCTGAAGGACATCTGGAACCAGTACTACTACGACCTCGACTACACATGGGCGCTGAATGATCGGGTGACCCTCAACCCGGGTCTGCACTTCTATCACACCCAGGACACCGGCGACGCGCTGCTGGGCAACATCGACAACAACACCTACAGCCTGCATTTCACCGTCGGCGTCGGCAGTCACAGCGTCACCGCCGCGTACCAGCGGGTCAACGGCAACACGCCGTTCGATTACATCAGCCAGGGCGACAGCGTTTACCTCGACAACTCGCAGCAGTACTCGGACTTCAACGGCCCGAACGAGCGTTCGTGGAAGCTGAAGTACGCGTACGACTTCGCCGGCGTCGGCTTGCCGGGTCTGACCTCGGCGCTGTCTTACTCACGCGGTACGCTGGACCTGACCAAGGTCGATCCGCACAGCAAGGGTTACGCCTCGTGGTACAGCGCCGAAGGCCGCAACGCCAAGCACTGGGAGCGCGACATCGACCTCAAGTATGTGGTGCAGAGCGGTCAGGCCAAAGACCTGGCGGTGCGCCTGCAATGGGCGACCAACCGTGGCGGCAACGGTTACGGCGCACTGGATTCAGACACAGATGAATACCGTGTGATCATCGACTACCCGATCAACGTCTTCTAAGATCGGCGCTACAGTAAAAAGGCCAGCCTGATGCGCTGGCCTTTTTCTTGCCTGCGGCAGCGAAGCGGGTACAACTACGCTTACAAGAATCCCTTACCGAAACCGAACCATGATCGCGAGCCGCACCCCTACCGTTCCCGGCACGACCGGACGCTCCGAGCTGCTGCTGATCCTCGGCAGCCTGCTGAGCGTGATCGCGATTGTGTGCATCGTCACGTTCCTGCTGATCCGCGAACACGCCAACGCTCAGGAGTCGGCTACCCGTGGCGCCACCACCATCGCCCAACTGATCGACGCCGACGTGCTGCGCACCGTCGAGCTGTATGACCTGACGCTGCAAGGGCTGATCGCCGCCGCCCAGCGTGACGACCTGAAAGATGTGTCGCCGCAGATCCGCCATCTGGCGTTGTTTGATCGCTCCACCACGGCGCGCTTCAAGGGCGACATCCTGCTGCTCGACAAGCATGGCGAAGTGATCGCCGATTCCTCACGGGTCGATCCGCTGCCAGGCAATTTCGCCGACCGTGACTACTTCCTCGCCCACGCCTTCAACCGCGACACCGGCATGTTCATCAGCCGTCCGTTCAAGCCCCGCTGCGACTGCGATGACGCGGACCAGTGGCGGATCAGTTTCAGTCGGCGCATCTCGTCGAACACCGGCGAGTTCCTCGGCGTGGCCGTGGCGTCGATGAAACTCGATTACTTCGATCAGCTGTTCAACAGCCTCGACATCGGCATCGACAGCACCCTCAACATCATCAATAACGACGGCATCCTGCTGGCACAGAAGCCTTATCTGCAGAGCGATTCGATCGGCAAGAGCTTTGCCGCGCGGCCCAATGTGGTGCGGATCCTGCGCGACAGCAGCGGCAATGGCAGTTTCAACAGCATCTCGAGCATGGATCATCAGCAACGGCTGTACACCTACTCGCGGGTCGGCAATCTGCCGCTGACGGTGATCGTTGCCCTGTCCAGCGAGGAAGTGTTCGGCGCTTGGCGACGCACGGCGATCCTGATCAGCAGCGCCACCGGCGTGCTGTGTGCCGGGCTGCTGTGGCTGACCTGGCTGCTGGCCCGGGAGCTGCGCCTGCGCCAGCGGGCCGAACGCGAACTGGCGCAGCTCGCGGCGACCGATGCCCTGACCGGGGTCGCCAACCGGCGGATGCTTGATCAATCGCTGCGCCACGAGTGGTTCCGCGCCCAGCGCTCGGGCAAGCCACTGTCATTGCTGATGATCGATGCCGACCACTTCAAGGCCTTCAATGACCGGCATGGGCATCAGGCCGGGGATCAGGCGTTGCGTGAACTGGCCAGGGTAATCACCACCAATGTGCGGCGCCCGGCGGACCTGGTGGCGCGTTATGGCGGTGAGGAGTTTTCGGTGATCCTCGCGGAAACCGACAGTGTCGGGGCGCAGCAGATCGCCGAGCACATTCGCGCAGCGGTGGAACAACTGTCGAGCGTGAATGAAGACCAGTCACCGATGACCGTGAGTATCGGCATCAGCACCTGGACGGCGACGAGCGAGATCAGCCTGGAGCAGCTGTTGTTCGCGGCGGACAAGGCGTTGTACCAAGCCAAGGAAGGTGGGCGAAACCGGGTCGTCGTGGCCTGAGAACAGGCATAAAAAAAGGCCACCCAAAGGTGGCCTTCAAAAAACTAGAGAGGTTTTTTACTTACACCGCCGCAACCGGGCGCATGTAAGAGATTGGTGCAGTGCTGGCGTCTTCGAACGTCACGACTTCCCAGGCATCTTTCTGCTCAATCAACTTGCGCAGCAGCTGGTTGTTCAGTGCGTGGCCGGACTTGAAGCCCTTGAACTCACCAATCAGGCTGTTGCCCAGCAGGTACAGGTCGCCAATTGCATCGAGGATCTTGTGCTTCACGAATTCGTCTTCATAGCGAAGGCCGTCTTCGTTCAGTACGCCATCGGCATCGACCACAATCGCGTTTTCCACGCTGCCGCCGAGTGCGAGGTTGTGCTTGCGCAGGTACTCGATGTCACTCATGAAACCGAAAGTACGGGCGCGGCTGACTTCTTTTACGAACGAAGTGCTGGAAAAATCCACGCTTGCACTTTGGGTGCGGTCCCGGAAAACCGGGTGATCGAAATCGATCTCGAAGCTCACCTTGAACCCTTCGAAAGGGACGAAAGTGGCGCGCTTGTCGCCGTCTTCCACTGTCACTTCACGCAGGATGCGGATGAATTTCTTGGCGGCGTCCTGTTCTTCCAGGCCAGCCGATTGAATCAGGAATACGAAAGGTCCTGCGCTGCCATCCATGATCGGGACTTCAGACGCGGAGAGCTCGACGTAGGCGTTATCGATGCCCAGGCCAGCCATGGCCGAGAGCAGGTGCTCCACCGTGTCTACCTTCACGTCACCGTTGACCAGCGTTGTCGACATGGTTGTCTCGCCGACGTTGGCCGCACGAGCCGGTATCTCGACAACCGGATCGAGATCGGCACGACGAAAGACGATCCCGGTGTCGACAGGTGCAGGCTTGAGGGTCAGGTAAACCTTCTCCCCGGAGTGCAGACCTACACCGGTGGCACGGATAATATTTTTCAGTGTGCGTTGTTTAATCATGGCATGGGCCGCTTCAGCGCAAATTGCGAACTGGTATCAACAAAGGCTGGCGATGATAGCAGACCGAGCCTTTGCTGAACACCAATCACCTGAATACCCCTGATACATTTCATCAATCGGCCTGACGACGCAGGAAAGCCGGGATGTCCAGGTAGTCCAGGTCATCTTGCGGATTCATCTTCGCGGCAGTCGCAGCACCGGCCTGAGCCTGGTTGCGCATGACGGTCGGACGGTCCAGGTCACGGTAGTTCACCGCTGGCTGTTCCTGACGAGCAGGTGCCGGTTGCTGCACTTGAGCAGCCGCCATCGAGGTGTGAACGGTGTTGTCGATGACCTTTACAGGCTTCTCGATTTTCGCGCCCAGACCGGTGGCAACCACGGTCACGTGCAGTTCGTCGCGCATGTCCGGATCGATAACGGTACCGACCTTGACCATCGCGTGCTCGGAAGCGAAGGCTTCGATGATCGAACCCACGTCGGAGTACTCACCCAGGGACAGGTCAGGACCGGCGGTGATGTTCACCAGGATGCCGCGTGCGCCTTGCAGGTTCACGTCTTCCAGCAGCGGGTTGCGGATGGCCGCTTCGGTCGCTTCACGTGCACGGTTCGGACCGCTGGCGCAGCCAGTGCCCATCATCGCCATGCCCATTTCGCTCATTACGGTGCGTACGTCGGCGAAGTCGACGTTGATCATGCCCGGACGCTTGATGATGTCGGAGATACCGCGAACGGCACCGGCCAGTACATCGTCAGCCTTGGCGAAAGCCGACAAGAGGCTTGCGTCCTTGCCGAGGATGGTCAGCAGTTTTTCGTTCGGAATGGTGATCAGCGAGTCGACGCTTTCCGAGAGCATGCGGATGCCTTCGTCGGCGATCTGCATACGCTTGCGGCCTTCGAACGGGAACGGACGGGTCACGACCGCAACGGTCAGGATGCCCATTTCCTTGGCCACTTCGGCGATGATCGGCGCAGCACCGGTACCGGTACCGCCGCCCATGCCGGTGGTGATGAACACCATGTTGGTGCCGGCCAGCACTTCAGCGATGCGCTCGCGATCTTCCAGCGCAGCCTGACGGCCGACTTCCGGGTTGGCGCCGGCGCCCAGGCCTTTGGTCACGCCGGTGCCCAGTTGCAGAATGGTGCGCGCGCCGATGTTTTTCAGCGCTTGAGCATCGGTGTTGGCGCAGATGAATTCCACGCCTTCGATGTTGCTCTTGACCATGTGGTTGACAGCGTTGCCGCCGCCACCGCCAACACCGATAACTTTGATTACCGGGCTTGCGGGGATGTTGTCTACGAGTTCGAACATTTTCCCTCTCCTTACATTCTCTAGTTTTTTCGCCTACTGCTGTTTGTTGCGGTGCTGCGGTAAAGCGTTAGAAGTTGCCTTGAACCCACTTCTTCAAACGGTCCAGCAACGGCGCCTGCGGCTCATCGTTGCTGTAGCTGTCGCGGCTGCCGATGCCCGAGAACGAGATCCCGTCGGACTGCTTCTGCAGGCCGTACATCAACAAGCCAACGCCAGTGGAATAAATCGGGTTGCGTACCACGTCATCCAGCCCCTTCACGCCATGCGGCACGCCCAGGCGGACCGGCATGTGGAAGATTTCTTCGGCCAGCTCGGTGGCACCTTCCATCTTCGAGGTACCACCGGTCAGCACGATGCCGGCCGGGATCAGGTCTTCGTAGCCGCTGCGACGCAGCTCGGCCTGGATCAGGGTGAACAGTTCGTCGTAACGCGGCTCGACCACTTCGGCCAGGGCCTGACGGGACAGTTCACGCGGCGGACGGTCGCCGACGCTCGGCACCTTGATGGTCTCGCCGGCACCGGCCAGTTTGGCCAGGGCGCAGGCATAGCGGATCTTGATCTCTTCGGCGTACTGGGTCGGGGTGCGCAACGCCATGGCGATGTCGTTGGTCACCTGATCACCGGCAATCGGGATCACGGCCGTGTGGCGGATCGCGCCTTCGGTGAAGATCGCGATGTCGGTGGTGCCGCCGCCGATGTCGACCAGGCACACGCCCAGCTCTTTTTCGTCGTCGGTCAGGACCGAGTAGGCCGAGGCCAGTTGCTCGAGAATGATGTCGTCGATTTCCAGACCGCAGCGACGCACGCATTTTTCAATGTTCTGTGCGGCGTTGACGGCGCAGGTGACCACGTGAACCTTGGCCTCCAGACGCACGCCGGACATGCCCAGCGGCTCGCGCACGCCTTCCTGGTTATCGATCACGTAATCCTGCGGCAGGGTGTGCAGCACACGCTGGTCGGCCGGGATCGCCACTGCCTGGGCGGCATCGAGTACACGCTCCAGGTCTGCCGAGCTGACTTCGCGATCACGGATCGCGACGATGCCGTGGGAGTTCAGGCTGCGAATGTGATTGCCCGCCACACCGACGAACGCCGAGTGAATGCGGCAGCCCGCCATCAACTGGGCTTCTTCGATCGCGCGCTGGATCGACTGCACGGTGGACTCGATGTTGACCACCACGCCTTTTTTCAGGCCGCGGGACGGATGAGTGCCGATCCCGACGATTTCCAGCGAGCCGTCGTCCGCAACCTCGCCGACCAGCGCCACCACCTTGGAGGTGCCGATATCGAGACCGACGATCATTTTGCCGCTTTGCACGTTTGCCATGGGTCCTGCCTCTTCTTAATTCTTTGCGACAGCGGGTTGGGCTGTCGTCGGCGCTACTGGTTCCCGCCAGCCAACAGCAAGGCCGTTGGCATAGCGCAGATCGATGCGCGCAATGTTCGTAATCTGTTCTTTGAGCGTCTTGTCATAGATGGCAATGAAGCGGCGCATCTTTTCCACCAGGTTGCCGCGTCCCAGCAGCAGCTCGATCCCGGGGCCGGAACTGCCGGCACCGGTGGTCAGGAACCAGCTGCCACGTTCACGCAGCTCCAGCCGCGCAATCGAGAAGCCCAATGGCCGGAGCATCTGGCTCAGCACCTGGTATTGCTGCATCACTTGCTGCTGGGCCCGCTGCGGACCGAACAGCTGCGGCAGGTGTTCGTAGTTCGCCAGTTCCTTGGGCGTGAACGCCTGGCCCTGGTTGTTGAGCAACGACTCGTCGCCCCAGCGGGCCACCGGCAGTTGCTCTTCGAGGCGGATCACCACCTGGTCCGGCCACACCCGACGTACTTCGGCGTGGGCGATCCACGGCATCTGCTCAAGTTCGGTGCGCATGCTCGCCAGGTCGATGGTGAAGAAGCTCGACGCCACGTACGGGGCGATCCGCTGCTGCACCGCCTGCTGACTGATGTAACTCAGGTCACCCTGCACCGCGATCTTGGTGATCGGCCGGTCGGCGTACGGCAGCAAACGCTGCGCGCCTTCGTAAGTGCCGAACCCCAGGGCCACCAGCAGCACCGGCCAGAACAGACCTTTCAAAAAGCCGAAGTTGGCTTTTGGCAGGCGCGCGGACATCGGCTCTTTGGCCACCATTCGGCTGGCACCCCGCGGCACCGGCTTGCGGCCGGGTGCGGGTGGCTGATGTCTGAGCTGTGCGCCTTGCATGGTTTTAACCTCGCGCCTCTTTCTTGCCGTCGGCATCGACACTGGCGGCCAGAATGGCCAGGACCAGCTGCTGGAAATCCAGACCGGCCGCTTTCGCCGCCATCGGTACCAGGCTGTGATCGGTCATGCCGGGAGCGGTGTTGACTTCCAGGAACCAGAATTTGCCGTCGGCGTCCTGCATCACGTCCGCCCGGCCCCAACCGGCAATACCCAGCGCCTCGCAGGCTTGCGCCGTGAGGTCCATGAGTTCTTTTTCCTTGGCGGCATCGAGCCCGCACGGAATCCGATACTGGGTATCGTTGGCGATGTACTTGGCGTCGTAGTCGTAGAACGTGTGCGGCGTACCCAGGGCGATAGGAGGCAACACCTGGTCACGCAGGGTGGCGATGGTGAACTCCGGACCGTGGATCCATTGCTCGACCAACACTTGCGAATCGTAGGTACTGGCCGCTTTCCATGCGTCGATCAACTCGGACGCAGAACTCACTTTGGCCATCCCGATACTTGAACCTTCATGCGCCGGTTTGACGATCAAAGGGAAGCCCAGTTCCGTCGCCGCCGAAATACAATCGGCCTCGCTGCGCAGCACGGCGTGACGCGGCGTCGGAATCCCGAGCGTGTGCCAGACCTGCTTGGTGCGCAGCTTGTCCATCGCCAGCGCCGAAGCCAGGATGCCACTGCCGGTGTACGGAATGCCGGCCACTTCGAGCAGGCCCTGCATGCTGCCGTCTTCACCGCCACGACCGTGGAGGATGATGAACGCGCGGTCGATCTTCTCGCTCAGCAGGCGCTGCAGAATGTCGGCGCCGACGTCGATGCCGAACGCGTCCACACCTGCGCTTTGCAGCGCAGTGAGCACGGCATTGCCGGACTTCAGCGAGACTTCACGCTCGGCACTCAGGCCACCGAACAACACGGCCACACGGCCGAAATCCTTCGGGGCGATGGTGGAGAACAGATTGGCGTAGGCAGCATTCATTTCAACTTCCCCTCGACCGATGCCGCCACGGCACCGGCGAACAACTCGCTTTTCAACAGTTTCGGTGCGAGACCGCCGATGTCACCGGCGCCCTGGCACAGCAGAATGTCGCCGGCACGCAGCAGCGGCTTGACCAGTGGCGCCAGATCGACGCCGCGCTCGATGTAGATCGGGTCGAGCTGACCGCGCTGGCGGATGCTGTTGCACAGCTTGCGGCTGTCGGCGCCCGGGATCGGCTCTTCGCCGGCCGGGTAGACTTCCATCAGCAGCAGCACGTTGGCGTCGGCCAGGACATTGACGAAATCGTCGTACAGGTCGCGGGTGCGGCTGTAACGGTGCGGCTGGTAGACCATCACCAGACGGCGCTCCGGCCAGCCACCGCGCACGGCTTTGATCACGGCTGCGACTTCGGTCGGGTGGTGACCGTAGTCGTCGACCAGCATCACATTGCCGCCGTCCACCGGCAGTTCGCCGTAGACCTGGAAGCGTCGGCCGACACCCTGGAAGCCGGACAGGCCCTGGACGATGGCCTCGTCGCTGACGCCTTCGTCGGTGGCGATGCAGATGGTCGCCAGGGAATTGAGCACGTTGTGATTGCCCGGCATGTTCACGGACACATCAAGAGGCTCGCGATCAGGGCGCAGCACGGTAAAGAAGGTCTGCATGCCCTGCTGACGAACATTGATCGCGCGCACGTCGGCGTCTTCGCTGAAGCCATAGGTCACGGTCGGACGCTTGACCAGCGGCAGGATTTCACGCACCACCGGATCGTCCAGGCACATCACCGCCAGACCGTAGAACGGCAGGTTGTGCAGGAACTCGACGAAGGTTTTCTTCAGTTTGTTGAAGTCACCGTCGTAGGTCGCCATGTGGTCGGCGTCGATATTGGTGACCACAGCCACCAGCGGCTGCAGATGCAGGAAGCTTGCGTCGCTTTCATCGGCTTCGGCAATCAGATAACGGCTGGTGCCGAGCTGGGCATTGGTGCCCGCAGCATTCAAACGGCCACCGATGACGAAGGTCGGATCCAGGCCACCCGCCGCGAACACCGAAGCGATCAGGCTGGTGGTGGTGGTTTTGCCATGGGTACCGGCGACGGCGATGCCGTGGCGGTAGCGCATCAGTTCGGCGAGCATTTCGGCACGCGGCACCACCGGGATGCGGCGTTCCAGTGCGGTCGCCACTTCCGGGTTGGAGGTGTTGACGGCGCTCGACACCACCAGCACATCGGCGGCAGCGGCGTTCTCGGCACGGTGGCCGATGAAGATCTGCGCACCGAAGGATTCCAGGCGCTCGGTCACCGGCGAAGCTTTCAGGTCCGAACCGGACACTTCATAGCCCAGGTTCAGCAGCACTTCGGCGATGCCGCACATGCCCACGCCGCCGATCCCGACGAAGTGGATGCGACGGATGCGGCGCATTTCCGGTTGCGGCATGGCTTTCTGATTCTCAACCATGGGCCACCTCCAGACAGGTATCGACCACGCTACGGGTGGCTTCGGGTTTCGCCAGACGGCGGGCCGCTTGGGCCATTTGTTCGAGTCGTTGCGGTTGCATCAAGACCTCTGTCAGGCGCGCGGCAAGGTCCGCGGCACCAGTCGTTCTTTGCGGCATCAGGAAGGCAGCGCCTTCGCGGGCCAAATAATCGGCGTTGCGGGTCTGGTGATCGTCGATCGCGTGGGGCAAGGGCACCAGCATCGAGGGCAGACCGGCGGCGGCCAGTTCGCTGATGGTCAATGCGCCGGCGCGGCACACCACCAGGTCAGCCCAGCCATAGGCCTGGGCCATGTCTTTGATGAACGGCTGCACCTGCGCATCCACGCCGGCGGCGCGGTAGCGCTCTGCAGTCACTTCATCGTGGTTTCTGCCAGCCTGATGGAACACTTCCGGACGCAAGTCGGCAGCGACTTGTGCCAGGGCTTCAGGCAGCAACTTGTTCAACGGCTCTGCGCCCAGGCTTCCGCCCAGGATCAGCAAACGCGCCTTGCGTCCGGCCAGGGCCGGGCGCGGTGTTTCGAGGAACAGCTCGCTGCGCACCGGGTTACCGGTGGTACGGCGGCTGTCCGACAGGGTAAAGGTGTCGGGGAACGCTTCACACACCCGGGCGGCGAACGGCACCAGCAACCGATTGGCGGTGCCGGCCACGGCGTTCTGTTCATGAACGATCACCGGCACGCCGGCCAGTTTGGCGGCAAGACCACCGGGACCGGTCACATAGCCGCCGAATCCGACCACGCACACCGGACGCAAGCGGCGAATGATCGCCCGCGCCTGCCACACCGATTTCAGCAGCATGAACGGCGCCTTGAGCAGCGACAGCTTGCCCTTGCCACGCAAGCCAGTGGCGTTGATGCGGTGCAGTTCAATACCTGCCGCCGGCACCAGATCGTTCTCGATCCCGCGCGGCGTGCCGAGCCAGTGCACGGTGTAGCCGCGCGCCTGGAATTCGCGGGCACAGGCCAGCGCCGGGAACACGTGGCCACCGGTGCCGCCGGCCATGATCAATACGTTAGCGCCCATGGTTCGGCTCCTCGGCGAAGTCGCTCTCATGGAATTCCATCTCTTCACTGCCCAGGTGGGTCCGGCTCTCCCACTCGATCCTCAGCAACAGGCCAAGGCAGGCGCAGCAGATCACAAGGGAACTGCCGCCGTAACTGAGGAACGGCAAGGTCAGGCCCTTGGTCGGCAGCAGACCGACGTTCACGCCGATGTTGATCAGGAACTGGCCGATCCACAGGAACGACAGACCATAGGCAACATAAGCGGCAAAAAACTGTTTGGCTTTCTCGGCCCAAAGACCGATGTACATGCCGCGAATACACACGAACACGAACAGCGCCACGGTGCACAGCGAACCCACGGCGCCGAGCTCTTCAGCCAGCACCGAGAACACGAAGTCGGTGTGGGCTTCCGGCAGATAGAACTGCTTCTGCACGCTGTTGCCCAGGCCAACGCCCAGCCATTCACCGCGACCGAACGCGATCAAGGCTTGCGACAATTGATAACCGGCACCGAACTGGTCGGCCCACGGGTCGGCGAAGTTGGTCAGACGCGCCATCCGGTACGGCTGCATCTGGATCAGCAACACCACCGCACCGACGGCCAGTACCACCATCAGCGAGAACCGGAACAGCCCGACCCCGCCGAGGAACAGCATCGCCGCCGCCGCGCCCATCATCACGACGGTGGCACCGAAGTCCGGCTCCATCAGCAGCAGGCCCGCCATCGGCAGCAGCACGATGAACGGCTTGAAGAAGCCCATCCAGCTCTCGCGCACTTCTTTCTGGCGACGCACCAGGTAACCGGCGAGGTAAATCACCACGAACACCTTGGCGATTTCGGACGGCTGCACGTTGAAAAAGCTGAAACCGATCCAGCGCATCGAACCGTTCACCTCACGGCCGATCCCCGGAATGATCACCATCACCAGCAGGCCGAAAGCACCGATCAGCATCATCCAGCCCAGGCGCTGCCAGGTGGCGATCGGAATCATCATGGTGACGACGCACGCGCCCAGGCCCAGCACCACGTAGATCAGGTGACGGGTCATGTAATACAGAGCACTGCCCGACTGCGCTGCGCCGACTTCTGTCGATGCCGAGGCGATCATGATCAGGCCCAGACCGAGCAACGCCAGGCAACCGGCGAGCATCGGGAAGTCGAGGTCGATTCCGCGTCCGGTAATGAGCGGCGACGGGTATGGCTTGATGATGTTTCTCAAGCTCATGCCAGATCCTCCACGGCGCGGACGAACTGGTGACCACGGTCTTCGTAGTTCTTGAACATGTCGAAACTGGCGCAGGCCGGCGACAGCAGCACCACATCACCCGGCTGGGCGGCGGCGCGGCACTGGTCAACCGCATCGACCAGCGTGGTGGCGCGAATCAGCGGAACGGCATCGCCGATCGCTTCGCCGATCTTGTCGGAGTCACGGCCCATCAGGATCACGGCGCGGCAATGGGTCGCCACCGGATCGCGCAGGTCCTTGAATTCGGCGCCTTTGCCGTCGCCACCGGCGATCAGCACGACCTTGCCGTCGATGTCGGCACCCAGGCCTTCGATGGCGGCCAGTGCGGCGCCCACGTTGGTGGCTTTGGAATCGTTGTAGTAACCGACGCCGTCCAGATCACGCACCCACTGACAACGGTGTTCGAGACCGGCGAAGGTGCGCAGCGCCACCAGCATGGCGTCGAACGGCAGCCCGACCGCGTGGCCGAGTGCCAGCGCCGCCAGGGCGTTGGACTGGTTGTGGGCGCCGCGAATCTTCAGTTCGCGCACCGGCATCAGGTTCTGGAATTCGAAGGCCAGGTATTTCTCGCCATTCTCTTCACGCAGGCCGAACGCCTTGAAATCCGGTTTGCTCAGGCCGAAGGTCCAGCACGGCTGGCCCTCGCCCATCAACGGACGGGTCAACGCATCCTGACGGTTGACCACGAACTGCTTGGCGCCACGGAAGATCCGGTGTTTGGCCAGGTGATAGGCCGGCAGACCGCTGTAGCGGTCCATGTGGTCTTCGCTGATGTTGAGCACGGTCGCCACTTCGGCGTTGAGCTGGTCGGTGGTTTCCAGCTGGAAACTCGACAGTTCCATCACGTACAGCTCGACGTCATCGCTGAGCAGATCCAGCGCCGGCGTACCGAGGTTGCCGCCCACGGCCACGCGCTTGCCGGCCGCAGCCGCCATCTCGCCGACCAGGGTGGTGACGGTGCTTTTCGCGTTGGAACCGCTGATGGCCACGATCGGCGCCTTCGCGTTACGCGCGAACAGCTCGATGTCGCCGGAA
Organism: Pseudomonas sp. lyk4-R2A-10; assembly: GCF_030209075.1. Classification (NCBI taxonomy): domain Bacteria; kingdom Pseudomonadati; phylum Pseudomonadota; class Gammaproteobacteria; order Pseudomonadales; family Pseudomonadaceae; genus Pseudomonas; species Pseudomonas sp. lyk4-R2A-10. The sequence goes on along the minus strand of NZ_JARVSR010000001.1, from coordinate 29,760 downwards.
AGCTTCACGCCACGGGCCGCGGCGGCTTGCAGGGCCGGGGTCGCCAGCGCCAGGCCGGGGCTCACGTAGAGCTCGTCGGCACGGCACAGGAACTCGACGTCCAGCTCGCCACAACGCACTTCCACGTGCGGATAGTCACGCTGGAGCGTGGCCAGTTCCGGTGGATTTTCCCGCGTATCGGCCACGGCAAACGCCACGCCCCGGTTCGCCAGGAAGCGAACCAGGGACATGCCGCTCTTGCCGAGGCCGACAACGATGCGGAAGTGGTCAGAAGCGATCAGAGACACTCGTTCTACCTCAGCTTCAGGGTGGCAAGGCCGATCAGCACGAGAATCACGGTGATGATCCAGAAACGGACGATCACGCGCGGCTCGGGCCAGCCCTTGAGTTCAAAGTGGTGGTGAATCGGCGCCATGCGGAACACACGGCGACCGGTCAGCTTAAAGGACGCAACCTGAATGACGACTGACAGGGTTTCCATCACGAACACGCCGCCCATGATGAACAGGACGATTTCCTGACGGACGATCACCGCGATGGTGCCCAGGGCTGCGCCCAGCGCCAGTGCGCCGACGTCACCCATGAAGACTTGCGCCGGGTAGGTGTTGAACCAAAGAAAGCCCAGGCCGGCACCGATCAATGCGCCGCAGAACACGATCAGCTCGCCTGCGCCCGGTACGTAAGGGATCAGCAGGTATTCAGCGAATTTCACGTTACCCGACAGGTAGCAGAAGATGCCCAGACCACCGCCGACCATCACCGTCGGCATGATCGCCAGACCGTCGAGGCCGTCGGTGAGGTTGACTGCGTTGCTCGAACCGACGATCACAAAGTAGGTGAGCACGATGAAACCCGCGCCCAGCGGAATGCTGTAGTCCTTGAGCATCGGCAGGATCAGGGTGGTTTCCACCGGAGTGCTGGCAGTCATATAAAGGAAGATCGCCGCACCGAGGCCGAACACCGATTGCCAGAAATACTTCCAGCGACTCGGCAGACCACGGGAGTTCTTCTCGATCACCTTGCGGTAGTCGTCGACCCAGCCGATGGCGCCGAACAGCAGGGTCACCAGCAGCACGACCCACACGTAGCGGTTGCTCAGGTCAGCCCACAGCAGAGTGCTGACGCCGATCGAAGACAGAATCAGCGCACCGCCCATGGTCGGCGTACCGGACTTGGACAAGTGCGATTGCGGGCCGTCGTTACGAACCGACTGACCGATCTGACGGTTCTGCAGGGTGCGGATCATCCACGGGCCGTAGCACAGCGACAGGACCAGCGCGGTCAGCACACCGAGGATCCCGCGCAGGGTCAGGTACTGGAAGACCGCGAAGCCTTTGTAGAACTGTTGCAGATACTCCGCTAGCAGCAGCAGCATTAATGTTTCTCCAGACTGGACCCGCACAGGGCCGCAACGATGTTTTCCATCGCTGCGCTGCGCGAACCCTTGATCAAAATGGTGGTGTTTGTGTCCTGCTCGGCGCCGAGAGCCTGGATCAGTTCGGCCTGTGTGCCGAAGTGCTGCGCCTCGTTACCGAATGCGCTCACGGCGTGGACCATGTTCGGCCCGACGGCGTATAGCGCGGAAACCTTGCCCCGGGCGTATTCGCCCACGTCGCGATGCCCCTGCTCCGCCCAGTCGCCCAACTCGCCGATATCCCCGAGCACCAGGACGGTGCGGCCGGAAAAGCCGGCGAGTATATCAACGGCCGCGCACATCGAGGTGGGGTTCGCGTTGTAAGTGTCATCGATCACGCGCATGCCGTTTTTCGCCAGTTGCGCGACGGTGCGACCCTTGACCGGTTGTACCGCGCCAAGCCCGGTGGCGATGCCGAACAGCGACACACCCAAGGCGTGCGCAGCAGCAGCAGCGGCCATGGCGTTGGCGACGTTATGAGTGCCGAGCAGGTTCAGTTGAACCCGTTCCACACCTTCAGGACTGTGCAGGTTGAACGCCGGGCAGCCACGGGCATCGGTGGCCAGATCGCTGGCATGGAAGTCCGCCTGAGTGTTGCTCAATGCGAAAGTCAGCACTTTGCGACCGGCAGCGCGGGTCTTCCAGATGCCAAACGCCTTGTCATCGAGGTTCAGCACAGCGACGCCGTCGGCCGCCAGCCCTTCGATGATTTCGCCTTTGGCTTCGACGATTTTCTCCGGCCCGCCGAACTCACCGACGTGGGCGGTTCCGGCGTTGTTGAGGATCGCTACGTGCGGCTTGGTCAGCCCTACGGTGTAGGCGATTTCACCTAGACGCGAGGCGCCCAGTTCGATCACTGCCGCGCTGTGTTCCGGGGCGAGTTCGAGCAGGGTCAGCGGTACGCCGAGGTCGTTGTTCAGGTTGCCACGGGTCGCGTGTACCGAACCGCGTGTGCGCAGGATGCTCGCGAGCATTTCCTTGACCGTGGTCTTGCCGCTGGAGCCGGTGACTGCCGCAACCGGTTTGGTGAATGCGGCACGGTTCAAGGCACCCAACTGGCCGAGAGCCTGACGGGTATCCTTGACCAGCAATTGCGGCAGCGTGCTGTCGGCGACTTCACGTTCGACCAATGCCGCAACGGCGCCTTTGGCGGCGACTTCATTCAAATAGTCATGACCGTCGAAACGCGGACCGGTCAGGGCGATAAACAGTTGGCCAGCCTTGATCGCGCGGCTGTCGATGCTCACACCGTCAAAACTGGCATCGGCGCTGATCAGACGGGCGTCGAGCGCGTTGGTCAGTTCGCTGAGTTTCAGGGCCTTAAGCATGGGCCACCTCCCACGCGGTCAGGGCGTGATCCGCCTCGACCAGATCCGAGAATGCATGGCGCTCGCCGTTGATTTCCTGATAGTCCTCGTGACCTTTGCCGGCCAGGACAATCACGTCGTCGGCCGAAGCGCCGGCGATCAGTTGCGCGATGGCCTGGCCACGGCCAGCCACGAACGTCACGTTATCCACAGCCGTGAAGCCGGCGCGGATGTCATCGAAAATTACCGCCGGGTCTTCGGTGCGCGGATTGTCATCGGTCACCAGCACGCGGTCGGCCAGACGCTCGACCACTTCGGCCATCAGCGGACGCTTGCCGCGATCGCGATCACCGCCGCAGCCGAACAGGCACAGCAGTTGACCTTTGACGTGCGGACGCAACGCGGTCAGTACTTTTTCCAGGGCGTCCGGGGTATGCGCGTAATCGACCACCACCAGCGGCTGAGTGCCGCCGCCGAGACGCTGCATGCGTCCGGCCGGGCCTTCGAGTTTCGGCAATACCTTAAGGATTTCGTCGAGCGCGTAGTCGAGACCGAGCAAGGCGCCGACGGCGGCGAGTACGTTGCTCAGGTTGAAACGACCGAGCAGCGTGCTGCGCAGATGGTGCTCGCCCTGTGGCGTGACCAGCGTGGCGCGCACGCCATGGTCGTCGAACTGCGCTTCACGCACATAGAGATAGGCGCTGCTGTCGAGCAGGCTGTAAGTGATCAGCCGCGACTCGCGTTTTTCCGCGGCCAGTTGCCGGCCGAAGTCGTCGTCGAGGTTGACCACGCGGCACTTCAGGTCATTCCAGGCAAACAGCTTGGCCTTCGCTTCCGCGTAGGCCTCCATGGTGCCGTGATAATCCAGGTGATCGCGGGACAGGTTGGTCATCACTGCCACGTCGAACGCCAGCGCAGTAACCCGGCCCTGATCCAGACCGTGGGACGAAACTTCCATGGCCACGGCTTTGGCGCCGGCCTTTTTCAGGTCGCCCAGGGTCGCTTGCATGGCGATCGGATTCGGCGTCGTGTGCAGGCCGCTTTGCAGCGAGCCATGGAAACCGGAGCCCAAGGTGCCGACGATGCCGCAATGCTGACCGAGCAGATCCAGCGCCTGCGCCACCAGTTGAGTCACGCTGGTCTTGCCGTTGGTGCCAGTGACGCCGATCAGATTCAGATGATGACTCGGCTCACCGTAAAAACGCCCGGCGATGTCCGACAACTGCGCCGCCAGGCCCTTGACCGGAATCAGCGGCACTTCGGTGATCGGCAGCACGGTGGCGCCTTCCACTTCATAAGCCACGGCAGCAGCACCGCGCTGCAAGGCGTCGGCAATGTGCGCACGACCGTCGAACCTGCCGCCCGGCACGGCGAGGAACAGGTCACCCGCGCGCACGTTGCGGCTGTCGAGCGCCAGTTCACGGATCAACAGATCGTGGCCGGCGTGGGGGAAAATCTTGTTCAGACTCAGAGACATCAGCCGCGCCCTCCATTGGCTTTCAGCGGAACGGCCGGGGTGGCGTTGGCCTGTTGTGTGGTCGGCAGGTTGTCCGGGGTGACGTTCATCAGGCGCAGGGTGCCCGACATCACACGGCTGAACACCGGCGCCGAGACCAGACCACCGAAGTAACCGGCCTTGGTCGGTTCATCGATCACCACGACGATTGCATAACGTGGATCGCTCATCGGGCCGAAACCGGCGAACAGCGAGCGGTAAGAGTTTTCGGCGTAGCCCTTGGTGCCGACCGACGTTTTACGCGCGGTACCGGACTTGCCGCCCACGTGATACGCCGGCACTTGCGCACGGAACACGCCGCGCGGAGCTTCGATCACTTGTTGCAGCATGCCTTGCATGGTTTTGGCGACGGCTTCCGGCAGCACCTGGGTGGTCTGCGGTGCCTTGTCGGTTTTGATCAGGGTCAGCGGTGCGAGACGACCGTTGTTGGCCAGCGCCGAGAATGCATGCACCAGCTGGATCGCAGTCACCGAAATACCGTAGCCGTACGACAGCGTTGCGGTCTCGGCCTTGCGCCACTCGCGGTAGTTCGGCAAGTTGCCGACACGCTCGCCCGGGAAGCCGAGGCCGGTGTCCTGACCGAGGCCGACTTTCTGTGCGAGGCGGAAAATGGTTTCGCCGCCGATGTCGAACGCGACCTTGCTCATGCCGACGTTACTGGAATTGATCAGAATGCCGGTCAGATCGAGTACCGGACCTTCGGTCTTCGATACGTCCTTGATCGTGTATTTACCGATCTGCAGGGAGCCCGGATACACCTCGACGGTGTCGCTCGGTTTCCAGCGGCCGGTTTCGATCGCGGCGCTCATCGAGATCGCTTTCATGGTCGAACCGGGTTCGAACACGTCGATCATCGCGCGGTTACGCATCATCGCCGGTTGCAGGTTGCGACGGTTGTTCGGGTTGTAGGTCGGCTGGTTGACCATGGCGAGAATCTCGCCGGTCTTCACGTCCATGATCACCAGACTGCCGGCCTTGGCGCCGTTCTCGATGATCGCGTTGCGCAGTTCGCGGTTGGCCAGATATTGCAGGCGCAGGTCAATCGACAACGCCAAGGGCTTGCCGGCCTTGGCGTTTTTGGTGACCTGGACATCCTTGATCAGCCGTCCGCGCCGATCTTTGATGACTTGCCGCTTGCCGGGCACGCCGGCCAGCCACTCATCGTAGGCGAGTTCGACGCCTTCACGACCGTGGTCATCGATGTCGGTGAACCCGACCATGTGCGCCGTCACTTCACCGGCCGGGTAGAACCGGCGGAATTCTTCGATGCCGTAGACACCCGGGACTTTGAGGTCGAGCACGGCCTGGCCCTGCTCGGGGGTCAACCCGCGCACCAGATAAATGAATTCTTTGTTGGCCTGGGCTTCGAGACGTTCGGCCAGGGCTTTCGGATCCTGCCCCAGCGCGGCGGCCAGTGCCGGCCACTTCTCTTTGGCGGTCTGCATTTCCTTGGCGTTCGCCCAGAGCGTGGTCACCGGGGTACTCACGGCCAGCGGCTCGCCGTTACGGTCGGTGATCAGACCACGGTGAGCCGGAATCGGAATGTGCCGAAGACTGCGCGCGTCGCCCTGGCCTTTGAGGAAGTCTCGGTCAACCACTTGCAGGTCGATGATGCGCCAGCAGATGGCCGCGACCATCACGCCGAGCAGTGCCACCATCAGACGGAAGCGCCACGGGAAGAGAGCCCCTTCGAGTTTCATCATGGCGCCACCATCTTCACGTCAGCTGCGCCGGGGATGTGCATCTTCAGTTGTTCGGTGGCCAGCACTTCGATCCGGCTGTGGGCGGTCCAGGTGCTTTGCTCCAGGATCAGGCGCCCCCACTCGGCCTGCGCCTTGTCGCGCACGCTCAGTTCGTTGTAAAGGGTGTTGAGCAACTGCCGGTTCCAGTGGGCGCTGTAAGACACGCCGATGGCCGACACGAGCACGCCGATGAACAGCAGCAGCATGAAAAAGCTGCCGCCGGGCAGTGGCTTGGCGAAAAGCTTGCTCACCGCAGCTTCTCCGCGACGCGCATGACGGCGCTACGGGAACGTGGGTTGGCTTTGAGTTCGGCGTCGGAGGCCGTCTGCGCTTTGCCATGGACTTTGATTTTCGGTTCGAACGCAACGTGGCGAACCGGCAGGTTGCGCGGCAGGTTGTCGGCTTCGCCTTTCACCAGCTTGCGCATAAACAGTTTGACGATACGGTCTTCCAGCGAGTGGAAGCTGATCACGACCAGACGACCGCCCACTTCCAGGCATTCGAGCGCGGCTTCAAGACCCGCTTCCAGATCGCCCAGTTCGTTATTGACGTGAATGCGCAGGCCCTGGAAAGCGCGGGTTGCCGGGTTCTTGCCCTTTTCCCACGCCGGGTTGGCGACTTTCAGGACTTCGGCCAGATCGGCGGTGCGCTCGAACGGCGTGACATCACGGCGCTCGACAACGGCACGGGCCATGCGACCGGAGAAACGTTCTTCGCCGTACTCTTTGAAGACACGGGCAATTTCTTCCACCGGCGCGGTGTTGACGAACTCGGCTGCGCTGATGCCACGGGACGGATCCATGCGCATGTCCAGCGGGCCGTCGTTCAGAAAACTGAAGCCGCGCTCGGCGTCATCGAGCTGCGGCGAAGACACGCCCAGATCCAGCAGAATGCCGCTGACCTTGCCCGTCAGCCCCCGTTCGGCAACGACCGAACCGAGCTCGGCAAAGCTGCGCTGCACAACGACAAAGCGGCCGTCTTCGGCCGCTAGCGTTTGCCCGGTGGCAATCGCTTGAGGATCCTTGTCGAATCCGATGAGCCGACCGTCCGGCCCGAGCTTGCTCAGGATCAACCGGCTATGCCCGCCGCGTCCGAACGTGCCGTCCAGATAGCAGCCATCAGGGCGTACGGCGAGAGCCTCGACGGCTTCGTCAAGCAGTACGGTGATGTGGTTAAAGCCGCTATCAATAGTCACAGGATCAGATCACGCAGTTCGTCAGGCATGGCGCCCGGTTGTTGTATGGCAGCCAAGTCAGCGGCAGAAACCGCGTTCCAGGCATCTTCGTCCCACAGTTGGAACTTGTTCAGTTGGCCCACCAGCATCGCGCGCTTGTCGAGCTTCGCGTATTCGCGCAGGCGCGGCGGCACCAGGAAACGACCACTGCCGTCGAGCTCGAGGTCAACGGCATTACCAATCAATAAACGCTGCAGACGACGGTTCTCTTCGCGAAGCGAAGGAAGCGCGCGCAACTTGGTTTCGATAATTTCCCACTCATCGAGCGGGTAGACACACAAACATGGATCAACGGCATCAATGGTCACGATCAACTGGCCGGAACTGCGCGAATCGAGCTCGTCACGGTACCGGCTCGGCATGGCGAGACGGCCCTTTGCGTCGAGACTGATAGCGTTAGCTCCGCGAAACACGTCTGCGTTTCTCCAATTTTTATCGTTTTGAGCTCAAAAAACCCACTTCATGCCACTTTCCGCCACTTGCGCACACTATAGGAATGCGCCCACCACACCGTCAAGGCGCGGATTAAAGGAAAACCCTTACAGAACGGAGATTTAGGAGCATAAAAGGAGGAGCAACGAGAATCTGGCGGATGCTTTTATCCAATAACTTGAAGCAGCACTGAAAGCTGCGCTCGAAAGTTAAAGTAACTTGTTAAGAGTAAGATTTTTTCGGTATTACAAAAGCGCTTCTGCTGTTGATTGAAGCAAGGTGGGAAATGGCTATTACTGCGTTTGCCGCTGCCGGTTTCCAGCGCAGGCCTGCTGATAATAAACAGCCCTGTCGCCTTTAATTCAAGCAGGGAAAAGAAAAAGGTGGAGAGTCGATCTATAAGCCGGGTTCTGTCTTGAACAGTCATTCGTCTACGATGGCCATCACTGGACATCTTTAGCAACCTACCCGGTCCCAGCGCGGGCCACGCCTTGGGACCCTATTTGGTCTTGCTCCAAGTGGGGTTTACCTAGCCACGAACTGTTGCCAGACGTGCGGTGCGCTCTTACCGCACCTTTTCACCCTTACCGGCGCCGAAGCGCTTAGGCGGTTATTTTCTGTGGCACTTTCCGTAGGCTCACGCCTCCCAGGCATTACCTGGCACTTCGCCCTATGGAGCCCGGACTTTCCTCCCCCCCCTAATTTTCATAGAGGGCAGCGACTGTCCGATCGACTCTCCGCCGCGCAGGTTAACGGCAGAGCGGCCGAAGAACAAGCGCTAATAGCCCGCAAAACGGTCTGCGCGACGGGTTACGCGTCTTTTTGCTGATCCAGCGCGACCTGATACAGCACGTTTTTGCGCTCACCGGTGATTTGCGCTGCCAGGGCTGCCGCACGCTTGAGCGGCATCTCTTCCAGCAACAGGTTAAGGATACGCATCGCCTCGCTGCTGACAGCGTCTTCGGATTCCGGCGCGGTCCAGCCCGCCACCACAACAACGCACTCGCCGCGCTGCTGATTGCTGTCGGCCTCGACGAATGCCCGCAACTCGCTCAGCGGTAATCCCTTGAGTGTTTCGAAGGTTTTGGTGATTTCACGAGCGAGCAATGCCGGACGGTCAGCGCCGAACACCGCTTCCATATCCTGCAGGCATTCCAGAATACGATGCGGCGCCTCGTAGAAAATCAACGTGCGCGGTTCTTCCTTGATAGCTTCCAGCCGCGCCTTGCGCCCTACGGCCTTGGCCGGCAAAAAGCCTTCGAAGATAAAACGGTCGGATGGCAGACCGGCAGCCGACAATGCCGCGATCAACGCGCACGCACCTGGCACCGGCACCACATTGATCCCGGCGGCACGCGCCTGACGCACCAGGTGATAACCAGGATCGGAGATCAGCGGCGTACCGGCATCGGAAATCAGTGCAACGTTGTCACCTGCCAACAGACGGGTAATGAAGCGACCGCCTTCATCCCGCTCGTTGTGTTCATGACAGGCTGCAAGCGGCGTGGAGATGCCGAAGTGCTGCATCAGGCGCTGGGAATGGCGCGTATCTTCGGCGGCGATCAGTGCCACCTCGCGCAGGATCTTCAACGCCCGGGCGCTGATGTCATCCAGGTTGCCGATGGGCGTCGCCACCACATAAAGCGAGCCCGCAGCGGAATTCAAAGGACCTGGAGCAGTCAAAGCGCACACCTCATGATCGGTAAAAGCCGCCATTGTAGCGCGTCGCACGCCGGACGACGCGTCCGGCTCGGACACGGTTTGTCGCACCATTGTGAGGCTGCGCACTCTTTGTATCAGCTAAATTGACGGTTTCACGCCAGCAACATCGCGCCCCGGCCAGTGCTTGGGTACAATTCGACGCTAATTTGATCGAGTATCAGGAACACTTACATGATCGCTTGCCTGCGGCTGTTCACTGCCCTCTGCCTCGCTGCCTTGCTGGCGGCTTGCGCCAGCTCCCCTTCCTCCAGCCTTGGCGAACTTCCACGGACCCCGGATGCCACCATCGAGCAATTGCTCGAACAGGCTGCCCAGGCCAAATCGCCGGACAAGGCTGCACTGCTGCGCTTGAGTGCGGCAGACATGGCGTACCGCCAAGGCAATGCCGGACAGTCCGCGCAAATCCTGCAGCAAGTGCCGATGGAGCAACTTCAGCCGGGCCAGCAGGCATTCGCCAGCACGCTGTCTGCCGAACTGGCCATGACCCGCAACCAGCCGAAAGCCGCGCTGACTGCCCTGAGCCATCCAAGCCTGCAACGCCTGAGCGAAATGTCGGTACCGCTGCAAGTTCGCGCCGGCACCGTTCACGCCCGCGCCCTTGAAGCCGACGGCCAGACCCTGGCCGCCGCCCGCGAGCGCATCTTCATCGCGCCGATGCTGGAAGGCGAAGCCGCCAGCAAGAACCATGAAGCAATCTGGACCCTGATCGCGTCGCTGCCGGCCGATCAACTGCAAGCGAACACCACCGATGACCTCGGCGGCTGGATGAGCCTGGCCCTGGCCGTGAAAACCGCCGGCACTCTGGAACAGCAGCAAGCCGCCATCGACAACTGGCGCAACCAGCATCCGAAGCATCCAGCCGCAATCAACCTGCCGCTGCCCCTGACCAAACTCAAGGAACTGGCCAGCCAACCCCTGAGCAAGATCGCCCTGCTCCTGCCGCAGGACGGCCAGTTGGCCTCGGTCGGCAAGGCCCTGCGTGACGGCTTCATGGCCGCGCACTATCAGGCCCAGCAAGCCGGCCAGAAACCGCCGGCCATCGAGTTCTATGACAGCTCGAAACTGACCAACCTCGACGAGTTCTACCGCAAGGCCCAGGCCGATGGCGTGCAACTGGTTGTCGGCCCGCTGGAGAAGCCACTGGTCAAACAGCTGAGCACTCGCCCGCAACTGCCGATCACCACCCTCGCTCTGAACTACAGCGAAGGCGATCAAGGCCCGGCGCAGCTGTTCCAGTTCGGTCTGGCCGCTGAAGACGAAGCCCGCGAAGTCTCCCGCCGCGCCCGTGCCGATGGTCTGCACCGCGCCGCCATCATGGTGCCGAAAGGTGAATGGGGCGACCGCGTCCTGCGCGCGTTCAGCCAGGACTGGCAAGCCAACGGCGGCAGCATTGTCGCCACCGAGCGCGTCGATCAGCCGGTGCAACTGGCCCAGCAGATCGCCGACATGTTCCAACTGCGTCAGAGCGAAGCTCGCGCCAAGAGCCTGCAGAATGCTGCCGGCACCAACGTTGCCGCCCAGCCTTCGCGTCGCCAGGACATCGAATTCATCTTCCTCGCCGCCACACCACAACAGGCGCAGCAAATCAAGCCGACCCTGAATTTCCAGTACGCCGGTGACGTGCCGGTCTACGCGACCTCCCACGTGTTCAGCGCCAGCGGCGACGTGAACCAGTACAACGACATGAACGGCGTGCGCTTCTGCGAAACCCCGTGGCTGCTGGAAACCAGCGATCCGCTGCGTCAGCAGGTCACCGCGCAATGGCCACAAGCCGCCGGCAGCCTCGGCCGCCTGTACGCGATGGGCGTCGATGCCTACCGCCTCGCGCCGCGCCTGGATCAGCTCAAGGCACTGCCGGACAGCCGCATTGAAGGTCAGTCGGGCAGCTTGGGCATGACTCAGTCCCAGCGAGTCGTACGTCAGTTGCCATGGGCACAGTTCGTCAGCGGTCAGATCCAGCGCCTGCCGGACACTCCACGCTGATGCCCGACAGGTCACACCTGCAAAGCGGCAAGGATGCCGAGCGCCAGGCGCTCGAGCATCTGCAACACCAGGGTCTGCGCCTGCTGGCGCAGAACTGGTTATGCAAACGCGGTGAGCTTGATCTGGTCATGCTTGATGGCGATACAGTAGTATTCGTCGAAGTCCGTTACCGTAAGAACACTCAATGGGGTGGCGCACTCGACAGCATCGATGGGCGCAAGCGGCAGAAACTGATTTTCGCCGCACAGTATTTTCTTCAGCGCGAATCGCGTTGGGCCAATTCCCCCTGCCGCTTCGACGTGATGGCCATCGACAGTCACCAGGGTCAGCTGAACTGGTTGCAGAATGCGTTCGACAGTTGACCACCTGCCCCGACCCGGACACTTTCACTCAACACTTTTGCTCTTTGCTTTGCGGGCTGCACATTCACGTGCCGGACAGCCGCGCTAATTAAGGTCACACAGATGGACATGCAATCCCGAATTCGCCAGCTTTTCCAGGCCAGCATCGACACCAAGCAACAGGCGATGGACGTACTTGCACCGCACATCGAGCAAGCCAGCCAGGTGATGGTCAACGCCCTGCTCAACGAGGGCAAAATGCTCTCGTGCGGTAACGGCGGCTCGGCCGGCGATGCCCAGCACTTCTCCTCGGAACTGCTCAACCGTTTCGAGCGTGAGCGCCCGAGCCTGCCGGCGATCGCGCTGACCACCGACAGCTCGACCATCACCTCGATCGCCAACGACTACAGCTACAACGAAGTGTTTTCCAAGCAGATTCGCGCACTCGGCCAGCCGGGCGACGTATTGCTGGCGATTTCGACCAGCGGCAACTCGGCGAACATTATTCAGGCGATCCAGGCCGCACATGATCGCGAAATGATTGTCGTAGCATTGACCGGACGCGATGGCGGAGGCATGGCTTCACTGCTGCTGCCCGAAGACGTCGAGATTCGCGTACCGGCCAACGTCACCGCACGTATTCAGGAAGTCCACTTGCTGGCGATCCATTGCCTTTGCGATCTGATCGACAGCCAACTGTTCGGGAGTGAAGAATGACCCCTAATCGCCTTGGCCTTCTGGCCTTGACCCTGTGCCTCGGCATCAGTGGCTGCACCTCGGTGGTGAATGCCAGCCGTGAAGCGCCGATCGAAGACGACCGCGGCACCCGCACTTTCGGCAGCAAGATCGATGACTCGCTGATCGAAACCAAAGTCGGCGTCAACGTAGCCAAGGCCGATCCGGCCCTGGACAACGACTCGCACATCGTCGTGACCAGCTTCAACGGTGTCGTGCTGCTGGCCGGCCAGACCCCGCGCGCAGATCTCAAGGAAAAGGCCGAACAGGCCGCCGCCAACGTTCAGCGCGTGAAAAAGGTCCATAACGAACTGCAAGTGTTGCAGCCCTCCTCCCTGCTTGCTCGCCAGAACGATGCCTGGCTGACCACCAAGATCAAGACCCAGATGCTCACTGACGCCAGCATTCCCGGCTCGCGCATCAAGGTCGTGACCGAGAACGGTATTGTCTATCTGCTGGGCTTGCTGACCAAACAGGAAGCCGCCCAGGCGACCAACCTGGTGCAGGGTGTTTCCGGCGTACAGAAGATTGTGAAGCTGTTCGAATACATCGACTGACCCGCATAACGCAGGCACAAAAAAGGCGATCCAACCGGATCGCCTTTTTTATTACTTCACCACTTTCAGACTTGGCCGACCGCTTGGGCGCGGTGGCTCGCTGTCCGGTGGCGGAACATCGTCATCCTGCTCGATCTCGTCTTCGTCATCCATCGGCGACTCCAGATCGAACACCATGCCCTGACCGTTCTCCCGGGCATAGATCCCCAGAATCGCAGCAATCGGCACGTACAGACTGTGCGGGACGCCACCGAAGCGACCTTCGAAGGTCACAACGTCATTGTCCATGTGCAAGTGCCGCACGGCACTTGGCGAAATGTTCAGGACAATCTGCCCGTCACTGGCAAAGCCCTGTGGCACCTGCACCGCCGGGTACTCGGAATTGACCAGCATGTGCGGGGTGCAATCGTTATCCACAATCCACTCGTAGAGCGCGCGGACCAGATAAGGTCGACTGGAGTTCATAGCGGCTCCTTAAGCCTTAGCGCATGTCACGTTCGACACCAGACAGACTCGCCTGGAATGCCTCACGCGCAAACTGACGCTCCATATAATCAAGCAGCGGCTTGGCCGGCCGCGGCAGTTCTATACCCAGAATCGGCAAACGCCAGAGTATTGGCAATAGGCAGCAATCCACCAGACTTTGTTCCTCGCTGAGGAAAAACGGCTTGTCGGCAAACAGCGGCGACACGCCCGTCAGGCTTTCGCGCAATTCCTTGCGCGCCACGGCACGGGCCGCTTCCTTGGTGCGCGAATCCAGAATCAGATCCACCAGACCACACCAGTCGCGCTGAATACGATGAATCAGCAGACGGCTGTTGGCACGCGCCACCGGGTACACAGGCATCAACGGTGGATGCGGGTAACGCTCATCCAGGTATTCCATCACCACGGTCGACTCCCACAACGCCAGGTCTCGATCGACCAGCGTGGGCAGACTGCCGTAAGGGTTCACTTCAATCAGTTTAGGCGGCTGACGACCAGCCTCCACAAAAATGATTTCGGCGCTGACACCCTTCTCTGCAAGCACGATGCGCACTCGGTGGGAATAGTGGTCGGCGGGGTCGGAGTAACAGGCCAACCGATTGGTCACGCCCATGGCGATCCTCCTCGCTTGTTGAAATAGTCGGAGCCGGAAAAACGCGCGCGCCCAGAGGGCACCTCCCGCAACGACTGGCGAACCAGGCGTTGCGTTTTCAGAGGCGCCCTTGGGCGCGCGCGATTAACAGCAATTGCTTGAAGCGTTATCAGTGCACGTCTTTCCAGTATTCACGCTTGAGCAGGTAGGCGAACACAAAGAAGAACGCCAGGTACAGCAAGACGTAAGTACCGATGCGCTGATGTTGCAGCTTAACCGGGTTAGCCGAGTAAGCCAGGAAGGTTACCAGATTCTTGACCTTCTCATCGAACTGCTCTTCGTTGAGACTTCCGGTTTTCGGCACGATGGTCAACTGATCGCACGCTTCATGAGTCAGAGGCGTACCGGTCAGCGGGTCATATTGCTTCTTGCCGTCCTCGACGATCTGTACCTGTTTGCAACCCACAACCTGGCGACCTTGCAGGCCGACCAGCACGTTGGGCATGCCGACGTTCGGGAAGACCTTGTTGTTCACGCCCCATGGACGCGCAGGATCTTCGTAGAACGACTTGAGGTAACCGTAGAGCCAGTCGGTGCCGCGAACACGAGCCACCAGCGTCAGGTCTGGCGGCGCTGCGCCGAACCAGGTCTTGGCGTCGGCCGGCTGCATGCCGATGTTCATGTGATCGCCGATCTTGGCGCCGGTGAACACCAGTTTTTCCAGCATCAGTTCGTGCGGAACACCGAGGTCATCGGCCACACGCTCGTAACGCTGGAACTTGGCACTGTGGCAGCCCATGCAATAGTTGGCGAAAGTACGCGCGCCATCCTGCAGGGCAGCCTTGTCGGAAACGTCGATGTCGACCTTTTCCAGTTCCGGACCACCGTGTTCGGCCGCGAAAGACAGCACTGGCAGAGCAGCAAAAATCAGAGCAAAAAATAACTTTTTCATCAGCCAGTCACCCTTTCCGGAACCGGTTTGGTCTTCTCGAGCCTGGTGTAGAACGGCATCAGAATGAAATAGGCGAAGTACAGGAAGGTGCAGACCTGCGACAGCAGCGTACGGCCTGGCGTCGGGGCCAGAACGCCCAGAATGCCGAGGATCACGAACGAAATGCAGAACACCACCAGCCAGATCTTGCTCATCCAGCCTTTGTAACGCATCGACTTGACCGGGCTGCGGTCGAGCCACGGCAGGACGAACAGCACCGCAATCGCGGCACCCATGGCGATAACGCCCATGAGCTTGTCAGGGACCGCCCGCAAAATTGCGTAGAACGGTGTGAAGTACCAGACCGGTGCAATGTGCTCTGGGGTCTTGAACGGGTTGGCCTGCTCGAAGTTAGGTTTTTCGAGGAAGTAACCGCCCATTTCCGGGAAGAAGAACACAATGAAGCAGAAGATGAACAGGAACACCACAACGCCGACGATATCTTTCACGGTGTAGTACGGGTGGAAGGCGATGCCGTCCAGCGGGATACCGTTTTCGTCTTTGTGCTTCTTGATGTCCACGCCGTCCGGGTTGTTCGAACCGACTTCGTGCAATGCCAGGATGTGCAGCACCACCAGACCGAGAATCACGATAGGCAGCGCAACCACGTGCAGGGCGAAGAAGCGGTTCAGGGTGATTCCGGAAATCAGGTAGTCACCACGGATCCACTGGGTCAGGTCGTTGCCGATGACCGGAATCGCGCCGAACAGCGAGATGATCACCTGGGCACCCCAGTAGGACATCTGGCCCCACGGCAGCAGGTAACCCATGAAGGCTTCAGCCATCAGCGCCAGGTAGATCAGCATGCCGAAGACCCACACCAGCTCACGCGGCTTCTGGTACGAACCGTAGAGCAGGCCACGGAACATGTGCAGATAGACCACGATGAAGAACGCCGAAGCGCCGGTGGAGTGCAGCAGGCGCAGGATCGAACCGTACTCGACGTCGCGCATGATGTATTCGACGGAAGCGAACGCTTCTTCCGCCGACGGGGTGTAGCTCATGGTCAGCCAGACGCCGGTGACGATCTGGTTGACCAGAACGAGCAGCGCCAGCGAGCCGAAGAAATAGAAGAAGTTGAAGTTTTTTGGCGCGTAATACTTGCTGAGATGGTCTTCCCACATTTTGGTGGCGGGGAAGCGTGCATCAACCCAATCCATGAACTTGCTCATCACGCTTTCTCCGTATCGACGCCAATGACAATCAGGTCATCGGTCTCATAGGAATGCGGGGGTACTGGCAGGTTCAAAGGCGCAGGTTGCGACTTGTAGACGCGGCCAGCCAGATCGTAGTGGGAACCGTGGCAAGGGCAGAAATAACCGCCTACCCAGTCTTTGCCCAGATCCGCGGGTGCCACTTCGGGACGGAAGGTCGGTGAGCAACCCAGGTGAGTGCAGATCCCGATCAGCAGGAGGATTTCCGGCTTGATCGAACGCACTTCAGGGTCGACATAAGTGGGTTGCGTGGAGTTTTTGGAGGTCGGATCGGAGAGTTGGCCTTCGATCTTTTTGAGATTCCCCAGGATTTCCTCGGTACGGCGGACAATGAACACCGGCTGGCCGCGCCATTCAGCAATCATCTGCTGTCCTGGCTCGATTTTGCTGACATTCACTTTCACCGGTGCTCCGGCAGCTTTCGCCTTGGCACTGGGAAACCATGACCCCACGAACGGGACCGCAGCCCCCACCGCTCCTGCAGCACCCACCACGGATGTGGCTGCTACCAAGAAGCGACGCCGGCCTGCATTCACGCCGTCATTGCTCATTCAGTCCTCTCCCATCAGCTTTGTGGCCTGTTAAATCAGGCGTCTACTAAATTGAAACTATGTACTTATAAAAATTTTGCCGAATGGTAATGAAAACCCCCAATTCTGACAAGGTAATTACCCGGAGGGCTGGCCCTCAAGCCTTGTAGTATAGGGGGTCTACGAATGTGGCAAGTTGTCACAGCGCAATTATTCAAGAAATCGCACGCATAAAAAAACGCCCGGTTCCGTGAGGAATCGGGCGTTCTTTTTGAACGTGGAAGCGAAATTAACGCTTCGAGTACTGCGGACGCTTACGCGCTTTACGCAGACCAACTTTCTTACGTTCAACTTCACGGGCGTCGCGGGTAACGAAGCCAGCTTTGCGCAGAGCGCTACGCAGGGTTTCGTCGTAGTCCATCAGAGCGCGAGTGATGCCGTGACGGATTGCGCCAGCCTGACCACTTACACCACCACCGATGACGGTGACGTAGATGTCGAACTTCTCGACAGTCTCAGTCAGTTCCAGCGGCTGACGAACTACCATGCGGGCAGTTTCGCGACCGAAGAACGTGTCCAGGGAGCGGTTGTTGATGGAGATGTTACCAGTACCCGGACGCAGGAAAACGCGTGCGGTTGCGGTCTTGCGACGGCCAGTGCCGTAATTTTGAGTCGCCGACATAATGAACTATTCCGTTAAATCTTCAGTTCTTGGGGCTGCTGAGCAGTATGAGGGTGTGCAGCGCCCGCATAGACTTTCAGCTTACGGTACATGTCGCGACCCAGTGGGTTTTTAGGCAGCATGCCTTTAACCGCGGTCTCGATCACGCGCTCAGGGGCCTTGGCGATCAGCTTTTCAAAGTTGATCGACTTGATGCCGCCCGGGAAACCGGAGTGGGAGTAGTACATTTTGTCAGTGGTTTTAGCGCCGGTAACACGGATCTGCTCAGCGTTGATTACGACGATGTAGTCGCCGGTGTCAACGTGAGGAGTGTACTCAGGCTTGTGCTTGCCACGCAGACGGCTCGCGATTTCGGTGGCCAGACGACCCAGGGTCTGACCAGCAGCGTCGACGACAAACCAGTCGCGCTTTACTGTTTCCGGTTTAGCAGTAAAAGTTTTCATTCTTTATAGCCTCAGGGGCCGCCTGTAAATAAGACGGCGGATCTTACTGAATAGTGCGTACTTTGACAAGTCAAAGGCAGCCGGATACAGACGCTTTCGGGGGCTCGGGTCGGCGCGTCCGTTCAACGGCAAGATTCTTCGGCGGCGGGGCATCACTTCCACTGCAGAAAGAGGTCGGCAATTATGCAGATTGCGAAAAAAATTTCAACCTGCTTTTATGCTTGTTTTGCCCAAGGAGCACCCGATGGACTATCGCCAGCTAGGCCGTACCGACCTGAACGTGAGTGCAATCTGCCTCGGCACCATGACCTGGGGCGAGCAAAACACTGAAGCTGAAGCCTTCGCCCAGATCGAACGGGCAAAAGAGGCCGGGATCAATTTCCTCGACACTGCCGAAATGTACCCGGTGCCGCCAAAAGCCGACACCTACGCCACCACCGAGCGCTACATCGGCAATTACTTCAAGAGCCGTGGCGACCGCGCCGACTGGATTCTCGCCAGCAAGATCGCCGGCCCCGGCAACACCATCGACTACATCCGCGACAAGAACCTGCGCCACAACCGCCAGCACATCACCGAGGCCGTGGACGCCAGCCTCAAGCGCCTGCAGACCGACTACATCGACCTCTACCAGTTGCACTGGCCGGAGCGCAGCACCAACTTTTTCGGACAGCTGGGCTACAAGCACCAGACCGAAGCCAACCTGACGCCGCTCGAAGACACCCTTGAGGCGCTCGATGAGCAAGTGAAGGCCGGCAAGATCCGCCACATCGGTTTGTCCAACGAAACGCCGTGGGGCACCATGCGATTTCTCGCCCTGGCCGAAGCCCGTGGCTGGCCGCGCGCTGTCTCGATCCAGAACCCGTACAACCTGCTCAACCGCAGTTTCGAGATCGGTCTGGCGGAAATCGCCATCCGTGAACAATGCGGCCTGCTCGCCTATTCGCCGCTGGCGTTCGGTTTCCTGTCGGGCAAGTACGAAGGTGGGGCGCGTCCACCGAAAGGCCGCCTGAGCCTCTACAGCCGTTTCAGCCGCTATTTCAACCCGCAATCGGAAGCAGCATGCAGCCGTTACGTGGCGCTGGCCCGTGAACACGGCCTGGATCCGGCACAAATGGCCCTGGCCTTTGTGAATCAGCAACCGTTCGTCACCAGCAACATCATCGGGGCGACGACGCTGGAACAGCTGGACAGCAACATTGCGAGCTACGAGCTGAAACTGTCGAAGGAAGTGCTGGAAGGGATCGAAGCGATTCACAAGGATTATCCGAACCCGGCGCCGTGATCAGCCGCTAAAAGCTTCGCGACCAGGCTCGCTCCCACAGGTACAGCGTGATGATTGTGGGAGCGAGCCTGCTCGCGAAGGGGCCAGTCAACTCACTGCAAAACTCAAAGCGACCGCGCAATGATCTCCTTCATGATTTCATTGGTGCCGGCATAGATGCGCTGCACCCGCGCATCCGCCCAGGCCCGGGCCACCGGGTATTCCCACATGAAACCGTAACCGCCATGCAGTTGCACGCACTCGTCGAGCACCTTGCATTGCAGGTCGGTGCCCCAGTACTTGGCCATCGCCGCCGTCGGCACATCCAGCTTGCCTTGCAGATGCAGCTCAAGGCAGCGGTCGACGAACACCCGGCCGATCTGAATCTCGGTGGCCATTTCCGCCAGTTTGAAGCGGGTATTCTGGAAGTCGGCAATCGACTTGCCGAACGCCTTGCGCTCGCGGGTGTAATCCAGCGTCCATTGCAGCGCCGCCTCGGCTGAAGCCAGACCGCCAATCGCCACAGTCAGACGCTCCTGCGGCAGTTCCTGCATCAGATAGGCAAATCCCGCCCCGGCCTGACCCAAGAGGTTTTCTTTCGGCACGCGCACGTCCTGGAAGAACAATTCCGACGTGTCCTGAGCCTTCATTCCGACCTTATCCAGGCGTTTGCCCTTGTCGAAGCCCGGTGTGTTCGCCTCCACCAGAAACAGGCTGGTACCCTTGGCACCGGCCTTGGGATCGGTCTTGGCCACGACAATCACCAGATCCGCCAGGAAGCCGTTGGTGATAAAGGTTTTCGAACCGTTGATCACATATTCGTCGCCATCCAGTACCGCCGTGGTCTTGACCCCTTGCAGGTCGGAACCGGCGCCGGGCTCGGTCATGGCGATCGCGGTAACCATCTCGCCAGACACCAGTTTCGGCAGGTATTTCTGCTTCAGCGCTTCGCTGCCGTAATGCAGGATGTACGGCGCGACGATGTCCGAATGCAGTGAAAAACCGATACCGGTCAAACCCAGCCGCCCGACTTCTTCGATCACGACCGCGCTGTAAAGAAAGTCCGCCCCCAACCCGCCGTATTCCTCCGGCAGGTTCGAGCAGAGCATCCCCGCCTCCCCTGCCTTGTTCCACAGTTTGCGGTCGATGTAGCCTTGTTTTTCCCATTGCCCATGGAACGGCACGGCCTCTTTTTCGAGGAAGGTTCGTACGCTGTCGCGGAACAATTCGTGCTCGGAGCTGAACAAGGTTCTGGGAATCATGCGGCACCTTTTATTTATTGTTGGAGGGATCAGACCTTCAGAGACTAAGCCTCGCTTCCGATACAGGACACTGGACACATCCGACAAAAAATAAGACGATCCAGCCGTCTGGTGACCACTTTCCCTTATAAAAACAAAAGTTGAATTATGTCCAAGCAAGTCTCCACGCCCTTGCGGCGCGTCAGCATCCTGGCGATCGACCGGGTTTTCGCTTCCACCCTCATGCAAGCCAAGGATTTCTTCCATCTGGCCAGCCTGCGTTACGGCAAACAACTGGGCCACGGCCTGACTCCGGCGTTCGAAACCCGCCTGGTCAGCCCCGACGGCAAACCGGTCAACAGCTTCAGTGACGTGGTCATGCCGGTGGACGGCGGCCTGGAAAACGCCGACGTCATCATCCTCCCGGCGTTCTGGGACGATTTCGATACGCTGTGCCACCGTTACCCACAGATCCTGCCGTGGCTGCGCGAACAGCATGCCCGGGGCGCGGTGCTCTGCGGCGAGGCCACCGGGGTGTTCTGGCTGGCCGAGGCCGGGTTGCTCAACGGCAAGGAAGCGACCACCTACTGGCGTTTCTTCAACGCCTTCGCCGAGCGTTTCCCGCAGGTCTATCTCAATCAGGACAAGCACCTGACCGACGCCGACAACCTGTACTGCGCCGGCGGTACGACCTCAGCCTGCGATCTCTACATTTATCTGATCGAGCGCTTCTGCGGCGCCAATGTGGCTCAGGCTGTGGCCCGCGACATTCTCTATGAAGTCCAACGCAGCTATGCACCGGGTCGCATTGGTTTCGGTGGCCAGAAACTGCATCAGGACGTGATCATCCTGCAGATCCAGCACTGGCTCGAAGAGCATTTCGCCGACAAGTTCCGCTTCGAAGACGTGGCCCGCGAGCACGGCATGAGCATCCGTAACTTCATGCGCCGCTTCCAGACCGCCACCGGTGACAAGCCACTGCACTACCTGCAACGGCTGCGCATCGAGACTGCCAAGGGCTTGCTCTCCGGCAGTCGCAAGAGCATCAAGACCATCAGCTACGAAGTCGGCTACGACGATGCGAGTTTCTTCGCACGGCTGTTCCGCCAGCACACCGAACTGTCGCCGAACCAGTACCGGCAGCAGTTCCAGCAAGCTGCCTGACGATTCGACCAGACACAAAAAAGGGCCTGCATCTGCAGGCCCTTTTTGTTTGCCGAATCCGCTTAAGGCTTGTGCGCCCGGGACAGGAATTCGTGCGATTGCATCTCCAGCAGACGGCTGAGGGTACGCTGGAACTCGAACGTCAGACGCCCGCCGGTGTACAGGTCTTTCAACTCGACTTCGGCAGAAATGATCAGTTTGACGTTACGGTCGTAGAACTCGTCGACCATGTTGATGAAGCGGCGGGCGATGTCGTCGGTGGTGACGCTCATCTGCTCCACGCCACTGAGCAGCACGGCGTGGAAGATCTTGCCCAGTTCGATGTAGTCGTTCTGGCTGCGCGGGCCGTCGCACAGTTCGCGGAAATCGAACCAGGCCACGTCATCGCAAGTACGCAGGGCACGGATTTCGCGGTTCTCGATGATCAGCACATCGTTTTCCACCGCCGCCGTGCACTCAGGCGTCAGCGCGCGGAAGCTCTTGCGCAGGCTTTCGTGGGCGGCTTCGTCCAGCGGATAGTGGAACAGCTCCGCTTGTTCGAGGTGGCGCAGACGGTAGTCGACGCCGCTGTCGACGTTGACGATCTCGGTGTTCTGCTTGATCAGCGCGATGGCCGGCAGGAAGCGCGCGCGTTGCAGGCCGTCCTTGTACAGGCCGTCCGGCACGATGTTCGAAGTGGCGACCAGGGTCACGCCGTTCTTGAACAGCTCTTCCATCAGCGTGCCGAGGATCATGGCGTCGGTGATGTCGGAGACGAAGAATTCATCGAAGCAGATGACCCGCGATTCAGTCGCAAAACGCTTGGCGATGATGGTCAGCGGGTTTTTCTCGCCGCCGAGGGTTTTCATCTCTTCGTGTACACGCTTCATGAAGCGGTGGAAGTGAGTGCGGGTCTTTTCCTTGAATGGCAGCGCTTCGAAGAAGGTGTCCACCAGGTAAGTCTTGCCGCGACCCACGCCGCCCCAGAAGTACAGGCCCTTGACCGGCGTCTGATCCTTTTTGCCAAACAGCTTGCCCAGCAAACCCGGCTTGTTCTGCTCGGCCGCGATCAGATCGTCATACAGGCGTTGCAGATGACGCACGGCAGTTTCCTGCGCCGCATCATGGAAGAAATCCGGGCGTTTCAGATCAGCTTGATATCGTTCTAGGGGCGTCATAATTCGTTAGCAAGGCAACAAAAACGGGCCGTCACTGTAGCGATGGCCCGTGGGAATGGCAATCGGCCCTTGGTCGGGCCGGCCCGTTGATTATTCCTGAATCGGTGTCAGAGCGATCCGCAAGGCCTCGATGGCCGCGTCTCGCGCAGCAGCGTCGGCGAACGCCGGGCTGTCGCCGACGCACTCGCCTTCCAGCCAGACGCTGAAGCTCAGGTCTTCGCTGCGTACATCCAGCGCCTGACCCGATTGCAGTTGTTTGGTCACCTGACCGGCGGTTTTACCGTCGGCAAAGTTGCGCGACAGCAGCAGTTGCTCGCCGTCAGCCGCCAGCAGACGGAAACGGAAGCTGCCGTCGTCTTCACGGAAGCTGACGAAACGTGCGGCTTTCGCAGCTTTCTTCTTGGTGGTCGCAGCCACCTGAACCTGACTGACGAAGGAGCGCAGGCCGACCGCTTCGCGCAACTCGTTGAGGAACGGCGTCGCCACCGCACGAGCCTTCTTGGCGCCGTGTTGCAGGATGTCTTCCAGATCTGCCGGACGCTCGATCAACTGGTGATAACGCTCGCGGGATTCGCCCAGCTCGTTGTCGAGCAACTGGAACAGACGGTTCTTCGCCTCGCCCCAACCCAGACCGCCCAGCAGCTCGCTGCGGAACTCATCAGCCTGCGCCGGTGTGGCGAACGCCTGGAACAGGGTGAACAGGTGCGAGTTGTCCGGATCTTTCGCTTCGCCTGGCGCACGGGAGTCGGTAACGATCCGTGAAATCGCGTCCTTCATGTCCTTGGCGCTGGTGAACAGCGGGATGGTGTTGTCGTAGCTCTTGGACATCTTGCGACCGTCCAGGCCCGGCAACGTGGCCACGCTTTCCTCGATCAGCGCTTCGGGCATGGTGAAGAACTCCTTGCCCTGGCCGAACAGGTGGTTGAAGCGCTGGCCGATATCACGGGCCATTTCCACGTGCTGGATCTGATCGCGACCGACCGGCACCTTGTGCGCGTTGAACATCAGAATGTCCGCCGCCATCAGTACCGGATAGCTGTACAAACCCATCGTGATGCCGGCATCCGGGTCTTCGCCGGTCTCGACATTCTTGTCCACCGAAGCCTTGTAAGCATGGGCGCGGTTGAGCAGGCCTTTGGCGGCAACGCAGGTCAGCAGCCAGGTCAGCTCGGGGATTTCCGGAATGTCGGACTGACGGTAGAAGGTCACGCGATCCACATCCAGGCCACCGGCCAGCCAGGTCGCGGCGATTTCCAGACGCGAGCGCTGGATGCGCAGCGGGTCATCGCACTTGATCAGGGCGTGATAGTCGGCCAGGAAGTAGAACGAGTCGGCATTGCTGTCGCGGCTGGCGAGAATCGCCGGGCGAATGGCACCGGCGTAGTTGCCCAGGTGCGGGGTGCCGGTGGTGGTGATGCCGGTGAGGATGCGGGTACGGTTCGTCATGGGTAATCGCTTGTCAGACTGCAATCAATTCGAGAGACGCGGCAGGATCAGATCCTTGAGATCGGTCAGCTTGCCATGAAAAAAGTGTCCGCATTCTGCCACTTTCAGTAGCTCATGGGGGCGCGGGAGTTTTTCAGACCAGTCGTAGACCAGCGGCGGATCGATCACTTCGTCTGTTTCCGGCTGGATCACGGTCAACTCGCCCTGCTGCGGCAGTTGATCCTGCTCGCCCAGGCGCATCACCGCCGGCGCGACCATGAACAGGTGCTTGAGCTGAATGCCTTGGGCTTCGAGACGACCGCCGAGACTTGCTGCAACAAATCCGCCGAAAGAGAAGCCGAACAGGGTCAACGGCAGCTCCGGATGCTTTTCCAGCAACCAGGCGGCAGCGGCCTGGGCGTCGTCGACCTCACCAGTGCCCATGTCATGGGAACCTTCGCTGGCACCGACGCCGCGATAGTTGAAGCGCAAGGTGATAAGACCCGCGTCGCGCGCGGTGCGCTGCAGGGTCGAGACGACCTTGTTGAGCATGGTGCCGCCCTGCACCGGGTTCGGGTGGCAGATCAGCGCGATGCCGCGTGGCTGCTCATTGTCCAGATACAAAGACTCAAGTTGCCCCACCGGGCCATCAATCACTACAGGGGTTTCACGCATCAGCAAGGAAGGAACTCCGTGACCTCGGATCGGGTCGACTCGTCTAGCAAATTGTCTGTGCCAGTCTATTGCGAGTGAATCGCGGTATACAGCGCAGGTTCGAGCCGTTAACGTAAAGCAAAGCCGTTTATAGAGGAAGGACTCGTGGAACACTCGCTCTTAGTTTGGTTGTTACCGACTCTTGCCCTGGTTGTGGGTGTCGCCATTGGTTTCCTGATCGCTCGCGTTGCGCCGAACGCCGCGCCCAGCCGCACGCAGCGTCAACTGGATGATATTCAGGAACGTTTCGACAGTTATCAGAACGAAGTGGTGACCCACTTCAACAGCACCGCCAATCTGGTCAAGAAACTGACCCAGAGCTATCAGGAAGTGCAGGATCACCTCGCCGACGGCGCCAACCGCCTGGCCCTGGACGAGCAGACCCGTCAACGCTTGCTCGCCTCGCTGCACTCTGAAGCAGCACAGGCCCCACGGGAACGCCTGACACCACCACGGGATCAGGAACCTCCGCGTGACTACGCGCCGAAGACCCCGAACTCGCCGGGCATGCTTGATGAGCATTACGGCCTGAAGAAGTAATTGTTTTTCAAATACCGCCCCACCTGTTGAAGGTCGGGCGGTTTTTTTGCCTAGAATAAGCCTGCAGCTCAGATCCCTCTCACCACCGACAATTCAACTGAACACCAGGTTAAGTTAGTGATTGCTGGTGCTCGGTTTGGGGAAGCCAAGGCTTGGACGAATTTTCAATCGGAGCGCCGGCCTTTCGACAAAACGCCACGAGCACCAGGCAATCGGTAGCGTGACCAGCACTCCACACACGAACAGCCACAAAGGTGTCAGTCTGAAATCAGTCTTGGTAGAAAGGGCAACCATTACCTGGGCCAAAGGCCATCCGTAAACGTAAATGCCATAAGAAATGTCGTCCTTCAAGTTGACAAGCGGCGGCATTGAAAGAGAAATACCCACAATAAAAACTGGAAAAGCAGCCAGATAAGCAATTCTCACAACATCCGCTCCTGTCAGCTCAGGCCCCCATAAAAAATCAATACGGGAATTGATCAGATCGAGGATATTTCCAGCTGTCGATTCATGAACAGCGAAAAGCAATAGACAAAATACTGGAGCAGCACACTTTTTAAGATTGGTGAAATCGTTTGCTACTCGAAGGAATATCCCCGCTGAAAACATCATCATCAGCGGTGCAATCACACCGTAAAAATTGCTGGTATTTCCCGTATTTGCGAGATAAACGATCCACAAAACGACAAACAATGTAGGCATGGCATTACGCCCGAGCACCCCCATCACTCCAATCAGAGCCACGCTGGCGTAACAGACAACCTCCCATGTCAATGTCCAGACCGGACCATTGGCTACATACTGTATGGGATTACTTTTAAAGCTATCAAATACCGGATATATCGCCCTCGTAAATACGAGGGCCACTATCAACCCCGGAAGGATACGCAGCGCTCGGTTCCAGAAAAAAGCAAAAAGCTTTGGAGATCTCAGAAAACTTTCAGTGATCAGATAACCACTGATTACGAAAAAACCATGAACTGCAACATTTCCCAGAGGCCTTCCGAATATTTCTGGCTCCCGCATACCCAAAAGAGCAAAAGAATGTGAGTAGACGACCAACAGAGCAAAAATCAGTCGCAAGAGATTGAAGTTATTGTTGTGATTCATTTGAGCGTCTCAATTTGAATTCCCTTCAGACAGCTCAAATCCTGCAAAGACATCAACAATCAGAAGTCCCACTTCAAACAGAATTTTTGCCTGAATGCAGGAAGCCCGAGTGCTGAAACAAACTCGGGCATCCCAATCCAATATCCGAATCACATGCCAAAGAATTCGCAGGCGATCAGATATCAATAGTGTCTATCTTCTGATGATCAGTACTGCTGCACAGGCTGCCCACCCTGTTGATACTGCTGGCCCGGGATTGCCTTGAGGTTGACCTCGACGCGACGGTTCTGCGCCCGGCCGTTGACGTCACCGTTGCTGGCGATCGGGTTATCCGGGCCGGCACCGCGGGCGCTCAGGTTGGCACCGCTTACACCCTGCGAAGTCAGGTAGGTCGCCACGCTCTGCGCACGACGCTGGGACAGGTCCATGTTGTGCTGGCGGCTGCCGGTGCTGTCGGTGTAGCCGACGATTTCGATCTGGTTCTGGTTGAACTCTTTGAGCGAGTTGGCCAGATTGTTCAGCGGCTGATAGAAGCTGGAAGCGATGTTCGCCGAATCGGTGGCGAAGGTGATGTTGCCCGGCATGATCAGCTTGATCTGGTCGCCCTGACGCTGCACTTCAACCCCGGTGTTGGCCATGCTGGCGCGCAGTTTTTTCTCCTGCTGGTCAGCGTAGTAGCCGTAACCGGCGGCCGAGGCACCGACGACGGCTGCACCGATCAGCGCACCCTTGCCGCGGTTGTTGTGGTCGATGGCGGCACCGGCCAGCGCGCCGGCCAGTGCACCGAGGCCACCGTACTTGGCGGTTTTGCTCATGCCCTGAGAGCCTCCGTCGGCCTGACCCTGATTGTCATACGGGTTGGGCGAGGCGCAGCCGGACAAGACGGCCACGGCAGTAGCGACAATAATCAAACGACGCGTGGTGAACATGGAGTGCTCCTACATTTTGCATTCTGTGATGCCGCGGCCATTGGCAATTGGCCCGTGCGGGCGTTGGATCATGACAATGCACAAAAATTCCGCTGGGCACCCGTGACAAAATGTTTAGGCACGCACAAACGGGTTCTCGCGCATTTCATCCCCCAGACGCGTATCCGGACCATGCCCGGCCACAACGGTCGCGTCTTCATCCAGGGTGTACAGCCGCTGCTTGATCGATCGCACGATGGTCGCCTGATCGCCGCCCCACAAATCCGTGCGCCCTACTCCGCGACGAAACAGCGTGTCGCCGGCTATCAACAGCTTAGCCTCGGAAAACCAGAAGCTCATGGAACCTGGTGTATGCCCCGGCGTGTGCAACGCCACGCCACAGCCACAGGCCAGCTCTTCATCGTCGCTCAACCAGCGATCCGGTGACGGCACCGGGGTATAAGGCACACCAAACATCTGGCATTGCATCTCGAGGTTGTCCCACAGGAACTGATCCTCTTTATGCAGGTGCAACGTGGCGCCGGTCTTCTCTTTCATCTGGCCGGAAGCCAGGAAGTGATCGAGGTGCGCGTGGGTGTGAATGATGCTGACCACTTTCAGACCGAGCGCATCGAGGCGAGCCATGATCAGGTCAGAATTGCCGCCCGGATCGACAACGATGGCTTTTTTGGTAATCGGATCGCCGATGATCGTGCAGTTGCACTGCAGAGGACCGACAGGGAAGGTTTCGCGGATGAGCGTTGGAGCGGTGACGGTCATAAGAGATGAGGTTCCTGGACAAACGGCACTGAAACAGCCTCAGGATTCTACTGTAATCGCCGATACATTCCGCCAAGTCAGCAATTTGACGCCATTGATCCGAAAAATAGTGGCACAGTGATGTCAAACTCACTGTGACTCGTGCAAAATCGCTTCTTTTTTTGTAGCGGCCGCATCCAGGAAGGGCCGCAGAGCACTCAGGAAATCCGCATGCCCAGCCCGATTGGTTACTCGTACAGCTCGTCAGTAAAATTGACCGGCAACTTTCTGATTGACAGCCTGCTCTTTGGTAGCAAGTGGATGTACATGCCCATTAACGGGAATGGCATCACGAGTCTGACCTATAGCTTTATCACGCCAGGCCAGTCGGTGTTCAACAGCATTTACAGCAGCAACAACGAGAACCGAAATGCGTTCGCGCTGACTGACGCTCAGAAAATAGCGGTTCAATCCGCGCTCGCTGGCTGGAGCTCGGTTGCCAATGTGAAATTCAGTTTCGTCAATGAAACAACGACCAATGTCGGTGATCTGCGTTTCGGTGGTTATTCGAATATGCCTTCGGGCACTGTCGCCTGGGCCTACCTTCCAGACGATTCGCCCCGCGCAGGCGACGTCTGGATCGGCCCGGAAACCGACAGCCCTGATCCAGTAAAAGGCTCTTACGACTACCTCACCTTCGCACATGAAATCGGTCACGCCCTGGGCCTGAAACACCCGTTCAGCTTCGGCATCTCAAATTTCAATACGCTTCCGTCAATCCTCGATGACGTTCGCTACACGATCATGAGCTATAACGATGCGTATAGCTTTCAACCCACGACGCCGATGCTGCTGGATATTGCGGCGATTCAACAAATCTACGGCGCCAACACGCAATGGCAGACGGGCAACACGACCTACAGCTGGGCTGCCGACCAGTCGGTTTTCGAAACAATCTGGGATGCGGGCGGCAATGACACCATCGATGGCAGCAACCAGGCAAACGCAGTCCGGATCAACCTCAATGAAGGACAGTTCAGCCAGATCGGTAAATCCTTCCTCGACCTGACAACCATGACGCAATTCAATCAGGGTCTGGCAATCGCTTTTGGTGCCAGGATTGAAAATGCGATCGGCTCCAACTTCAGTGACACTCTGATCGGTAACGATCTGGACAACGTTCTGGATGGCAAAGGTGGTGCGGACGTCATGGAGGGAGGGGCCGGCAACGACACCTATCTGGTGGAAAACGCCGGCGATGTGGTCATCGAACGCGGGATAGCCCTGACCGAAGTCGATACTGTCCTTTCCTGGATCAATTACGCTCTGGGCGCCAACCTGGAGAATCTCACGTTGCTTGGCAGCGAGAGTATCAACGGATTCGGCAACGCCTTGAACAACGTTCTGATCGGCAACTCCGGCAACAACTCGCTGGATGGCAGCACTGGCGCCGACATCATGAATGGTGGCGCCGGCAACGATACCTATGTGGTCGATAACGCCGGCGACCGCGTCATCGAACTCGGCACCTCGGCCACGGAGATCGATACCGTCCTG